>WGLW01000045.1 GCA_016125405.1 Alphaproteobacteria bacterium | reverse complement strand
CTTCAGCGCCTCAAGGGCGGGAACCGCATCCCGCATGAAGGGCGAGCCGTTGACCTGCGAGACCACCACGATCGCCGAGGCGTTCTTGTAGTAGTAGAGGTCGTGCGCGATCGACATGTGGTCGACCAGGCGGAAATTATCGACCTTCTCGGGGACCTTCACCTCGGTGATCGCCGAAGCCGCGCGGTTCGTCTGCGCCAGCGCCGCAACCCCAACCAAAGCCCCAACCGCGCACGTCGCCATCGCAACGGCCAGCATTCTCGTCTTCATGAGACCAGTCCCCTGTTATCGGTCCGGAAACCCGCAGCCGGGCCTCCGGTTATTCTCCATCCGAGGTGTCGACGCCCGCGAAGATCGGTTTCTCGACCGGTTGCGGACGGCCTTCGCGCTCGAGCTGGCGTGCGCCGGCAAGAACGCCGGTCAACGCATAGTTGCCCTCGTGGCACGCGTATTCGTAGAGCGGTTCGTGAGAGGCGTTGAGCGCCATCTCGCCGCTCCATGGCTGGGTGTAGAGCGTCGGATCTTCCACCGTGAACTGGTAGAAGATCTGGTTGTCCGACCAGCGCGTGAAGCGCTCCGTCACCTTGCCCGCAGCCGAAATGAACGACCGCTGCCGGGGATTGGAGTTGACGGTTTCGACCACCAGCGTGTCGCCCTCATACCAGCCGACGCTGTCGCCGCCCCATTTGGGAATGACGCTGGGACCGTGCTTCACCGACGCCGCATCCTTAACAATCGGAA
This sequence comes from Alphaproteobacteria bacterium, assembly GCA_016125405.1. GTDB lineage: Bacteria > Pseudomonadota > Alphaproteobacteria > Caulobacterales > Hyphomonadaceae > UBA7672. Next base: position 21,189 of record WGLW01000045.1, on the reverse strand, counting down.
TGATGCGCGCATCGTGGATCATCTCGGCCAGGATCATCACCGATCCGGGCGACTGCACGATCTGGTAGTTGTTGTTGTACATGCCGTTGTTCAGCACCGGACCGAAGCTGCCGGTGAAACTCATGATGCAGCGCTCGGACAGCGGACGCGCCTCCGGTCCGTCGAAGCTCGACGAGCGCATGTTGGCCTGCCGCCCGCCATCGCTGTACGGAATCTTTCCATTGGACGGGCTGGTGATCCACGACGTGTGATACTCGCCCCGCACCAACGCATAGCTTGTGCCCGGGTCCATCCAGTAGCGGTTGTAGGCGCGCGACGGATTCTGGTCCGCGAGCAATTCCTCCGAGGATTTCGCGTCCACCTTCGAGCGCCCGCTCTCCTGCCTCGCCACCACCGAGTAGACGTTCTTGTTCGCCAGCGCAGCCGCCTCGTCCGGCGTCACCACAAGCTTTGTTGCAGCGGCCGGCCGCTGCATTGTCGTCAGCGACGCATTGTTCCAGACGCCCTGAAGATCGGGAACGCCCCACCCGGTCTTCGGCGGCTTATAGCCCGGAGACACATCCGCCCGGACCGCCGGCGCCGTCTGCGCCCCCGCCAGCGGAGGCGCCGCCAAAACCACCGCGCCGATCAACGCCGACACCACGCCCCTGGACACCATGACTCCGCCCTCTGTTCCACTCGCCAAGCGAGGTTGTTTTGGCAAAGTTTCATGGAAATGCGGGCTCTTGTCGAGCGGCCATGGCCCCTACGGCAACCTACCAACGCCCCCTAGATCGGCGGGTACCAGCCCTTGGAGTTGATGTACGCTCTCAAATCTTTGATCCGGGTTTCGGAGCTGGGGTGCGTTGAAAGCCACTCTGTCGGCGCGCCGGTCTGCCGGGCCTGCATCTTCTGCCAGAGTTTAACCGCCTGCCGGGCGTCGTATCCCGCCGCGTGAGCGTAATCGACGCCAAGCCGGTCCGCCTCGCTTTCGTTCTCGCGACTGAACGGCAGCAAGATCCCCACCTGCGCCCCCGCCCCCGCCACGGCCATAGCCGTGTTGAGCTGGGCAGAGCTGAGATTGACGGTCGAACCGAGCACTGCGCCGCCGGTTTGCAACGCAAGACTCGTCGCCGTCTGCTGGCCGGCGCGGAGCGCCGCGTGGCGCGCCGTCACGTGGCCGACCTCGTGGCCAAGCACGCAGGCGACCATGTCGTCGGTATCGCAGAAATCCATCAGTCCCTTGTAGAAGCCCACCTTGCCGCCCGGCAGCACCCACGCGTTCAGTTCGTCGGAATCGAACACGACGAATTCCCAGGCATCGCCCGGACGGCCCGCGGCGGCGGCAATCTTCGGCCCCACCGTCTGAAGCCGGCGATTGGCTTTCGGGTCCTTGGAGATCGGCGTCTGCGCCTTGGTTTCCTGCCAGGCCTGCGCCGACATGGCCATTAGCTCGTCATCGCTCGGCGCGAAAAACGCTGCCGTCGATTCGCATGCGCCCAATCCGCCAGCGCCAACCACCAGCGCGCCGGTCCAGAGCCCGCGCACGACGTCGCGGCGGTGGAGTCCGCGCGTTCCCGCACGATCATCCGGTTTCAGAATCTGATTGTGGTTCTCGCACATGTCCCAGGATCTCCATTTCGGGCCGCCCGCGCGCACCATAGCAAGCGTCGATGACGAGACAAAGTTCAGTGGGGACTGTGCAGGGTCAGACGACACCGGCTTTTTCGAGCGACGCGAGGTCAGAATCGCTGAAGCCCAGAAGGTCTCCGAGAACCTCCCGGTTATGCTGGCCCACGACATCTGGCGCGGGCCGGCGCAGGGCCGATCCGGGCGTTTCGGAAAGTTTTGGAAACGCGCTCTGCATCGGAATGCGGCCGAGCTTCTCGTGCGCTTGCCACACGATGGCTTCGCGCGCCGCGAAATGCGGATCGGCGAGAATCTGGTCCGGCCGGTAGACCGGCCCGGCGGGCACGCCCGCCTTGGCCATCAGCGCATCGACATCCGCCAGTTTCCGCTTCGATGTCCACTCCGCAACAATCGCATCCAGCTCCGCCTGCCGTTCGCCGCGAGCCAGATGCGTCCTGTAGCGCGGGTCTTCGGCAAGGTCCGGCTGCTCCATGACGTCGCACAGCCGCGCGAACACCTTGTCCTGGTTGGCGCCGATGACGATTTCGCCATCAAGACACGGATAGGCGTTCGAAGGCGCGATTTTCGGCAGGATCGAGCCGGACCGTTCACGCATGAAGCCGCTGGCCCCATAGTCGGCCACGAGGGATTCCGTCACCTGAAGCACGGCCTCGTAGAGCGCACTATCGACCACCTGCCCCTTGCCGGTTTGCGACCGGTGATGAAGCGCTGCAAGCGCGCCCATGCAGCCATAGGTCGCCGCCAGTGTGTCCCCGATCGAAATGCCCATCCGCGATGGCGGTCGATCCGGCTCGCCGACAAGATAGCGCCAGCCGCCCATCGCCTCACCCACGCTCCCGAAACCGGCGCGGTCCGCGTAAGGACCCGTCTGCCCGTAGCCCGAGACGCGCACGATAATGAGGCCGGGATTTTCGGCGTGCAGCGTCTCCGGCGACATGCCCCACTTTTCCAGTGTGCCGGGCCGGAAGTTCTCGATCAGGATGTCAGATTTCGCGATCAGGGCCCGTGCGATCTCCTGTCCGCGCGGCTCGCGCAAGTTCAGCGACACCGACATCTTGTTTCGCGCAATCACGCGCCACCAGGAGGGCTTCTCGCCCTGCCCCCACAACCGCATGGGATCGCCCTCGCCCGGCGATTCCAGCTTGATCACTTCGGCGCCCATGTCGCCCATCAGCTGCCCGCAGAACGGCCCCGCGATCAGCGAGCCCATCTCGATGACGCGCAGGCCCGAAAGCGGCCCGCTCATTTCGGGAAGCCGCCCGCGCGGCTGACAAGACCGGGAAGCGTTCGCCCCATCTTGCCGCTCAGCCACTTCGCCGTGTCGATCAGGCCGTCCAGTTTGAGGCCCGTTGCGACGCCCGAACGCTGCAGCATGTATTGAACGTCCTCGGTGGCGACGTTGCCTGTGGCGTTTGGCGCGAAGGGGCAACCGCCAACGCCTGCGATGGATGCATCCAGCGTCGTAGCGCCCGCCTCGACGCCGGCCCACGCATTGGCGACCGCGGTGTTGCGCGTGTCGTGGAAATGCAGGCGGATCGGAATGCCCGGCGCGGCGGCCCTCACCGCCGCCATCACGGTCTTCACCTGCGAGGGGACTGCGACGCCGATCGTGTCGCCCAGCCCGATCTCGCGCGGCCCCGCCTCCGCCACCCGGCGGGCCAGTTCGGCGACCCGCGATGGAGCGATCTCGCCATCGAACGGACAGCCGAACGAAACCGAGATCACCGCCTGCGCCGACCGGCCATGCGCCTTCGCCAGCTGGATGATCTCGATGGCGTCCTGCGCGGTTTCTTCGGCGGTGCGTCCCTGGTTGCGCGTGCCGAACCCGTCGCTGGCCGACACCACCGCGCCCAGTTCGTGCACCTGCGTTTCCAGCGCCCGCAAGGCGCCGCGCTTGTTCAGCACCAGGCCGATATAGGTGACGTCCTTTGCAGCGCGCTTCGGCAAGCCCGCGCACACGGCCTCGGCGTCGGCCATCTGCGGCACCTTGCCGGGATGAACGAAGCTCGCCACCTCGATCCGCTTCGACCCGGCGGCGATGGCGCGCTCGATCAGCTCCAGCTTGTCGGCTGTCGGAAAGAATCCCGGCTCGTTCTGCAGCCCGTCCCGGGCGGCGACCTCGACCATTTCAATGCTATTCGCTGGAGTGCTCAAACGCGCCTCTTTCACTTCACTTGTCTTCTAGCACGCGGAGGCGGCAGGCGTCAGCTCCGCGTCCTCACCCGCGCCACCGCATCCTTCCAGGCATCGAGCCGCGCCGCCCGCTCTGTATCGGAAACAGCTGGATCGAACTTGCGATCGAGTTTCCAGATCGACGCGGCTTCATCGAGCGATCCGAACTCTCCCGCACCCACCGCAGCGAGGATCGCGGCCCCCAGCGCGGTCGTCTCGGTATTGACCGGTCGCAGCACCTCGACGCCCAGCGTGTCGGCAGCGAACTGGAGGAACCAGTCATTGCGCGCCATGCCGCCATCGACCCGCAACCGCGAGGGCGCGACGCCGTCCTTCGCCATCGCCTCCAGCAATTCGGCGGTCTGGAACGCCGCCGCCTCCAGCGCTGCGCGCGCGATATGTGCTATGGTCGTTCCGCGCTGAAGGCCAAGGATCGCTCCGCGCGCGCGCGCGTCCCAGTGCGGCGCGCCGAGGCCGACAAACGCCGGCACCAGATGCACGCCCGCCGTGTCCGCGACCGACGCCGCCAGCTCTCCGGCGTGGGCGCCGTCGCGTATGATCTTCAGCTCGTCGCGCAGCCACTGGATGGTCGATCCCGCCGACAGGATGGACCCTTCCAGCGCATAGGTACGCCGCCCGCCGATCGAGTACGCGATGGTGCTGAGCAACCGCGACTTCGAGCGCATGAGATCCGCGCCGGTGTTCAGCACCAGAAAGGCGCCCGTGCCATAGGTCGACTTCACCTCGCCGGCGGCGAAGCACGCCTGCCCCACCAGCGCCGCCTGCTGGTCGCCCGCCACGCCGCGGATTGGAATGCCGGCGCCGAACAGATCCGTGACGCCATAATCGCCCGCCGAATCCCGCACCTCGGGCAACACCGCCTGCGGCACGCCAAACAGCTCGCACAGCTCCGCGTCCCACTGACCCTTGCGAATGTCGTAGAGCGACGTCCGCGACGCGTTGGTGGCGTCGATCGCGAACGTCCGCCCGCCGGTCAGCCGCCAGACCAGGAATCCGTCCATCGTAGAGGCCGCGAGTTCGCCGCGCTTCGCCCGCTCGCGCGCGCCGGGGACCTTGTCGAGAATCCACGCGATCTTCGAGGCCGAGAAGTAGGGATCAAGCACGAGCCCCGTCCGCTCCGACACCATCGCCTCGTGCCCGGCCGCGGCCAGCGCTTGCGTCTTCCCCGCCGTGCGCCGGTCCTGCCACACGATGGCGTTGTGGATCGGCGCGCCGGTCTTGCGGTCCCACACCACAACCGTCTCACGCTGGTTGGTGATGCCGATCGCCGCCACCGGATTCCCGCCGAGCCGCGACAGCGCCTGCTCCGCCGTTCGCCGCTGCGTCCGCCAGATGGCCTCCGCATGGTGCTCGACCCAGCCGGACTGCGGAAAGATCTGCGGGAACTCCTCCTGCGCCGAAGCGAGAACGGCGCCGTCGAGCCCGATCGCCATGGTCCGGCTCGAGGTCGTGCCCTGGTCCAGCGCGAGGACAACCCCGTCCGTCATGTCGTTCTCACCCGTTCAGCGTTTCCTGGGCCGGTCGAACTGAATCGTCGGCTCGCCATGATAGGTCGTGCGGATGCGTTCGCGAAACCCCGCCTTTCCGGCCAGCCGGATCGAGGGGGCATTGTCCGGATGGATGATGCAGACCAGCTTTGGCGCTGTGAGGTTGGCGTCCGCCCAACCCATCATCGCGGTCACGGCCTCAAGCGCGTAGCCGCGTCCGTGCACGGCGGGCGTGAAGGCCCAGCCCGCTTCCGGCTCGCCCTCGAACGGCGGATCGATGTCCCGCTTCGCCTCCATCACGCCGACATCGCCCAGAAGGCGACCGCTCTCGCGTTCCTCGACGGCCCAGAAGCCGTAGCCGAGCAGCCGCCACAGACCGGCGCACCGCAAGATGCGGCTCCAGGCCTCCTCCCGCGTCGAGGGCTTGCCGCCGATGAAGCGCGTGACCTCCGGATCGCCCCAGATCGCGGCGCAGGCGTCGAGATCGCTCGCCCGGTGCGCGCGCAACACAAGCCGCTGCGTGGCAATCTCAGGCGTGCTGGAAATCATAGATCGCCCCCAGCCCCAGCGTCTGCGAAATCTCGTCCAGCGCCGTCCGGCTTTCGTCAAGCAAGGCGGGATCGGCAAGCTCGGAGATCAGCAGCCGGTCGCGATAATGCGTCCGGACAATCGCCTCCAGCGCCGAGATCTTCGCCGCGTCCACCATAACGCCCGCGCCCATCGCCGCGCGCTCGACCTCGGTCATCACCACGCGCAGCCGAAGGCAGGCCGGCCCGCCTCCATTCCGCATCGACTGCCGCAGGTCGAGATAGTGCGCTTCGCGGATCGGTCCGTTGGAGGCCAGCACGCGATCGACATAGGCCTTGGCGCGCGGCGTTTCCTCGACCTCAACCGGCAGGATCAGCGCCATGCCGCCTGAGGGCCGGGTCACGATCTGCGAATTGAACAGATACGAACCGACCGCTTCCTCAAGCGTCAGTTCGTCCTGTGTCGCGATCAGGAAGTTGGGCTCGAAACCCAGAGCGGCGCACGCCTTGCGCAAGGCGTTGAGCACCACGTCCTGGCGCTCGAACGCCTGCTCGTGAAGCAGGTAGACGGTTTCGTTGGAGACCGAGATGACGTCATTGTGGAAAACGCCCGCGTCGATGGCCGTCTTCGATTGCTGGGCCAGCACCGCGCCGCCGCGCGGCAACCGGTGGTTGGTCGCCACGACGTGGCTCGCCTCCATCGCCTGCCGCGACCCGAACTTGCCGATACCGTTTTTCTCGAACGCCGACCGGCCATAGACGAACAGTTCGACGCCACGCTCGCTGTGGCTTGGCGCGAGGCGGCAATGGTTCGCGGCGCCCTCATCCCCGAACACCGCAAATGGAACAGCTTCGTGAACGGCAAAATGCGCCTCGTCTGCAAAGATCGCCTGCAGGATTCGCGACGTCGTCTCAGTCTCGATCGACCGGTGAAACTGGAAAGCCAGGTTGGCGGGCGTCAGGTGGATGCGTCCGTCCTCGGCGTCGACCGAGGGCGATACGGTTGCGGCGTTGGCCGTCCACATGGCCGACGCGGACGAGACATTGGACAGCAATATGGGCGATGCCATTCCGGCAGTGCGGACGATCTCCGCATCCGTTCCCGTAAAGCCCATCCTGCGCAGGCTGGCGACATGCGGCCGGTCGTGCGGCGGCAACACGCCCTGCGTCAGGCCCATCTCGACCAGCCGCCGCATCTTGGCCAGCCCCTGCAGGGCCGCCTCGCGCGGGTTGGACACATCGCCGGCATTGTCGGCCGCAGCAAGATTGCCGTGGGCCAGTCCGCCATAATTGTGAGTGGGTCCGACAAGGCCGTCAAAATTGACCTCGACGGATGTCATGGGCGCAATCCTGTTATGGGTTCTTCGTCCTTCACCGGACCGGGAGCAATCAGGCTCGCCATCGGCCAGGCGGAATAGTCCGCGGCGTAAAATCCCGCCGCCCTGTGGTTGCCGGACTGGCCGACGCCGCCGAACGGCGCCGAGCCTGAGGCGCCGGTCGTCTGCCGGTTCCAGTTCAGCACGCCGGCGCGAACCTCATTGGCGAACCGGGAGAACAGCGCCGGGTCGTCCGAAATGAGTCCCGCCGCAAGGCCGAACCGCGTGGCGTTCGCCTCTTCAAGCGCGGCGTCGAAGTCCGCGACGCGGATCACCTGCAGGATCGGCCCAAAGACTTCCTCGTCCTTGCGGCCCGGCATGTCGGTTACATCCACAAGACCCGGAGAGACATAGGCGGCGCCAAGATCAAGCCTGCGCGCTTCACGGATCGCGGTTGCGCCCACCTTGAGCCAGCTCTGCTGCGCCGCCAGCACGGCGGCGGCGGCCTTGTCGGAGATCACCGGTCCGATGAAAGGCTGCGGCTCGGCGTCCGGCAGTCCGACGACCAACCGGTCGATCAGCGCCGACAGCGCGGCCAGCAGCGCCTCACCCCTGGCGCCATCCGGAATGATCAGACGGCGTGCGCACGTGCATCGCTGGCCAGCCGTGATGTAGGCGGACTTCACGATGATCCGCGCCGCCGAAGCGACGTCCGCCGCATCCCAGACCACCAGCGGATTGTTGCCGCCGAGTTCGAGCGCAACGATCTTTTCCGGCTTGCCGCCCAGCGCCGCATGAATGGCGCGGCCAGCCGGCACCCCGCCGGTGAACAGCACGCCATCCACCCTGTCGCTGGAAACGAGATGCTGGGCCGGGCTTTTCGCGCCCTGCACCAGATTAACGACGCCGGCGGGGATGCCCGCCTCTTCCCAGAGCCTCACGGTGAATTCAGCAACCGCGGGCGTCTGCTCGGACGGCTTGAACACCACCGTGTTGCCGGCGATCAGCGCCGGCATGATGTGGCCGTTCGGAAGGTGCCCTGGAAAGTTGAATGGCCCCAGCACAGCCATCACGCCGTGTGGATGATGGCTGATGCGGGCAGTGAATGCCCCGGCCGGCGCCTCGCGCGTCGGCGTGCGTTCCTCATAGGCCTTCACCGAAAGTCCCGCCTTGCCGACCATGGCGGCAGCCTCGGTCGCGGCATCCCATACGGGCTTGCCTGTCTCGCGGGAAATGAGGGCGGCCATCTCCGCCTTGTTCGCTTCGACCAGCCCCGCGAACTTTCGGACCAGCGCGATCCGGTCTTCGAGCGGCGTTCGCCGCCAGCCGTCAAACGCGCCGCGCGCGGCCGCAATTGCATCGTCGACGTCCGCATCGCTGGCTTCCGTACCACGCCAGATCGGGGCGCCGTCAGCCGGCGCGAGCGAGACGAAGGCGCGGCCCGCGCCGCGTCGCCATTGTCCGCCAATGAAGCTGTCGCCGGTCAGGCTCGCCGCAGTCACTGCTTCCTGTCCTTCTTCTGGCCGTCCTTCGCCCGGCCATCCGTCATCGGATAGTCGAGCACCGGGTCCGCGCCGCTGGCGCCAAGCCGGCCGAGGATGTCGGCGCGGGCCTCGCCGGGCGCTGCCTGCGTCACGACGAACCGGTCAAGGTCTGCTGCCGCAACCAGCCCGCCCGTCAGCGCGCCGCCCGCCGCGAACTCGGCCGCCGAGATGCGTTTCGCGGACCGCACGACGTCGATCTGGTCCGTGAAGACCTCGACGCAAGGCCCTGCGTCGAAGATGTCCACGACGTTGTTATAATGAAAGCCCTGCGACTTCAGCAGCGCCAGCGCCGGCTCGGCGCCTGGATGCGGCCTGGCGATCACGCGGCGCGCCTCCTCCGGCAGCAGGTCCGCATAGATAGGATAACGCGGCATCAGGTCGGCGATGAAGCGGTTCTCGCGCGCGCTCAGCGTGTCGGCGCGGCGATAGTCCATCCGGAAGAATTTCGCGCCCACCGCCTCCCAGAACGGCGAGCGCCCCTCCGGGTCGGTCCAGCCGCGGATCTCCGCCATCACCTTGGGACCGAACCGCACGGGGTCCGCCGCGATCAGCATCAGGCGCGCGAAGGAAAGCAGCTTGCCGCGTCCGCCGCCCCGCGCGCGCGGCTCAAGGAACAGCGTGCCGAGTTCGGTGTCGCCATGGTGGTCGTTCACCAGTTGAAGGAGGTCCAGCTCCACCTTCACATTGTGCTCGGGCGACACCTTCGAGTCGCGCGAGATACGGTAGGAATAGAACGGCCGCTCGGCGCCCAGGTTGGTGAAGATGCTGGCGGTGCCCAGAAGGTCCTCGCCTTCCTCCAGCACCAGGAAGTAGCACTCGTTCTGCGGCGGCGCCGACGGCCGCGCGAAGGCCGTCACCGACCGCTCGATGCGTTCCTTCATCGCCGCGCGCGTCGAAGGCATGGTCAACATGCCGGGGTCGACATGTTCGATCATCGCCTCAAGGCGAGGCAGGTCGCTGCTGCGGGCGGGACGGACGATTGCTGCCATGAACAACCCTAAGGGGCGCGCTCCAGTTGCGCCAGCTTCTGCGCGTCGAAATAGGCGACCGCCTCGCTCAGCTGCTCGGGCGAAACGTCGCCGCCGGCGGCCTTGACGTAGAACATGTCGTCGATCAGCCGCGCGTAGCTGCCGGACCTGGACGCCTTGTTCCACTCCTCGACGACAATATCATCGCCCTCCCGCCGGCGCCGCGAATATCCGTCGGCGGTTTCGCGGTCGTACTCCGACGTCGCCAGACCGCCGAAGCCGATGACGGCGGCGATGGTCGGCGAATGGGTGATCCACACCTCGATCCGGCGCCGGCCCTTGCGGTACTCCGCATCCACCTGCACCGACCGGGCGCCCGTGCCCCCGCTGAGCTCGACGCCGATCGACACGCGGCGGAACCCCAGCAGCCTGTCCGGAACCACGCCGCGCAGCGCATCCGTGGTCACCAGTCCGGACGGCGAAGTCGGCGGCGGCGCTGGCGGCGCCGCCTCACCGTCCGCCAAGGCCACCGGCGCAACCGGAGCCGCAGGTCCCTGCGGCGTCATCCCCGGCAGGCTCGACAACTGCGGGAACAGCACATGCGCCGACGGCCCGATCGTCGTCATCGCCGCCAGCCCGACCACCAGCCCCAGCCCCAGCGCCGCCGCCGTCGCGATGATGGAATAGTTGGTGGCGCTCTCGGGCGCCGGCTTCATCAGCTTGGGCGCGCCGATGAACAGGAGATAGAGGCTGTAGGCCGCGCCGATCAGCGCAATGATGCCCAGCGCCGGCACCGCCGTTGCGATCCCCGCCACCATCGCCGCCGTGATCGAATAGGCCGACACCTTCAGCGCCTGCGGATAGTTCCGCTTCGCCCCGAACGCCCCCGCCAGCGCATTCAGCAGCACCGCGAACAGCAGCACGCCCACCACCGACATGACGAAGAACAGCGCGGCCGAGGCGAGCATCCACATCCACGGCGCCCGCACGGTCTCGCCCGCGACCTTCACCCCAAGGACGGACAGGCCGAACACGGTCGCCAGCGCCGGCAACGCCGCCAGCGGAACGACATAGCCAACCAGCAGCTTTCGGGGCGCGATCACCTCCTGGTCGATCACGTCCCATTCCGTGTTCGGCGAAAGCAGCAGGTTTTTGACCCGTGCGATCAGATTGGCCATCGACCGCGCCTCCCGAATCTGGCGGGAACCCTATAGTGTGGGTTGGGGACGGATCAAACTCGGACCATCCGGCCGGGGGCCGGCTGGAGGCCGTTCGATCTGTAAGGGTCGTTACAAAGCACTGGCGCCGGTGTACGGCTCCGTGTAGAGGAACGGAAACTGGACAGTATCCACACTCTGACGGGGCCTTGTCATGGACGCCACCGCCGATCATCACGACCACCGGCCTGAGCCGACGCCGCAGGAAAAACGCCTGACTTTCATCGCCTTGATGATCGTCTTCCTGCTGAGCGCGCTCGACCAGACCATCGTGTCGACCGCGATGCCGCGCATCGTTCGCGACCTCAAGGGGCTGGATGTCTATGCGTGGGTCACGACCACCTACCTGCTCTCGTCCACCGTGATGGTGCCCATCTGGGGCAAGCTCGGCGACATGTACGGCCGCAAGCACATCCTGATCGCCGGCATCTGCATCTTTGTCGGCGGCTCATGGCTCTGCGGTCTGTCCGGCGAATTCGGCGACCTGCCCATCATCGGCAACGGCATGATGCAGCTCATCGTCTTCCGCGGCATTCAGGGCATCGGCGGCGGCGCGCTGTTCACCACCGCCTTCGCCACCATCGCCGACCTCTTCCCGCCGCGCGAGCGCGGCAAGTACGCCGGCCTCTTCGGCGCCGTCTTCGGCCTCGCCAGCGTCATCGGCCCCATCGTCGGCGGCTTCTTCACCGACCACGGCACGACCGACATTCTCGGCGTCCATATCGATGGCTGGCGCTGGGTGTTCTACGTTAACCTGCCGACGTCTGTGCTCGCCCTCTTCATGATCAGCGTGAAGATGCCCGATCTCGGCGTCCGCACGGGCGGCAAGATCGATTATCTCGGCGCGGTGCTGATCGTGCTGGCCATCGGCTCGCTGATGCTGGCGCTCACCTTCGGTCCGACCGACGGCTGGACGAAGCCCAACGTGCTCGGCCTTCTGGCCTTCACCCTGGTCACGGGTCTCGTGTTCATCTACGTCGAACGCAACGCGCCGGAGCCGATCCTGCCGCTTGGCCTCTTCAAGATCCGCGCCTTCTCAACCTCGATGCTCGCCTCCTTCGTCATCTCGATGGCGTTCATGGGGACGATCATCTTCCTGCCGCTCTACCTGCAGATCGGCCTTGGCGTGAAGGCGACCAACAGCGGCTTCACCATGATCCCGATGATGGCGGGCCTCATCCTCGGCGCCTTCATCTCCGGCCGCCTCGTCACGCAGACCGGCAAGTACACGCCCTTCCTCCTGACGGGCGCCGCCCTGCAGTTCGTCGGCCTCTTCCTGATGTCGCAACTGCACCAGTCCTCGGGCGACAAGCCGCCGATGATGATCCTCGGCATTCCGCTGGATGTCGCCTGGCGTCTCTTCGTGGTCGGCGCGGGTCTCGGGCCGTCGCAAAGCCTGTTCAACCTGGTGGCGCAAAGCGCAGCGCCGGTGCGCCAGATCGGCGTCGCGACCTCCACCAGCATGTTCCTGCGCCAGACCGGCGGCCTGATCGGCGTCGCCATCTTCGGCGCCATGATGACGGCCAAGCTGACCCAGAGCCTCGCGCCCCACATGCCGCCCGGCATGAAGGTGCCGGACATCGGCCAGATGAGCGCCATGGCCGCCAGCCAGCAGGCCGGCGCCGCCCCGATGAAAATCCCGCCCTTCGTCGCCGAGGCCTTCTCGGACGCGATGAGCTACATCTTCACCGGCAGCCTCTTCATCATCGCGATCGCCTTCGTCACGATCTTCTTCATCCCGCAGATCACGCTGCGCGGCCGCGGTCCCCAGCAGGCCTCGCCCAACAAGGGCGTCGCCGAAGCCGAATCCGCACTGGCCGACGCCGCCCCATCCCCCGCCGACCCCGCGCCGGTTCGGGGCGGAGCTGCGGAGTAAGGCGCTGCCGGAATGAGCGGGGGGTAGAGCTGCGCCTAGCATAGTCATCCTGGCGGCAGCGAAGCGGAGCGCAGATGGCGGTCAGTGGCGGGCCTTTATTCGGCCCGTCAAGCCAACCGAACTCCCTTGGGTAGACGCCATGATCAGCAGCACTGTCGCACCCGCCACGAGAAGAGACAGTGTTCTGGCTATCAGGCTGTTTGGATTGTGGCGAGCTTCGGCGTAATTGAGGTGGTCATTCTCTTCTTTTTGAATTTCTCGGATCAGGTCCGCCAGCGCGTCGTCGTAACCGGATAGGAACGCGACTTGCTCTTGTAGGTGCCGATGAACAGTGCGCTCCACAGCCGCTGTGCAGATCATCACACCGTAGGGGCCCAAGAGAGCCATCGAACGGCCCAACATAGAACCGCCAACGGACCAAACAGCCAGCGCGCCGCAGGGGGTGACTGACCGCTCCACCATGGCGGCGCGAAACGCTTCTTTGTGGCCCATTTCATGGCCAAGTGTTTCGTTGAGCCATTCGGTCAACTCGGGCCGCGCGCCTCCGAGCTGGGCGATCTGCGCGCGATAGATCGCCATCGCGCCATGCTCGCCTGCATGGTTCACCCTGAGGATTTGCCGCGCGAGCCGGGCCTTTGGTCCACTAAATTGCATCCGCAAGTCACTATGCAACGGAACCCTAAAGTCAATTTTGAGCCAAATCCGGGCGCCAAGCCTCGACTCTTTGAGCGGCCAATCTCAATCCCGGTCCCGTCAATCGAAGCGACAAACAACGCGGCAGCGGAGTTCGCCGCATTCCCCTGGTCGGGCCGGAGAAGCTGCGAATTAGTCCCGGAGATCACTATCCCCCTTTAGGGGGAGGAAGTATGCGGTCGCGGATCCAATAGACCGCCCCCTACCGCTGGATCCGGTAAAGCCGCAGCGGCGTGCCTTCCAGGGGCACGCGCGTCAGCCAGTCCGGCGGCGCATTGGCGTTGAGGCGCGCGGCCAGGGTGTCTTGGGGCGCCGCGCCGTTGGCCGGATGCCGGGCGTAGAACGCCATCTCCGGCAAGGCCGGGCAGACCAGCACATAGCCCGCCAGGGCGCGCTGGATGATCGGCCGCGCCGCCTCGGTGTCCGAGCGCAGCGCGTTGATCATCGTCATCGTGCCCGTCGCGTCGCGGTGATAGGGCCCGGCGATGACGGACAATCCCGTCCACTGCAGCACGCCGGGTCCGAGCATGAAGTTGTTGAGGAAGGTGGCGTGCTCCATCGACTGGAGCGGCGCGAACGCCTCGGGCTTCATGCAATCGCGCGAAGACGCCTCGCGCGCCTTGTAGCCGGTCAGCGTCGATGACGGCGTTGCGTGCGCCTGAACCTGCTGGCCAAGGCTAGCCCAGACCGCCGCAGCCGAACCGGCGGCGACAAGGGCGAAGATCGCCAGACCTTTTGGGGACGGACTGGCCTGCCAGGCCGAGCGCGCCCGCGCGGCCGCCCAGCCGCCGAACGGAATCGCGAAGGCGGTTGCGAAATAGGCCCCCCGGATTTCCCAGATCGTGAGGCCCAACGCCGCGACCAGGAATCCGGCGGCGATCCAGCCCGGCGCCCAGCCTTCCGCTGGTGGCCTGCGCCATAGATAGACGACAGCGGCGGCGAGCCCCGCAAAGGCCGAACCGGCGACGCCCATCGCCATGCCGGGATTGTCCGCCGCCAGCGTCGCCAGCGAGCGGGCTTCGGAAATCTGCACCAGCCAGAGCGAGGTCATGTCGGGGCCCAGCGCCGCGTATCCGCCGCGCGCGCATTCGGGAAAGAGCGCATAAAGCGCGCCGAGCGCCACAGCGCCGGCGACGCCCGCCGAAACCAGGCGGCGAAGAAGCGTCGCGCGCGCCACGGCCGGAAGCCCGATCGCCAGCAGGAGGGCGACGGCCCCTGCCGCGAGCCCAAAACCGAGGAAGGGCGTCGACATGGCGTCGCACACCGGCTGGCGCCAGTGCGATCGGGGAACCAGCGCGACGAACATGACCGAGGACGACAGCGCCAATCCGCCACCGAACCAGGCGAGGCCCCGCGCATAGACATCGGGCCGCACAAGCCAGAGAAGACCCGCCGCCAGCGTTGCGGCGGCGACGATGGGCGCGGCCTCCGCTGCCGTCGCCAGCATCAGGCCGAGCGCCAGTCCGGCAAGCGCGCCCATGTGCGGCGTCCGGGCCATGGATATCAGACCGAGCAGGCCGCCCAGCGCGCAGACCAGTTCGACATTGTGGTGGTCGAAGGCGCCGGGCGCGAACTTGTCCAGCGCCGGAAGCGCCAGGGCCGCCACGAGCGCCGCCGCCCACGACGTTTCGGTGCGCAGGCCATCGCGCGCGCCAATGTCAGCGGAGATGCGGACGATGAGCCACATGAACAGCGCCAGCAGTGCGAACGGCCAGATGAAGCCGGCCGCGACCTCGGCGGTGTGCTGTCCGCTGAAGGGCTTGAGGAGTTCGATGGGCGCGGCGATGGCGGCGTCGATCCAGCGCGCCCAGTGCATCGGCGTGCCGTCGGGCGGGTTGAGCCGCTTCTCGGTGAGGTCGAACCAGCCCTGCCCGTCGATGAAGTCGCGCACCTCGACCAGCCGCATGGCGTTGTCGGGCTCGGTAAAGTCCTGGCGCATCGCCGCGCCGCCATAGCCCGCCAGCAGGATCGCCGCCGCAATCGCAAACCCGGCCAGCCACGGCGCAATGGACGCCGTTGACGAAACTCGTTGACGAAGGATGGTCGCGAACGTCATCGACGAACGTCATAGCGAACAAGATTTAAGAACTTCGTTCGCGAATGCCGTTAACCAATTCCGTTCACCCGAAACTAACCGCTGTTGTGTAGTCTCGCCGTAGCTGGAGTTTGCTATGGCCAAAGCGGCGTTCCACAAGAACCAGAAGGTGTTCGTGAAGCCCGTCGGCACATGGGCGATCGTCGAACGCGTATTGCCGCAGTGGGTTAAGGGCCTCGATGAACCGCTGAAGGTCCATTACGATGTCGGCCTCGGACGGGAGTTCGCCGCCAGCGAACTGACCGCCGACAAGTCCTCGGCGCCCGTCGATGACATCGCGGATTTGGACAATTGGCGAATTCTGCGCGCCAAGAACCGCTGGAAGGACGGCGAAGAGGTTTCGAACCACCCCCACCCCGGTTCGTTCCCCGTCGTCACCACGGACGAAAAGAACTGGGGCGGTTGGCGCGTACCAAGCGCCGAATACGATCGCGATCCGTTGAAAATCGAATTTCAGGCGCGAATTATCGAAATGGCGCCCCATCTCATGCGCGTCGCCAAGTCGCTTGCGCAGTTCGGTCTTAACCATTCAGAAGACATGCCAGCCGAACTCCTCGCTTTGGCGAAGAAATCCACCGTGCTGCTGCGCCGTATCTACGATACGCCAAATGAACCAGCCCCCCTGAAAGCTGCCGAATAGCACCTTCATTTCCGAGTGAATTGGGACGAAGCAGCTTTATCTCGACGCCAAATTCTGTAGGCATTGCTCTTGCCATTTGGCGCCAGGGTCTGGATCGATATCCATGCGTACAGAAACGCCGCCCAAAGTACACCTGAAGGACTACCAGCCCTTTCCCTTTCGGGTGGAACGGGTTCGGTTGCTGTTCAACCTCTACCCTAGCGCGACAACGGTCGTATCGCGACTGACCATGACGCGCACTTCGGATTCATCAGATCCGCTTCGGTTGGACGGCGAGAAGATTACGCTCAAGCGGATCGAACTGAACGGCAGGCCATTGTCCGGCGACGAATTCGTGGTCGACGGAGATGGCCTCACGATCCCGAATCCCGGCGACGCATTCGATCTGGAGATCGAGACGGAAATCTGCCCCAAGGACAACACAGAACTTTCCGGGCTATATATTTCAACCGACCGCTTTTGCACCCAATGCGAAGCGGAAGGGTTCCGCCGCATCACTTACTATCCGGATCGCCCTGACGTGCTTGCCCCATTCTTTGTGCGCATCGAGGCGGACAAGGAGAAATATCCGCGCCTGCTGTCAAACGGTAACCCCGGCGACGCAGGCGATCTTCCTGGCGGACGCCATTTTGCAGAATGGAACGACCCCCACCCCAAGCCATCATATCTGTTCGCTCTGGTTGGCGGTGAATTCGATGTCCTCGACGACCATTTCACGACCATGTCCGGCCGCCGGGTTCACTTGACCATCAACGTTGAAAAAGGCGACGCCCCGCGCGCAGCCTACGCCATGCAGTCTTTGAAAAAAGCCATGGCCTGGGACGAGGACGTTTTCGGACGCGAATATGATCTCGACGTGTTTCAGATCGTTGCGGTCCGCGACTTCAACTTCGGCGCAATGGAGAACAAGGGTCTAAACATCTTCAACGCGGCTTATGTGCTGGCCGACGGCGAAACCGCAACCGATGCTGATTTCGAAGCGATCGAAAGCATTGTGGCGCACGAATATTTCCATAACTGGACGGGAAACCGCATTACCTGTCGCGACTGGTTTCAACTGTGCCTGAAGGAAGGCCTGACCGTTTATCGCGACCAGGAATTCTCAAAGGCCATGCGGTCGCCCGCTGTATCTCGGATCAAGGATGTCATCAGGCTTCGAACGCGCCAGTTTCCTGAGGATGCCGGTCCGCTGGCTCATCCGGTCAGGCCGGATTCCTATGCACGCATCGACAACCTCTACACAGCGACCGTCTATGAAAAGGGTTCAGAACTCATCCGTATGCTGCGGACGCTGATTGGAAACGAGGCGTTCTTTGCAGGCCTGAATCGCTACTTCGACCAACTCGATGGGCAAGCCGCTACAATCGAGCAGTTCCTCGACAGCTTTCAGCCGTCCACAACACGCAACCTAGCTGAATTTTCCCGATGGTATGCGCAGGCGGGGACGCCACAGGTAAAAGCTACGGGCAACTACGATCCAGACACGCGGACGTATCGATTGAGCCTCTCTCAAACGACGGCGCCAACACCTGGTCAAAATGAAAAGTCGCCCATGGTCTTGCCTATGAGGGTCGCCCTGTTTGACGCCAATGGCGCGAAAATGGAGACGCAATTTAATGCAATGACGGCCGCGGAGCATCTCCTTGTTCTCGAGTCCGCGTCATCGGAGTACGTGTTTTCGGAAGTCTCCTCTGCTCCCTACCCATCTCTCAACCGCGGCTTTTCGGCGCCGATACGCCTGACCGATGATCTTGGCGAAGCGGCACGCGCAGCGCTGGCGGGCGCCGATGACGATGCGTTCGCCCAGTGGGAGGGTCTTCAGTCAATTGCGCGCGCGCTTATTCTTGATGCAGCGGGCTCGGGAGATGAGGAGCCGGACCCAGCGCGACTGGATGCGTTTTTGACCGCGACGCGCGACGCGGTCGCACGAGCCGTCGACGACCCGGCCTATGCTGCGCTTCTCCTCTACCTTCCGACGGTTGGCGAACTTATCCTGGACATGAAAGATGCGGATCCCGATGCGATTCACGTCGCCAGGCTTGGAGTCCGCCGCGCTGTCGCGCGCCGCCTCGAAGAACAGCTCGTTGCCGCTGCTGAACAGAAGGAAAGCGGCGCCTTCGATGCTTCGGCCGCGTCAGCTGGTCGCCGGGCCTTGAAATCCGCTGCGCTGTCCCTGCTCTCAAGCCTCGGAAAGTCGCACCAGGATCGTATTGTTCGGGCTCTCGATGCTGCGACCACCATGACAGAGCGACTCGGAGCGCTCGGCGCTCTCTCAAATATCGACAGCGGCGCTTTCGATCGAGCGCTGGGATCGTTTGAGGCCCGGTGGTCGGGTTTGCCACTGGTCATGGACAAATGGTTCGGCGTGCAAGCCATGGCGGTCCGCACGGATCTCCGCGACCGCCTGCAAAGACTGTCGGCACGCGCGGACTACGATCTCAAGAACCCCAATCGGGTCAGATCGCTGGCCGCCTCATTCTCGATGAACAATCCGGTTGGCTTTCATGCCGCCGATGGTTGGGGCTATCGGTTCCTGGGCGACCTGATCCTTAAAGTCGACCCGCTCAACCCGGCGCTGTCCGCGCGGCTCTTGACCTCGTTCGAAAGCTGGCGCGCCTTCAACGCCACCCGCCGGGACAAAGCCCAGGCGGAGCTCGGTCGTCTGTCTGAAGCCGATTTGTCGAAAAATGCCCGCGACATCATCAGCAGGGCGCTGGCGGATCGCGAATGATCTAACGGCGCCCAGCCCAATTATCGTTAACGAGTGACTAATCATGCGTGGCTAGCCTTCACGCTGGCCTCACGCTGCGGACACTCGAAATGTCGCTTGCACATCTGGATGGCGAAACAGTCCGCCAGTTCGCCTTCGCGGCGTCGGACTTGCTGCTTTCGACAGACTCCAGCGGATACATCACCGAGGCTGCGGGAGAATCCTACCTTCTGCATCACCCATCGAGTGATCGCCTGATCGGAAAGAACGCACTCGACCTGATTAGCGAAGGCGAGACGCGCCGGTTGCGGGAGGACATGTGGGCGCTCGGACCTGGAAGGCGCGTGGCATGGGAAGACACATCGTCTGTGGAAGGGGGCCGCAGGATCATCATTCAACGCAATCGTGCGGCGCCTGATACTTTCAGTTTTTCAGTCTCCCGCATCCCTGCGACCACACGTATTCGCGGCGATCGCACCGAGGACCTTATGGCCGAAAGGTTTCGCGACGCCGTGATGAACGGACATCTGCATGCCGCCCGGCAACCCGTCATCGATTTGCGATCCGGCGCTCTGAGCCACTTCGAAATGCTGGCGCGCTTTGATGGGGAAGACTCGCCCGCCAGTCTCATTGCTGCGGCTGAAAAGAGCGGACAGATTTGCCATCTGGATTACATAATGGTGAGCGCGGCAGCCGCCCGGCTGGCCGCTGACTCCAATCCAGCCTTTCGACTCGCCGTAAACATCTCTGGAGAGTCCATTCAGCGCACCGAGATCGTTCGAGAACTCCAGGCGGTTATATCGGGGCATGACTTTCACCCCAGTCGCTTGATCGTCGAAGTGACGGAATCTGCCGAAATTCTCGATCTCGACGCCGCAGCCCATTCTGTCGGTCAGTTCCGGACGAGTGGTGTTGGCGTCTCGTTGGACGATTTCGGATCCGGCGCAGCTTCGTTCGGCTACCTGCGCGCACTGGAAGTCGATGGCCTCAAGTTTGACGGCAGTCTTTTGAAAGCCGGCGCTGGCGGCAGCCGCGGAATGGCCCTCATGCGGAATGTCGCCCGGATGTGCACCGAACTCGGGATCGCATCCATCGGAGAAATGGTCGAGACCGAAGCCGAAAAGGCGACATTGCTGGATGCCGGCGTGCGATATGCTCAGGGCTATCTCTTTGGCCGCCCGACAATTGACCCGGCCTTTTTTGACCGCAGAGCGAGACTTGAACGCACGGCCGCCTGAACACAGGCGTCGAGCACAGTGACAATTTTGCCGTCGCCGCTGAGTTATCCCTGATTTTACAAGTGCCTGGGCAGGATCAGCCGGCTATTTTCCGCGCGCCAAAACACAGTTAAGCCTCGGTTAACGGTTTCACCATTTTTCGAATCCAATGCTGGTTACTCCGGCAATCGGAGTGAACCGTGGGGAAGCCGAGCCCATTCGAGAAAATGGTCCAGTCTGGACAGGCGCCGCGCCGCGCGGTGTCAAGGAGTATGCTCGTCCTGTTGGTAGCGGCCTTCGGGGGCGCGCTGGCTCTTAAGGCTTGGGAGGAGCGGAAGGACGCAGACCGCGCCATCCTCGTCGAACAATCACGCAATGCGTTGGCTATTTCGGGTCAGGTGCGCGCCGAACTCGTATCCTCAAGGGCCCGGATGGAAGGCCTGTTGCTTGGGGGCGCATCCCTGGATGCAATTCGCAGGGGCGTACCGTTCGATGCGGTGGGCGAACGGTCGCCATCCAACGGGGCATGGGCGCAGCTTGCGGACCAGAACAGCGTGCGCGTTTATGCCCAGAGCAATGACGGAACCTGGGTTTCCGGATTGCGATCCAGCCAGTCACTTCTGCCGGCGCTCGATGGCCATGAGGTGACGCTTGTATCCATGTCCAACTCGCCCCCGGCCACCATGTTCAAGACCGTGAACGGGCGGCGAACCGCTCTGGCCTGTTCGCCCATTTCCGGCTCGGACCTTGGCGCCTGTGTATCGGGGCCTGCGCCGATTATTGATCTCGGCGACCTGAACCGCGCCTTTATGTATTTGCTGCTTCTGGCTGCACCTGCCCTGGCGGTGACGGGTTTGCTGCAGGCCATAGCCAAGCTTCATCGCGCGCGAGAAAACGATGCAGAACGAGCGAAGGAAGCGCTGAGCGCCGCAGCGCGCATCGACACCGCGTTTGAGGTTTCCGGAACGATCGGCTTCTGGCGCTGGGATCCAGAGTCGCAGCTGCTGACTCTCAGCCCACAGGCCGCCGCCCTTCTCGGCGCAATGCACTCCGGCGACATGACGCTGGATGAATTCG
>WGLW01000056.1 GCA_016125405.1 Alphaproteobacteria bacterium | reverse complement strand
GGGAGCCGACCCCGATATGACTGTGAAGGCGCTTGCGTCATGCCCGCGATGATCGGGCCACTCACAAGGGTGTCGGATAACTTTATTCCCGAACGCGGCGGTTGCTGGGGATTCTGGGTCTTGGCTGGGGGATAGAGCCGCCGGGCCCCGGCCTTCGCCGGGGATGCGGGGCTCCCGCCCCTAGCGCTTCAGGCCGCCCAGTATGCCGCGCAGGATGTAGCGCGTGAGGTCGCGCGAGGCGGTGCGCATCATGGTGTTGGTGGCGGCCTCGAGCGGCGTCTGCCGCGTTGAGCGGCGGCGTGCCGTCGCCTTTGGCGCGGCCTTGCGCGCGGCGGCGGCTGCAGCCGCATCTTTTCTGGCTTGCGCGACGCGGGCGGCTTCCTGGTCTTTCTGGGCCTTGAGGTCGGCCGCCTGTTTCGCCGCCTCGGCTTCCTTGCGGTTGAGGATTTCGTAGGCGGATTCCCGGTCGACCGGCGTGTCGTATTTCATCGAAACGGGGCTTTGCGCCTGAATGGCCGCGCGCTCGGCGTCGGTCGCCGGTCCCATGCGGGAGGACGGCGGACGCACCAGCGTGCGCTCGACGATGGTGGGCGCGCCCTTGACGTCGAGCGTCGAGACCAGCGCCTCGCCCGTGCCGAGTTCGCAGATGACCGCTTCGGTGTCGAAGGCCGGATTGGGACGGAAGCTTTCCGCCGCCGCCTTCACCGCCTTGCGTTCGGTGGGCGTATAGGCGCGCAGCGCATGCTCGATGCGGCAGCCGAGCTGGGCGAGCACGGTATCCGGCAGATCGCGCGGGTTCTGCGTCACGAAATAGATGCCGACGCCTTTCGAGCGGATCAGGCGGACCACCTGTTCGATCTTGTCGACCAGCGCCTTGGGCGCATCGTTGAACAGGAGATGGGCCTCGTCGAAGAAGAAGACCAGTTTCGGTTTCTCCGGATCGCCGACCTCGGGAAGCTGTTCGAACAGTTCCGACAACAGCCAGAGCAAGAAGGTGGAATAGAGCTGCGGCGAGTTGATCAGGGTGGTGGCGTCGAGCAGGTTCACATAGCCGCGCCCATCGATTGTGGTGCGCATGAAATCGGCCAGTTCAAGGGCGGGCTCGCCAAAGAATTGCGGCGCCCCTTCCCTCTCCAGCATCAAGAGCTGGCGCTGCACGGCGCCGACCGAGGCCGGGGCGACATTGCCGTAGGTTTTCTGGATGTCGGAGGCGTTGTCCGACACGGCGACCAGAAGGGCGCGCAGGTCCTTGAAGTCGAGCAGCAGGAGGCCGTTGTCGTCGGCGTACTGGAAGGCGATCGTCAGCACGCCTTCCTGGGTGTCGTTGAGCTGCAGCAGTCGGGCGAGAAGCTGCGGGCCCATTTCGGACACGGTCGCCCGGATGGGGTGACCCTTCTTGCCGAATATGTCCCAGAAGATGGTGGGCGGGGCGCCGTAGGTCATGGCGCCCATGCCGATCTTCTGGGCGCGCTCCTCCAGCTTGGGCGCCAGCTTGCCATTGGGATCGCCGGGGACCGAGACACCCGACAGGTCGCCCTTCACGTCGGCGCAGAAGACCGGCACGCCGGCGGCGGAAAACTGCTCGGTCAGGGTTTGCAATGTGATCGTCTTGCCGGTGCCGGTGGCGCCGGCCACCAGGCCGTGGCGGTTGGCGCGCGCCAGCAGAAGCTTCTGCTGTTCGGCGTAATCGGTTCCGCCGCCGCCGATGAGGATCGAGTCGGTCATGTCGTCCTGCTCCCGAAAGATCGCCTGGCTCGGCCGCCCCTGAGCGTGTGGTCTAGCAGAGCGCCCCGGCCCGGCAAACACGCGGGCGGCGATTCCGGCGCCCGGCCTTCGCGACTTTAACTTTCCGGCCAATTCCGGCTGAATCCAGTGGCTTGGCTGGCCGCACCGCGCCCTAGCCTGGGGGATCGACGAGGCGACCGCTTTCCTTGTGACGCGCGGGGATTTAAGGCTTGCGCCATGGACGACCAGACCGGCCTGCCAGACAGCGATGCGCCGTCCGAAGCGACGGCAAGCCCGGCGCACCCCGCCGCGCCGGCGCGCGGCTATATGAGCGTCGGCGTCTGGATCATCGCCACCACTGCGATCGGCTTCGTGCTGCATGAAAGCGCTGAAATCCTGGCGCCCTTCGCGCTCGCCATCTTCGTCTGGCTGGTGATGGAGGGATTCGCCCGCCAGATCCGCCGGCCCGCGCCGAAACTGCCCGCCTGGGTCGCCCACCTCATCGCCATTTCGATCGTCACCGGCACGGTGGTGGTCTGCATTGGCGTGCTGCGCGGCGCGGTGGTCGATTTCGCGGCGAAGTCGGACCACTATGAAGTGCGCATCAACCAGTTGATCGCGCAGGTCTACGCCATGCTGGGCCTGAGCGATGCGCCAAAACTGTCGACGCTGCTGTTCAGCGACGCCAGCGTGAGATTTGTCCAGCCTGTCCTCACCTCGGTGCGCGGCATGGCCTCGGACCTGATCCTGATCCTCATCTATGTGGCGTTTCTCTACGTTTCGGCCGCAAGCTTTCCGCGCAAGATCGTGCGGCTGTTTCCCAAACACGACCATCGCGACCAGGCGGTGGCGATGATGAAGGAAATCCGGCGGGCGATGGAGCAGTATCTCTGGGTGCAGACGGCGCTCAGCATCATCACCACGGCGCTGACCTATATCACCCTGCTGGCCGTGGGGCTGGACAATGCGCTGTTCTGGGCCTTCGTCATCTTCGTTCTGAACTACATTCCGACCATCGGCTCGATCATCGCCGCCTTCCTGCCCGCCCTCTTCGCCGTGGCCCAGGCGACCTGGCCCGACTACATGCCGACCGACCCCATGTGGTGCGCCCTCATCGTGTTCGGGGCCGTCAGCGTGTGGCAGTTCGCCATCGGGAATTTCGTCGGGCCGCGCATGACAGGCTCCAGCCTCAACATCTCGGCCCTGGTGGTGTTGCTGTCGCTGGCCGTGTGGGGCGCCCTCTGGGGCCTGACCGGAATGTTCCTGTCCGCGCCGCTCACCGTTTTGATCATGATCGTGCTGGCGCAGATTCCCGGCGCCCGCTGGATCGCCATTCTGCTTTCGGAAGACGGCAAACCCGGCGAATACAGTCCGATCGGCCATGCCCCGCAGATTTCCCGGCCATCCGACGTCTTGCCGCAATCCTGACCCGGGGCTAGCACTCGTCTCGCCGCGCGTGCGCCATGGGGTTCTGGAGGCCGCTTGACCCGGACGTTCGAACTCGCCTTCTCGAAGGAAAGCCTGCTTGCAGCAGTCGAGAAGATCGCCGCCCGTGAGGGCGGCCCGGGCGTCAACGCCCTTGCGCCCTATCTCGAGAAATACCGCGCCGACGCCTTCACCGGAGACTTCCTGCAGCTGACCACCGAGGATGCTGCGGTTCTGGCGCTGGATCTCTGGCAACTGAATTATGACAACCAGACGTCGACGGCCCAGGTGATCCGCACCCGCCGCGCGACCGGCATGGGGAACCGTCCGCTGCGGCTGGACGTGGCTGAAATTGTCGGCCCCGACATGTCCTTCCTGGTCGATAGCGCCATCATCGCCTGCCAGAACGCCCGGCTGGAAGTGAGCGCGCTGCTGCACCCGGTCTTGCCGGGCGTCGACGGCCAGCGCTCGCTGATCCAGATCCACCTGCCGCCGCTGGACGACGCCCAGCGCGCCGACCTGCAGAAGCGGCTGGAGGAAACCTTCCAGGACGTCGCCGTCGTCAACGCCGACTTCCATGCAATGCGCGCCAAGATGACCGCGTCCGCCGAACGGCTGGCGCAGCTGCCCGTCACCGCTGAGCGCACGGCGGACGAAATCCAGGAGGCGCGTGAATTCCTCAGCTGGCTGGCGGCCGACAATTTCACGTTCCTCGGGGCGCGCGACTACACCTTCGCGCGCGGGCCGCGCGGCGAACTGGCGGCCGAGGAGCCGGTGGTCGATCGCGAATCCGGCCTCGGCATCCTCGCCGATTTCGACCGCAACGTGCTGTCGCGTGCGGCCGAGCCCACCATCGTCACGCCGGCGATCAGCGTCTTCCTCAACGAGCCCTCGCCGATCATTGTCGCCAAAGCGAGTTTCGTCTCGCGCGTGCACCGTGCGGCCCATGCCGACTATGTCGGCGTCAAACGCTACGACGCGCGTGGCGGCGTGGTGGGCGAAACGCGCTTTGTGGGCCTTTTCA
The DNA here is from genome assembly GCA_016125405.1 of Alphaproteobacteria bacterium. Taxonomy (GTDB): domain Bacteria; phylum Pseudomonadota; class Alphaproteobacteria; order Caulobacterales; family Hyphomonadaceae; genus UBA7672. The sequence goes on along the minus strand of WGLW01000056.1, from coordinate 13,690 downwards.
CCTCGTCAGCCTATATCCGGCCGGCCGATGAAACGCCGCTGATCCGGCGCAAGCTTGCGCGCGTGAAGGCCGCCAATGACGATGGATCGCGCTTCACGCGCAAGCGGCTCGAGGCCGTGCTGCAGAACTATCCGCGCGACGAACTCTTCCAGATATCGGAGAGCGATCTCGCGCGCATCAGCCAGGGCGTGCTGCATCTCCAGATACGCCCGCACACCCAGCTCTTCATCCGGCGCGACCGGTTCGACCGCTATGTCTCCGCCCTGCTCTTCGTGCCGCGCGACAGCTATACGTCCGAACTCCGCACGCGCGCGCACCGGATTCTCGCGGAGGCGTATGGCGGGCGGGCGTCAGCCTTCTATCCCGCCTTCAACGAGGGCCCGCTTGCTCGCGTCCACCTGATCATCGGCCTCAATCGCGGCCATCCGGAACCCGACGAGGACGCCCTCGATCTCGAGATGCGCAAGCTGTTCGAGAGCTGGGAGGACGCGCTCGAACGCTCGGCGCGCTCGGCTGGCGCATGCGTGGCGCTGGCGGGCGTCGCCCGCTTCACCGCCGCCTATAAAGAGGCGTTTGACCCGGAAGAAGGTCTCGCCGACCTGATGGCGATCGAGATGACGCCACCCGACCAGGCGCTGAAGACCCGGGTCTGGGGACCTGATTTCGAATCCGGCGTCACGCGAGTAAAAATCTATCACCGTGGCGAAGCCCTCGACCTGGCGGAAATCGTGCCAGTGCTGGAACGCATGGGCCTGCATGTCCGCGCGGAGTTCGGACATCCGATCCGGTTCGCCGGCGCAGGCGGCGAGCCCGACACGATCGTCTTCGTGCACGACCTCACCCTGACCCGGCCGCCCGGACAGAAGCGGCTGGGCAGCTGTTTCGAGCATGCGTTCGAGGCGATCTGGAGACGGGAAACAGAGAACGACCGGTTCAACCGGCTCGTTGTCGCGCTCGACGTCGACTGGCGTCTCGCCGCGCTCTTGCGAACGCTGGCGCGCTATCGCAGCCAGACCGGCCTCGATCCATCGGAACAGGTGCAGGTGGCGGCGCTGTGCGATTATCCGGACCTGTCGCTCAACCTGCTCAAGCTGTTCGCCGTCAAGTTCGATCCCAAGGCCGGCGGCGACCTGGACGCGCGCAAACGCTCCGCCGAGTTGGTGGTCGAACGTCTGGAGCACCAGCTCGAGCAGGTCGCGACGCTTGACGCCGACCGCGTGCTGCGCCGGCTGGCGACGCTGGTGGGCGCCTGCGTGCGCACCAATTTCTACATGCGGGACGAGGCCGGACACCCGTACCGCCACATCGCCGTGAAGATCGCCAGCAACGAGGCGGATCCCCTGCCCCTGCCGAGGCCCTACCGGGAAATCTTCGTCTGGTCGCCGGATGTCGAGGGCGTGCACCTGCGCTTCGGGCCCGTGGCGCGCGGCGGCCTCAGGTGGTCGGACCGGCGCGATGACTTCCGCACCGAGGTGTTAGGTCTGGTGAAGGCGCAGCAGGTCAAGAACGCCGTGATCGTGCCGGTGGGATCCAAGGGCGGCTTTTATCCGCGCAACCTGCCGGCTGGCCCTCGGGAAGCCATCCAGGCGGCGGGCATCGCAGCCTACAAGGTCTTCGTCGGCGCCCTTCTCCAGCTCACCGACAACCTGATCGGCGGGAAGACCGTGCGGCCGGAGAGCGTCATCGCCTGGGAAGACGACGATCCCTATCTCGTGGTCGCGGCCGACAAGGGCACGGCCACCTTCTCGGATATCGCCAACCAGCTTTCCGCAGACGCCGGCTACTGGCTGGGCGATGCGTTCGCCTCCGGCGGCTCGGCCGGCTACGATCACAAGAAGATGGGCATCACCGCGCGCGGGGCGTGGGAAGCCGTGAAGCGACATTTCCGCGAACGCGGCCACGACACGCAGACACAGCCCTTCAGCGTTGTCGGCATCGGCGACATGTCGGGGGACGTGTTCGGCAACGGCATGCTGCTGTCGCCGGTCATCCGGCTGCTGGCCGCCTTCGACCATCGCCATGTGTTCATCGATCCCGACCCGCAGGACCTCGCCGCGGCCTTCGCGGAGCGCCGGCGCCTGTTCGACCTGCCGCGTTCATCCTGGGCGGATTATGACAGGGCGCTGATCTCCAAGGGCGGCGGCGTGTTCGAGCGCTCCGCGAAGTCGATCCCGCTCAGTCCGGAAATCCAGGCGCTGACCGGACTTGGCGACGCCGCCGTGGCGCCGGACGTGCTGATCCGGGCGCTGCTGACCGCGGAGACGGACCTGCTGTGGTTCGGCGGCATCGGCTGCTATGTGAAGGCCTCGACGCAATCCAACGCCGACGCAGGCGACAAGACCAATGACGTGCTGCGCGTCGATGCGCGCGACCTGAGGGCCAAGGTGATCGGCGAAGGCGCCAATCTCGGCGTCACCCAGGCGGGACGGATCGAGTTCGCCCGCCATGGCGGCCGGATCAATACCGACGCCATCGACAACTCGGCCGGCGTCGACACCTCGGACCACGAGGTCAACATCAAGATCCTGCTGACCGAGGCCATCGCCTCGAAGGCGATGGAGGCCGACCAGCGCAATCCGCTGCTGGAGCGCATGACCGACGACGTCGCCCGGCTCGTGCTCGAGGACAATTACGATCAGACCGGCGCGCTTTCGATCATGGAGGCCAGCGCCGCCGCCGACATCGACAGCCACGAACGCTTCATCGAGCAGCTGGAAAGCCAGGGGCGCCTGGCGCGCGCGGTGGAGGGCCTGCCCTCGCCGGAAGGCTTCCGCAGCCTGCGGGATCGCTCTTTGGGCCTGACCCGCCCGGAGCTCGCCGTGATCATGGCCTACGCCAAGATCGACCTGTTCAATTCGCTGATCGCTTCGGACGCGCCGGACGATCCGGCTTTCGAATCCCTGCTGGCCGGATATTTTCCTGACGCCGTGCGCGGATTCGAGGCGGCCCGCAGGAAACACCGGCTGCGGCGCGAGATCATCGCCACGCGCCTGTCGAACCGCATCGTCAACCTGACAGGCCCGACCTTCGCGGCGCAGAAGCGCGATGCGGAAGGCGTCAACGCCGGCCTTGTCGCGCAGGCGGTTGAGGCGGCCTATGCGGTCTTCCACTTCGACGACCTGTTCGAACGCATCAACGCGCTGGACGGAAAGGCGCCAGCCGCCGCCCAGATCATGATGGCCGAAGAAACCTCCGCCAACCTGCGCGTGCTGGCGAGCGCCTTCGCCGGCGATGGCGCGCTGATGCATCACGGCGGCGCCGGCGACGTCATCGCCCGCTATCGCGACCGCGTCCGCGACATGCGCGCGATCCTGCCGAAGGCGCTGTCGCCGCTGGTGATGTCGCGCTGCGAGGCTCGCGCCGAACGGTACCGGCTTGCGGGCGCGCCGGACGATCTCGCCCGCGATGTCGGGCTTGTGCGCGCCCTCGCCTCGGCGCGCGAAACCATCGATATCGCCGACCGGTCGGGCTGGCCGCTGATGGCGGTCGCGTGCGTGCAGCATGAAGTCGGCCGGCAGCTTGGCCTGGACCGCATGCGCGCCGCCGCACGGGACCTGGAGCCGCGCGACCACTGGGATCGCCTGGCGCTGCAGCGTGTCGCCGACGACCTGCCGCGCCAGCAGAGCGAACTTGCAACGCTGGTCATCGCCTCGGGCCAGCGCGACGGCGTCGCCCCGAAACTGATTGACCATGAATCCGCCGAAAAGCTGGTTGAAGCTTGGATTGCGCCACGGCGCGACCTGGCTGGCCGGCTGACCGATCCGATGAGCGCCTTCGACCGTACCGGCGTGTGGTCGCTCGCCCGCCTCGTGTTGCTGGGCGACGCCGTGCGGGAGTTCGTCTATGCTTGCCGTGCCGACGAGCCGGCGGCGCCGGCCGGGGCGACTCCCTCGGCGAAACCGGCAAGAAGATAAGAGGGTCTGAACTTGGTCGACCGGGAGATGACGTTTCGCGACGCCGTTATGGCGGATGCCGCCGAACTCTCGGAGATCGGCCGCGAGACCTTCATCGAAACCTTTGGCCACCTCTATCCGCCGGCCGATCTCGTGCATCATCTCGAGGAAACCTATTCGATCGAGAAGATGGCCGCCGATCTCGCCGACCCCGAAGTCGAGGTGAGGGTCGCGCTGAGTGGCAAGCGGATGGTGGCCTATTGCAAGATCGGACCCTGCAAGCTGCCGATCGAAACCGGGCCCGGCCCGGCGCTGGAGCTGCATCGCGTGTATGTCTACCAGGCCCGTCAGGGCGTCGGCGTCGGGCGGATCCTTCTGACATGGGCGATCGAGCGAGCCCGCCGGCGCGGCGCAGCGGATCTCTTTCTCGGTGTCTGGCAGCAGAACGAGCGGGCCATCGCCGTCTACAAGAGCCGCGGCTTCGAGACCGTCGGCGCCTACAAGTTCCGGGTTGGCGAGACGCTGGACGACGAACACATCATGCGTTTGAAGCTGGCCTGACGCGGCGACCGGGCGGCGTTCCCGCGGCGCCTCTTAACTCCCGGCCCGGAACAGCCTAGAGATTCGCGAGTCGAGGGAGAATCGTCCGACATGGATATCGCCGCGCTGGTCACAGACCCGGCTGCCTGGGCTGCGCTGGTTTCCCTGATCGTGATGGAGATCGTGCTCGGGATCGACAACCTGATCTTCGTCTCGATCCTGACCAACAAGCTGCCGGAAAGCCAGCGCAAGGCCGGACGAACCATAGGCCTCAGCCTCGCCCTCGTCCTCCGGCTCGCGCTGCTCACCGTCATCGCATGGCTGGTGGGGCTGACGACGCCGGTTTTCAATCTCGGGCTGGAGGGGCCCATCGGCGAGAGCGGTCATCCGACATTCGAGACCGCCTTTTCCTGGCGCGATCTGATCCTGATCGCCGGCGGGGCCTTTCTGGTCTGGAAGGCGACGACGGAAATCCACGAAACGATGGAGCCGGGCGAATCGCATGAGCCCTCGATCGGCGGCCGGGCGGCGATGAATTTCGGCGCCGCGATCGTGCAGATCCTGATCCTCGACATCGTGTTCTCCATCGATTCCATCCTCACCGCGGTTGGAATGACCGATCACCTGCCGATCATGTTCGCCGCCGTGATCGTGGCCGTTGGCGTGATGCTGCTGGCTTCAGGGCCCCTCGCCCGCTTCATCAACGCCAACCCGACCGTGGTGATGCTGGCGCTGGGCTTCCTGTTCATGATCGGCATGGTGCTGGTTGCGGACGGCTTCGGCGTTCACGTGCCGAAAGGCTATGTCTACACGGCGATGGCGTTCTCGGCTTTCGTCGAAATCCTCAACCTCGCTTCGCGCAAGAACAAGGCAAAAGCCGCCAAAGCGCCAAAGCCCGAAGACACGCCGGACTGACCGCCTGAAAACCGCCGGTCGGCCGCCGGATTAACCTGCGGCCTCTGTCTCACCGCGACAAATCGCTGTTTCGCCCCATTTCGGCACGACAAGTTGTCGCATTCGGCTGCGAGCGTTGTTCCGTCGGAGAGGCGCTCCGCCTCGCGACGCAGGGACGCGCCGCCATGAAGACAACTCTCCGCCTTGCATTTTCGGCCTTCGCCGTCTCGCTGATCACCCTTGCCGCGGCCGGCGCGCCTTTGCCCTTCATCACCGACACGGCGGCCGCCAAGCCGCCCGCGCCGAGCCGCCTGCTTCCGCCCGGAAGCGATGGCGCGGCGAAGACCGAACCGCTTTCGGTTCAGGGTTTTGCGCCGGGAGGTTCATTCGGCGCCCAGTAGAGTCGCATTCGGCATCCTTCGTTTGGGGACCATGAAGATGACAACCGCACGCACCACGCTCACCGCCACACTGGCCGCCCTGCTCGCACTTTCGGCGGCCCCGCTTGCCGCATCGGCCAAATCGCCGGTTTCGACCGGGGGACAGCCAGCGCGCATCCACTCCTACGTTCTGCTGGATCGCACGGGCTCGATGGAGAGCCGCTGGACGGAGGCGCTCTCTTCGGTCAACGCCTACGCTGAAGAGCTGGGATCGCTGGACGGCGGACCGAAGGTCGACGCCGAGATCACGCTGGCGGCGTTCGACAGCATGAACGGGCTGAAGTTCGACGTGCTGCGCAACGACGTCGACCCCGCCAACTGGAAGAAGGTGACCGACGCCGATGCGACGCCGCGCGGCACCACCCCCCTTTATGACGCGATCGGCCGAATGGTGGCCCTTGCCGAGCAGGATCATCCCGAAAAGGCGGTTCTGGTCATCATGACCGACGGCCAGGAAAACGCCTCCCGGGAAGTAACGCGCGATGGCGCCAAGGCGGCCCTGGATCGCGCCCGCGCCAAAGGCTGGGAAGTCGTGTTTCTCGGCGCGGAGTTCTCCGACTTCAACGACGCGGTCGGCGTCGGCCAGACGGCCTCGCGCAACATGGCGGCGACCAAGGGCCAGCTGAAGGATTCGATGAACCGGTTGGCTCAGAAGTCGAAAGACTACGCGACCGGCGCAGCGCCGACGGTTGAATGGAATGCGGAAGACCGTGCGGCGGCGCAGGAAGACCAGGTCAAGCAACAAAACCAGCACTGACCGCAATCCCGCCGTGAGATATGTCCCTGCCATTTTCCTGGCGGCGGCGCTGACGGCCAGCTGTCATGGGCAATCCCCGCCGTTGGCGGCGGATAAGGCGGCGCCCGGAGCGTGCGATGCCCGGACCCAGAAGGCTTGGCCCGCCCAAAAGGACAAAGGGATCGGCGACGGCGTTACGATCGAAGCGCGAACCTTCGGCGCCGCCTGCGCCAAGGCCGTCGTGCTGCTCGACATTCGAGATGCGGCCGGCATCCCTCTCTATACCTGGTCGGCGCGCACGCTGGATGTCTTCGGGCTGATGGACGCGGCCGATCCGCCGGCCATGAAGACGGCGCTGGCCGAGTGGATCGATCAGGGCCTGTCGGCCTATCCGGACTCCGGCCAGCTGCCTGACTGGCCGGAAGGGGCCGCGACGCCGATAGCGGGAGAATTTCCCTTCTACCCCGCAGAGGGCGTCGATCGTGAAGGCTATCTGGCGATCCGGTCGCAAGGCTTGCCGATGCTGTGCTTCCCGCAGGGCCACGAAAGCTCGGACTGCATGTTCATGCGCAACGGCGTGGGAGAAAGTCTCGGCCTGCAAACCTTTCCCGGCTAGCCCGCCGGCAGAGGCGTTGAGGCTGGCGGCTCGCGTCTCTCACCCGCGATCCGGTCCTCCTCGGCGATGCGGGCGCCTTCCGCCGCGGACCGGAACGCATTCGGGCTGGCCATGGTGGGAAAGTGAAGATGCGTGTCGCCGCGACCCCGCATGGTCAGCCGGCCATAGCCGAACAGCCGGCCGAGAATCGATTCGTCGACCTCGCCGCCTTCGATCGAGCCCAGCGTCAGTTCATCGACATGCACGCTGAGCCAGCCCGTCTTCAACATCACCCGCCGGTTCGTGACGATGAATTCCGTGGTGTTGAGCCGCACCATCTCGCGCAGCCAGATATAGACGCCAACCAGGATGACCCCCAGAAGCAGGAGTGCACCCCAGGCGTAGATCTGCTGCATGACGTGGAACCGGCCCCGGTAGATCAGGGATTCGCCGGGAGCGAGGCGCTTGGCGAGAAAGCTCATGGTCAGGGCGCCTTTGCTGGCAGGCCGGGCCGTTCCCGGGGACATTAACGATCCCGGCGGGGGCGCCGGCAACCGTGCGCCGCAGCGGCCCGGGCGGCCTTCGCGGCCCGCCATCAACGCCCGAGACGCGTCTCTGGCAGCCCCTCCCCTCGCTTTTGCAGCAAAATCCCTGTAGAGGGCGCGCAAAAGAAGCCTCCCCACACCCGAAAAGTCGCCCGCAAAGCCATGCAACTGCGCAACATCGCCATCATCGCCCACGTCGACCACGGCAAGACCACGCTGGTCGACTGCCTCCTGAAACAATCCGGGATCTTCCGCGAGAACGAGAAGACGTCGGAAAGAATGATGGATTCCAACGACCAGGAGCGCGAGCGCGGCATCACCATCCTCGCCAAGGCCACTTCGGTCGTCTGGAACGACGTGCGCATCAATATCGTCGACACGCCCGGCCACGCTGACTTCGGCGGCGAGGTTGAGCGGATCCTCAACATGGTGGACGGCGCGATCGTGCTGGTCGACGCGGCCGAGGGGCCGATGCCGCAGACCAAGTTCGTCGTCTCCAAGGCCCTCAAGATCGGCCTTCGCCCGATTGTCTGCGTCAACAAGATCGACAAGCCGGAAGAGCGCCACAACGAAGTCGTCAACGAGGTGTTCGACCTGTTCGCCAACCTCGACGCCACCGACGAGCAGCTGGATTTCCCGATCATCTACGGTTCGGCCAAGAACGGCTGGATGAGCAAGGACCCGGCGGTGAAGACCGCCGACATGAATGCCCTGTTCGAAACCGTTCTGGCGCACGTTCCGCCGCCCGCTGTTCAGCCCGGACCGTTCCGCTTGCTGGGCACCACGATCGGCTCGGACCCGTTCCTCGGCCGTATCCTCACAGGCCGCGTCGCTGCGGGTTCGGTTAAACCGAACCAGACCGTCAAGGCGCTCTCGCGCATGGGCGAGGTGATCGAAACCGGCCGGGTATCGAAAGTGCTCGCATTCCGCGGCCTCACCCGCGCGCCGATTGATGAAGGGGTCGCCGGCGACATCGTTTCGATCGCCGGCCTCACCAAGGCGACCGTCGCCGACACGATCTGCGCGCCGGAAGTCACACAGGCGATGGAAGCCCAGCCGATCGACCCGCCGACGCTGGCGATGACATTCCGGGTGAACGATTCCCCGCTCGCCGGGACAGAAGGCAAGAAAGTCACCAGCCGCGTCATCTGGGACCGCCTGCAGCGCGAGGCCGAAGGCAATGTCGCCCTGCGCATCTCGCGTTCGACGGAATCGGAAAGCTTCGAGGTCGCCGGCCGCGGCGAACTCCAGCTGGCCGTGCTGATCGAAACCATGCGGCGCGAAGGCTTCGAACTCGGCGTCTCCCGCCCCAAAGTGGTGATGCAGAAGGACGAGGCGACCGGCGAGACCCTGGAGCCCATCGAGGAAGTCACCATCGACGTCGATGACGAGCATTCCGGCGTCGTTGTGCAGAAACTGTCGGAACGCCGCGCCGAGATGATGGACATGCGCCCCTCGGGCGTCGGCCGTACGCGGCTGGTGTTTCATGCGCCGACGCGCGGCCTGATCGGCTATCAGGGCGAACTGCTCTCTGACACGCGCGGCACCGCCGTGATGAACCGCATCTTCCACGGCTATGCGCCGCACAAGGGCGCCATCCAGGGCCGCCATACCGGCGTGCTGATCTCCAACGGCGCGGGCGAAAGCGTGGCCTTCGCCATGTGGAACCTCGAAGATCGCGGACCGATGATGATCGACGTCGGCGTCAAGGTCTACGAAGGCATGATCATTGGCGAGCACACGCGCGGCAACGATCTCGAGGTCAACGTCCTCAAGGGCAAGAAGCTCACCAACATGCGCGCCTCCGGCTCGGACGAGGCCGTTCGCCTGACGCCGCCGATCCGCATGACCCTGGAAAAGGCGCTGGCTTACATCCAGGACGATGAGCTGGTCGAAGTGACGCCGGAGAACATTCGCCTGCGCAAGGTTTTCCTCGATCCCAACGACCGCAAGCGCTTCGCCCGGGCGACGGCGGACGCCTGAGTCCACCCCGAGGCCAGCGTGACCGTTACGTCATCCTGGGCCGATCGCGGACCCGTACACCCTTCGATCACGCCTGCATGAGCGCGGCCTTTCAAGGGTTTCGCCAGCATGTTCAGGTGGGCTATCCACGGCGACAGGTAAGGGAGAGCAGACCATGATCATTCGCGGACCGGCCTTTTCGATCGCCCTGATTTTGGGCGTCGCGGCCTGCAGCAATCCCCCCGCCACCGAGGCGCAATCACCCGCCGCGCCGCAGACGACCGCCGCCTCGCCAGCCTCGGCCGGAACGCAGGTCGCACAGGCGTCACCGCAGCCCAAGCCGCCGAGCGCCCTTCCCCCGCCCCTTGCTCACCCGCTGGCTGTCGGGTCGCAGGAAGCCAAGGACGACCTTTATTGTTCAGGCGTGATCTTCGCCAAATACGGCCCCAGCGACGAGCCCCTGTCTCCAACGCAGGAAGCCGTTCGGATGAAGAACGAAAATCTCGGCATGATCATCGCCAACGAAGGGGCCGACAAGCTGCTGGACGAGCATGCTGTCCATGTCACCCAGCTAGGCGCCCTCTCCGACGCCTATGCGGACAAGACCGCTGCGGACATCAAGGCCGGCAAGCCGCGCCTGTCGCTGGAAACCTGCATGGCCAAGGCGAAGGCGTTGCAGGCCAAGGCTCAATAAGCCCTGCCTGGTTACTGAACGGGTTTGACCGCCTCGACCGTCTGCTTCTGATCGGGCGTTCTCGGATCGCAGGTCTGTTCGGCAGGCGACACATGCAAGTTTGCCCAGTCGCTGCTTTCCTTGCCGGTAAACGCGGCGCAGCGTTCGGGAATCGCGAGCGCCAGCTTCGGATCCGTCATGGCCGCACTCGCCGCCTTCAGGGCGTCGGAGAAGCCGACCGTGTAGATCGAATCCTTGAGAATGACACCGCCGGGCGACGAGATAACCAGCGACAGCGTCTCGCCGGACTCGATCGCCTTCATCAATCCCGCAAGCTCCGCGCGATCGTCCCGCAGGTTGCGAGAGATATAGAACATCCAGGGCTCGTACCCCCGCGCGACCGCCTCCTCGTTCGGTGACGGCGTATCGGACGGCATGCCGATCGAATATCCCGTCAGCAAGACGCCAGCCTTGCCCTGGATTTCGATCTTCGCTCCGTCGGCGTCGTGGTTGGCGGCGCCTGCCCAAGTGAGTCCGGCGACATAATCGCCAGTGCGGTTCATCATGGCCGCTTGCGTCTTCGCCGTGTCCGCCCCGGGGACCGTCAGCGCCAGCTGCGCAGAGCGGAATGCCAGAAAATAGGGTTCCGGCGTGCCCGAAGGTTCGCGGTATTCGATCGACAGCCAGGATTCTCGCTTCCGCGTTGCTCTCAGGTCGGCCGGCGTCTCGTCCAGCGTGAGCGGGCGTCCCGCCTTCCCGCCATAGCCGCGCGGCCCGATCATACTGAGCGTGATGCGACCGCCATAGTCCTTACCGCCTTCTTTCACGACGTCGGCGGACTCAACGAAGTATGTCACCGCGCCAACGACGCCTGATGCTTGGCCGGCGCCTTCACCGAACTTGCCCATGGGATCGCATGACGGGTTGCGCAGACAATGTTGCAGCAGGATCGGCCAGAGCGAACCGCGGTTCGGGTTGTTCTCGGCAACGTGACTGGACAGCGCAACGCGCGGCGCAGACTTGTCCTCGCAAGCACACAACAGCGGAAACAGCAGAAGCGACAGGGTTCCAGCGCGGCGCAACAACGTCATGGGCCTTTCCCTATCACAACGGCTCCTGCGCAACATCATGACTGTATATCCAGTCCTGCCGCGAACGAACGAATGCAGGCGCCAGACTATTGGCCAGACGCATGGGTCCGTACGTCGCCAATTGCGTTAACGCGTTCGAACGATGAAAGACATCCATATTGTCGCGGGCGCTTTGCAACATACGCGTTGTTCGCGGCCGGCGGATCGTTTCGTATCGACGCAACGCCGCAACCGGATTGCCGGCGTCCGCTACAAGACATCGCGACAGGACAAACGCATCCTCGATCGCCATTGCGGCGCCTTGCGCCTGGAAGGGCGGCATTGGATGACATGCATCGCCTAACAACGTCACACGTCCACGACTCCACTCCGGCAACGGATTCCGGTCGAAGAGGGCCCAGCGGTTGCAGACTTCGGCGGCGGCGATGACGCGGCGCAACGGGTCCGTCCATCCGGCGAAACGTTTCATCAACGCTTCCGGATCGCCAGGCTCGTGCCAACTTTCGATGCGCCATGACGGATCTTCGACGACGCCGACGAAGTTTATCAACGCGCCGTTGCGTATCCGGTAGGTGACCGCATGCTGCCGACGTCCCGCCCATACGACGGCGCCGTTCGGCAGGTCCGGCGCTACGTTCGCCGGCGACAGGATGCGCCATGCAACGGCGCCGGTGAACAACGGCGCTTCAGGGCCGAACATGCGCTTTCTGACGGCGGACTTCAGTCCGTCGGCGCCGACGAGACCATCCGCCACGACAACCTCGCCGGTATCCAGGCCAATGCTGACGGTGTCTCCGTCCTGGGCATACGAGGCAACTTCCGTTCCCAACCGGATACGAACGCCTGCGTCTTCCACGGCGGCGCGCAACGCATCGATGACGTCTGCGCGGTGCACATGGAGATACGCGGCGCCGTAACGACGCACCGCTTCATCGCCCATGGGGATCGAAAACACCGTTCGGCCCGACTTTCCAAGACGAAGTTCGAGCGCATCCGGACGGCACGACTTCGCGGCGACGGCGTCTTCGACGCCCAACGCGCGGATGACTTTCATGGCGTTGGGGCTCAACTGCAGTCCGGCGCCGACTTCGGAAATCTGCGGCGAACGTTCGATGACGTCGACATCGACGCCGCAACGCGACAGCGCCAATGCACTACACAGACCGCCTATGCCGGCGCCGGCGACGACGAACTTCATGGCGCGACGACGCAACAACGCGAACGACCTTCATCAACGACATTCGTCAACGGCGTTCGGCGACGACCATCGCGCGCGAAATTTTTTCGAGAAAAAATTCGCGCGCCCATTTTCAGCAAGGAAGTTTTCAGGATCGCACGACACATTGCGGCATCATCACTTCTGACATTCGTCAGTTCGATACGAAGACCAACACAGACCAACACACACGACCAACACCAACACAACATCATCCAACACACATCTGATCGGAGACCAACATGAAAGCCGCCACGAAAACCAAGACCGCCAAGAAGCCTGCCGCGAAGAAGCCCGCTGCGAAGTCGATGAAGAAGAAGACCGTCGCCGCCGCCTCGCGCAAGCCCGCCCGCAAGACAGCCAGGAAACCCGCCGCCGCCAAGCGCGCGCCAACGGCCCGCAAGATGGTGAAATCGAAAGCCAAGGCCCCGGCCAAGGTCGCCGCCGCGGCGATGAAGCCGAAAAAGGTCAGCGCCCCGGCGAAAAAGAAGAAACCGGCGAAGCACACCTAGGCGCCGCCCTCCCCCCCAATCCACGAACAAAAAGCCGGCGCGTCCCCTTGGGGCGCGCCGGTTTCCTTTGGGAGGCGCGTCTGGGGGGCGCCGGAACAAGGCAAGGGTTTCGGTCAACCGCAATGTCCGGAACTGAGCGGATTCGGTCTCCGCCCGGCGCCCGACTTCCGGCGGGAAATCGCCGAAGGGGGCCTAAGCCGGAGTCTCGCTCCACCGGATTAGTCCTTCTCGTTCCCAGTCAAGCAGACCTTCGCGCGCCCGCGTCTTTCTGGAAGGGCGGGTTACGATGAACGTGTATTCGGTGTCGCCGGACACCTCCGTCTGTCCCGACAGAGCGTTCAAGAACGACAGCACCATTCGCCGTTGATCGCAGGAAGCGTGCTCACAAAACTGGACAAACAGACGGATCCCCCATGCTTCGACGTTAGCCGAAATGCTGACTGGCCGATATGGGCCGAGGCTGTGTGAAAACGCTCCAGCGCCGATTTTGAGAGGTCGGAACTGGCGCCGACCGCGCCATCAATACTTACGTGCGAATGGCTTCGTTCAACTAGACTTTGCGCGCGCAATTTCATTTCGCAGCTTTTCGTCGT
>WGLW01000031.1 GCA_016125405.1 Alphaproteobacteria bacterium | reverse complement strand
GTTTCCGGGGACCGGGGGCGAACAGCCCCGGCCCGCACGCCGCCGGCGTCCAACGCCAGGGGAGTGAAAGACCTCCCCCATACAAGACTGGCCTGTGCGAGGCCGGCGAGAACAGGCCGCGGGGACGTGGGGCGATCCGCGCCATCAGGCGCCGGCAACGGCGCACCCGGACTAACAACCCGACGTGGGTTCCCCGCGTCCCCGGCCCTCAATCCTGAGGGCGAGACGGCAGCATCCCTCCAGGCGCACCCGCGTCGTGGAGCGTTTGGCGCGTGCGCGGTCAGCTCACGAGATCGAGGCGGCGATAGAAATAGTGCTCGATGCGATGCGTCGGCAGATGCTCCATCGTGCAGTCCACCTCGTACTGGTTGTCCCGGATGTAGGCGCACTGCATCGTCCACAGTCCCACCACGTCATGACGATACTGCCTGTCGAGCAGCGCGACATCGCGCGAGGCGCGGCGATCGGCTTCCTTGTAGAAATCGTGCAGCAAGCCGCGCTTGATATCGTCTTTCGAAACTTCGATCCGGTCGTCGAGGGATTCCCACACAACAGAGTCGTTGGTATCGAAGTCCCGGTCCGAATACCCGTACACGTACAGCTTCCGCACATCGTCCCAGACCATGTCCTGCACGCTGGTCGAAACGATCTTGTAAAAGGACCTGGCGCTCAAAACATCGTAGTTCGCAGAGACGTCCAGCGACCGCGTCGTTTGCGCCAGCGTCGCCCTGGCGCCATTTGCTCCGGTCCGGTTCTTGAGAACCTCCATGACGCCGTGACTGCCATAATAGGTCGAGCGGGTCTCGAAGCGGCCCGGCGCGAAATAGAGAACATAGTCGTCGCGCGAGAACAGCCGCGGCTCGGCCCATGCGGCGCCGCTGACGCAAAGCGCCAGCAAAAAGCCTGCGAGCAAGCGGCGGGCGACAGCCATTGCGGGCCCCGTCTAGTCCGTTTCGGACGTCCTGAGGGCATCAAACCACAGATCGAGCGCCATGGCTTCCGCCAGCATCAGCTTGCGCCGCCGCGCGGCTTCGGCGTCTTCGCCCCATTGAGAAATCTGAAAATCCTCGTCCACCAGCGACAGACGATGAGCCTCAACGGCGCTGATCCGGCCACGCTCCACCGCCAGTCCGATCACGGCCGAGCCAAACAGCGCGATGGCGTGAACCAGCGCGGTCAGCCGGAAAACGTCCAGGGTCGCGGCATGGTCCCGCACCGCCGCGATCGACTCCGCCGGTTGCCGCGCAGCGATGATCCCCTCGACCGGAATCAGCCGCACGCCCAGCTCGGTCTCCGCCCACGCGCGCAGCGGCGCCCATGCCTCGTCCTGCCTGCGCACCAGCTCGCCCGGGCGCTCGGCGAGGTGGCAGACCAGATCGGTCTCGGCGTATCGCGCAGCTTCGGCGACAAGGTCAGCACGCGCCGCCGGCGCATGATCCAGCGCCACATTCGCCAGCCGGTTGCCGTGCATGGTCGCGAGATCAATCCGCTCGCCCTGCGCGTTCCACTCGTCCGCCAACACCTGCGCCAGCGCCCTGTTCGGCAGGATCAGGCCACGCTTCGCAGGCGTCCGCAAAGGCTTGCCATCCAGCGCCACAGCCCAGCCGTCATTTGCGGGCGCCACATCGGCCTGCTGGTAGAAGCGCTTCGGCCGCTGGTCGATTTCGCCTTTCAACCCTTTCAAGGCTGGACCTCCATCCGGTTCGCTCAGCGCCGCCTCATCCGCTTCAGGTGGAAGAACGGATCGGCCGCCACGCCGGAGTCAAACCCCAGCACCTCGAACGTCGCCTGCATATGCGCCGGCAGGTCGGCGACGATCTCGACCGGAGCGCCGCCCTTGAGCGACGGCAAGCGCAGCGCGCGGGCGTGCAGGTGCAGGCCTTCGGCGAGGCCGACCGGCGCTTCGCGGTCACAGGTATATTTCCGGTCTCCCACAATCGCGCAGCCAAGCTCCGCCATGTGAAACCGCAGCTGGTGCGTGCGCCCCGTTTCCGGCTTCAGCGCCACCCACGCCGCCTTCTGCCCCGCGTTCTGCACAACGGAATACTGCGTGACGGCGTGCACCGAACCTTTCTCGGTCTGCTCCGCCTGGCGCATCTTTTCCTTATCGTCGCCGGGCCCGGTCGACTTGATCATCCAGCCGCGAATTTCTCCGTCGCGCGGATGCGGCACGCCAACGGTCACCGCCCAGTAGATTTTCTCAAGGTCGCGCGAGCGGAACAGATGCCCCAGCTGGTTGGCCGCCGAGACGGTTTTCGCCAGCACGAGAACGCCGGTGGTGTCCCTGTCCAGCCGGTGCACGAGCCGCGGCTTTTCCTCAGTGTCGCCGACCAGTGCGCGCGACAGCGCATCGATGTGCCGCGTCGTCCCCGTGCCGCCTTGCACCGCAAGCCCTTGCGGCTTGTTCAGCGCGATCAGCCGGTCATCTTCGTAGATCACCAGCGACCGCATCATGTCCGCATCGGAGGATTTTACCTTCGCGTGCTCGGCGCGCGGCCTGGCATCGTCTGGCTCCGCCATCGGCGGAATGCGCACGCTCTGGCCCGCCTTCAATCGCGTGCTGGCCTTCACCCGCGCGCCGTCGACCCGGATTTCGCCCTTGCGCGTCGCCTTCTCGATCTGGCCCTGCGTCAGCCCGTGGAATTTCCGTTTCAGCCAGCGGTCAAGACGCGTGTCCGCCTCGTCGTCCTCGACGGGAAGATTGACCACCTGGCCCGCATTCCAGCTCATGCAAACAGCCGGCGTGCGATCCACAGTCCGATAAACAGCGCCATCACGCCCAGCACCAGCGAGCCAAGCGAATATCCCGCCGCCGGCAGGTATTGTCGCCGTTCGACCATCAAAGCCGTCTCCAGCGAGAAGGACGAGAAGGTCGTGAACCCGCCCAGGACGCCAGTCCCGAGCAGCATGCGCCACTGCGCCCCGCCATCAACCCGGAAGGCCAGCCACCCGGCGAGGAAGCCCATCAGCAGGCTGCCGAAAATGTTGGCGGTGAAGGTGCCGTAATTCCAGATCGTCCCGGGACCGAGCACACGGAGTGCGCTCAGCGAGAGCAGGTGCCGGCAAACTGCGCCAAAGGCGCCCCCGACCGCAACGAGCAGAATGTTCAACATGGTCAGCGGTCTGATAGCCTCAGACGTCGCTCATTGCCAGATCGAGCCCTGCGGCGGAAACGACATCGCCGAAATCGGCCGGAGGGGCGGCGTAAACGCTGAACGTTCCGCCAGAGGGATGGGGAGCTGAAAGCCGCTCGGCGTGCAGCATCAGTCGCGGAATCGCCTGTCCGGCAAGGGTCGCCGCCCCGCCATAATAAGGGTCGCCAAGGATCGGCCGGCCGGCCAGCGACAGGTGCGCCCTGATCTGGTGCATCCGTCCGGTCTCCGGGGCCAGTGACAACAGATGGACGGTTCCCCTGGACGCCAGCACACGCCAGCGCGTCAGCGCGGGCTGCGGCTTGGCATCGCCCGGCCGGGCGGCGCGCATCAGCTCCAGTTCGGGCTTCGGCCGGTAGCGCGCCAACGCCACGTTGATCTCGCCGGACGCCGCCTCGAACGGCGCTCCCGACACCAGCGCGACATAGGTCTTGCGAACCTCCCGTCCGGCGAAAGCCGCGCTCAGGGCGGCGGCGGCCGGCTGGGTCCTGCCGGCGATGATCACCCCGGAGGTCTGCGCATCCAGCCGATGCACCAGCCGTGGCCGCTTGGCATTCGACTTGGCGAAGGCCGCCAGCAGCATATCGAGCGTCCGGTCGTCGGGGTTTCGCGTCTGCACCGGAAGCCCGGACGGCTTGTTGAACGCCAGCAGCGCTGCATCCTCATACAGCACCAGCGACCGCACGAAGGCGCGGTCAGCCTCGCTGAGGGGCGCAACGCGCTCGATCATTGGCTTGCGGCTCAGGATTTGGCCGCCTTTTCGCGCCGGGCCCTGGCCCACTGCTCCAGCTTCTCGCGAATGGGCCCTTCGCGGCCCGCTCCCTTCGGCTGGTAGAAGGTCTGGCGCTCCATCCCGTCGGGAAAATAGTTCTGGCCGGAAAAGCCCGTTTCAGTGTCCGGGTCGTATTCGTATCCGGCGCCATAGCCGAGCGACTTCATCATCTTCGTCGGCGCATTGAGAATATGCGCCGGCGGCATCAGCGAACCGGTCTCCCGCGCCACCCGCCGCGCCGCTCCGAACGCCACATAGGCCGCGTTCGACTTCGGCGCGGTGGCGAGATGGATCACGGCCTGCGCCAGCGCCAGTTCGCCTTCCGGCGACCCCAGGCGCTCATAGGCGGCGGCCGCCTCGTTGCAGATCATCAGCGCCGTGGGATCGGCGAGGCCAACATCCTCGCTGGCCATCCGCACCATGCGCCGTGCCAGATAAAGCGGATCCTCGCCGCCCTCCAGCATCCGCGCGAACCAGTAGAGCGCCGCATCCGGATCCGAACCGCGCACCGCCTTGTGCAGCGCGGAGATGAGATTGTAATGCTCCTCACGGTCCTTGTCGTAGGCAGGCGCGCGCTTTTGCAGCGCGGACATCAGCGCCTTGGCGTCCAGCGGCGCGGCTGGCGTCCACGAATAGACTTCCTCCAGCAGGTTGAGGAAATACCGCCCGTCGCCATCGGCCATCGCGGCCAGCGCGACCTGCGCATCCGGCGTCAATGGCGGAGGTTTGCCGAGATGCGCTTCGGCGCGCCGCGCCAGCTTTTCCATCGCCGCTTCATCGAGCCGCTTCAGCACCATGACCTGGCAGCGCGACAACAAGGCCCCATTCAGTTCAAACGAGGGGTTCTCGGTTGTAGCGCCGACAAGTGTGACCACACCGCGCTCCACGAACGGCAGGAAACCGTCCTGCTGGGCCCGGTTGAAGCGATGGATCTCGTCAACAAAGAGCAACGTCCCGCGCCCCATGGCGCGCTTTTGTTCGGCCCGCTCGAAAGCGGCGCGCAGATCCTTCACGCCCGAGAAGATCGCCGAGAGCTGTTCGAATTCCAGGTCGGCATGCTTCGCCAGCAACCGGGCGATTGTAGTCTTGCCGGTGCCGGGCGGCCCCCAGAGGATCAGGCTGGCGAGACGGCCCTGCCGGATCATCCGGCCAATCGGCCCATCGGGCCCCAGCAGGTGGTCCTGGCCAACCACCTCGTCGAGCGTCTCCGGGCGCAGCCGATCGGCCAGCGGGCGCGGCGCTTCGGCTTCTAGGCCAGCAGCTTGGAACAGGTCGGTCACGCTGCAGATGTAGCGCGCGGCGCCGCGGCGTTCCAGCGGGCTGGCTAGATCACCGCCTCGATCCGCTTGCCGTTCCGCTCAATCGCCACGCGCCACTGGGCGGCGTTCTGGTTGAGCGCCCGCTTGAGGTCGGCCGCCGTCTTCACAGAAATGCCGTTGACCTCCTTGACGATGTCGCCCGGCTGCAGGCCCACGCCCCGCGCGATCGTACGCGGCGGCACGCTGTAGATCAGCATCCCGCCGCCGAACTGCACGGGATCCAGCCCCAGCGCGTCGGCCAGCGCTGGCGAAAGCTCGGCTACCTGCGCCCCGGCGAACGGGTTGCGGCCGTCGATCTGGATAAGGTCCGGCTTGGACGCGCCGGGCGGCGCCTCGAGCTTCACGCTCAGCGTGCGCTCCTTGCCGTTGCGAAGCGTCTCGACGCTGACCGTGTCGCCCTCGGCTTTGGTGGCGGCGACGAATTTCATGCCTTTCTCGTCAAAGACCTGGCGGCCGTCGACCGAGAGCACGATGTCGCCCTTCTTGAGGCCGGCTTTCGCCGCAGGTCCGCCGGGATAGACTTCGCCGATGAGCACGCCCCTTGGGCGGTCAAGCCCCAAGGCCTGGGCGATCTTGCTGTCGACCGTATCGCCTTGCGCACCGAGCCATGGCGGCACCAGCGTCCCGCCGTGCAGGGCTGCATCGACCACCCGCTTCACCATCTCCGCCGGTATGGCGAAGCCGATGCCGTTCGACTCGCCATTGCGCGAGTAGATCATCGAGTTCACGCCGACCAGCCGGCCCTGCATGTCGACAAGCGCGCCGCCCGAGTTGCCCGGGTTGATCGATGCATCCGTCTGGATGAACGAGGAATAGTCCGAGACGCCAACGTCGGTCCGCGCCAGCGCCGAGACGATCCCGTTGGTGACGGTCTGCCCGACGCCGAAGGGGTCGCCGATCGCCAGAACCAGGTCGCCCACCTGCAAGCCGCGCGTATCGGCAAACTGCAGCGTCGGCAGTTTCTGGTTGCCCACGTCGATCTTCAGAACGGCGAGATCCGTGCGCTCGTCCTTCATCACCAGCTTGGCTTCGAACTCCCTGCGGTCCTGCAGGACGACCCGGAACTCGTCGCCATCCGCCACCACATGGTTGTTGGTCACGATCACGCCGTCCGATCCGACAATGACGCCGGAGCCCAGCGAGGTCTCCCGCCGTTCCGTGCGGTTGGCGCTGGCCCCGCAATAGAACTGCGCGAAGAACGGGTCCTGGTAGGGGCACACCGCCATCTGCTTCGAGGTGAAGACGTTGACGACAGCCGGCGCGGCCGACTGAACCACCGGGGCGAACGACTGCATCACGCCGGCCCGCGTAACCGGCGCCTCGCGCTGAATGCCCGGTGTGGGTGCGGGCGTCGGCGTCAGCTGCGCCAGTTGGACCGGCGCGGGGTCTGGCGTCTCGACAAGCTGGCCAAGGGCGGGAACGCCAAGCATGACCAGAGCGGTTGTTCCGGCGGCGGCCGCCACAAGGAAGAAGTTCTGCCTGTTCATCGCCTTACCCGTATTCCGTTCCGTATCTTACGCATCTGGACGCCGTCCGGACCTAGGCGCCGATTCCGGCGCAAACAAGGCTCCGGCGCAACCCTTGAGATAGGGCCAAAAACACAAAGGCCGCCCGGTGGGGCGGCCTCTGGCGTTCACAATTGCGCAAAGCAATCAGGCGTCTTCCATCTCGGCCTGGGCTTCGAGGCGCGCACGGTCCACGGCGCCCTTGGCCTCCGGATCGCGGTCAACCAGTTCGATCACCGCCATCGGGGCGTTGTCGCCGCGGCGGAAGCCGGCTTTCAGAACGCGCGTGTAGCCGCCCGCGCGATCCTTGTAGCGATCGGCCAGGGTGGAGAACAGTTTCGCCACCAGCTCGTCTTCCTTCAGCTGCGCGGCAGCGAGGCGACGGTTGGCGAGACCACCCCTCTTGGAAAGCGTGACCAGCTTGTCGACGACCGACTTCAGCTCTTTCGCCTTGGGCAGCGTCGTCGTGATCTGCTCGTGGCGGATCAGCGAGCCAGCCATGTTCGCGAACATCGCCTTGCGATGCTCGTGGGTGCGGTTGAGTTTGCGAAGCGCAAAACCGTGGCGCATGACGTTGTTCCGGCCCGGGGGCCGACCTTCTGCTTAAGCGTGGTCTTCGTATTTCTTGGCGAGGTCTTCGATGTTCTCCGGCGGCCACTGGGCTACTTCCATGCCGAGATGGAGACCCATCGAGGCGAGAACTTCCTTGATCTCGTTGAGCGACTTGCGGCCGAAGTTCGGCGTGCGGAGCATCTCCGCTTCCGACTTCTGGATGAGGTCGCCGATGTAGACGATGTTGTCGTTGCGCAGGCAGTTCGCCGAACGCACCGAAAGCTCCAGCTCGTCGACCTTCTTGAGCAGCACCGGGTTGAAGCCCAGGTCCGGCTCGTCGTCGGACGGCGAGGCCGTCACCGGCTCGTCGAAGGTGATGAGAAGCTGCAACTGGTCCTGCAGGATGCGCGCAGCGTAGGCCACGGCGTTTTCCGGCGTCACCGAACCATCGGTCTGAACGTCGAGCGTCAGCTTGTCATAGTCCAGCACCTGGCCGGCGCGGGTGTCTTCCACGAAGATGCCCACGCGCTCGACCGGCGAGAAGATCGCATCAACCGGGATGAACCCCAGCGGCGCATCGTCCGGACGGTTGCGGTCGGCCGGGACATAGCCCTTGCCGGTGGCGACCGTGAATTCCATGCGGAGCTCCGCGCCCTCGTCCAGCGTGCAGATCACGTGGTCGGGGTTCAGGATTTCAACGTCGCCCGAAGCTTCGATCTGGCCGGCCTTGACCGGGCCAGCGCCCGAGGCCTTCAGCATCATGCGCTTGGAGGTGTCCGAGACCATCCGGATCGCAACGCGCTTCAGGTTGAGCACGATGTCGGTCACGTCCTCACGGACGCCCGGGATGGACGAGAATTCGTGAACCACGCCATCGATCTGGACGCCGGTGATCGCAGCGCCCTGCAGCGACGACAGGAGAACGCGGCGCAGCGCGTTTCCGAGGGTCGTGCCGAAGCCGCGCTCGAGCGGCTCGATGATGAGTTTGGCGTTACGCTGGGCGTCGTGATCGTGCTCAACCACAGGCCGGTTGGGGCGGATCAAGTCTTTCCAGTTCTTGTCGTTCACCGAAGCGGCGGGTTGCGCCATTGCTTGCTAGCCTCTCAGTCTGTTTGCGGTCCCCAAGTGTAGCGCAGCTGTCAACTAGACCCGGCGGCGCTTGGGCGGACGGCATCCGTTGTGGGGAACGGAAGTCGTATCGTGAATGGTGGTGACGGTGAATCCAACGGCCTGCAGCGCGCGCAGCGCCGACTCACGGCCCGAGCCCGGACCGTGCACGAGGACTTCCAGCGTCTTCATGCCGTGCTCCATCGCCTTGCGGCCGGCATCCTCGGCGGCGACCTGCGCGGCGTAGGGCGTCGACTTGCGCGAGCCCTTGAAGCCCATCATGCCAGCCGAAGACCAGGAGATTGCGTTGCCCTGGGCGTCGGTGATGGTGATGATCGTGTTGTTGAAACTGGCGTTCACATGGGCGACGCCGGAGGCAATGTTCTTGCGCTCCCGCCGCTTAACCCGACCGCCTGCCGCCTCGCGAGCCATACTCGATCCTTATTTCTTCTTGCCGGCGATGGCCTTCGCGGGGCCCTTGCGCGTGCGTGCGTTGGTGTGGGTGCGCTGGCCGCGCACGGGCAGGCCGCGGCGGTGACGCAGGCCGCGATAGCAGCCAAGGTCCATGAGGCGCTTGATGTTCATCGCCACCTCGCGGCGGAGGTCGCCCTCGACCACGTAATCGGCGTCGATGGCTTCGCGGATGTGGAGCACCTCAGCGTCGGTCAGCTGGTTGACCCGGCGCGACGGCTCGATGCCCACCTTCGCCGTGATTTCCTTGGCTTTGGCCGGTCCGATGCCGTGAATATAGGTCAGCGCGATCTCGACGCGCTTTCCGGTCGGAATGTTGACGCCTGCAATACGGGCCACGCGCCCCTCCTGAAAGTCCGCCGGATGCCCGGAATACCGGGGGTTCGGCTGCCATCTCGTCGAAAACACAAGCGACGCGCTTACAGGCGCGACGCAAAAGCGACGCGGCGAAGCCTGTGCCCGACGCGGAAGCCGCCACTTATAGGGGGCGAATTTCGCCCGTCAACCGGTTATTGGCCGTTTTGTTTACCCCTTGGAGGCCAGCTGGGCGGCCCCTTCTATAACCTTTGAAATTGCTGCGGAAACCGCCTCGACCGGCGCCATTCCGTCAACTTCCGACAGCTTGTTCTGGGCCGCATAGAGCGGCAGCAACGGGGCGGTCTGGCGGTTGTAGGCGTCCAGCCGGATCTTGAACGATTCCGGATTGTCGTCGGCCCTGCCCTCGTCCTCGAACCGCTTGGCGATGCGGGCGATTAACGCCGGTTCGTCCACCTTGAGACGGATGACCGAATGGACCTGCGCCCCTCTGCGCTCGAGGGCGGCGTCCAGGGCCTTGGCCTGCGCCACGGTGCGAGGGAAGCCATCGAAGATGAACCCGGGCGCCTCGGGGTGCAGATCGAGCTGCTCCTCGATCAGGGCGATCACGATCTCGTCCGAGACCAGCGCCCCGGAATCCATGATGCCGGCGACTTTCAGACCGAGTTCCGTTCCGGACGACCGTGCGGCGCGCAGCATGTCGCCGGTGGAAAGCTGGATAAATCCGCGTTCGGCTACGAGCTTCTTTGCCTGGGTGCCCTTGCCCGCCGCCGGCGGGCCAAAAAGGATCAGGTTCATTTCTTCCGGCCCCCCAGGCGCGATTTCTTGATCATGCCTTCATACTGGTGACCGATCAGATGGGACTGGATCTGCGCCACCGTATCCATGGTCACGGACACGACGATCAGGATCGACGTTCCGCCGATATAGTATTCGCCCGCAAATTCGCCCCGCAGGATTTCCGGAACGACACAGACGGCCGCGATATAGAGCGACCCGATCACAGTGAGGCGCGTCAGCACATAGTCAAGATGCTCGGCCGTGCGCTTCCCGGGCCGGTAGCCCGGAATGAAGCCGCCATACTTGCGCAGGTTCTCCGCCGTCTCTTCCGGATTGAAGACGATCGACGTGTAGAAAAACGTGAAGAAGATGATCAGCGTCGCATAGAGCACGATGAACACCGGCGAGCCATGGCCGAGATAGGCCTGGACGAAGCTGAGCGCCTGGGCCCACCAGCTCGTCGTATCGCCGCTCGTGGCCGACAGGCCGGCGACCGTGTTCGGCAGCAACAGCAGCGACGACGCGAAGATTGGCGGGATCACGCCCGCGCTGTTGACCTTGAGCGGCAGGAACGAGGATTCTCCTCCAACCAGCCGGTTGCCCTGTTGCCGCTTGGGGTACTGGATCAGCAGCCTGCGCTGCGATCGCTCGATGAACACGATGAACACGACCAGCGCCACCGTCAGCGCCGTGATCGCCGCAACAACGCCGATCGAAAGCGATCCCTCGCGCGCCTGCGTCAGCGACCGGACGACGTAGCTGGGCAACTGCGCCACGATACCTGAAAAGATGATCAGCGAGATGCCGTTGCCGATGCCGCGCGCCGTAATCTGCTCGCCCAGCCACATCAGGAAGACCGTCCCGCCCACCAGCGTCACCACGGTCGATGTCATGAAGTAGAGGCCCGGCGTCACCGCCATGGACAGGCCGCTCTGCGGGTTCACCGCATTGAGCGCGACGGCGATGCCGAACGCCTGCGCGACGGCCAGAACGACGGTAAGATAGCGGGTGTACTGGTTGAGCTGCTTGCGGCCGCTCTCGCCTTCTTTCTTCAACCGCTCCAGCGACGGGATGGCCGTCGTCATGATCTGGACGATGATCGACGCCGAGATGTACGGCATCACGTTGAGGGCGAAGATCGCCATGTTCCGCACGGCGCCGCCGGAGAACTGGTTCCACATGCCCAGGATGCCCTGCGACACGCTGCCGAACGCCTTGGCGTACTGGACCGGATCGACGCCCGGGATCGGGATGTGCGTGCCGAGGCGATAGACGATCAGGGCGCCAAGCGTGAACCAGATACGCGCCTGGAGTTCCTTGGCCTTCCCGAACGTCGAGAAATTTATGTTGCGCGCCAGTTGCTCGGCTGCCGAAGCCATTCGCCCGCCCTCCTTGGCGCCCACCCTTCGCCGCCTGTTGGTCGGCGATCTTCAGGATGCGCGAAAAACCCGCCTGAAGGCAGGTCTACTCTGCAGCCGCTTCCGCCGCCGGTTTCGTCACAGTGACCTTGCCGCCGGCCTTTTCAACCGCTTCGACAGCCGCCTTGGACGCTCCGTATACGACCAGTTCAACTTTGGACTTGATCTCGCCCTTTGCAAGCAGGCGCACGCCGTCCTTGCTGCGACGAAGCAGCCCGGCCGCCACCAACGCCTCGGAATCGATCGGCTTTTTCGCATCCAGCTTGCCGGATTTCACGGCAGCATCGATGCGGCCGATGTTGATCCAGGAGAAGGTCGACGCGTTCGGCTTGGTGAACCCGCGCTTTGGCAGGCGCATATAGATCGGCATCTGGCCGCCTTCGAAGCCGTTGATGGCGACGCCGCGGCGCGCCTTCTGGCCCTTGACGCCACGGCCGGCGGTCTTGCCCTTGCCCGAGCCGACGCCCATGCCAAGACGCATCCGCGATTTGCGGGCGCCGGGCCGGTCTGCAATCTCGTTCAGTTTCATGTCACGCTCCAGAAGCAGGCGGCCCGAGGGTCTCCGGCCTCGATATTCAATTCAGGCCCGGATCAGGCCTTGTCGACGATTTCGACCAGGTGCTGCACCTTGGCGATCATGCCACGGACAGCAGGGGTGTCCTCAAGTTCGCGGGTCCGCTGGATACGGTTCAGGCCAAGACCGATCAAGGTCGAGCGCTGAACCCCGTCGCGGCGCTGCGGACTGCGAATCTGGCGAACGGTTACGGTTTTCTTGGCTGCCATCAGCGTTACTCCAGTTCCCCAGCTCGCCTACTGCACCGCTTCGGCGTTGCCGGAGCCGTCGGTGCGGCGGGCGATAATGTCCTGCACCTTCAGGCCGCGTTTCGAAGCGATCTGCCGGGGCGAAACCTGGTGCTTCAGCGCGTCCACGGTCGCACGCACCATGTTGTAGGGGTTCGACGAACCGGTCGATTTCGCAACCACGTCGCGGATGCCGAGCACGTCAAACACCGCGCGCATCGGGCCGCCCGCGATGACGCCTGTACCGGCGGGGGCCGAGCGCATGTAAACCTTGCCCGCGCCCCAGCGTCCGGCGCCGTCATGGTGCAGCGTACGGCCTTCGCGCAGCGGCACGCGGATCATCGTTTTCTTGGCTTCCTCGGTCGCCTTGCGGATCGCCTCGGGAACCTCGCGCGCCTTGCCGTGGCCAAAGCCCACGCGGCCCTTCTGGTCGCCGACGACCACGAGCGCGGCGAAACCGAAGTTCTTGCCGCCCTTCACCACCTTCGCGACACGGTTGATCGCGACGAGCTTGTCCACGATCTCGGACTGCTCCCGATCTTCATCGCGGCCCTTGCGTCCGCCCCGTTCGCCTCTTTCGCGCGCCATGAGCGTCTCCCTAGAATTTCAGACCGCCCTCGCGGGCGGCATCGGCCAGCGCTTTCACGCGGCCATGAAACAGATAACCGCCACGGTCGAAGACGACGTCCGTGACGCCGACCTTCTTCGCCCGCTCGGCGATGAGCTTGCCGACGGCGCCAGCCGCCTGTGTCTTGCCGCTCGCCTTCGCGCCTTCCTCGAGCGTCGAGGCGTGAGCCAGGGTCACGCCCTGGGCATCGTCGATCAACTGGACCGAGATGTGCTTGGTCGAACGGTTCACCGAGAGGCGCGGCTTGCCGGACGCAACCTTGCGGAGCTTGGTGCGGACGCGCTGGGCGCGGCGGGCTCGTTTCTCGTGGCTGGTCAGCATGGCTTACTTCTTCTTGCCTTCCTTGCGACGGACGAACTCGCCCACCTTGCGGACGCCCTTGCCCTTGTACGGTTCCGGCGGGCGGAAGCTGCGGATCTCGGCCGCGACCTGGCCGACCTTCTGCTTGTCGGCGCCCGAAATCTTGATCTCGGTGGGCTTGGCCGAAGCAAACGTAATCCCTGCCGGAGCCTTGTAGACGATCGGGTGCGAGTAGCCGAGGCTGAGCTCGAGATCGCGGCCCTTCATTGCGGCGCGATAGCCGACGCCCTGGAGTTCGAGATCCTTCTCGAAGCCCTTGGTGACGCCGTGCACCATGTTGGCGATGTTGGCGCGCGCAGTTCCCCACATTGCCCTGGACCGGCGGTCCTCGGCGTCGCGCGGGGCCACCTGGACCTCACCGTTGTCAAACGTCACCGTCACATCGTCGGTGATCGCCATCTGCAGTTCGCCCTTGGGACCTTTGACCGTGATGAGGTCCGGCGCCAGCTTGATGTCGACGCCCTTGGGCGCCTCCACCGCGAGTTTTCCAATCCGTGACATCGTTTGTCCTCCTGGTCCCTACGAGACCCGGCACAGAATTTCGCCGCCGACGTTCTGGCTACGCGCATCATTGTCCGACATCACGCCTTTCGGCGTTGAGAGGATCGAGATGCCAAGGCCGTTACGAACCAGCGGCAGGTCGTTCACCGCCGAATAGACCCGGCGGCCAGGTTTCGAGACGCGGCGGATTTCGGAAATGACCGGCGCGCCGTCGTAGTATTTCAGCTCGATGTCGAGTTCCTTGTGGCCGTTCTTTTCCACTTCGGCCCAGCCGCGAATATAGCCTTCGCGCTGCAGAACCTCGAGCACGCGCACACGCAGCTTGGAGGCCGGCGTCGTAACGCTCGACCGGCCGCGCGTCTGCGCGTTGCGGATCCGCGTCAGCATATCGCCCAGGGGATCGTTCACCATCATGTTGCGGCCCTCCCCTTACCAGCTCGACTTGACGAGGCCGGGGATCATCCCGGCGGCGCCGTATTCGCGGAGCGCGATGCGCGACATCTTCAGCTTCCGGTAATAGCCGCGCGGCCGGCCTGAAATCTCGCAACGGTTGCGGATCCGGTTCGGAGCGGAATTGCGCGGCAACTTGGCCAGCTTGATGCGCGCCTCGAAGCGCTCCTCAAGCGACAGACCCTCGTCCAGCGCCTTCGCCTTCAGTTCGGCGCGCTTGCCGGCAAACGCATCCGCCATGCGGCGGCGGCGGTTGTTCTTCTCGATTGAGCTTTTTTTCGCCATCTCGTCTCTCCAGCGCGCCTAGTTGCGGAAGGGAAAGCCGAACTCCGCGAGGAGGGCTTTCGCTTCTTCGTTCGTGCGCGCCGTCGTGCACACAATGATGTCCATGCCCCAGATCTGGTCGACCTGGTCGTAGTTGATCTCCGGGAACACGATGTGCTCCTTCATGCCCATGGCGTAGTTGCCGCGGCCATCGAAGCTCTTGCCGTTCAGGCCGCGGAAGTCTTTCACCCGCGGCAGCGCGATCGTGGTGAGGCGATCGAGGAACTCGTACATCCGCTCACGACGCAGCGTGACCTTGCAGCCCACCGTCATGCCTTCGCGCAGCTTGAAGCTGGCGATCGACTTGCGCGACTTGGTCTCCACCGGCTTCTGGCCGGAGATCGCCGCCAGGTCGGCCATCGCAGTCCGGATCTTCTTGGAGTCCGAAACGGCTTCGCCAACGCCCATGTTGATCACGACCTTGTCGAGGGCCGGGATCTGCATCGGGTTCGTGTAGCTGAACTGCTGTTTCAGCTTCTCGCGGATCGCCGTCTTGTACAGCGTCTTGAGCCGCGGTTCGTATTGCGCCTCAGGCATCGATGCTCTCCCCGGAGCGCTTCGCAATGCGCACCTTCCGGCCTTTGTCGTCAGTCTTGAAGCCAACGCGCGTCGGCTTGCCGTCGCTCGGGTCTACGTGAGCAACGTTGGAAACGTGGATCGGCGCCTCGATGCGCTTGATGCCGCCCTGCGGGTCGGCCTGTGTCGCCTTCTGGTGCTTCACCTTGATGTTCACGCCCGACACGAGCACTCGGTTTTCCGTCGGGAAGGCCTTGGTGACCTCGCCCTTCACGCCCTTGTACTTGCCGGAAATGACGACGACCTTGTCGCCCTTCTTGATCTTGGCGGCCATTACAGGACCTCCGGCGCAAGCGAGATGATCTTCATGTGGTTCTTGGCGCGGAGTTCGCGCGGAACCGGTCCGAAGATACGGGTGCCGATCGGCTCGTTGGAGTTGTTCACCAGAACCGCAGCGTTGGTGTCGAAGCGGATCACGGAGCCGTCGCGGCGCTGGATGCCCTTGGCGACGCGCACGACGATCGCCCGGCGGACATCGCCCTTCTTCACCTTGCCGCGTGGCGCGGCTTCCTTGATCGACACGACGATGACGTCGCCAACGCTGGCGTAGCGACGGTGCGATCCGCCCAGCACCTTGATGCACTGGACGCGACGGGCGCCGGAGTTATCCGCGACGTCGAGGTTTGATTGCATCTGGATCATGCGGATTGTCCTTCAGCCGGCACGATTTCCCAGCATTTCAGCTTGGAGCGCGGAGGGCATTCCTGGATCGACACGCGCTGGCCTTCGACCGCCGAGTTGTTCTCGTCGTGCGCGTGGTAGTGC
Organism: Alphaproteobacteria bacterium; assembly: GCA_016125405.1. Taxonomy (GTDB): domain Bacteria; phylum Pseudomonadota; class Alphaproteobacteria; order Caulobacterales; family Hyphomonadaceae; genus UBA7672. The sequence continues at coordinate 17,310 of WGLW01000031.1, read as the reverse complement.
TTCGACCGGCGCACGGTCTTCTTGAACAGCGGGTGCACATAGGTGCGGTCGACGCGCACAACGGCGGTCTTGCTCATCTTGGTCGAAACGACCACGCCTTCCATAATTCGCCTGGGCATGACTGCTGTTCCTTCAGGCCGCGCTGGCTTTGGATTTTTCGGTAAGGACCGTTTCGATCCTGGCGATGCTGCGGCGCACGTCACGAACGCGCGCGGTCTTCTCCAGCTGGCCGGTGGCCTTCTGGAAGCGCAGGTTGAACTGCTCTTTCCTCAGCTTGGTCAGCTCGTCCCGCAGCTGATCCGTGGTCAGGTGGCGGAAGTCCTCGAGCTTTTTGCGGATGTCCTTGAACTGGGCCATCAGACGCCTCCCATCCGCGTAACGATCTTCGTCTTGATCGGCAGCTTGGCGGCGCCGAGGCGCAGGGCCTCGCGTGCAACCGCTTCCGGCACGCCGTCAATCTCGAACACGATGCGGCCCGGCTTCACGCGGGCGGCCCAGAATTCCGGCGCGCCCTTGCCCTTGCCCATCCGCACTTCGTTGGGCTTCTTGGAAACCGGCACGTCCGGGAACACGCGGATCCACACCTTGCCGGCCCGTTTCATCTCGCGCGTCACGGCGCGGCGGCAGGCTTCGATCTGGCGGGCGGTCACGCGCTCCGGCTCCATGGCTTTCAGGCCATGGCTACCGAAGGACAGCGAATAGCCGGCCTTGGCGTTCCCGTGGATCCGGCCCTTGAAGGCCTTGCGGAACTTTGTCCGTTTGGGTTGCAGCATCGCCCTACGTCCTCAATCTACGCGTTGGCGCCAGCGCCGGGCTGGCGGTCGCGGCGCGGACGGCTGTCGCCGGTCGCTTCCTGTTTGCGGTCCAGCGCCATCGGATCGTGTTCCATGATCTCGCCTTTGAAGATCCAGCACTTGATGCCGATGATGCCGTAGGTCGTGGTCGCTTCCGCCGTGCCGTAGTCGATGTCGGCGCGCAGCGTGTGCAGCGGCACCCGGCCTTCGCGATACCATTCCGTCCGCGCGATTTCCGCGCCGCCGAGACGGCCCGCGACCGTCAGACGAATGCCCTGGGCGCCCATGCGCATCGTCGTCTGCATCGCGCGCTTCATGGCGCGGCGGAAAGACACCCGGCGCTCGAGCTGGCGGGCCACATCCTCGGCAACGAGGTTGGCGTCGATCTCCGGTTTGCGGATCTCGACCAGGTTCACGAAGACCTCGTCCTTGACGATCTTCGAGAGTTCCTTGCGCAGCGTCTCGATGTCCGCGCCCTTCTTGCCGATCACCATGCCCGGCCGCGCCGTGTGCACCGTGATGCGGCACTTCTTGTGCGGACGCTCGATGATCACCTTGGAGACGCCGGCCTGTTTCAGCTTGTCCTTGATGTACTTCCGCAGCTTGATGTCTTCGTGCAGCAGGCGGCCGAAGTCGCTGCTGTCCGCGTACCAGCGGCTGTCGGCAGTGCGGTTCACGCCGAGACGGAAGCCGATCGGATTGATCTTCTGACCCATTATGCGGCCTCGGAGGTTTGCGCGACGGCGGACGTGTCGCGAAGGACGATCGTGATCTGCGAAAACGGCTTTTCGATCCGCGAGCCGCGGCCGCGCGCCCGGGCGTGCATCCGCTTCATCACCAGGTTCTTGCCGACATGGGCTTCGGCCACCACCAGGCTGTCAATGTCGAGGCCATGGTTGTTGTCAGCGTTCGCCACAGCAGACTTGAGAACCTTCAGTACATCGGCGGCCGCGCGCTTGCGCGAGAATTCCAGCTCGGCCATCGCCTTCTCTGCGGTGAGGCCGCGGATCTGCTGCGCCAGAAGGTTCAGCTTCTGCGGGCTGATCCGGTACATGCGCAGGACGGCGCGCGACTCGTTGGACGCCTGCTTGGGAGGAGACTTGGGCTTGCCCATGCTATTTCCTCTTCACTTTCTTGTCCGAGCCATGGCCGGTGTAGGTCCGCGTCGGCGCGAACTCGCCAAGCTTGTGGCCCACCATTTCCTCGGACACCGAAACCGGCATGAAGGCCTTGCCGTTGTGGACCTGGAACGTCAGGCCGACGAATTGCGGCAGGATGGTCGAGCGGCGCGACCAGGTCTTGATCGGGGTCGGACGCGCGGCGCCGGTAGCGGCATCTGCCTTCTTCAGCAGATACCCATCGACGAACGGGCCTTTCCAGACGGAGCGAGCCATCTTCCTTCTCCGTTACTTCGCTTTGTGCCGGCGCCGCACGATCAGGCGGTCGGTCGACTTGTTCTTGCGGGTCTTGGGTCCGCGGGTTTTCTTGCCCCACGGCGAAACGGGGTGACGGCCGCCCGAGGTCTTGCCCTCGCCGCCGCCGTGCGGGTGGTCGACCGGGTTCATGACGACGCCGCGAACCGTCGGGCGCTTGCCGAGGTGGCGCGTGCGGCCGGCCTTGCCGAGCGACTCGTTCATGTTGTCCGGGTTGGAAACGGCGCCGATTGTGGCCATGCAGCTTTCCGGAACCAGGCGAACCTCGCCCGACCCCAGCTTGATCTGCGCATAACCCTCGGCGCGGCCTACCAGCTGCGCGTAGGTGCCGGCCGAGCGGGCCATCTGGGCGCCCTTCAGCGGCTTCATCTCGATATTGTGGATGATCGTGCCGACCGGGATCGAACGCAGCGGCAGCGCGTTGCCCGGCTTGATATCGACGTCTTCGCCAGCCACCACGACATCGCCCACGGCGACGCGCTGCGGCGCGATGATGTAGGTCTGGGTGCCGTCCTGGTAGGTCAGCAGCGCGATGAACGCCGTGCGGTTGGGGTCATACTCCAGCCGTTCGATCGTCGCAGGCATGTCCCACTTGCGGCGCTTGAAATCGATGATGCGGTAGTTGCGCTTCGCGCCGCCGCCGATGTGGCGACCGGTGACGCGGCCAAGGTTGTTGCGACCGCCGGTCTTGCTGAGACCCTCGGTGAGCGACTTGAGCGGTCCGCCCTTGTGCAGGCCCGAACGGTCCACCAGCACGAGCTGGCGGCGGCCTGGCGAAGTCGGGTTGAAATTCTTCAGAGCCATGATCGTTCCCTCAGAGCCCCGTCGCCACGTCGATGGACTGGCCGTCCTTCAGCGTCACGATGGCCTTCTTCACGTCAGCGCGCTTGCCGATCCGGCCACGGAAGAACTTGATCTTGCCCTTCGTCACCATGGTGTTCACGGCCGTCACGTTGACCTTGAACAGCGCTTCAACCGCTTCCTTGATCTGCGGCTTGGTCGCCGTCAGCGGAACGCGGAACACGACCTTGTTCTGCTCGGACAGGATCGTCGATTTCTCGGTGATGACCGGCGAGGTGATCAGGCCGTAGTGAATTGTCTTGGGTTCGGTGGCCATGACTTACGCCTTTTCCGTAGCAGCGAACCGCGCGTGCACGCCGTCCACCGCATCGCGCGTCAGAACCAGCGTCTTGCGCCGCATGACGTCGTAAACGTTGAGGCCGGCAAGCGGCAGAACGTCGATGTTGGGAATGTTGCGGGCGGCCCGGGCGAAACCTTCATCAACCGTCGCGCCGCCGATGACCAGGGCGTTCGAGATGCCGAGTTTCTTGAAGTGGGCCGAGAGGTCTTTCGTCTTGGCGCCATCCAGCGTGGCGGCGTCGATCACGATCAGGGCTTCGTCTTTCACCTTGGCCGAAAGCGCATGCTTCATGGCAAGGGCGCGGACCTTTTTCGGAAGGTCATGCGCGTGGCTGTGCGGATGCGGACCGTGCGCCGTGCCGCCGCCGACAAAGATCGGGGCGTTGCGCGAGCCGTGACGGGCGCCGCCCGAACCCTTCTGGTTGCCGAATTTCTTGGTGGTGCGGTTGACGTTCGAACGCGACTTGGTCGCGTGCGTGCCGGCCTGGCGCTTCGAGAGCTGGTAGCGAACCATGCGCTGAAGGATGTCGCCGCGAATTTCGGAAATGCCGAACACGGCGTCATCGAGCTCGATGTCGCCGGCTTTCTTGGCGTCAAGTTTGACGACGGAGAGTTTCATCAGCCCTGCCCTTCCTTGGCGCGAAGGCCAGCAGGCTTCGGCGCGGACTCCGGCGCTTTCGCCTTCACAGCGTCGCGAACCTCGACCCAGCCGTTCGGCGCGCCCATCACGGCGCCCTTCACGAGGATCAGGCCGCGCTCGGCGTCGGTGCGAACGATTTCGAGGTTCTGGGTGGTGACGCGCTCGACCCCGTAGTGGCCGGCCATCTTCTTGCCCTTGAACACGCGGCCGGGATCCTGGCGCTGACCGGTGGAGCCGTGGGCGCGGTGGGTGATCGACACGCCGTGCGTGGCGCGCATGCCGCCGAAGTTCCAGCGCTTCAGGGCGCCGGCAAAGCCCTTGCCCTTGGTCACGCCGGAGATGTCGACCTTCTGGCCAACAACAAAATGGTCGGCGGAGATTTCTGCGCCGACCTCAAGAAGCATGTCATCTGAAACGCGGAATTCGCGCACAATCGCCTTCGGCTCTACGTTGGCCTTGGCGAACTGGCCGCGAACCGGCTTGGTCACGTTGCGGGCCTTCGCCGCGCCGGCGCCGAGCACCACGGCGGTGTAACCGTCATTGGCGGTCCGCTTGCCGGTGACTTCGCCTTTTTTCTTCACGTCGACTTCGCGCGCCTCATTGGTGCGGCGGCCGACAACCTGGCAGCCCTCAAGCGACAGCACGGTCACGGGCACGTGCGCGCCATCCGCGCCGAATACCCGCGTCATGCCGATCTTCTTGGCGATAACTCCGGTGCGCATCAGCCGGCTCCCAGCTTGATCTCGACGGCAACGCCGGCCGACAGGTCGAGCTTCATCAGCGCGTCGACGGTCTGCGGGGTCGGATCGACGATATCGAGCACGCGCTTGTGCGTGCGAATCTCGAACTGCTCGCGGGATTTCTTGTCGATGTGGGGCGAGCGGTTGACCGTGAACTTCTCGATTCGGGTCGGCAGCGGAACCGGGCCGCGGACCTGGGCGCCGGTGCGCTTGGCGGTCGAAACGATTTCCCGCGCGGACATGTCGAGCGCCCGGTGGTCGAAGGCCTTGAGCCTGATGCGGATGTTCTGTCTGTCCATCGGGTCCACCGAAACAAAACAGGACGGCCGAGCGGGGTTCTGGCCCCCGGCGGACCGTCTTGCGAGATAAATTTTGCCTTTTCGCCCGCCATTGCTGCGTTTGGCCGAGCCACGGCCAGCACCGTCGAGCGAGCCGGGGTTCTAGGCCCCGACATTTCCCGCGTCAAGCGTTGCACGGTCGAAAAGCGGGCTCGATCGGCGTCCAGTTCCGAAAAGCGGAAAATGTCGCGCCCGCAGGCGCTTTTGGCCCGCCGACAGTCTTCAATAAGGGTCTGTTTCGCGGTCCTCCAGGGTTTCGGTCCGGGCGATAATCCGGTCCCGCCCCTTCCGCAGCGCAACCACCGCAGAATCAGCTCCGTAGGCGTCAAACGCCTTGCGATCGGGGAAGGAAACGACGTGAAGCTCGTAGGCTCCGGCCTCCTCGCCTTGCGATGACGGATTCAGTCGGACGGCATGGTCGATCCGGCCGCCATAGCCAGCCATGAGCCTGGCTGCCTCGCGCTCGAACGCCTCGAATGCCGCTTCCTGTCCCGGATGAACCCAAAGCGTGACCACCCGAACATACCGCCGCGTCATGCCCTCACCCCACCCGGCGGATAACGCCCAAAAGCCCCAAAAGCAAAGGGCGCCGGTTGCCCGGCGCCCTTCAATCAAGTCCGGACTTTACCGGCCAAACTAGTCGAGAATTTTCGACACGACGCCCGAACCGACGGTCCGGCCGCCTTCGCGGATGGCGAAGCGCTGACGCTCTTCAAGCGCGATCGTCGAGATCAGCTCGACTTTCAGTTTGATGTTGTCGCCCGGCATGACCATTTCCGTGCCTTCCGGCCGTTCGACGATGCCGGTCACGTCCGTGGTCGAGAAGTAGAATTGCGGGCGGTAGTTGGCGAAGAACGGCGTGTGACGGCCGCCTTCTTCCTTGTTGAGGATGTAGACCTCCGCCTCGAACTTCTTGTGCGGCTTCACCGAGCCCGGCTTGCAGAGCACCTGGCCGCGCTCGACCTGCTCACGGTCGATACCGCGAAGCAGCGCGCCGACGTTGTCGCCCGCCTGGCCCTGGTCGAGCAGCTTGCGGAACATTTCGACGCCCGTGCAGGTGGTTTTCTGCGTGTCGCGGATGCCGACGATTTCGAGTTCGTCGCCAACCTTCACGATGCCGCGGTCGATACGGCCGGTGACAACCGTACCGCGACCCGAGATCGAGAACACGTCTTCGATGTGCATCAGGAACGGCTGGTCAACCGGACGCTCCGGCGTCGGGATGTAGGAGTCGACAGCTTCCATCAGCTTGAGCACGGCTTGCTCGCCGATTTCCGGATCGCGGCCCTCGACAGCGGCCAGCGCCGAGCCGGGGATGATCGGAATGGTGTCGCCCGGGAAGTTGTAGGACGAGAGCAGTTCGCGCACTTCCAGCTCAACCAGCTCCAGCAGTTCCTTGTCGTCGACCATGTCGACCTTGTTGAGGAACACGACGAGCGCCGGCACGCCGACCTGACGGGCGAGCAGGATGTGCTCGCGCGTTTGCGGCATCGGGCCGTCAGCGGCCGAAACCACGAGGATGGCGCCGTCCATCTGCGCCGCGCCGGTGATCATGTTTTTGACGTAGTCGGCGTGGCCGGGGCAGTCGACGTGCGCGTAGTGACGGTCTTTCGTCTCGTACTCGACGTGCGCCGTGTTGATCGTGATGCCGCGGGCCTTTTCTTCCGGGGCCGCATCGATGTCGGCGTAGTTCTTCGCCGTGGCGCCGCCGGTCTTGGACAGCACGATCGTGATCGCGGCCGTCAGCGTCGTCTTGCCGTGGTCAACGTGACCGATCGTGCCGACGTTTACGTGAGGCTTGTTGCGAGAGAATTTTTCCTTGGCCATCTCTTTTTACTCCGTAGCTCCGTTTGGGTGCGAGTATCTGGGTCTCCGGGAAACCCGGTCTCACCCGCTGAGTTTTTCAATCACTTCCTTGGCGACAGCGTTCGGAACCGCCTCATAGTGGTCGAACTGCATCGTGTAGTTTGCCCTGCCCTGTGTGGCAGAGCGCAGGTTGTTCACATAGCCGAACATGTTGGCAAGGGGCACCATCGCATTGATGACGGTGGCGTTGCCCCGCATTTCCTGTCCCTGGATCATGCCGCGCCGCGAGTTGAGGTCGCCGATCACGGTGCCCACGAAATCTTCCGGGCTCACGACCTCGACCTTCATCACCGGCTCGAGAAGCTTCATCTGGACCTTCTCGGCGGCTTCACGGAACGCAGCGCGCGAAGCGATTTCGAACGCCAGCACGCTGGAGTCGACGTCGTGGAACGCGCCGTCAATCAGGCGGACCTTGAAGTCGATGACCGGGAAGCCGACCAGCGGGCCCGCGTTCATCACGGACTTGAGGCCTTTTTCGACGCCCGGAATGAATTCGCGCGGGATCGAGCCGCCGACGATCTCGTTCTCGAACACAAAGCCCGAGCCAGGCGGAAGTGGTTCGAACACCATCTTGACGCGTGCGAACTGGCCGGTGCCGCCCGTCTGCTTCTTGTGCGTGTAGTCGATCTCCGCCGCGCGGCCGAGCGTTTCGCGATAGGCGACCTGCGGCTGGCCGATATTGGCGTCGACCTTGTAGGTGCGGCGCAGGATGTCGACCTTGATGTCGAGGTGAAGCTCGCCCATCCCCTTGAGGATGGTCTGGCCGCTCTCGTGGTCGGTCGACACGCGGAAGGACGGATCCTCGGCCGCGAGGCGCTGCAGCGCGAGCGCCAGCTTTTCCTGGTCGGCTTTCGATTTCGGCTCGATCGCGATCTCGATGACCGGCTCGGGGAATTCCATTTTCTCGAGGATCACGGGGTGAGCCGGATCGCAGAGCGTGTCGCCCGTCGTCGATTCCTTCAGGGACGCCACCGCGACGATGTCGCCGGCGTAGGCTTCCTTGATGTCCTTGCGGTCGTTCGCGTGCATTTCCAGCATGCGGCCGATGCGCTCTTTCTTCTCCTTGGTGGAGTTGAGAAGCGTCGTGCCCGACTGGAGAACGCCGGAATAGATACGGCAGAACGTGATCGACCCGACGAAGGGGTCGTCCATGATCTTGAACGCCAGCATCGACAGCGGCTCGTCGTCCGTCGAATGACGCTCGACTTCCTCGCCGGTTTTCGCATCGACGCCCTTGATCGCGGGAACGTCGAGCGGCGACGGCAGGTAGTCGACAACCGCGTCGAGCAGGGGCTGGACGCCCTTGTTCTTGAATGCGGAACCGCACAGCACCGGATAGAAGGCGCCGCTCAGCACTGCTTTGCGGATCAGCCGCTTGATGGTCGGAACGTCCGGCTCCTGCCCTTCGAAGAAGGCGGCCATGACGTCGTCATCGAGTTCAGCGACCGCTTCGACCAGCTTGCCGCGGTATTCCGCAGCCTTTTCCTTCAGGTCGTCTGGAATCTCGGTGTAGTCGAACTTCGCGCCGAGCTGCTCGTCCTGCCACACGATCGCGCGCATCTCGACCAGGTCGACCACGCCCTTGAACGTGTTCTCGATACCGATCGGCAATTGCAGCGGAACCGGCTTCACGCCAAGACGCTTCACCAGATCGTTGACGCAGTTGTAGAAATCCGCGCCGATCTTGTCCATTTTGTTGGCGAACACGATCCGCGGCACATGATACTTGTCGGCCTGGCGCCAGACGGTTTCCGTCTGCGGCTCCACGCCCTGGTTGCCGTCCAGCACCGCAACAGCGCCGTCGAGCACGCGCAGGCTGCGCTCCACCTCGATCGTGAAGTCCACGTGGCCGGGCGTGTCGATGATGTTGAGGCGCTTGCCGTTCCAGAACGTCGTCGTCGCGGCGGACGTGATGGTGATGCCGCGCTCCTGCTCCTGCTCCATGAAGTCCATGGTCGCAGCGCCGTCGTGCACTTCGCCGATCTTGTGCGACTTGCCCGAGTAATAGAGCACGCGCTCGGTCGTCGTGGTCTTGCCGGCGTCGATATGCGCCATGATGCCGAAGTTGCGATAGTCGGCGAGTTGGTGTGTGCGAGGCATGGGAGAGGGCCTGTCTGGTGGTTTTCAGGCCGCCGGAATTACCAGCGGTAGTGCGAGAAGGCCCGGTTGGCTTCCGCCATGCGGTGCGTGTCTTCACGCTTCTTCACCGCCGTGCCCCGGCCATTGGCCGCGTCGAGGAGTTCCGCCGCCAGCCGTTCCTGCATCGTGTTTTCCGAGCGCGCGCGGGCGGCGATGATCAGCCAGCGGATGGCGAGCGCCTGACGACGCTCCGGACGAACCTCGACCGGAACCTGATAGGTCGCGCCGCCAACCCGGCGGGAGCGGACTTCCACCGACGGAGCGACGTTTTCCAGCGCTTCGTGGAACAGTTCCGTCGCGGGGCGTTTGCCGCGCGTGGAAATGGTTTCGAGCGCGCCATAGACGATCTTCTCGGCGGCCGACTTCTTACCCTGGTACATGACCTGGTTCATGAAGCGGGTGATCACCTGATCGCCGTACTGGGCGTCGGGGAGAACCTGGCGTTTTTCTGCGCGGTGGCGACGGGACATCTTCTACCTGCCTACTTCGGACGCTTCACGCCGTAATGCGAACGGCGCTTCTTGCGGTCTTTGACGCCCTGGGTGTCAAGGACGCCGCGGAGAATGTGGTAACGGACGCCGGGCAAGTCTTTCACCCGGCCGCCGCGGATGAGCACAACCGAGTGCTCCTGAAGGTTGTGGCCTTCGCCCGGGATGTAGCACACCGCCTCGTACTGCGTGGTGAGGCGAACCTTCGCCACTTTCCGGAGCGCCGAGTTCGGCTTCTTCGGCGTCGTGGTGTAAACGCGGGTGCAGACGCCGCGGCGCTGCGGACACGCCTTCAAAGCCGGAACCTTGTTCCGCTTCGGCTTATCGGTCCGCGGCTTGCGGATCAGCTGTTGGATCGTCGGCATCAACCCTCGCTCAAACCCGGCGCGCCGCCCCCTTTTCCGGGACATCTGCGACGCTGTTATGTCCAAAACCATGAGCCGGGACAGGCCACTCGCCTTCCCCGGCCAAACTCTTACGGAGGCTTTCGCTCTCTTAAGGTCACGCCGCCCGGCGCAGCGTCTGGGAGCGACTCCCACGGCCTGCCCGGCGATGTGAAGCGGGGTCATACTGGCGTGACCGCGCGGGGTCAAGTGCGCGCCGAAGGGGAAAGTGCCAATCAACAGGCCTTTCCTGCCCCTCCCGCACGAGCGCGGAGAAACCATCGCTCGCCGCCAGAAACGAGGGGGCCCGCGGCGTCATACAAGGCGCAGTCACAAAACAACCGGCAAGGCGCCCCGGGATTTCCGGGGCCGGGGCGGCTTCACCCCGCGGAGACCCGGGAAGAAGCCAGGCCCCGATATGGAAACGGCGGGCTTTCGCCCGCCGCTCCTGGATCGCAAAAGGCAGAAGTCCGCCCCTATTCCGGCGCGGGCAGCGCCGTGAGCGGGGCCGTGACCTTCCGCTGCTCCTTGAGGCGAACGTCGCGGTCGCCGGCCAGCTTGCGGTATTTCCGCAGGGCCGCGCCGGTGCCGGCCGGGATAAGACGGCCAACGATGACGTTTTCCTTGAGGCCCTCGAGCGGGTCGACCTTGCCCTGGATCGCCGCTTCCGTAAGGACGCGGGTGGTTTCCTGGAAGGACGCCGCCGAGAAGAACGAGCGGGTCTGCAGGCTGGCCTTGGTGATCCCGAGAAGGACGCGGATGCCCTTGGCCGGATCGCGCCCGGCCTTGATCGCCGCGTTGTTGGCCTCTTCGAAGTCCAGCGCGTCGACGTGTTCGCCGGCGAGCATGGTCGTCGAGCCCGAGTCGGTGATCTCGACCTTCTGCAGCATCTGGCGAACGATCACCTCGATGTGCTTGTCGTCGATCGGCACGCCCTGCAGGCGGTAGACCTTCTGGATCTCGTTGACGAGATAGTCGGCCAGCGCCTCGACGCCGAGGATGGTGAGAATGTCCTGCGGCGCGGGGTTGCCCTCGAGCAGGTATTCGCCCCGTTTCAGCAGGTCGCCTTCCTGCACCATCAGGTGCTTGGACTTCGGAACCAGGTATTCCACCGGCTCGATGCCCTCCTCTTCCGGAACCAGACGGACCCGGCGCTTGTTCTTGTAGTCGCGCCCGAATTCCACCCGGCCGGTGATGTCGGCGATGATGGCGTGATCCTTCGGACGGCGCGCCTCGAACAGCTCGGCCACGCGCGGCAGACCGCCCGTGATGTCGCGTGTCGTTGCACCGCCCGTCTGGACGCGGGCCAGCGTGTCGCCGGGCTTCACCTCGTCGCCTTCGGCCACCGAAAGGATGGCGTCGAGCGGCAGCAGGTAGCGCGCTTCGGCGCCCGTGGGGTGTTTGATCACCTCACCCTTCTTGTCGACCAGCAGGATCGCAGGCTTCAGTTCGGCCTGACGCGAGCTGGTGCGGCCATCGACGATCACCTTGCTGGCGATGCCGGTGTTCTCGTCGGTCTCGTCGCGCGTCGAAACGCCCTCGACCAGATCCTCGAACTTCACCGTACCGGCCAGATCCGTGATGATCGGGGTCGCAAAGGGATCCCAGTCCGCCACGCGCTGGCCGCGCTTCACCTTGGCGCCGTCGTGGAAGCGCAGACGCGCGCCGTAGACCGGCTTGAACGTCTGACGGAGACGGCCTTCGGCGTCGACGAGTTTGACCTCCATCGAGCGTCCGACCACCACGAGCGAACCATCCTCGCGTTCCACGACCGCCGCGTTCTCGAACCGGATTTCCGAGTCGAACGCCGCGTCGATCGAGGAGTCGTTGGCCACCTGGGCGGCGCCGCCGATGTGGAAGGTCCGCATCGTGAGCTGCGTTCCCGGTTCGCCGATCGACTGCGCGGCGATAACGCCAACCGCTTCGCCGACGTTGACGCGGGAGCCGCGCGCCAGGTCGCGGCCGTAGCAGGCGCCGCAAATGCCGTTCCGCGTCTCGCAGGTCAGCACCGAACGCACCAGCACCCGGTCAACGCCCGCCGCTTCGAACGTGGCGGCCACGTCCTCGTCGACATAGGTGTTGGCCGGCGCGATGATGTCGCCGTTCAGCGGATGCTTCACGTCCTCGCCCGTCGTCCGGCCGAGAATGCGGTCGGCCAGCGAGACGACAACGTCCGCGCCCTCCATGACCGCCGAGAGCGTGATGCCCTTGTCGGTTCCGCAGTCTTCCTCGGTGACGATGCAATCCTGGGCGACGTCGACCAGACGACGCGTCAGGTAGCCCGAGTTGGCGGTCTTCAGCGCGGTGTCGGCCAGGCCCTTCCGCGCGCCGTGCGTCGAGTTGAAGTATTCAAGGACGGTCAGACCTTCCTTGAAGTTCGACACGATCGGCGTCTCGATGATTTCGCCCGAAGGCTTGGCCATCAGGCCGCGCATGCCGGCGAGCTGCTTCATCTGGTTCTTCGAACCGCGAGCGCCCGAGTGCGCCATCATGAACACGGAGTTGAGTTCGCCGACGCGACCCGTCTCCTTGTCCACCGTCGGCGTGCCGGCGGCTTCCATCATGGCGTCGGCCACCTTGTCGGTACAGGCCGACCAGGCGTCCACCACCTTGTTGAACTTCTCGCCGCGCGTGATCAGACCATCGGCGTACTGGCGCTCGTATTCGGAGACCAGCTTGCGGGTGTCGTTGACCAGCTTGTCCTTGGACTTCGGCACCAGCATGTCATCCTTGCCGAACGAAATGCCGGCCTTCGCCGCTTCGCGGAAACCAAGCGCCATCACGCGGTCGCAGAAGATGACCGTCGCCTTCTGGCCGCAGTTCCGGTAGACGATGTCGATCAGCTTTCCGACGGCCTTCTTGGTCATCAGCTCGTTGGCGAGCTTGGGATCCATGCCGTACTGGCGCGGCAGGCAGTCCGCGATCATCATGCGGCCCGGCGTCGTGTCGTAGACTTTCGAGACGTCGTTGCCTTCCTCGTCCTTCGTCCAGAACCGCGCCTTGATGCGCGTGTGCAGCGAGACGGATCCCGCCGAAAGCGCATGCTCGATCTCGGCCAGGTCGGCGAAGACCATGCCCTCGCCCGGCTCGTTCTCGCGCTCGATCGAGAGGTAGTAGAGACCGAGAACGATGTCCTGCGACGGCACGATGATCGGGCGGCCGTTGGCGGGCGAAAGGATGTTGTTGGTCGACATCATCAGCACGCGCGCTTCCAGCTGCGCCTCAAGGCTCAGCGGAACGTGCACGGCCATCTGGTCGCCGTCGAAGTCGGCGTTGAACGCAGCGCAGACCAGCGGGTGAAGCTGGATCGCCTTGCCCTCGATCAGTTTCGGCTCGAACGCCTGGATGCCGAGGCGGTGCAGCGTCGGCGCGCGGTTGAGCATCACCGGGTGTTCGCGGATCACCTCTTCGAGGATGTCCCAGACTTCCGGCTTCTCTTTCTCGACCAGCTTCTTCGCAGCCTTCACCGTGCCGGCGAGGCCTTTCGCATCAAGCCGCGCGTAGATGAACGGCTTGAACAGCTCGAGCGCCATCTTCTTCGGCAGGCCGCACTGGTGCAGCTTCAGCTCGGGACCGACCACGATCACCGAACGGCCGGAGTAATCCACGCGTTTGCCGAGCAGGTTCTGACGGAACCGGCCCTGCTTGCCTTTCAGCATGTCGCTGAGCGACTTCAGCGGGCGCTTGTTGGTGCCCGTGATGACGCGGCCGCGGCGGCCGTTGTCGAACAGCGCGTCGACGGATTCCTGCAGCATCCGCTTCTCGTTGCGGATGATGATGTCCGGCGCGCGAAGCTCCATCAGGCGCTTCAGGCGGTTGTTGCGGTTGATCACGCGGCGATAGAGGTCGTTGAGATCCGACGTCGCGAAGCGGCCGCCGTCCAGCGGGACCAGCGGACGCAGGTCCGGCGGAATCACCGGCACGATGGTCAGGATCATCCATTCCGGGCGGCAACCCGAATGGAGGAAGCTTTCGACCAGCTTCAGGCGCTTTGCGATCTTCTTGGGCTTCAGTTCGCCCGTGGCTTCCGAAAGTTCGACGCGCAGCTTCTCGGCCTCGGCTTCAAGGTCGATGGCCTTCATGAGCTCGCGAACCGCCTCGGCGCCGATGTGCGCCGTGAAGGAGTCCGGGCCGTGCTCTTCCTGGGCCTGCATGTACTCCTCTTCGGTGAGGAGCTGCTTTTCCTTCAGCGTCGTCAGGCCCGGCTCGGTGACGATGTAGCTTTCGAAGTAGAGCACGCGCTCCACATCCTTCAGCGCCATGTCGAGCATCAGCGAGATGCGGCTCGGCAGCGACTTGAGGAACCAGATGTGCGCAACCGGGGCGGCCAGGTCGATGTGGCCCATCCGTTCGCGCCGCACGCGCGCCAGCGTCACCTCGACGCCGCACTTCTCGCAGGTCACGCCGCGATACTTGATGCGCTTGTACTTGCCGCACAGGCACTCGTAATCCTTGATCGGCCCGAAGATGCGGGCGCAGAACAGACCGTCGCGCTCGGGCTTGAAGGTCCGGTAGTTGATCGTTTCGGGCTTCTTGATCTCGCCCGACGACCATTTCCGGATTTCCTCCGGGCTGGCGATGGCAATGCGGATGGCCTCGAAGGTCGGGGCCGGCGCGTTCGGGCTGAACAGGTTGGTAATTTCCTGGCTCATCTAACGCTATCTCCCTCTTGGGGTGACCCGCCGGCCATGCGCCGGCCGGCGGGAAATCAATGCGAAAATGTCGATCACGCGGCTCAGGCCGAAGGCTCCTCATCGGCCGGGCCTTCGTCCGGCTCCATGAGTTCGACGTTGAGGCCCAGCGACCGCATTTCCTTGACAAGCACGTTGAACGATTCCGGAATGCCGGCCTCGAACGTGTCGTCGCCGCGAACAATCGCCTCGTAGACCTTGGCGCGGCCAGCGGTGTCGTCCGACTTCACGGTCAGCATTTCCTGCAGCGTGTAGGCGGCGCCATAGGCTTCGAGCGCCCAGACCTCCATCTCGCCGAAACGCTGTCCGCCGAACTGCGCCTTGCCGCCCAGCGGCTGCTGGGTGACGAGCGAGTACGGACCGGTCGAACGCGCGTGGATCTTGTCGTCGACAAGGTGGTGCAGCTTGAGCAGGTACTTGTACCCGACGGTCACCTTGCGGGTGAACCGCTCGCCCGTGCGGCCATCCTGCAGATAGACCTGACCGGAAGCATCGAGCCCGGCCTTCTTCAGCATGTCGGCGATGTCGTCCTCGTTGGCGCCGTCGAACACCGGCGTCGCGATCGGCACGCCCTTGGTGAGGTTGGAGGCGAGTTCCTCCAGGTCCTCGGCCGACTTCGGCAGCTCTTCCGCCTCGCCATAGGCGTCCTTCAGCGACTTGGTCAGCGCCTTCAGGTCGTGGTTGCGGCGATAGGCCTGCAGGGACTGGTCGATCATCTTGCCGATGCCGGCGCAGGCCCAGCCGAGGTGGGTTTCGAGGATCTGCCCGACGTTCATGCGCGAGGGCACGCCCAGCGGGTTCAGAACGATATCGACCGGCGTGCCGTCGTCGAGGAAGGGCATGTCTTCCAGCGGGTTGATCTTGGAGATCACCCCCTTGTTGCCGTGACGGCCGGCCATCTTGTCGCCCGGCTGCAGCTTGCGCTTCACCGCCACGAACACCTTGACCACCTTCATCACGCCCGGCGGCAGGTCGTCGCCGCGCTGGACCTTCTCGATCTTGTCGGCGATGCGCGCCTCGATCAGCGCCACGCTTTCGTCGAACGCGGCTTTCAGCGGTTTGATCGCCGCTTCGGTCGCGTCGTCGTCGACGGCGATCTTCCACATGTCGGCCGGCGACATTCCGTCGAGATACTCGTCGGTGATGTCGGTCTTCTTGCCACCGCGCGCGACGGCCTTCTGGCCGAGAAGCAGCCCGCGCAGACGCGTGAGGGCGTCGCGCTGGATGATCGCCAGCTCGTCGTCCTTGTCGGTCATCAGCTGGTCGATCTGCTCACGCTCGATCTGCAGGGCGCGCTGGTCCTTCTCGACGCCGTGACGGTTGAACACGCGCACCTCGACGACCGTACCGGTCGCGCCGGGCGGCATCTTCAGCGAGGTGTCGCGAACGTCCGAGGCTTTCTCGCCGAAGATGGCGCGGAGGAGTTTCTCTTCCGGCGTCATCGGGCTTTCGCCCTTCGGCGTCACCTTGCCGACGAGGATGTCGCCGGCGGCGACTTCAGCGCCGACAGCCACGATGCCCGCCTCGTCGAGGTTGCGAAGGGCTTCCTCGCCGACGTTCGGGATGTCGCGGGTGATCTCTTCCGGCCCGAGCTTGGTGTCGCGGGCGGCGATCTCGAATTCCTCGATGTGGATCGAGGTGAAGACGTCGTCGCGCACGATGCGCTCGGAGATCAGGATCGAGTCCTCGAAGTTGTAGCCGTTCCACGGCATGAACGCGACGAGCACGTTGCGGCCGAGCGCGAGTTCGCCGAGGTCGGTCGAGGGACCGTCCGCGATGATGTCGCCCTTCGCAACCTTGTCGCCCACCTTCACGATCGGGCGCTGGTTGATGCACGAGTTCTGGTTCGAGCGCTGGAACTTGGCGAGACGGTAGATATCGACGCCCGATTTCGAGCCTTCGACTTCTTCCGTCGCGCGCACGACGATACGCATCGCATCGACCTGCTCCACAGTCCCGGCGCGTTTGGCCGAGACGGCGGCGCGGCTGTCGCGCGCAACCACCTGCTCCATGCCCGTGCCGACCAGCGGCGCGTCCGTGCGGACGAGCGGCACGGCCTGGCGCTGCATGTTCGAGCCCATCAGCGCGCGGTTGGCGTCGTCGTTCTCGAGGAACGGGATCAGCGCCGCAGCGACCGAGACGACCTGCTTCGGAGACACGTCGATGTAGTCGATGTTCTCGCGCGCAACGAGCGTCGCATCGCGCGCCGGTCCGACGCGGGCGTTGACGAACTCGTTCATCAGGTTGCCCTTGGCGTCGAGCGTCGCGTTCGCCTGGGCGATCGAGTAGCGCTGCTCTTCCATCGCCGAGAGGTACTTCACCTCGTTGGTGAGCTTGCCGTCCTTCACCTTGCGGTACGGGCTCTCGATGAAGCCGTACTTGTTGATGCGGGCATGCGTCGCCAGTGAGTTGATGAGGCCGATGTTCGGACCTTCCGGCGTCTCAATCGGGCAGATGCGGCCGTAGTGCGTCGGGTGCACGTCGCGCACCTCGAAGCCCGCACGTTCGCGGGTGAGACCGCCCGGTCCGAGCGCCGAGAGACGGCGCTTGTGGGTGATCTCGGAGAGCGGGTTGGTCTGGTCCATGAACTGGGAGAGCTGGCTCGTGCCGAAGAACTCCTTGACCACGGCCGAGACCGGCTTGGGATTGACAAGGTCG
>WGLW01000040.1 GCA_016125405.1 Alphaproteobacteria bacterium | reverse complement strand
TTCCTGACCGCCTTCGGAGGAGTCGGCGCCATCGCGCGGCGCGCCGGTTCCCGAGGAGCCCACGAACAGTTTGCAGCCGTTCGGGAAGGTGATGTCACGGCCGTTGGCCTTGCAGGTGCGGACGTGGGTTTTCGGCGAGATCTCGCAGAGCGCGTCTTTCGACTGGTAGCCGCGCACGACGATTTCCGTTCCGATCGGCAGCGACTTCTTGTTGATGCCGGTGCGCAGCAGCGTGTTGGGCGTGCCGCCCTCGACCTGCCAGTTGATCGTCGAGCCGGGCTTCGGCTTGCCGTGTTCGTCGGTGTCCGGAACCTTGATGTGGATCCAGGTGTGCGGGTTGACCCACTCGACGGTCACGACCGTGCCTTTCAGCAGCACCGGCGCGTTGGCGTCGAACTCCGCCGCAAAAGCGTGGTGAGCATAAGCCGCGCCGGCAATGCCGACGGTTGCGATGCCGGCTCCCAGCAGGCCAAGGCGGATCAGGTTTTTCATCATCAGGCTCCCTGCGCGTCGACCGCGCCCCGTGGTCAGGAATCTGAGCCCGCCTGATCTTCGCAGAGCAGGAAAGCTCCAGCTTCGGCCATACGCGAAATCCCGTGCGCAAGCCGTCGGTGTCTCTACGGAATGTATACAATTGTTGCCGTGAGGTCGAGTGTCTGGCGGCAAAGAAATGAAGGCCTTTCGCAACTCAACAGATAGAAGCTGAGCCGCTACAAATCGCTTCGTTCGACAACTTCGCGGACAATGGCCGGATAATGGATTGATGCCTCTTGCCTTGAGTACGATCTCCCTGCGCCGGCCGTTCTGGCAGGCGCTGGCCGGCGCCGGCGTCCTGATGGTTCTGGCGCTGTCGGCGATGGCGCTCTCGCTTGCGTTGAGTCTGGGCGGGGCCGGTCGCCTGCTGGATCGCCTGAGCCGTTCGCAGAACCAGCTCGCCATGGTCACCCGCATCGAGGCGGACGTCAGCCGGCTGCGCACCGACGTGGCGACCGGAGCAACCGGCCAGCCGCAAGCGGCTTCCGAAATCGTTCGCCAGCTGGCCGACTATCGCCAGTCCATCGTCGCCGAAGCCGCGGCCACAGGCCAGGGTGTCGGCAAGGGCCAGACTGAAGAACTCGCGAACGCCGAACGGCTGGCTCGCCTGTTTGAAGCGCTCCGGGGCGACATGCTCGCAGCGGATGCCAACGAGGATGGCGGAAAGGCGCGCGTGCGCGCCGCACAGGGCCGCTTCGACGACCTTGCCGGACAGATCATTGCCAGGGAACGTCTTGAGACCGCGAACGCGATCGATGCGATGCGCCAGCTGCGGGGCACAATGACCGTGCTGGGTGTCGCCATCCCGCTTCTCGTCGCCGTCTTCTGCGCTGCGGGCGCCGGCGTCATGCTGGCCAGCATGCTTCGTCCGTTGCGTGTCCTCGAGGATGCGGCGAGACGGGCCGGACAAGGCGAACGGATTTCTCCGCTTCAGGTCGATGGCTTCGCGGAATTTCAGGAGCTCGCCCTCGCATTCAATCGCATGGACGACCAGATCCGCGCCCAGCGCAGGGCGCTCTCGGACGTCAATCGCGGCCTCGAAGCGGAAGTGGCGGAGCGTACGCGCGATATCGAAGCGGGCCGCCGAAAGCTTGCCGAAATCGATCGTACACGACGGCTGTTCTATTCCCAGATCGGCCACGAATTGCGAACGCCGGTTACGGTCATTCGCGGCGAGGCGGAGATCGCCCTTCGCGACGGGACGGCGTCGCCCGAAATGTTGCGGGAGGCGCTGGAGCATGTCGTCGCCAACGGAGGCTTCCTGCAGCGCCGGCTGGAGGACATGCTGGCGCTCGCCCGTTCTGAAGACGGCAAGCTCGTTCTTTCCACGGAACGTTTCGATCTCCAGGACTTGCTGCGCGAGACCACGCGCCTGGCGGAGCCGTACCTTCGCTCCAGCGGGGCGAAGCTCGTCTCGAGCCTCTCATCCGGCGGCGGGCCGATCATTGTGGGTGATGCAAGCTGGATGAAGCAGGGCCTGCTGGCGCTCGTCGACAATGCGGCGAAGTTTTCCGGACAGGCGGGTGAAGTCAGGCTGTCCTTCAGGGTCGGAGAGACAACGGCCTCTATCGCCGTCTCCGACAGCGGGCCCGGCGTTGATGAAGCGGATCTGCCGTTTCTGTTCGAAAGCTACTATCAGACCAGCGTGGGGCGCGCCCGCGGCGGGTCGGGACTGGGGCTCGCCGTCGCCCGCTGGGTCGCCGAACAGCACGGCGGCGTCATTTCGGCCGAAAGCAACAGCGGCGAAGGCCTGACAGTCAGGATCGAACTTCCGGTGGCGACATGAATATCCTGCTTGTCGAGGATGATCCCGGCATCGGCCGTTTCGTCAGCCGCGGCCTCACGGCGGAAGGATACGCCGTGCACTGGCTTCACAAGGGCCAGGACGCCTGCAATACGCTGAAGCAGACTTCATTCGCCGCCGCCATCCTGGATCTCGGCCTGCCAGACATCGACGGCACGGTGCTCTGTTCCAACATCCGGCGCCATGGCGTCGAAACGCCCGTGCTCATGCTGACGGCGCGCGATACGCTGGAAGACAAGCTCGATGGCTTCCGGTGTGGCGCGGACGACTATCTCACCAAGCCATTCGCCTTCGAGGAACTGGTCGCCCGGCTGAAGGTCCTGACGCGCAAGCGCGGCGAAGCCGGCGAAGTGCTGTCATATGGCGCGCTGCACGTCGACCTTGGCGCCCGCACGGCGTTCGTCGGCTCGACGCCGGCGCCGTTGTCCAGGCGGGAGTTCGACGTGCTGGCCTGCCTTCTTCGCGGTGGCGGCGAGCCGGTGAGCCGCGAAGCGATCCTCGATGAAGCCTGGGGCGTGGGCGCCGGCGTCGCGGAGAACACGGTGGACGTTTACGTCGGATATCTCCGGCGTCACCTGTCGCGTTTCCCGGAAGCCCCAGGCATCGAAACGGTTCGTGGTGTCGGCTTCCGCTTGGCTGCGGTTTGAGGCCCGTCTGAACCGGCTCAGAAGCTATAGCGAACGCCGGCCCAGATCAGTCGCGGCGCGCCAGGCGCATAAAAGGTCTCGCCCAGCGTCGGGAGTTCGCCGTCGACAACCGGCCCGGAGAACGGCCGCGACAGGAACGCGCCGGTTTCGGTAAAGCCCGTGCTGCCGAGCTGGGCCGCCGTGTGATAGCGCGTGTCGAACACGTTGTTGACCTGCACGAACAGTTTGACGGACCGGACCGGCCGGAAATCCGCGCCAAGGTTCATCACGGCATAGCCGCCCGTCTTCCCGGATCCGAGATAATAGACGCCATCCGGCTGGTGCTGGTTGTTCTCGTTTCCGCGCGCATACGATCCATCGACGGCGATCGCATCGGCTTCGAGAGCGAACCGCGATGTCGCTTCCCAGCGCGCATTGGCCTTGAATATCTGTCGGGGAACCAGCGGGATGCGGTCGCCCGGGCTGACGGCGATGGCGCCCTCGAAGCCGGGGCCGCCGTCATTCGTGCTGTTACCCTGGCCGGGCACGACTTCCGCGCTGCGGTAGGTGGCGTCGAGATAGGTATAGTTGGCGCCGAGGCTGACGGCGCCGATCTCTCCAGACGCGCCAAGTTCAACGCCCTGCCGTCGTGTTTTTCCGAAATTCCGGAAATAGCCGAAGCCGGAAATGTCATCGGCGACAAACATGATGTCGTTGCTGTTCTCGGCTCGGAAAAAGCCGGCGTTCCAGGCGAGGCCGCTAGGCCCCCTCCCCCGCACGCCCGCCTCGACCGTTCGCGCCACCACCTGCTTCAACGGCGGATCGCCGGCCAGCGCGTTGGGCAGCCGGCAGGGATTGTCCGGATCCGAACATCCCAGCTCGATCGCGGAAGGCGCCCGGCTGCCCTCATTGTATCCTGCATAGGCGGTGAGCCCATCATTCGGGCTCCAGGTGACGCCAATGGCCGGGTTGAAGCGGCTGAAGTCATGATTGCCGGTCAGCGAGCCGGGACCCGAAGGCGTGAGGCTGTCGTAAGTCTTCACCCTGGAGGCGTCGTAGCGGCCCGACAGCGTCAGTCGCAACGTTGGAACAACTTCCATCGTGTCGGTCGCAAACACGCTCCACACATGCGTGCGCCCGGTGAGGTCAACCCGCGCGTCCTGCGCATCCTCGGACTCCTGCGTGCCGTCGGCGAAGGCGCCGGGGCCGTCGACGGTCGCAACGCCGCGATCGGGCGTCAGGTAACCGAACTGCGTAGACTGTATGAAATGCGCATGGCTGGCGTTGTAGGCGGCGCCGGCGGTGAACGTGTTGGCGCGGGCGCCGAGCGGCGTATCGACCGTCATCTGGCCCGAAGCGCCGGCTTCATCCTGGCTGGTGTGGCTGCGGTTGAGCAGGCCGTTGCATATCTCGTTGGGCGCTGAATTCAGGAGAATGTTGGCGATGCATCGCCAGGACGGGAAGGGCGTGTTGCTTGCGTCTTCGCCAGACGTCGGAAAGCCGGTGTAGCCGGCCGCCGTGAGCGCGTCCTGCTCTTCTGCATCGGGCTGGTAGACCTGCTCCGTAAGGCTGTCGTCGTTGATGTCGCCGTTCAGCGTGTGGGTCGTGATCTTCCGGTAATAGAGATTGCCGCTGAACTGGATGTGGTCCGAAAGGCGGTGCTGCGCGGTAAGGTTGAGAAGGCTCGAGCGGTTCGCGGTATTGTCCGGTTTTGTATAGACGCTCCTGTAATCGGCGGCGAGCAGGCGCTGGTCCTGCATACCGTTGCCGGTGAGGTCGGTATCGGCATAAGCGCCGGTGAGGCTGATATGCGTGCGGTCGTTGCGCCATCCGGCCTTGCCGAACAGTTGCGTCGCTTCCGAAGGGGACGCGTCGCGCCAGCCATCGTCCTCGAAGCGGTTGCCGGTGACAAACCAGTCAAAGCCATTGTCGGCGCTGCCGCCCGTTGACGCCTGCGCCTGCCAGCGGTTGTTCGATCCGTAGCCGAGTTCAATGGCCGATCCTGGCGCGCTGATGCCGCTTTTGGTGCGAACGGAAAGGGCGCCGCCCAGCGTGTTGAGGCCGAACAGCGGATTCGAGCCGGGCATCAGCGTCAGGGATTCAATCGCCTCGCGCGGAATCAGGTCCCAGCTCACCACGTCGCCAAACGGCTGGTTCTGCCGGACGCCATCGAGATAGACGGACAGACCTTCGGGCGTCCCCAGCAGCGGAGACGCCGTGTAGCCGCGATAGTTCACGTCCGGTTGCAACGGGTTGTTCTGGATGTCGTTCACATAAACGCTGCCAAGGGCGCGGTTCATGTAGGCGGTCACGTCGAGCGCGTGGCTGTCCTCGATGGTTTTGGCGGTCGCGGTCTGCACGGGCGCGGCGATGCTGCGAGCATCCGTATCGGCGCCTTCCAGCGGGGTGGCGGTTACAACGATCGTATCGGGGCGGGTCGAACCGGCTGAACCGGCTGGCGTTTGCGCGGTTGCAGAGCCTGCCGCGGCGCCCGCAAGACCGGCGCAAGCCACAGTCCAAAGTAGGTATTTCATATTTCTCCCCGCGACGATGCGGGAAGCTCTACCTCCTGTAAGCGGATGAATTCTGAGAGGGGTCTCAAGGAGGGGCAGTCCATTCCAATTGGGGCTGTATTCCGCGCGGGACTCGGTGTTTTCAGCCTCAAGGGACAAGTACAACAGATTGGTGGATGGGAGCGGGCATGGCGAAGACAAAAACCGTCACAATCTACGGCATTCCGAATTGTGACACGATGAAGAAGGCGCGCGCTTGGCTTGATGCGCATGGCGTCGGCTATCGCTTTCATGATTACCGCGCCGAGGGCGTCGAACGAAAAGAGCTGGCCTCCTGGGTCGATGCGCTCGGCTGGGAAAAGGTGCTCAATCGGGCGAGCACGACCTTCAAGTCGCTTGCCGAAGGCAAGAAAGAAAATCTCGACCGGGACAAGGCGATTGCGCTGATGATCGCCAACCCGACGATGATCAAGCGTCCCATGCTCGACGTCTCGGGCAGTTACATTGCAGGCTTCAAACCGGACATTTACGGCGCGATCTTCCCAGCGTGACGCCAGCTTCCGACAATACAGCGGCGTCTCGTCGCACCGGCATGAACATGCGGTAATGGCTATCGAACTGGACGAATGCGTCTTGGGACACTATGTAGCGGCCACCTCAGTCATCGACTCAGTGTCCAAAACCGAAAGACCTAATGCAGCCCAAAAACGCGACGTTTAATGACCGGCAGGCCGCATCGGCCGCCGCGAAACAAGCCCTTCTCTCCAAATTCAAGCCCAAACCCGCCGTCACGGCTCCCGAGCCGATCGACCACGAAGCGGAACGGCGTGAGCGGATCGAAGCTGTCCGCCGTCAGCGCCAGGAAGAAAAACTCGCAAGGCAGCAGGCCCGCGAAGAAGCCGCCGCAGCCGAAGAAGCCGCCCGCATCGAAGCCGCCGCAGCTGCGGAACGCGCCCGCCTCGAAGCCGAACATCTGACCGACGCCCAGAAGCGCGCCGAGCGGAAAGACCGCAAGAAGGCGATCAAGGAAGCGGCGAGGGCCAAGAAGGAAGCCAGGATGAATCCAACCCTGATATCCTCCGGCAGCCGCGAGGATCGTGTGCTCGATCCGATCAAGGAACACGAGCGTTACATTCGCAGCCTCGAGCGCAAGCGGGCCTAGGCCCATCGGGGAGGGGGCCGCGATTGCCACAAGCGCCGCCTCCCATATCCGCCCGCTTGTCCGAGGCCGCTCAACGCCTCGCAGCGGGGGACTATCCAGCCGCTGAAGTGGCCTGCCACGATATTCTGCGCGCTGCGCCGCAGACAGCCGAGGCGCATCACCTCCTCGGCGTGATTGCCGCTGACCGCGCGCGAGCCCAGGCAGCCCTTGAACATTTCGATCGCGCGATCGCGCTCCGCCCGGGCTTCCCCAGGCCGTCGCGCAACGGGCCCGCGCCTTGATGGCGCTGGGGCGCACTACGGAAGCCGTCGAAGCTGCAACCGCGGCCGAGGCGCTCGCCCCGCGCGACGCCTATTCGCTCGACACCATCGCCGTGGTTTTCACGAAGGCCGGGCTGCATGAGCGGGCCGTACCGCTCTACAAGCAGGCCGCCACCTCCACGAACGCGCCCGGGTATCACTACAATCTGGCGGCGGCCCTCCAGTTTCTGGGGCGGATGGACGAGGCCCGCGCCTCCTATCGGGCGTGTCTGGCTCGCGATCCCGCGCACCCGCTTGCCTGGTCGGGCCTCGTGCAGATCACCCGGCAGACGCCCGAAGCAAACGACATCCCGGCGCTGGAACGCGCGTTTGCGGCGCGCGCGAACAATCCGGAAGCTGTCCACATTCTGGGGCACGCGCTGGCGAAGACCAACGAAGACCTCGGCGATTATCCGCGCGCGATGAACTGGCTTGCGAAGGCGAAGGCGGTCCGGCGCTTCGATCCAGCGGCCGAAGACGCGCTGTTCGCCGCCGCCGAGCGTTCAGCTTCGGCCTTCTGTCCGGAAGGCCATACGAGCGCGCGCCCCATCTTCATCGTGGGCATGCCGAGAACCGGCACCACACTTCTGGAGCGCATCCTCTCCAGCCACAGCGAAGTCTCCACGGCCGGCGAACTCAACGACTTCGCATCGTCGCTGTGTCGCGCCACTGGCAACGCCGCAGACCGTCTCTACCACCCCGCTGTGATCGACGCCGCCGCGCGCGCCGATCCGAAAGCAATTGGCGAGGCCTATGTCGCGTCCGTATCCGCAACGCTGGGCCTGGCCGGACGGTTCGTCGACAAGCAGCCGTTGAACGTCTTCCTCGCCCCGCTGATCCTGCGCGCCTTGCCGGATGCGCGGATCATCTGCCTGCGGCGCCATCCGGCCGACGCCGTGCTCAGCACCTACCGTCAGGCCTTCGCCGGCAGCGCCCGCATCTACGACTACACGTTCGACCTCGAGGGCGCAGCGCGGCACTACCTGAAATTCGACAGGCTGGTTCGCCGCCTAGCGGAGACGCTTCCGGCCGACCGGTTCTGCGAAGTGTCCTACGAAGCCATCGTCTCGGACCTCGAAGGGCAGGTGCGCCGCGTGCTGGAGTTCTGCGATCTGCCGTTCGAGCCGGCCTGCCTCGATTTTCATGAAAACGCCGCGCCCGTCGCCACGGCGAGCGCCGCCCAGGTGCGCCAGCCGCTCTATGCAACCTCCGTCGGGCGCTGGAAGCGCTATCGCCCCATGCTGGACCCGGCGCTAGCGGTGTTGCTCGCCGGCGGGTGCATTGACCCGGCGGAAGCGCCCGGACTCGCGGCTCCCTGATCCAAAAAATACTGTCCGGTCTGCATCCAAACGCCCCATCGCGCGCCTCTAGGGTTCAGAAGGGGCGGCGTGCGCCCTGCAGACATCGAGGTAGACCGGCCATGGGCCCAGAAATCGTCGTGCCGATCGCGCTCTTCACCACCATCGTGCTGGTGGTCTGGGCGAGCCTCCACTTCACGCAGAAGAAGCGGGCGGAGGCTTTCCAGACGCTGCGTCTGGCGATCGAGAAAGGACAGCAGATTTCCCCGGAGGCAATGGAGGCCATGGCCCGCATGGCGCCGCCGATGCGCGACATGCGCCTTGGCATCATCTTCATATCGATCGCGCTGGCCTTTGGCGCGCTGGCCGGCATCATCGGCACGGAAGAACAGGAAGCGCTGCGGCCCATCCTCGGCATTGGCGTCTTCCCGCTGTTCCTGGGTCTCGCCTTCATCGGCCTACATCTGTTCGCCAACGAGTCGCGCCGGAGCTAGGCTGGCCGCCGTGGGGCGCGCGGACAACAGCGATGTGAACCTGACGGCGGCCGCGCTGGCTGGCGACAGCGCGGCGTTCGAAACGCTGGTGCGCCGGCATCAGGCGGGCGTCCGCGCCCTCGCGCGCCGTCTGGCGGGAACGGCCAGCGACGGCGACGACATCGCGCAGGCCGCATTCCTGACCGCCTGGCGCCGGCGCTCGACATGGCGCGGCGGCTCCTTCCGCGGCTGGGTCTGCGCCATCGCCTACCGCGAATTCCTGCATCTCCGCCGCGCCGTCGCCCCGGCCGAGCTGACCGATGAAACGGGCGCCGAGGACCAGCCCGCCGAACGGCTCGACCTCAGGCGGGCCTTCGCTGCGCTGGAGGAAAACGAGCGCGCCGCCGTGGCGCTCTGCCTGGGCGCGGGCCTGTCGCACAGCGAGGCGGCGCTGGCGATGAACCAGCCGCTGGGAACCGTGAAGTCCTGGGTGACGCGCGGCCGGGTGAAACTTCAGTCCGCTCTGGCGGCCTACGCGAAGGCGTGAGACACATGTTCGAGGAGCGTTGCGACATGCAGGATGATCCCCACGGGGACGATCTCGCGAGACTGATGGCCGCCGAGGAAGCGGAAATCCGTGACGACGGCTTTTCGGATCGCGTCATCGACAGCGTTCGGCGCCGCGCGGGCGTTCGCCAGGCCGTCGTGTTTGGATCGGGGCTCGCCGGACTGGGGTTCGCGGTTGGCAGCCTGCCTGCGCTGGTCCGGTTGCTGCCCCAGCTTGGGACAACTGGCGGCGCCGCTGCGAAAGCCCCGGGCCTGTTCGACCTGTCCGCCTACGCCGGGCTGATCACTAACACCCAGATGATCGCGCTCATGCTCGCCGGCGCGATGGCGCTGGGGGTCGCCACGGTCATGCTGGCGCTGCGCGAACGCTGAGGCGTCTTTTCCCTTGGCGCGCATCCGCCAAGGTGGATGACAATGTCGTTTCTGCGCGTATTCTGCCCGAAGAAACGGGAGGAAAAGAATGATCGGCGCATTTGCGGTTCTGAAGGTGATAGACGGCAAACAGGCCGAATTCGAAGCGGTCGCGAAGGAGCTCGAAGCGGCGGTCAACGCCAACGAGCCCGGCGTCATGCTCTACAAGCTGTTCAAGCTCCGCGACTCGGGCGTCGAGTACGCCTTCATGGAGCAATACGAGGATCAGGCTGCGGTCGATGCGCATCGCGGCTTTGAGCACTTCAAGCGCCTCGGTCGCGCCATGGGACCTTTCCTTGACGGCGCGCCGACAGTCACTCGCATGGACTCAGTGGGGTAAATCGCCATGGATCTCGAATTCACCACCGAAGACCTGAAGTTCCGCGACGAAGTCCGCGCGTGGATCAAGGAAGTCTACACCGACGATCTCAAGAAGCGCATGGCGCTAACCAAGAACGGCTCGCTGGACGAAAAGCACCAGAAGGCCTGGCAGAAGACGCTGGCGAAGAAGGGCTGGCTCGCCACCAACTGGCCGGTCGAGTACGGCGGCACGGGCTGGACGCAGACCCAGAAATACATCTTCGAGATGGAATGCGCGCTCGCCGGCACGCCGCGCATGAGTTCCATGGGCATCCGCATGTGCGCGCCGGTGATCATGAAGTTCGGCACGGACGAGCAGAAGAAGAAGTTCCTGCCGCCGATCCTCAATTCGGATGTGTGGTGGTGCCAGGGCTATTCCGAACCCGGCGCCGGATCGGACCTCGCCTCACTGCAGATGAGCGGGAAGCGCGAGGGCGATTATTACATTCTCAACGGCCAGAAGACGTGGACGACCTATGCCCAGTGGGCGGACTGGATCTTCTGTCTCGTGCGCACCTCGAAAGAGCCGAAGAAGCAGCTCGGCATTTCCTTCATCCTCGTCGACATGAAGTCGCCGGGCATCACCATCACGCCGATCAACACGCTGGACGACACGCCGGTTGGCGATCAGGAAATCAATTCGGTTTTCTTCGACAATGTGAAGGTTCCGGTTGAAAACCTCGTCGGCAAGGAAGGCGAGGGCTGGACCTGCGCCAAATACCTGCTGACGTTCGAGCGCGGCTCGGCCTATTCGCCCGCCTGCCGCAACGCCCTGCGCAAGGCCCGCGAGATTGCGAAGCTGGAAACCGCTGGCGGCGCGCCGCTGATGGAAGATCCGGATTTCGCCCGCAAGCTGACCGATCTCGAAATCCAGATCGAGGCGCTGGATGCGACCGAGCGGCGCATCTTCGACAAGCTGTCTTCCGGCCAGTCGGTCGGCCCGATGTCGTCGCTGATGAAGACGCGCGGCTCGGAGATCGGCCAGAAGATCACCGAACTGGTGCTCGAAGCGGCGGGCAACTATGCCTTCCCGTTCGTGCAGGACACCTACGCGCACCTCGAAGGCCGCTCCAACGAGCCGCTTCCGGCGCCGGAGCATCTGATCACGTCGGCGGGGGCCTATTTCAACAACCGCAAGACGTCGATTTACGCCGGCTCCAACGAGGTCCAGCGCAACATCATTGCGCAGATGATCATGGCGGGATGACCGCAAGGCGTCGACTGGACCGGCGCGCCGGAGAGGGGAGGGCGCGATGTGGAAATTCCTGGGTGGCGTGGCGCTGGGCGTGGTGCTGGCGTTCGGCTATGTGAAGTTCAACGTCGAGCTGCCGGGCTTTCTGCAACTGCCGGGCATGCTGCGCGGCGGGTTGATCTCGTCAGCCACGGAGGCGCAGCTCTACGACCTCTCGGCCGATGAGGCGACGCATCAGCGGGCGCTGGAAGTCTACTTCGCCAACCAGGCGCATGCAGCTGTGCAAGTGGACGCTGAAGCGGGCCATCGCTTCCTCGACGCGCTCTACGCGGCGCGGGCCCGGCGGGAGGCGCAGGAGCTGTCAATGGCGTGGTCGGCGTTCGATACCGCGCTGGCCAAGCCGGCCCTGCGAGAGGCGCTGGAGCGCAAGCATGGCGTCACCGACGATGATGCGCTGAAGCGCGCCATGCTGTTCGAGCAACTCGACTCGAAACCCTTCCTGAAATCGTGGCTGGCGCGATCCGGCGGCGCCCTCACGCCCGACACCCTGCGCGACCGGCTTACCGACGCGGCCCGGGGGATCTAGACAGGTTCATGAAATCGATGACCGCATCAGGGAAATTGCCGGACCCGGATGGTCGGTTGTGAAAGCACGGATTGCCCATGTCGCTGCGTAGCCTGTTCGCACTTGCCGCCCTCGCGCTCTTGGCGGCTGCGCCTGCAATCGCCCAGCGCAGCGGAGTGGCCGTTCCTCCGTCCCAGGGCCTGTATGTCTATCCCGACTATGACGCGAACCGGGACGCCGCGGCGGACCTGCAGATCGCAATCAAGGCCGCCACCGTGCTCAACCGGCGCATCCTCCTCGAAGTCGGCGGCGACTGGTGCATCTGGTGCCACATCCTGGACCATTTCATCGCCGCATCGCCCGACGTGACCGACGCTTTCACCCGGTCATTCGTGGTTGTGAAGGTAAATTACAGCCTCGCCCGGCCCAACCAGAAATTTCTCAAGGATTACCCCAAACCTGAGGGCTACCCACATTTCTTCATCCTCGATTCGGACGGAACCGTCCTGAAAAGTCAGGACACATCGCCCCTGGAGAAGGGTGATTCATATGATCGCGAAAAGGTGCTAGCCTTCGCGAAATCCTGGGCGCGGCAGTAGCCCCGCCCGCCTGCCGACCCCGCCGATCCGGAGCTTCCAATGGCCGACGACGAACACGCCCCCGACACGATGCACGAGCCGCTTGGCCGGGCCGAATTCAAGTCCTTCGCCGAGTCCACACAGGAAGACTGGCTGAAGATCGCGGCCGCAAACGAGATCTTCAAACAGTCCCACGTCGACCGCATCCTGACGCACCTGAAGCTGCTGGAAGGCGATTGCGGCGGCTTCCCGGTCTCGCGTCTGGAGCATTCGCTGCAGACGGCCACCATGGCGCACAAGGCCGGCAAGGACGAGGAATACGTCGTCTGCGCCCTGCTGCACGACATCGGCGACACGCTGGGCGTCTATAACCACCCGGATATCGCCGCCGCGATCGTGAAGCCGTTCGTCTCGGAAGCAAATCACTGGATGGTCGAAAAGCATGGCATCTTCCAGGGATACTATTTCTTCCATCACCTGGGGCTCGACCGGAATGTGCGCGACCAGTTCCGCGGCCATCCGCACTTCGAACACTGCGCGCAGTTCTGCCACCTGTTCGACCAGCCGGCCTTCGACAAGGACTACAAGTCCATGCCGCTGTCGGAGTTCGAGCCCATGCTTCGCCGCGTCATGGCAGCGCCGAAGCAGTCGATCTACCTGAGGAAAGACGGCGACGCGGCCTGGTAGCTCCCAAACCCGTCCAGACGAAAAATCGCCCGGCCATGACATGCCGGGCGAAGGCGGGGAGGGGAAACAGTCCGTCGGCTGGCGCCGGACCGGGGGAACTTCGTTCACAAAACGGTTTCGGCCGGGCTTCGTTCCGCCTGCCGCTTTATGACAGGTGCGGCAATCGCTGCCGCGACGGCTGAACCGGCTTGAGCCGACGCCCTGCGCTGCTAGGGTTGTCGCAGGGGTCAAGACGCCAGATCAGGGATTTCCGGCATGCGCACCATGTTCGCCTCGGCGATCTCTCTGCTTTCCTGCGCGATGGCGTTCGCTCCGGCGACGCAGGCGGAAGAAGGCATGTGGACCTTCGACAATTTCCCCTCGGCGCGCGTCAAGGCGATCTACGGCTTTGCCCCGGACAAGGCGTGGCTGGATCGCCTGCAGAAGGCCTCCACACGGCTGGAAGGCGGATGCTCCGGTTCGGTGGTGTCCAAGGCCGGCCTGGTGCTCACCAACCACCACTGCGTGGCGGACTGTCTCCAGTCGCTCTCCTCGGCCGCCAACGATCTTACCGAGAAGGGCTATCTCGCAGCGACACGCAAGGACGAGAAGATCTGCCCCGGCTTCGAGGTGTCGATCCTCCAGTCTATCGAGGACGTCACCGACCGCGTGAAGCGGGCGACGGCCGAACTGGCGCCCTCCGAAGTCAATGCGCGGCGCCGCTCTGAAATGGCGACGATCGAGCACGAGGCCTGCGGCGACGACCGCACGAAGCGCTGCGAGGTCGTCACGCTCTACCGCGGCGGCCAGTACAAGCTTTACCGCTATGACCGCTACGACGACGTTCGCCTCGTCTTCGCGCCGGAACAGCAGGCCGCGTATTTCGGCGGCGACCCGGACAATTTCAATTTCCCGCGCTACGACTTCGACATGTCGGTGCTGCGCCTCTACAAGGACAACAAGCCGGCGGCCTTCGCCAATCCCCTGCAACTCGATCCCGCCGGCGCCAAGGAAGGCGACCTGGTGTTCGTCTCCGGCCATCCCGGATCGACCAGCCGCCTGATGACGGTCGCCCAGCTCGGGTTCGAGCGCGACTACTTCCTGCCGTGGCGCATCGAATATCTCGCCCAGCTTCGCGGCTCCCTGCTCACCCAGTCGACCAAGGGAGAGGAAGAGGCGCGCCAGGCGCTCGATGCGCTCAACGGCGTCGAGAATTCGGTGAAGGTCTATATCGGCGAGCGCGGCGCGCTGGTCGAACCGGACTTCTTCGCCACCAAGGTCGCCGAGGAGAAGAAACTCCGCGACGCGCTCGCCAAATCCTCCAAGCTGCGCGCCAAATACGGCGACCCCTTCAGCGACATAGAGCGGATCATCGAGATCGAGAAGCCGCTCTGGATGCCCTACCAGATGCTGGAGGTGCGCTTCGGCGGCGGCTCTGTCCTGCTGGGCGACGCCCGGAAACTGGTGCGAGCGGCGGCCGAGCTGGCCAAGCCGGAAAACCAGCGTATGCCGGAATACACGCCCTCCCGGATGCCTTCCCTCGAACGCGGCCTCCTCGCGGTTGCGCCGGTCCACCCCACGCTTGAACAGCTCGAGATCGAATTCTGGCTGAACAAGACGCGGGAATATCTGGGACCCGACAATCCGGCGGTCAAAACGCTTTTCGGCAAGCAATCGGCTGCGGAGATCGCCCAGCAGATCGTCTCCAGCTCGCAGCTGGCCGATCCCGCCGTGCGCCGCAAGCTCTGGGAGAATCCTGCCGCGCTCGCCGCCTCCACCGATGCGGCTATCGTTCTGGCCCGGCGGATCGACGACGCCGCGCGCGAAGCCCGGTCGGAATACGACCAGCTGGTCACCGGGCCGCTCTCGGTGGCCTCGGCGAAGATCGCCGGCCTGCGCTTCGACATCATGGGCGATGACGTCTATCCGGACGCCACCTTCACCCTTCGCCTGTCCTATGGCGCGATCAAGGGATGGAAGGATCCGGTGCACGGGCAGGTGCCGGCCTTCACCTACGCCAGGGGACTGTGGGAGCGGGCGACAGGCGCGTTTCCATTCAACCTCGGGGCCAACTGGGTCGGCGCCAGGTCGAAGGTCAATCCGGCGACGCAGATGAACCTTGTTTCGACCAACGACATCATTGGCGGAAATTCCGGGTCGCCCATGGTAGACAGACAGGGGCGGATTGTGGGTCTGGTGTTCGACGGCAACATCCATTCGCTGGGCGGCGCGTTCGGGTTCGATCCCGCGCTCAACCGGACGGTCGCCGTCGCCAGTCCGATCATCTTCGAGGGGCTGCGCAAGGTGTACGGGGCCGACGCGCTCGCGGACGAGCTCGAAGGCAAGTAGTCGACCAGGGGATCGGGCGGGGCAAATGAACGGTCATGTGGTCTGGGGCTGGGACAATGCCCGGGCGCTGCTCGGGCTGGTTGTCATATTCGCCGTCTGCTGGCTGATCTCTGAGAACCGCAAGGCGTTCCCCTGGCGCATCGTCCTCGGCGCCACCGGCATCCAGGTCGCCTTCGCAATCCTGTTCTACGCCGTGCCCCCTGTGCGCGATGCGCTGGCCAGCGCCAGCGTTGTGGTCGATGCCCTTCAGGGCGCGACGCGGGCGGGCACCAACTTCGTCTTCGGCTATGTGGGCGACAACACGCTCTGGCCGTTCAAGGACAATGCGCCGGGACCTGTCTTCTTCTTCCAGATCCTGCCGCTGGTGATTGTCGTCGCCTCGCTGTCCGCCATCCTCTGGCACTGGCGCGTGCTGCGCTGGATCACCAAGGGGTTCGCCTTCATCTTCGCCAAGACCATGGGCATTGGCGGCGCCACCAGTCTTGCCGTTTCGGCCAACGTCTTCATGGGCATGACCGAGGCGCCGATCCTCATCAAGCCATATCTGCCGGGAATGACGCGCTCGGAAATCTTCATCGTCCTGGTCGCCGGCTTCGCCACCATCGCGGGCTCGGTGATGGTGATCTATGTCACGCTGCTTCAGCCGGTGATGCAGAACCCGCTCTCGCAACTCCTCATCGCCTCGCTGATGGCGGCGCCCGCGGCGGTCGCGATCGCGCTCACCATCGTTCCAGAATCCTCGTCCACCGTCGAACGCGCCCACCAGCCGGATTTCGAATACCACTCCACCATGGACGCCTTCGCGACCGGCGCCAGCGACGGGATGAAGATCCTGCTCAACATCGCCACCATGTTGATCGCGGCGCTGGCCTTGCTCTATCTGGTCAATGCCATGCTCGGCGCGTTGCCGCCCATCGCCGGCGCGCCGCTCAGCCTGCAACGCATCCTCGGATGGATCTTCGCGCCGCTGATGTACATGATCGGCGTGCCCTGGAACGAGGCGCAGAAAGCCGGTTCGCTGATGGGCGTGAAAACCGTGCTTACGGAATTCGTCGCCTATATCGACCTGTCGCAGGTGCCGGTCGCCGAGATGACGGACCGCACGCGTCGCATCCTCGCCAACGCCCTTTGCGGCTTCGCCAATTTCGGATCGATCGGCATCCTGATGGGCGGAATGACGATTCTCGCGCCTGAAAAGAGAGAAGTCTTCCTCTCCCTCGCCTGGAAAACCCTGCTGGCGGGCACGCTGGCCACCTGTTGCTCTGGCGCCATCATCGGCGCGCTTCCGGCCTCGCTGTACGGCGGCTGAGCCTAAAGCCGCCGGAATTCAGGGGGCGGCGGGAATACACATCCGCGCGATCTTTGCGCCCGCCGGGCGAGGCGGTCTGGAAACTTGACGCAGATCAGCCTACTCCCTGCGTCAAGCAGGGGATCACGCGAAGCGGGGCAGGTTCGCGTCTCCAGCACACCCGCGGCGCCGATGGCGACCGCAAGTGGATCAGGGAGAGACAACGTGCGGGGATCATATACGGCGGCGAGTTCGATTGCGCTCGCGGCGGCTTTGGCGGTTTGCGCCGCGCCGGCGTTCGGCCAGGAAGCAGGCGTTTCGGGACCGAATGCGACGAGCGATGTCGTCACCATCTATGGCGACCGCCAGATCCAGGATCCCGGCTCCTATTCCGTCATCGACGAAAAGAAGATCGAGAGCGTCCAGGCCAACCACGTGGCCGAAATCCTCAACACCGTTCCGGGCGTTAACGTGCAGATGAACTCCGGCCAGGAGATGCTGGTCGCGATCCGCTCCCCGGTTTTGACGGCCGGCGCCGGGCAGGGCTCGTTCCTGGTGCTTGAGGACGGCGTGCCGATCCGCGGCTCGGCCTTCGGCAACGTGAACGAACTCTTCGAAGTGCAGCACGAAACCGCGCAGGCGATCGAGGTGGTGCGCGGTCCCGGCTCGGTGAAGTACGGCTCCAACGCCGTCCACGGCCTCATCAACGTCATCGATCCCGAACCCGGCGCGCAGACCGGATCGACGCTCAATGCCAGCGTCAGCACGCTGCAGGTCTATCGCGGCGACGCCACCACCAACCTCAAGCTCGGCGGCGCGGATGTCTGGGCCGGCCTCTCGGCGATGCACGATGGCGGCTGGCGCGATTCCTCCGGCGTCGACCAGCAGAAGCTGACGGTTCGCTCGGGCTGGCATGGCGATGACTGGAAGGTCGTGGGCACGCTGTCCGCCATCAATCTCAACCAGGAGACGGCCGGCTACATTCAGGGCCACGACGCCTACAAGGACGAGGACCTCGCCAAGACGAACCCCAACCCCGAGGCCTACCGCGACGCCTGGGCGGCGCACGCCAATGTCCGCTTCGAGAAGATGTTCGGCGCCAACCAGCTCACTATCACGCCGTTCGCGCTGACCCAGCGGATGATCTTCATCCAGCACTTCCTGCCGGACCAGTCGACCGAGAAGAACGGCCAGGATTCCTACGGCGTGCTGACGCGCTACGATTTCGGTCCGGACAACCTGCGCTGGTCGGTGGGCTTTGACGCCCAGTACGCAGACGGCAAGCTCAAGGAGATCCAGAGCAGGCCGACCTTCGGTGTCTTCCCGACCGGCATTCACTACGACTACGACGTGAAGACCACCTCGCTGGCCGCCTATGGCGAACTCAACTGGAAGTTCGCGCGCGACTGGAGCCTGCTCGGCGGCGTCCGCGTCGAGGGCGACAATTACGACTACACCACCTACAAGGCGCCGGGCGTCTATGGCCGCTACCTTATCGCCCCCAGCCGCAGCGACGACTTCCACCTCGTCACGCCGAAGCTGGGCGTCACGTATTCTGGCTTCCAGAACGTCACGCTCTACGCCAACTACGCGCGCGGCGAGCGGGCCCCGCAGGCCTCCGACCAGTACCGCCTGCAGAACCAGCAGACCACCGACCGTCTCGACGTCGAAAAGCTCGACAGCTTCGAGATCGGCGCGCGCGGCGACGTGGCGGGCGTGCACTACGACATCGCCGCCTACCACATGCAGAAGATCAACTTCTTCTTCCGCGATTCCGACGGCCTCAACGTGCCGAACGGCAAAACGCACCACACCGGCGTCGAAACCTCGTTCAACGGCAAGCTGGGCGAAGCCTTCGGCGGCGAGTTCCGCTGGAACGCCAACGTCACCTGGACAGACCAGACCTACGCCTTCAACCGCCCGGTCGCCAACGCCAACGAGGTGATCGTCTCCGGCAACCAGATCGACACCGCGCCGGAATGGCAGGGCGACGCCGGCATCGGCTGGGAGTCCAAGCGCTTCTCGCTCTACCTCTCCGGCCAGCATGTCGGCGAGTACTACATGGACGCCGCCAACCTCAACAAATACCCCGGCCACACCATCGCCGACCTGCGCGGAACCTGGCGCTTCTCCGACCAGCTGGAGGCCTTCGCCATCGTCCGCAACCTCACCGACAAGCGCTACGCCGACCGGGCCGACATCGGCTTCGGCCAGGAGCGTTATTTCCCCGGCGAGCCGGTCAACCTCACACTCGGCGTCCGGGTGCGGGGCTAACGGGCGCCGGTTAACCCATCCGGGCCTTTGGCGGGACGTTACGCTTGCCTTTCCGGGGCAGGCCCCGCTATGTCCGGCGATCAGCTGTTTCCTGAAGGGGCGAGGGCATGAAGGACATTGTCGAGGCGCTTGAGAAGAAACGCGAAACCGCCCGGCTCGGCGGCGGCGCGAAGCGCATCGAGGCCCAGCACGCGAAAGGCAAGCTCACCGCCCGCGAGCGCATCAAGCTCCTGCTGGACGAGGGCTCCTTCGAGGAATGGGACATGTTCGTCGAGCACCGCTCGAACGATTTCGGCATGGCCGACAACCGCATCCCCGGCGATGGCGTCGTCACCGGCTGGGGCACGATCAACGGCCGCGTCATCTACGTCTTCTCGAAGGACTTCACGGTGTTCGGCGGCTCGCTCAGCCGCGCCCACGCCGAAAAAATCTGCAAGGTCCAGCGCGCGGCGGCCAAGGTCGGCGCGCCCCTGATCGGCCTGTTCGATGCGGGCGGCGCGCGCATCCAGGAGGGCGTCGACGCTCTCGGCGGCTATGCCGACATCTTCATGGAGAACGTGCTCTCCTCCGGCGTCATTCCGCAGATCAGCGTCATCATGGGCCCGTGCGCGGGCGGCGACGTTTATTCCCCGGCGATGACCGACTTCATCTTCATGGTGAAGGACACGTCCTACATGTACGTCACCGGGCCGGACGTCGTGAAAACCGTCACCAACGAGATCGTCACCCATGAAGATCTCGGCGGCGCCACGGTCCACGCCAACAAGTCCGGCGTCGCCGACGGCGCCTACGAGAACGACATCGAGGCGCTGACGCAGATGCGCCGCCTGGTAAACTTCCTGCCGTCGTCCAACCGCGAAAAGCCGCCGGTCCGTCCCTCGTTCGACGATCCCGAGCGCGCCGAGACCAGCCTCGACACGCTGGTCCCCGCCAACCCCAACATGCCCTACGACATGAAGGAGCTGATCGAGAAGGTCGCCGACGAGGGCGACTTCTTCCAGATCGGCAAGGACTTCGGAAAGAACATCCTCACCGGCTTTGGCCGCATGGAGGGCTCAACAGTCGGCTTCGTCGCCAACCAGCCGATGAGCCTCGCCGGCGTGCTGGATATCGACGCAAGCCGCAAGGCCGCGCGCTTCGTGCGCTTCTGCGACTGCTTCAACATCCCGATCGTCACCTTCGTCGACGTGCCGGGCTTCATGCCGGGCACCAAGCAGGAATATGGCGGCCTCATCAAGCATGGCGCCAAGCTGCTCTTCGCCTACGCCGAGGCCACGGTTCCGAAGGTCACCATCATCACCCGCAAGGCCTATGGCGGCGCCTACGACGTGATGAGCTCCAAGCACCTGCGCGGCGACCTCAACTTCGCCTGGCCCACGGCCGAGATCGCGGTGATGGGCGCTAAGGGCGCCGTGGAGATCATCTTCCGCGCCGAGGCGGGCGATCCCGCCAAGCTGGCCGAGCGCACGAAGGAATACGAAGACCGCTTCGCCAACCCCTATGTGGCGGCCTCGCGCGGCTATATCGACGATGTGATCATGCCCCACAACACCCGCAAACGCATCGTCCGCGCCCTCCGCACGCTAAAGACCAAACAGGTCTCGAACCCCGCGAAGAAACACGACAACATTCCGCTTTAGCCATTAGGTCTGACAGGCCTCGGCGGGGGGCAGCTTATGGGTATCTCGCAAAGAATATTCGAGAATGTTGGGTTCTTCGGAGTTCAGGAAGAATCGAAAGACGGACTGAAGGTCACTCAATGGAGAGGGACGTGCTTTTTCATTGAAGAAGCGGCTTGCGAAGACCCTTCGAAGATATGGGGGTACATGGTAACTGCTCGCCATGTCGCCGAGAAAATCGCTTATCGTGAGGCCTTCCTCCGACTGAACAAAGTTGGCGGTGGCTCGGAAGTTATCGCCATTCCAGCCCGAAGTGTCCGCTGGTGGTTACATCCGACGGACTGCACTGTGGATGTTGCTGTAGCTAGGTGGCTCCCGCCAGAAGACGCTGTGACGGTCGTGCGCTGGGGGGTGGACGATTTTGTCACTCAAAGCGATTTCGAGCAGCGCACATTTGCGGTTGGCGATGACATCGACATGATTGGCTTGTTCAACCGCTCGCCGGGCGTCGACAAAAACTCACCGATCTTGAGAAGGGGGACCCTGGCCATGTTGCCAGATGGGCCCGTGCAGACACGTCTGGGGATGGCAGACGTATATCTTGTTGAAGCATATTCAATTGGCGGCATGTCGGGATCGCCTGCGATTATAACGGCGGCGACAATTCATCCGCATCCACCAAGTGGCGCTCGCCTCCGGGGAATCGGTCGCTCGGCTTTGCTTGGTCTCGTCCATGGCCATTGGGACAATGTTGACAGCGACGCAGATGGAGACGCGGCGCAGGCCGAGCCCAAAATTGTCACCAACAGCGGCGTCTCCGTTATTGTGCCGGCTAGTAAAATTATTGAAGTAATTGAACAGGACGAGATCACGGCGCTCAAGGCTGCCGAGTTGCCCGGTCTAATCGCTGGTTAGCCAATCCCTGTGGAATGCGCGCTCTAGCGCGCAAGACGGACGGGGTCATACGACTCCCTAACGCTTGTGGCCGTCCACCCAATGTACCCAACTTGCAAATTCACGCGCCTAAGCTCTGGCGCAGCCAAACGAATATGAGCTCGCCAACCTGAATGACCGTCGCTGGGAAGGGGAAACGCCCTTTGGGGGCGCTGATCCACAGGCGGCGATTTGCCGATTCGCTCTTGGTTAACCATCGCGGACGAGGATTGCCGAGTGGTGCCCACAAAGCCCACGGCAATGCACTCTAAGCCCGTAGGGCGAAAGGGGCCGGTCCCATTAGCCGGTGCCGACCAACTAGCGCCGTCCTGTTCGCAGCAGGGCGGCGTTTCCTTTTCGCGGTCGCTTTGTAATACGTCCGCAATACTGGAGTATTACAAACGGTTGGGTTACCAAGGGCTTAAGATGCCCGAAGGTCCCTATTCACTCCGATTGACCGAAGAGAATTGGCGATCGATCTACGCATTGATCGATCAGGGTACCTATGGCGACAATCGCGCCGAGGTGATCAAGCGCTTCATACAAGAAGGCATTCGCAGGGCGCAGCATTCGAATGACATTCCGGGAAAGACGGGCAGTCCGGACGTAGTGCCTCCGCCGGAATAGCCGCGTCTCTTTCCAAGGCGTATTGGCAGGCCAGCTTCAAATCCGACCCACAAACGCCTGCGCCTAACCTCTGGCGCATGACACACGATTACGCGCTTGCAGACCTGACCGACCGTCGCTGGGACGGGGAGGCGCCTCTTGAGGGCGATCCCGACAGCGTGACCGACGCCGCCGTGCTGCTGGCGCGCGTGCGCCATGCGTGGAGCAGTTTCGTTTCGCTGTTCCTCGTCTCGGGGAGCGAGGCGCGCAGCGGCTATGTCCGCCGCGATCCGTGGCGCCGCGCGGCGCGCTGGCTGAGATCCATCGAGGACATGGCGCGCGGCCTGTTGCTGGTGATGGCGCTGGCCGCGCCGGGTTCGCCTCCGTCGCCCTCGCGAGCAGCCACCGCCGCGCCGCAACCTCACTCCGCGCGCAAGCCGGATGCGCGGCCCCCGCGCAGGCGCCTGGCGACGGTGCGGACCTATCTCTCGGTTGTCGCCTGGCTGGCGCCGCCGTCCGGCGATGCAGGCGAGGGCGCGCCCGCTGCGGCTTCCGCTCCGCGCCTCGAGGACCGATGGCACACGTTGCGCGGTCTGGCGCTGCGGATGGAGGCCGTGCTGCGCGTTCTCAACGATCCGGCGCCCTTCGCCCGGCGCGTGGCGCAGCGGCTCGACGGGGCGAGCCATCCGCTGGCCTGTCCCGATTATCCCCCGCCGCCCGCCGTCCGCGACGATGGCCGCAACCATCCGGCAAGCGCGCCGCCGCCGGCCCATCCCTACCGGCCCATTCTCGCGCCGCTCTGGGCGCATTGCGCCGGCCTCGTCGCCGCGCGCGAGCGCCCCGGATAGCCAACTCCTCATCCCGCTGAATACCGGACTCTGCAGGCATCCTG
Organism: Alphaproteobacteria bacterium; assembly: GCA_016125405.1. GTDB lineage: Bacteria > Pseudomonadota > Alphaproteobacteria > Caulobacterales > Hyphomonadaceae > UBA7672. The sequence goes on along the minus strand of WGLW01000040.1, from coordinate 8,653 downwards.
CGGAGGCGCGGCCGCGCGCCTGGACCGGCGGCAGGGGCATCACAGTTGAGAGAGAGATACAAAATCAGACGCCGATAAGGGCCGCCCCCACTGGAATTCCGGGCCGGCACGCTCCAGTTTCCCCTTGCGTCATTCCATAGGGGAAACGGGATGTATCGGCTCGCCAGCCGGCTTGTGGGTCCGCAGGATGTGTCGGCCTTCAACGCCGGCCCCCGCGAGCGCCAGACGGTCAAGTTCGAAGGGGCGCTCACGGCTGAAGAAGCCGCCGGCCTGTTCGATTTCAACCGGCTGCAGCAGGCGATTTCCGGCCCCGGCGCCCCCGCCGCCCAGACCGACGTCTACCGCGTCGAAAACCTGATGCGCCTCTCCGACATCATAAAGAAAAGCGGCACCTCGGCCCTCACGGCGATCCAGGACCTGGTCCGCATCGGCTGCACCATCCGCTTCCGCGATGTCGACCAGTACGATCGGGACCTGGCCGGTTTCGCCAGATCGGTCGCCGAAACCTACGCCGCCGACGCGCAGGTGAACGTCTATTTCACGCCGCCCGGCCAGAATGGCTTCCCGCCCCATTTCGACAATTCCGACGCCTTCATCATCCAGGTCGCCGGCTCGAAGAACTGGCTGATCCATTCCGACTACACTGAGAGCCAGGAACTCCCCGGCCCGGACGTCGACTGGGACCCCGTCCGCTTCCGCCCAGTCGGCCCCGCCACGCCGCTCATCCTCCACGCCGGCGATGTGCTCTATATCCCCCGCGGCGTCATGCACTCGGCGCGATGCACCGATGAAGCCTCGATGCACCTCACCGTCTCGCTCACGCCCTTGACCATGCTCGGCGTGCTCGAAATGGAACTCCGCCGCCTCGCCGCCGAAGACGTCGCCCTCCGCCGCCGCGTGCCATGGTCCGTCGCCGGCGGTGCGGAAGAAGCCGCCGCCGCGAAGCGCCAATTGCGCAAACTGCTCGGCCGCCTCGGCGAAAAGGTCAATCCATCCGCCGCTTTCGAGGAAAAACGCGCGAACCTGGCGAAGGCCGCCGCAAGCCAGTCGAACGTGTTCGAAGAAGCGGTCGCGACGATGAAGGCCCGCTAGGCCCGTCCGCCGCTCACCTGTAGGCGGTCGGGCGAAACGCCGATGCGGGTCAGCGCCCGGCTCCATTTGGTGTCGAGCGAGTGATCGAACACCAGCGGCAGATCGGCGTCGCCGACGAGCCAGACATTGTCGGCCAGCTCCTGCTCCAGCTGTCCGGCCGACCAGCCAGAATAGCCCAGCGCCAGCACATAGCGCTCCGGCGGCGACTCGGACGTCATGGCGTGAAGAATATCCCGCGTCGCCGTCAGGCACACGCCGTCGCAAACCGAAAGCGTCGCCCCGTCACTGTCGTAATCTTCAGAGTGGAGCACGAAGCCCCTATCTTTCCCCACCGGTCCGCCCAGCAGCACGTGGCGATCGTCCGGCGCCTCGTCGCCATCGACGCCCAGCTGGTCGAGCAGTTCGGGAAGGCTCAGGTCTTCCGCCGCCTTGTTGAGAACAAGGCCCATCGCGTGATCCTCGTTGTGCGTGCAGATCAGGATCACGGCCTGCCGGAATCGCGGGTCTTCGATTCCCGGCGATGCAATCAGCAGCTTGCCTGCGAACGAGTCCTCCACGCGACGGGTCTCCCTTTGGTCCGCGCTGTCCGGGATGGTCCTCAACCTCAACGGGCGCATCGTGGGATGGTTGCGAGGGAGAGGCAAGCCCACGCCGGTCCCCGGCATGGTTCAATTATCTCGTCCTGGGATTCGCATCGCATCGCAAAACAGCCTACATCACGGCTTGGGACCGCCCGGCGCGCGGCCGGATTGAACTGCGGATTTCAGGGAGAAATTCTTATGACGATCAAGGTTGGCGACAAACTGCCCGCAGCGACGTTCAGCGTGATGAAGGAAGGGCGGCCGACGCCGATGACGACCGAAGAGTTGACGAACGGCAAGAAGATCGCCCTGTTCGCCGTGCCGGGCGCATTCACGCCCACATGCTCAGCCAAGCACCTCCCGGGCTACAAGGAAAAGGCGGCGGAACTGCGCGGCAAGGGCGTCGATGCGATCGCCTGCGTGTCGGTGAACGACGTCTTCGTGATGAACGCCTGGGGCAAGGACCAGAAGGTGGGCGACGATGTGATCATGCTGGCCGACGGCAATGGTGATTTCACCCGCGCGGTCGGCCTTGAACTGGATGGAACAGGCTTCGGCATGGGGCCGCGCTCGAAGCGGTACTCGATGATTGTCGACAACGGCGTGGTGAAACAGCTCAATGTCGAGGAAGGCGGCGAGTTCAAAGTGTCCGCAGCCGATTACATGCTGGGTCAACTCTAGAAACTGTTTTTGAATCAGTGCCTTGTGCGCCGCGTTCGCTCCGGTATTCATGGACGAGCGCGGCGTCCCCATGTTAAAGTTTGGCAACTTGGGAAAGGGAGACGGCGCTGATGGACTTCACCGATCTTGGACTCGTCGTACCGGTGCTGATCGCTGTGTTCGCGGTCATTCTGCTGTTCAGCTCGGTGAAGGTGGTCCCACAGGGCCACCAGTACACCGTCGAACAATTCGGCCGCTACACGCGCACGCTGTCGCCCGGCCTGTCGATCATCATGCCGTTCATGGATCGCGTCGGTCGGCGGCTGAACATGATGGAGACGGTGCTCGACATTCCACAGCAGGAAGTGATCACGAAGGACAACGCGCAGGTATCCTGCGACGCCGTTGTGTTCACCCAGATCATTGATCCTGTTCCAGCCGCCTATGAGGTGAGGAACCTGGAACTGGCGATCCAGAACCTGGCGATGACCAATATCCGGACCGTCGTTGGATCGATGGATCTCGACCAGGTGCTGTCCAACCGTGACGACATCAACGCGCGACTGCTGAAGGTGATCGATGCGGCGACGCAGCCATGGGGCGTCAAGGTCACGCGGATCGAGATCAAGGACCTGCAACCGCCGGGCGACATCATTCAGGCGATGGCCCGTCAGATGAAGGCCGAACGCGAGAAACGCGCGCAGGTGCTGGAGGCGGAAGGCTCGAAGCAATCCGCCATTCTCAAGGCCGAAGGTCAGAAACAGTCGCAGATCCTGGAGGCGGAAGGCCGGCGCGAGGCGGCGTTCCGCGACGCCGAGGCGCGCGAACGGGCGGCCCAGGCCGAGGCGGCTGCGACGGCGTCTGTCTCCGACGCTATCTCCAAGGGTGACGTTAACGCGCTCAACTACTTCCTTGGCCTCAAATACGTCGAGGCGTTTGGCAAGCTTGCGTCATCGAACCAGCAGCGCACGGTCATCGTCCCGGCGGACTTCGCCGGGCTGGTTGGCGCAATCGAAGGCGTCAAGTCGCTGACCGACAGCGTCGGGCGCGGCGGGCCCCGCGGCGAGCCGCCTGAGGGTGCGAGCAGTCCGTTTGTGACCCGCCCCTGAACATCGAACGTGATCCATGAGGTGACGCGATGATTGTGTTCCTTGAGCATCTGACGGTGTGGCACTGGGTCGGGCTGGGCCTCATCCTGCTGACAGCCGAAATCGCGGTCGGCACGTTCGACCTTCTGTGGGTCGCCATGGCGGCCTTCGTCACTGCGCTGTTCACGGTGCTGGCGCCGGGGCAGTTGGGTGAATGGCAAGGCCAGCTCGTGGTCTTTGGCGTTGTCGCCGTGGCGTTCGTCCTGATGGGGCGGACGGTTTTCCGCGGTTTGCGGCGGGCGCCGTCATCCCATCCCAATATCAACGACCGCATGGCCTCGATGGTCGGCAAGCATGGGCAGGCCGGCGGCGGTTTCGAGGAGGGTGCGGGGCGCGTAAAGATCGGCGACACCATGTGGTCGGCAATTGCGGTGGAAGGCGCGACGATCATGGAAGGTGACGACGTGGTGGTCGCCGGGGCCGATGGAACAACACTGAAGGTGCGGCGGGCGTGAGGGAATGCTGACGCGCGGGTCTATTTCATCGGAGGCGCCTCGATTGTGCTGACGCAGTTGACGCGCCTGCCGATCAGCCAGCCTGCGGCATGGCAATCCCTCGCCAACTGGATCGGGCATCTCGGCGCTTAGTCGCGGCGCTAGCGCCTTGCGCGCGCCTCGTCGCAGCCCAGCCGGGCGAGGGCGTCGGCGCGCTCGTTGCCTTCATTGCCGTCATGGCCGCGCACCCAGCGCCAATCCACCTGGTGCGCGTTCGCGGCGGCTTCGAGGCGTATCCAGAGGTCCTGGTTCTTCACCGGCTTCTTGTCAGCAGTCTTCCAGCCGTTACGCTTCCAGCCCTTGATCCACTTGGTCAGCCCGTCCTTCACATACTGACTGTCGGTGTGCAGGATCGGTTTGGCCCCCGCAGGCAAGCTCTCCAGCGCCATGATGGCGGCCATCAACTCCATTCGGTTGTTGGTCGTGGCGGTCTCGCCGCCGTGCATTTCGGTTTCCTTGCCGCCGGCCTTCAACAACGCGCCCCAGCCGCCCGGCCCTGGATTTCCCGAGCACGCGCCATCCGTCCAGATTTCGATCATGTCAGCCATGGGCCGGAGAGGTCGGGCGGTTCGCGCGATGCGTCAAGCCTTGATCACCCGCCGTAGTCCTCCACGCCTTTGGCCTGACGATGGAAGCCGAGGCGCTCGGCGAAGTCCATGGGATGATGCGGCCGCACCAGTGCGTCGGTCGGGGTCGAGACCCAGTCGACCAGCCGGGTCAGGAAGAAGCGCATCGCAGCGCCGCGGCAGAGGATCGGCAGCGCTTCGCGCTCACGCGGTTCGAGCAGGCGGACGCTTTCATAGCCGGCGATCATCGCCTTGCCTTTGGTGAGATTATACTCGCCACGCCGTTCGAAGGCCCAGGCATTGAGGCAGACAGCGAGGTCGTAGGCGAGATAGTCCGTGCAGGCGAAATAGAAATCGATCACGCCGGAGAGTTCATCGCCGAGGAAGAAGGCGTTGTCGGGAAAGAGGTCGGCGTGGATCGCGCCTGCAGGCAGGGTCTTGGGCCATCGTTTCTTCAGGACGGCAAGGTCGCCGAGAATCTGGTCCGCGAGGCCGGGGACCAGCTTGTCCGCCTCTGCTTCGTGGCTTTCGAACAGGCGAGGCCAGGATTCCAGCGAGAGGCCATTGCGCCGGCGCATTCGGAAGTCCGCCAGCGCGGCATGAAAGCGAGCTAGCCCCGCGCCCATGGCTCGGCACTGATCGACGCTCGGACGGCGCGGACTCATGCCCTGCAGGAAGGTTGCGATAACAGCCGGCTTGCCCTTTATGGTGCGCAACGCATCGCCATCACGGGCGGCGACGGGGAGCGGGGCAGGGAATCCCTTGTCTGCAAGATGTCCCATCATGCTCATGAAGAAGGGCAGGTCCTGCGCCTTTACCCGCTTTTCGAACACGGTGAGGATGTAGCGGCCGGCCGGCGTCTCCAGCAGGAAGTTGGAGTTTTCGACGCCTTCTGCGATGCCCTTGAAGGCGAGCGCCGGCCCAATGTCATAGGCCGAGAGCATCTCCGCGAGGGTCGTGTCATCAATATCGGTATAGACAGCCATGTCGCGAGGCGTAGGGGCTTGGGCCCGGAAGCGCAAGCGAAGGCGCGGATTGCTTGCGGGTTTGTGGCGCGACCGCTATTTCCGCGTCCATGAATCGCAGAAATCTTCTGGCTGCGGGCGCCGCCGCGGCAGTTTCCCCGCTTTTGGCTGCGAGGGCGCAGGCTCGATCCGGCTCAGCGGCTTACGCCGCTGACATCCGGTGGCTGACGGGTCAATTGGCGAAGCGCTACGCCTACCTGCCGGACCGCCATGTCGACCTGGACAGCGTGCGCGACATCTATTGCGCTGAAGCCGCCGCCGCGACGGACGATCGTGCCTTCCTTGGCGTTCTGGAAAGAATGATCGCGGAATTCCACGACCACCATATCGAGGCCAACACCAACAACGCGGCATCGCCCCAACTCGTCCCGACCGGCGCGGAAATCTGGGCCGCCATGCGTGATGGCCGGGCCATGATCGAACAGGTTCGGCCATTCAGCGAGGCGGCTCTGGATGGCGCGCGGGCGGGCGATGAAATCGTGGCCGTGGACGGCGTTCCCATACTGGACCTGTTGGCGCGGTCCGGTCCCCGCTCCCTGTCGGCGCCGGACCCTGAAGCCCTGAACTATACGCTGCGCGCCCTTCTGGCGGGTAACCACAAGGACGGTCGCGTGGTGGTGCTGCGGCACGCCGATGGCGGAGGACAGCGGATATTCCTCGGGCCGTATAAACCAGAGGTGGACGAGCCTTTGCTGACCTCACGCCGGGTGGATGGGGGCTTCGGCTATATCCGCATTGAGAACAGCCTTGGCGACAGCGATCTCGTGGCGGCCTTCGACAAGGCGATCATCGAATTTCGCGACGCGCCCGGCCTGATGCTCGACCTGCGCAACACGCCGAGCGGCGGCAACACCGATGTGGCTGAGCCGATCATGGGATGGTTCGTCCGGGACCGGCGGCCCTATCAACGGGTTTTCGATCCGGGCCCCGGCAAGACGTTTCCGAAGGATTCCTGGACGAAGGACGTCACGGCGCGGGGATCGTTCCGGTTCTCCGCTCCGCTGGTCGTGCTGTGCGACCGCTGGACTGGCAGCATGGGCGAGGGGATGACGATCGGGTTGGATGCGCTGGACGTCTCGGTCGCCGTCGGCACGCGGATGGCCGGCCTATGCGGCTCGACGGACGGGGTGACGCTTCCCAACAGCGGTATCGGCGTCCACTTCCCGACCGAGCGCCTTTATCACCTGGACGGACGCCCGCGCGAGACCTGGACGCCGCCGGTCCCGGTCGACCTCGCGAAAGCAGTCGGGGATGACCCGATCTTCGATGCGGGCCTGAAAGTCCTTAGGACCAGGGCCGACGCGCGCGACCATGCTTGACCCTCCGCCGCGCCGCGCATAGGCGGTGCGGCAGGAGTTCACCCCCATGTCCATTTCGACCCTCGCCGCATCCGCCAAGGCCTGGCCGTTTGAACAGGCCCGCGAATTGAAGGCGCGCATCGAGAAGCTGGAAAAGGCAGGGCGCGCAAAGGATCAGCCGGTTGTCTTCGAGACGGGATACGGGCCTTCAGGCCTGCCGCACATCGGCACATTCGGCGAGGTCGTGCGCACCACCATGGTTCGCCGGGCCTTTGAGGCGCTGACGGAAGGCCAGTACAAGACCCGTCTCTTTTGCGTCTCGGACGACATGGACGGCATGCGCAAGGTGCCGGACAACCTGCCCAACCAGGACATGCTGGCGCCTTATCTGCAGAAGCCGCTGACGGCGATTCCCGATCCGTTCGGAACGCATGAAAGCTATGGCGCGCACATGAATGCGCGGCTGCAGGCATTTCTGGATTCGTTTGGTTTTGAATACGAGTTCCGGTCGGCAACCCAGCTCTACAAGTCAGGCGCGTTCGACGCGATGCTGCTGCGCGCCGCCGAAAAGTACGACGACATCATGAAAGTGATGTTGCCGACGCTCGGGCCGGAACGGCGAGAAACCTATTCGCCCTTCCTGCCGATCTCGCCGACCACCGGCCGCGTCCTCTACGTCCCGATGAAAGCCGTCGACGCAAAGGCGGGTACGGTGACGTTCGAAGACGAGGACGGGGGTGACGCGACTCTGCCGGTCACGGGCGGTCACGTGAAACTTCAATGGAAGCCAGACTTCGGAATGCGCTGGGCGGCACTGGGCGTGGACTTCGAGATGTTCGGCAAGGACCACATGGCCAATGCGCCGGTCTATTCGAAGATCTGCCGTATCCTCGGCGCCGAGCCGCCGCACCAGTTTGTCTACGAGCTGTTCCTCGACGAGAAGGGCGAAAAGATCTCCAAGTCGAAAGGCAACGGCATATCGGTGGAGCAGTGGCTCGCCTATGCGCCCGCCGAGAGCCTGTCGCTCTATCAATGGCAAAAGCCGAAGACAGCGAAGAAGCTCTATTTCGACGTGATCCCGAAAGCCGTCGACGAATACCTGACGTTTCTGGACAAATATCCTGCCGAGGCGGATGCCGCGCAGCTGGAGAATCCGGTCTGGCACATTCATGGCGGCAAGCCGCCATCTGTGGGTTCCCCCGTCTCGTTCGCGATGTTGCTCAATCTGGTCTCGGCCGCGAACGCATCCAACAAGGATGTGCTGTGGGGCTTCATCCGTCGCCAGGCGCCGGATGCGACGCCGGAGAAGTATCCGCTGCTCGACCGCCTGGTCGGTTATGCGCTGGCCTACTACGCGGACTTCGTGAAGCCGTCGAAGACCTATCGCGCGCCGACGGACAAGGAACGCGCGGCACTGGAAGATCTGGCGGCCCGGCTGGACGCCTATGACGGTGCGCTTGATGGCGAAACGCTGCAAACGATGGTCTTCGCGGTCGGCACCGAGCATGCCTTCGAACCGCTGCGTGACTGGTTCAAGGCAATCTACGAAGTGTGCCTGGGTCAAAGCCAGGGACCGCGCTTCGGCGGCTTCATCGCGCTTTATGGCGTAAAGGAAACCGCGAAGCTGATCCGCGAGTCTCTGGCGCGAACCTAAAGCATTTTCCGGTCTGAAGGAATCTGGGGATTCCCAAACGGCGACAGTGGGGCGAGTCTTACCCGGTGATTCGGACCTGGGAAGGATGAGCCATGGCGAGGCCGTATTCAGAAGACATCCGTGAGCGAGTGGTTG
>WGLW01000015.1 GCA_016125405.1 Alphaproteobacteria bacterium | reverse complement strand
CTCCTTCGCTGTCGGGCGGGGCGCGCCAACGCCCCGGGTTTGCTGAGGACGTCAGTGTGGAGGACAGCCGCCGGCGCCGGAACGGCCGGCGGATCAGATTCAGGGCGAGGCGGCTGCAACGCGCCTGCGGTTACGCTGGCAATAAGCCGCTCTCCCGGGTAACCGTCCGGTCGTTGCACGATTGTTCCGCACACCGGATTTGACTCACAACGGTCTCCTCACAGCGATCGAGGAGACGTTCGATGAGCAACGCGAAGCCAACCGACACATCGCTGCGTGACGTCTGGGCGGGCCATATCGATGCCTGGCTGACGAGCCGGTTGAAGCGCAATGACTACTGCCGCGCGCACCGGCTTCACACCAGCTCGATGACTTATTGGGTCAAACGGCTTGCGCCGGATGCCTTGACCGAAAAGGAAAAACGTCCCGGCTTTGGACGTCATCACCCATCGTCCCGGGCGGCGCGGAGCAAGGCGGTGCAGGCCTTCTGGGCGATGCATGTCGAGGCGATGCTGTGGAGCGGCTTCTCGGCGGCGGCCTACGCCAAGGCGCACCATCTCGGCGTCTCCACCTTGCGCGAATGGCGCATCCGGTTCGAGGAAGCCCCTCTCGAAACCGACTGGCGCGAGCTGGTGAATCCTGCCGCGCCTCCCCGGAAACGGCGGCCAACAAGCAGCGCTGCTATCCGACAAGCAGCGGATTTGGACTTGACGGAAAGCGAGCAAAGGCCGCTTCCCACCACGCGCCGGACCTTCAGCGACGCCGACAAGCGCGCCATTGTCGCCGAGTCCGAAGTTGCTGGCGTGAGCGCCGCCATGGTCTGCCGCAGCCATGGGATCGTCACCAGCATGCTGTTCCGCTGGCGGGTCCAGTACGGCCTGCGCCGCAAACCGCAGGCTCATCTGGCCACAGTCATGTCGGACGCGAGCGCGGCTCCATTGATCCTGGACGGGCTGATCCCGGCGCCTGACGGCATGGCGACGGTGGACATCGGCGATGGCCGGCGTGTCTATGCCGCCATCGGCGCTGATCCGGCCGCTGTTCGCCAACACGTCGCCCAACAGGAGAGCGGCCAATGATGATCGCGCCGGCCGGCGTCAAAGTGCACCTGGCCTTCGGCCACACCGACATGCGCAAGGGCATGGAAGGTCTCTCCGCGCTGGTTCAGGAGGTCCTGAAGCTCGATCCGTTCTGCGGACACCTGTTCTGCTTCCGCGGCCGCAAGGCGAACATCATCAAGATCCTGTTCTGGGATGGAACCGGGCTTTGCCTGTTCACCAAGCGTCTCGACGTCGGCGTGTTCGCCTGGCCGATGATGGGTGAAGCCGGGGACGCGGTAGCGCTCTCCTCGGGCCAGCTGGCGCTCCTGCTTGAGGGCATCGACTGGCGATCGCCTGAGCGCCGCTGGACACCGACACGCGCCGCCTGAAGAAAATACTCGCCGTTCGTTGCATCTCTCTTGGCGGTCGCGACGAACGCGGACAGAATCAGGCATGCGGCTCGATCTGGACAATCTGCCGTCCGATGTGGCGCTCCTGCAGCGCCTGGTGCGCGACATGGCGGGAGCCGTCGCTCATCGCGACGGTGAGATCGACCTGCAGGCGCTGATCAAGCAGTTGCAGCGCATGCAGTTCGGCAAGCGCTCGGAGCAGCTCGATCCCGACCAGCTGCTGTTAGCCCTGGAAGACCTCGACGCCGACATCGCGCGCATCGAGGAAAGCGGTCCGGTCGCCAAGGCCGATCCGCCTTCGCCGCCTTCGCGCAAGGCGCTGCCAGACCACCTGCCCCGCGAAACCCTCGTGCTCGATGTCGGCAGCGGGGCGTGTCCTGGCTGCGGCGGCGAGGTCCACAGCATCGGGGAAAGCGTCAGCGAGATGCTGGACTGGGTCCCTGCACAGCTGAAGGTGTTGCGCATCTCGCGCCCGAAATACGCCTGCCGCGCGTGCAATCATATCCTGCAGGCGCCGGCCCCCGAGCGACTGATCGCCGGCGGCCTGGCGACTCCGGGCCTCATCGCCCAGGTGCTGGTCGCCAAATACTGCGACCACACCCCGCTCTACCGGCAGTCGAAGATCTTCGCCCGCCATGGCGTCGAGCTGTCGCGCTCGACGCTGGCCGGCTGGGTCGGCGGCGCCGCCTGGTGGCTCGAAGCCCTGCATCGCCGGTTGAGCGAGCATGTGTTCGCCTCCGACATCCTGTTCGCCGACGACACGCCGGTTCCAGTGCTCGATCCAGGACGCGGACGGACCAAGACGGGTCGTCTCTGGGCCTATGCACGCGAGCAGCGCGGCTGGAGCGGACCAGAGCCGCCAGCGGCGGTCTTCATCTATGCGCCGGACCGGAAAGCGGAGCGGCCGGAAGCGCACCTGGGTCGGTTCAGGGGCGTGCTTCAGGTCGATGGTTATGCCGGGTTCGAGCGGTTGGCCGCCGGTGGAAGGATCGCGCTCGCCGCCTGCTGGGCCCACACGCGTCGCAAGTTCTACGAGCTTGCCGAAGCCGAGGCGGCGCCCCTGGCGCTTGAAGCGCTACGCCGCATTGCAGCGCTTTATGCGGTGGAAGACCTGGCGCGCGGCCAGTCTCCGGCCCATCGCCTGGCGGCGCGCCGCGCGCGGTCGAAGCCGATCGTGGATGCGCTGCATGTCTGGCTGAAAGCAGAGCTGCTGCGCCTGCCGGTTCGCGGCAAGCTCGCCGAGGCCATGCGGTATGCCCTCGCCCGCTGGGAGGGCCTGACGCGGTTCCTCGACGATGGCTGCGTCGAACTCGACACCAACCCGGTCGAGCGGGCGATCCGGCCGGTGGCTCTCGGCAGAAAGAACCACCTGTTCGCCGGCAGCGACGGCGGCGGCGAGCGCTGGGCGATTATCGGATCGCTGGTCGAGACGGCGAAACTCAACGACGTCGAGCCCTACGCCTGGCTCAAGGACGTGCTCATGCGCATGGTTGCCGGCCGCCCGGCGAACCGGCTCGATGAGCTCCTGCCGTGGGCGTGGAAAACCGGAAACAGCGTCAACACCTGAGTGACGTGCGCGCGCCGGACGCTTACCTCTCACCGCAACAACAAGGCGACGATGATGATCACGAACACCAGCAGCAGCATCGGCAGCAGCGGAAGCGCTGGCGTGTGCTTAAGGTGCCGATCATCGGCGCCTGCGGGCGCCCTGCCTCGGCGCCTCACTCCTCGCGGCCGCCTTTAGGACGACGCGACGCGTCGGCGCCAAGGCTGCTCAGCGCGCGAAAGGTCAGCGAGTAACGAAGCACGTCCACGGAGGGGATGGAGTGCTCCACTCCGTCCGGCCTGGTCCATCGAGTAGATAGGCGGAGCGAGGCCCTAGCACCTGGTCACGTGTGTCCCATCGTTCACCGGCCTTCCGGCGAAATCGCATGCGGAAAGGCGCAAGGAGGGAGAGCGCGACGACAACGCCAAATTGCGGCCGGTCGCGATGCCAGCCTATGCCCGCGCCCGGCGAATATTCGATCGCCAGGAGCTGCTCCAGACTTTCGGGCGGGATGCCGGCGAACTCGGCGGCGATCTCCCGGAACGGGAGGAGCGCCGCTGGGATCGGATCGCCTTTCTGAAAGCCGCCGCCGTTAAAATCGTAGCGCCATCCGAATGAGGCCGTGCGTCGGTTTCCGAGAAAGCCCCGGTAGGCGAAACGCTTGAGATCGAGGGTGGCGACCGCAGCCGCAGCAGCCTTCTCCTCCGCCGCACTCAGCACCTCAGCCGCGTATCGAACACCCTGTGGAAGCGGCGCCGAAGAAGGGTCTTCAAACCCAAGAAGGTCCAGCTGATCGGATGAAGTCATCGACCGAATATGGGGACGAATAGTCGTTCCAATAGTCAGTTTTAACCCCTCCCCGAACTGACAATGGAGATAGAGTTTATGACCCGTACTGATAAACTCGGTAGAGCTCAATTGGACAATTCGGCTGCTTTGGCATTGCCGAAGACTTATAAGTTTATCGGCTGAACTCATAAACTCACTAGACTCTCAATTCAAATCGTATAGGGAGTTTATGACCTCCACTCATAAACTACCTATACAACTCAATGCCCAACAACCCCGGAACCAACCCCTACGCCCCCGGCGCCGGAACCCCACCGCCCGAATTAGCCGGACGGGATTCGTTGCTGGCCGAGGCGCGGCTGGCTGTCCGGCGAACCAAGAACGGCAAGCCCGCCCGCAGCTTCATCTATGTGGGCCTGCGCGGCGTCGGTAAGACCGTCCTCCTCAACGAGGTCCAGGCGCTGGCCGAGAAGGAAGGCGCCCTCACCGACTTCATCGAGGTCAGTTCGACGACCAAGCTATCGAAAGTGATCATCGCCAGCATGCGCGCCGCGCTGCTGAAGCTGGACCGCCTGAAAGGCGTTAGCGAGCAGGTGAAGCGCGGGCTGCGCGTGCTCAAGAGCTTCGTCTCGGCGATCAAGGTTAAGCATGCGGACATTGAGTTCTCGATCGACATCGATGCGGAGGCAGGCGTCGCCGACAGCGGAACGCTGTCGCGCGACCTGCCAGAGCTATTCGTGGCGGCGGGCGAAGCCGCCAAGGCGCGCGGAACCTCCATCGTCCTCCTGATCGACGAGATCCAGAACCTCGACCGCGAAGAATTCGAGGCGCTGATCATGGCGGTGCACCGCGTCGATCAGAAAGGCCTGCCGATTCTCATTGTCGGCGCTGGCCTCCCGCTCCTTGTCCAACTCACCGGAGAGGCAAAATCCTATTCCGAGCGTCTATTCGAATATCCCGATATTGGTCCCCTCGATCCGGACGAGGCGCGGCGCGCCATCGTCCAGCCTGCCAAGGACGCCGGCGTCGCCTATGACCCCGCCGCCGTCGACGCCATCATCCAGCAGACAAAGGGCTATCCCTACTTCCTGCAGGAGTGGGGCTACCAAGCCTGGAACGCAGCGCAAGGCTCGCCCATCACCGCGAAAGATGTCGAGAAAGCCACCCGCATCGCCATCAAACGGCTGGACGAGAACTTCTTCCGCCACCGCTATGAACGCCTGACGGATCCGCAAAAGACCTACCTGCGCGCCATGGCCGAACTCGGTCCCGGTCCGCACAAGACGGGCGACATTGCGAAGGCGCAGGGACGGACAGCCCAACAGCTTGGGCCCGTCCGCGACGCGCTCATTAAGAGCGGCATGATCTACAGCCCGAAATACGGACTGGCGGCGTTCACTGTCCCGTTGTTCGACGAGTTCATGAAGCGCAAGCACCCCGCTCCTTCTCGGCGCGGAAAATAATGGCGGCCGTCGTCACGACGAGGAAAGCCGCCGTGAGAGGGTTAGGCTAGAGGCCTACTGTCGGTGGCCTTTCCTCAGACAGCCAATCTTCCTCGCGCGCAAACCCTGCAACTCGCTCAGAATTCCAAGAAAAATCCTTGGCTAGCGCCCGTTTCCGCTCGTTTTACACCCTCATTTCACGAGGGAGTTTCGGAACGAGCTATCGACGCAGACTTGCCGAGAGGAAATCCGCCCGCCGGCGTCTCGCCGGACTGTCGCATTAGGCGGTCGATCACGCGTCTGAGCGGCTGGAACAGGTCCGGGACATCCAGGATGAGAAGCTTGCCCTCTTGGCTCTGGAAATAGAGATGGATGGCAGGTCTTTCGCGATCTGATGCACAAGCGTGTCCTGCCGCCGGGCGTGGGCCAATGATCGCGACATATCCCGTCGGCGATGCGAATCAGCTTCGGCGAAGCGCCAAACGATCCCTGCATATTTAAAATGGCGTCTTAGAAATGCGAGGATACGCGCGGCTACTTCTTGAGCCGCACGCCTGGCCCGCCATCCGCAGTGTCGTGAAGATCGAGGAAAATGACGCCGGCTGCCTCCAACGCGCGTCGAACGGCTTCGACATTGGCAGCGGTGCTCTGGGAGGGTCCGCGAGGACCCTCCATCCGACGCACCGTCGGCACCGACAATTTTGAGATTTCGGCCAACTTCGGCTGGGTCCAGTCCAGCAGCGCTCGGGCAGCGCGTATCTGAGAAGCGGTGAGATCAGACATTTTCTTTTTGTGATCATATTTACTTAAAACGATCACGGAGTTATATGATGTGATCGAAAACAAGTCAGACGTACCATAAAGGTAAACCGATGTCCCGCCGCCCTCTAAAGGCGCTTGCGAGCGCGCGCCTTGATGCCTTCTCCCGCCGCCAGTTAATCATCGGCGGCACATTTATGCCGCTGGCAGCCAACGGCGCCCGAGCTATCGATCCCTCAGAACCACCCTGCGCCGAATGGCTGGCTCGCCATGCCGAACGCATCCGTCTCATTGCGCGTTGGCAAGCTCTGGAAACCCACCTCGTCCGCAAACACGCCTGGCACAATCTCACGCTCGGGCAACGTCGGCTGCTGCCGCAAGCTGAGGAGCTCGATGCAATCGACGACGAGCTCGACGTTCTTCATGAGGCAAATGCAGGGCTGCTTGCCTCGCTCCCCGCCGTTCCAGCCGTCACCGTCCCAGGTTTAGCGGCCAAGCTGAATGTGGCTGCGATTGAAGTTCGTCGCGAGGAAAACGAAGCCGCGCACAACCTGATCGTGAGCATCGTCGGCGATTTCAGCGCTCTAGCTCCAAGGTTGCGGGCGTAAGCATGGACCGGTCTGACCCTGCTCATGTTTCGCTCGTGATGGAGCTGGTGCAATCACGCTCGGAGAGCTCCGCACAACCGTTTGGATGTGTGCTGTTGCGTTTGTTTGCGCACGGATGTCAGTGATGAGACGCCGCCCGGTCCATCGAACAAAAGCCGAGACGTCAGAATCGAATGTTTCTGCTGATGCAGTGCTGACAACTGATACCGCCCAAACTCGTGCCGACGCTATCGTTGAGCTCTGCAACAACTACCTTGCGCTCGAAGCGCGACGCGAACACCTGCTTGTCCTTTCAGGCGATGTCGAAGCGACCCTTGCGGACAATTACAACTGGTTTTCGTTGACCCGTGTTCAACGCAGGGCGGTCAGCGAAGCAAAAGCCCTTTACGACATTGACGACGAGCTGGAGCAGATCTGCCAGACAACCAGCCAGCTGATCCAGAAACTAGGCCGCATGCGCGCGCAAAACGTTTTTGGGGCGATCGCCAAGCTGGAGGTGGTGGCCCAGGAGATCGAGTCGGATGACTACCCTCCGGCTCATGCTGTGCTGCGTGGAGCGATATCTGACCTCAGACGGCTCTTCTCTCCCGGCGATTAGGCTGCGGTCCCTTTAAGCCCCAGCTTGATGGGTTGAGGTCTTACACGCGTCAGACTGGCTTCCGTGCGCCTCGGGTCGGCCCATAACAAAATTGGCGGCCTTTGACGCCAGCGACGCGGCTTGGAAGATCGCCCGATTGTCAGTCTTGAGCACCTCAAGCCAGGCACCGATGTAATCGGCGTGACGAACAGTCGGCATGATCCCCAGCTCGGCGCAGATGAAGGCCGAGCCAAGTTCGGCGACCAGCTCCTCGCGGGTGTAAGCGTCGCCGCCACGCCGACCTGAGAATCACGGTTCAACCGGGAGGCGTGTCCTGTCCAGTGGCCATTATGCCGATGTCGGCATAAGACCCATAATGCCGAGCGGCGGATTATGCCGCGCGACTAGGCCAGCGCGTTGACAACGCTGACGTCAACCGCGCGCCAGGTCGGCATAATCAGAGCGCTTCGAGGAAGGCGAAGTCACGGATTCCAGTGAGACGACCGACATTCTCCAAGTCAGTCACTCGCTAGCACTGCCAGGTTCGGCAATTTTACGCCGAACAGGGTCAATCAACCCAAGCCGAGCAAAGACAATGTTCGCGTCTCGGAGTTAGCAATGACATGGCGTTGGCAACGAAGCTACGCAGATGCCCGAGGTGAGCGAAGTAATAGGCCCATCTGGACTTGGGCTGGCGCTGCTCGCGCAATCGGTATCGCGCCCAACGCCCGGAGCCGATACCACTCGCGCGTCATTGACGCGATCGAGCGCCTCGCCGTCGTGGCATCGTGGGCTTCTGCGTGCCCATCCGAGCCGACAGCGCCTCGATAATCGGACATTCCGGCGAAGCATCGCGCGCGCACGCTGCCGCCGTGGACGCAAGTATACGTTCGAGCCGCCGCAGATCGGCAATCTTGCGCTTCACCTGCACCAGGTGCTGCGTCGTCAGCGCATAAACATCTGAGCATGCCCCGCCGCTGTCCTCGATCGCGAGCAAAGCGCGGATTTCATCAATTGAGAAACCAAGTTCGCGCCCACGCAAGATGAAGCGCAGCCGATTGATGTGCGCACGCCCGTAAAGACGGTGGCGGCCCTCGCTGCGCGGCGGATGCGGAATAAGGCCGATGGTCTCGTAATAGCGGATGGTTTCGAGGTTGCAGTCAGCCTCACGCGCGAGTTCCCCGCGCCGTAAATCGCCTTGATTCAAGCCAGACGTCATCACTGCAGATTTCTCTTGATCCTGTAGTTACTACAGCTTGTAGCATGAAGCGCATGATCGATACAGAGCAAAATCCAAAGCTAAAGTCAGTCCCCGGCAGCGGCCCGCGGCGCTGGCTCGCTGTCGGCGGGGTCGTGGGCGCGGTGCTCGCCTCGTCTTGCTGCGTCCTGCCTTTGGCGCTGGTGACGCTCGGCGCCTCCGGCGCCTGGATCGGCCAGCTCACGCTGCTTGAGCCGTTCAAGCCGGTGTTCCTTTTGGTGGCGGCGGTCTTCATCGGCGTAGGCTTCTGGCACGTCTATTTCCGGGCGAAACCCGCGTGCGAGGACGGCTCATACTGCGCCCGCCCGGAATCCTCGCTCATCACCCAACTCGCGCTCTGGATCGCAGCGGCGCTAGTCGTGGTTTCGGCCACAATCGATTGGTGGGCCAAGTTTTTCTATTGAAGGAGGAACTCCTATGAAAAAAACTCTCGTCGCAGCGGTGATCACCGCCGCTCTCGGTCTTGGCGGCCTTGCAGCGCTCGTGCCGTTACCATCGGCCGCGCAGACCGGCGCCCAAGCGCCCGCCAAGATGCGCACGACGGTGTTCGTCGTCGATAAAATGACCTGCGCCACCTGCCCAATCACTGTGCGCACCGCCATGTCGCGCGTCGCGGGCGTGCGTAGCGTCGAAGTGGATTTCGCCACCAAGCGCGCCACCGTGACCTTTGATCCGGCGCGCGCCACGCCCGAGCAAATCGCAGCTGCGTCCGCAAATGCAGGCTATCCGGCGCGAGCCGTCACTAGCGGTTCGTGATGAAAGACTGGCCGATCTTTTCCGTCGGCATTCTCACCGCCACTTTGTGCTGCCTGCTCACGCCGCTAAATTTGCTGTCCCTCGGCGCCGCAGGCCTTTGGGCGCTGTTGGGACGCGCGGGGGCTCCGCTGATCGGGGGCGTCGCCGTCCTGGCGGCGCTCCTTATCTGGGCTTGGTGGCGACCGCGAAGCGGACGGGCTCCTGAACCTTCTTCGAAAAAGAGTGCTTAAATGCCCGATTGCTGCACGCCGAAGAAGCGCGCTTACGATCTCGCCGTCATTGGCGCAGGGTCAGCCGGATTCTCCGCCGCCATCACCGCCGCAGAGCAAGGCGCAAGCGTGGTTCTCATTGGTCATGGGGTTATCGGCGGCACGTGCGTCAATGTCGGCTGCGTGCCGTCCAAGACCATGATCCGGGCCGCTGAAGCCCTCTACGCCGCGCGAGCCGCCGGCCGGTTTCATGGGCTCTCCGGCCAGGCGCGCGTGACGGATTGGCGTGCGCTTATCGCCGAAAAGGACGAACTCGTCGCCGACTTGCGCAAGAAGAAGTACGCCGAGCTGCTGCCCCAATATCCGACGATTGAGTACGTCGAAGGCGCGGCGCGCCTAGCCGATAGTGGTGTGCAGGTCGGCGACCGCTTCATCCAGGCGCCCAAGATCATCATCGCGACCGGCACGCGGCCCGCCATTCCTGCGATTCCCGGCATCGACAAGGTGAGTTATCTCACCAGCACCTCGCTGCTCGATCTCGATAGGCTCCCGAAGAGTCTGATTGTCGTCGGCGGGGGTTTCATCGGCGCCGAGCTTGCGCAGATGATGGCGCGCATGGGTGTTGAAGTAACGCTGGTCTGCCGCTCGCGGCTACTGCCGCAGGCCGAGATCGAGGTTTCGGCTGCCCTGATGCAGGCGTTTGCGGCCGAAGGCGTTCGCCTCTTCTGCGGCATTGCTTACGACGCCTGCCGTGAGGACAAGGGCGGCGTGACACTATGCGTGACCGAGAACGGCGAACGCATCGAGATTCAAGCCGAGAAAATATTGCTCACAACGGGCCGGACGCCCAATGTCGAGCGGCTCGGCCTCACTGAATCCGGCGTCGCTCAAGACGCGCGAGGCGCCATCGTCGTCAATGAGCGTATGCGAACCTCGCGCGACGGCGTTTACGCTGCGGGCGACGTCACGAACCGCGACCAGTTCGTCTACATGGCCGCTTACGGCGCCAAGCTCGCCGCCCGCAATGCCATGGGCGGCGATGATCGGTACGACAACTCCTCGATGCCTTGGGTCGTGTTCACCGATCCGCAAGTCGCGGGCGTAGGCTTGAGTGAAGCGCAGGCCAAAGACGCGGGCCATGCCGTCAAGATCTCTGTTGTGCAGCTTGACCAGGTTCCGCGCGCGCTTGCCGCGCGCGACACGCGCGGGCTTATCAAGCTCATTGCAGATTCGCGAACGGATCGGCTGCTCGGTGGCCAGGTGATTGCCCCGGAAGGGGCTGAGACTATCCAGACGCTCACACTTGCGCTCAGGCACGGAATGACGGCGAAGGCTCTGGGCGATACGATCTTCCCCTACCTCACCACGGTCGAAGGCCTGAAGCTCGCCGCGCAAGGCTTCGAGAAGGACGTGGCCAAGCTCTCTTGCTGTGCGGGTTGACGCGATGGGCGACCGTTCGAAAGCGAAGGATTTTCTGGCCAAGCCAATGTCGTTCTTGGCGGCCTGGGGCGCACCGCTCGCTCTTCTTCTCGCCCTTTCGCTCTTTCGCGGCGACACTCCGCTCCTCGCCGATGCGGGCCTCACTATAGTCGCGCTTGCATGGATGGGCGTCGCCTGCCTCGCCAACGCCGCGCGATGTGGGCGCCGGCACTGTTTCTATTCGGGGCCCGTCTTCCTCGTCGCTGCGTTCGCCGTGCTGCTCGTCGCGACGGGCGCCGTACCGATCGAGCCGCGCTATATCGGCGACATCGTCTGGGCTGCGCTTGCGCTGGCTGGGCTAACCTTTGTTCCCGAGTGGATCCAGGGACGCTACCGCGCAAACCGCTTTCACGACTGAATGCTCGTTCCGGCTGGACCCGATCTCTGGCTATGGCGCGCAACGACGACCGACTTAGCCATCATGGACCAGTCTTGGTCCATCTCCATGCCGCCAGATACCAGCTTAGAACGGCCTGCCTTTTTTGGAGGGAGCGATACTGTAAGTGCGCCGTTTGCGGCGACAACGCTTCGAACCTAGACCAGACGTCGCTCCTTCACCCTAGAAGGAGCAACAACATGGCCGACCAGACTGCAAGCCTGCGCGCGAGCCTGCGCCATGACTACGAAGACCATCTCCGCCGCCAACGCGGCCTGAGCGAACGCACCATCGGCCACTGCTGGCGCTTCGCCGACCGGTTCCTAGACTTCCGCTTCGGTCAAAGCGACGTCGATCTCGCCGCGATCACCCCCACTGACATTGTCCTCTTCCTCCAGAAACTGACAGCCAGCAAGGCGCCGTACCGCGACAAGACCCCGCCGACGCATCTGCGCAACTTCTTCAGATATCTCTTCCGGTGCGGCCTGACGAAGACCAACCTGGCGCTATCGATCCCGAGCATCGCCCATCGGTACAACGCCCGGCTGCCGCGCCATCTCAGTCCCGAACAGGTGGAGGCCGTTCTAAAAGAAGTGCGCGCCGACAACCGGTCCGGCGCTCGCAACTACGCCATGGCGCTTCTGCTCGCCCGGCTGGGCTTGCGGGCGCACGAGGTGATCGCCATCCGTCTGGAGGATATCGACTGGCGCGCCGGCGAGCTGTTGGTGCGCGGCAAGGGCAAGAGCCACGACCGCGTTCCCATCCCGCCTGATGTTGGCGAGGCGATTGCCGCTTACCTTCGGGATCGCGTCTCCGACTCGCGCCACCTGTTCGTCACCGAGCGGGCGCCGCACCGGCCATTCAAGGACAGTCAGGTGCTCAATGCGGTTCTTCGCGAGGCCTTTGCGCGGGCGGGTGTCAAGCCGCCTGTTCCCTATGTCGGATCGCACGTCTTGCGGCACAGCCTGGCGACGCGGCTGGTTCGGGACGGCGCCTCACTGGAGGAGGTGGGCAACATGCTCCGCCACCGCTCGCGCGCCTCCACCCTGATCTATGCCAGACTCGATGTCGAAAGCCTTCGCTCCATCGCCCAGCCCTGGCCGGCAGTGGGAGGCGCGCAATGAGCCCGCTTCGCCAGGAACTCGATCGCTACCTCGCCGTCAGGCGTAGCCTCGGCTACGATCTCGACACCTCCGCTCGTGTGCTCCGCCGCTTCATCGCCTTCGCCGAAACCCAGAACGCCAGCCACATCACGCCCGGTCTCTTCCTCCGCTGGCAGGCGAGCTTCGGTGTCGCCGGGCGCCAGACATGGGCGGCCCGCTTAGGGATAGTCCGGTTGTTCGCCCAGTGGCTACATGGGCTCGACCCGGCGCATGAGCCGCCGCCGGCCGGGCTGATCCCGCAACGGACCCGGCGCTCGCGGCCGTACATTTACAGCGAGGCTGAGATAGCCAGCATCCTCCTCGCCGCGGCGGACCTGCCTTCAGCGTACGGGCTACGCGGCCTGACCTACACAACACTCTTCGGCCTGATCGCCGTCACGGGCCTGCGCATCAGCGAAGCGTTGGCGCTCGATACCACCGACGCAGAGCTTGAGACTGGCGTTCTGGTCATCCAGCGCGGCAAGCTTGGCAAGGCGCGCCTTGTCCCGCTCTCTGACAGCGTCACGGCGCGTTTGCGGGCGTACATCGCCGAGCGCGACAGGCTGTTGGGTTCTTCGCCAGCGGCCTTGTTCGTCAATGAGCATGGCGTGCGTACCGGTGACTGCGCCGCCAGGTACACCTTCGCCCGCATCTGCCAGCAGATCGGCATGCGCCCAGCGCAGCGCTATCTCCGACACGGGCGTGGGCCGCGCATCCATGATCTGCGGCATACCTTCGCCGCCCGCACGCTGATCGGCTGGTATCGCTCCGGCAAAGATGCCGGGCAGGAGATGATCAAGCTCACGACCTATCTTGGCCACTCCCGACCGGAGAACACCTACTGGTACATCGAGGCGGTCCCCGAGCTTCTGGAGCTGGCCGCCGCACGGGTCGAACATGCCGAGGAGGCGCGTTCATGACCGCCTCGACGTTCCCGGCGCTGCTGCAGCGCTTCTTCACCGAACGGCTTGCGATCCAGATGAACGCCAGCCCCAACACGGTCGCGGGCTATCGCGACACCTTCCGCCTGCTGCTCCGGTACGCCGAAAGGCGCCTGGGCAGGCCGCCGACGCGCTTGGCGGTAGAAGACATCGACGCGGACCTCGTCACTGACTTCCTGGTCCACATCGAGACGGAACGACAGAACGGCGCCCGCAGCCGCAACACGCGGCTGGCGGCGATCCGTTCCTTCTTCCGGTTCGTGGCGATGAACGAACCTGCTTATCTCCTTCACTGCCAGCGCATTCTGACGATGCCCAGCAAGCGCCATGTGAAGCAGGCGGTGACCTTCCTCGATAGCGAGGAGATGGAAGCATTCCTTGCCGCGCCCGACCGGACGACTTGGGTGGGCCGGCGGGATCACCTGGTCCTGCTGGTCGCCCTGCAGGCTGGTCTTCGGGCGTCCGAGTTGATCGGGTTGCGCCGACGCGATGTCGTGCTGGGCGCCGGCGCCCATATCCGGTGCGAGGGAAAGGGCCGCAAAGAGAGATGCACGCCGCTGCGGCGAGAAACCGCCAGGCTGCTGGAAGCCTGGATCAGGGAACGGAACGTGAGAGAAGAAGAACCGCTGTTCCCGACGCTGCGTGGTGATCACCTCAGCCGGGATGCTCTCGAACGCCTGGTTCGCCGTCACGGCGAAACCGCCGCGCGGTCGCGCCCATCGCTTGCTGGCCGAAAAGTGAGCCCGCACGTCCTGCGGCACAGCACCGCCATGGAACTGCTGAGACATGGCGTCGATCAATCCGTGATCGCGCTGTGGCTAGGACACGAGTCGGTGGAGACGACCCAGATCTATCTGCACGCCGACCTCAAGATGAAGGAGACCGCGCTCGCCCGCATCGCCGCGCCTGAACAGCCGCCGGGCCGATACCGGCCGGATGATCAGCTCCTCGCCTTCCTCGAAGCGCTCTGATTATGCCGAGCGCCGCGCGGCTGGGGCCAGCGTTCTCAAGGCGCTGGCGCCGCCGCGCGGCATAATCCGGCGCTCGGCATTATGAGTCAGCTCGTGCAGCTTGGTGCGAGAGAGGTATTCGGCGCAGCGGCCCTAGGAACACTGATCAACATCGGCCTCGCCCCACCGAAGACCCGCAGCTCACCTATGTCGGCATCGGCGCCATCCGCGACTCCGTCGAATCCGCGATCAACGAAGGCGTCCAGCGAAGCGCCAGCATCATCACCAACCGCGTCGTCGACCGCAGTCTCGGCATTCCGCCGACCATTCGCGTGGAGGCCGGAAAGTGGATTTCGGTAATCGAGAGCGACGATCTAACTTCGTTCGCTGAATCAACATATTGTATGTTACTAACAGGCCTGCCACTAGGACAAGTTGCATTCCGGTATAAATCGGCTATGGATTCCGTATTAACGGAATCGGAGGCGGAAATGCCCGTCGATGTCGCCGACTTAATCCGCAAGCACCTCCCACGCGGCTTTCTACAAGGCGTGCTGGACGTGGTGCCGGGAGTGCTTCGCTCCGCGGCCGAGTGGGCCAAGAAGACTGACCTCACGGCTTGGCGCTCCGCGCGCGCGGAAGGATTCGTCCGTTTCCAGAAGCTGGAACAGACCTTTCAGGAAGTCGGCGACCGGCACGGGGGCGAGTGTCTGCTTGGGCACCTCGTGCCTGGCACCGACCAAGCCTTTTTTCAGCCAATGCAGCGGTTCGGCGTTTGCGTTGTGGGCATCTCCTCCCAACCGGAGCCCGGTGAACTGCCAACCAAGAACAAAACACGCGGCGCCGCCGTGTCGATGAACTTGTTCTGCACGCCCACCCTTCCCTTTGGGCCAGAATTTGAGACGGACCCAGACCTGTACGTTGCCTTGCTCGTGTCGCGCGATCCCACTGTTCGCGGTACCGCCAAGGATGTGGAGATCGCCGTCATCGATGCGACGTTTAGCCGGTTCGTATTTCGGCAGTCGCTCAAGGACTTTCTTGCCTCCTATCCCGATGACGGTTCAATAGCGCCGCCGGTGGCCGCAGTTCCGCCGCCGAAGGGTCCTCTCGTGAAGCTCAAGGCTCCCAAGTCGGCGGCGACCGAGGAAGGCACTTCCGCGGAACCCGACAAGAAGTAACGGAATTAGGTCCACACGGTTTATTCAGGCATTTGCCCGACAGCTCTCCGGAGCTAGTCGGGCAGAGGGATTCGAGGGCCGATGCGCAACGGCACCCCAGGGTTTGTTCCCGGCAGGCTGGTCTTGGCCCGCGAAGCTCAAGGCTACGTAACGCGTGAAGCGCTGGCTCGGCGCGTTGGTAAAAGCGCGAGCACGGTTCAACGCTGGGAAGATGGAAGCGCAACGCCGGAGCCAGACGCTCTGCGCTCGCTCGCGGAAGCTTTGAATGTTCGGCCCGAGCATTTCCTTCGACCGCTTCTCCAATCTGATCGCCCGGTTTTCTTCCGATCGCTAGCCTCCACGCTGAAGCGCGAAAAGGCTCTTCAACGTGCACGCATGTCGTGGCTGTTCGATTTGTCCACGGCCTTGCAGGAATACATCGAACTGCCGAGCGTGGATATTCCGGACGCTATGGGCCGCACCTCCTTCAAACAGCTAAGGAACGAGGATTTGGAGCGGATCGCGCTTCAACTCCGCGAGCACTGGGGGTTGGGCCAAGGTCCATGCGTGGATGTTGTCGCATTCATGGAGCGCAGCGGTTTCGTGGTTGCCTCCGAAGAAATGGGGACTTCTCGTCTCGATGGGCTATGCCGTTGGCGCGATGAAGAGCAGCGTCCTTATGTGCTGCTTGCGGACGACAAGATGTCGTTCTCCCGTAGGCAGATGGACTCTGCACATGAGATGGCTCACGCCGTGTTGCACCGCGGAGTGTCGGCGATCGACTTCGCCGAAAACTTTGAGCTCATTGAACAGCAGGCGTTCAGGCTGGGAAGCGCATTCCTCCTACCGGGGACAACTTATCCGAATGAAACTCGCTTCCATAGCTTGGCGGAGTTTGAAGCGTTGAAAGACCGCTGGAAGGTCTCAATCAAAGCGCAGATCAAACGGCTGAGCGATCTAAATATTCTGGATCCAGAATCCGCTCGCGCGTTATATAAGTCATACAGTGCGCGAGGCTGGAGCAGAGGTGAGCCTTTTGATGATGTATGGCCAGTGCCCCGCCCTCGCGCTTTGGCGGAGGGCTTCAACGCCGTTGTAGACGCTCAACTGCGGACCAAAATCGATCTGCTCAATTCCGATCTGACGATTTCTGCTCGTGATGCTGAAAGCCTCGCCGGCCTTCCACTTGGCTGGTTCGATGAAAAGCAAGGAGGGATCGTCAAACTCATACCCCGATCCGAAGTAGCGCGACTGCCGCAGACCAAGGCAGGCGACGTGCTGCCGTTTCGGTTTGAAGGCAGATAACTAGGCGAGCCGCTGGCGAGCGGATTTCAAGTCGTCATCGCCAGTCATTAATTGCTGCTCACCACTCACCGTAACTATGGGCGGCAGAGCTGGCGTGCGTCGCCGGAGTCGAACCGGCATTCCCGCCTTCGTTAGGGGCGTTTCTTGTCCTGTTAGAAGAGACACCTTCTATGTAGCCTTCGGCGATATTCCGTCCGAGAATATTCCGGTCCACGCTCCACGCGGCCGCTCTCCTTCCGCACCATCCTCTGACAGCACGTGGAGCACGATCAGCACCTGTCAGCACAGATAGTACGCGTGAGCACTGCTGGCGGCCGCGCAAAGCATTGAATTCATGACGAAAATCCATGACCACTTGCAGTATTTATTGCAGGTGAACTTTTGAGTTACACTTTTTTGTTGCAATCTACGCAGGTCGGGTGTGTCGGTTATGCTTACTCATTCGCGTCGAGTAAGTACTTAACTCCTTGATTTATCTAGATTTTACGCGCGATACAGTCGACAGGCCAACGACATGGCCCGCCTCCAAACCGGTGCCAGCATCTCGACGGTCTTTCTGAATAGGGGCCGGGGTCCAAACCCGGCCCCGCCCTTTGGAGACGAAAATGGCTTCCGTCAAAGAACTGACCGCGATTGCAAAGAAGCAGCTCATGCTGCGCGACCATCTGTTTGAGGGTGCAGCGCCTTGGCTTTGGGATCGCAAGATCAACAAGGGCTTTGCCACCATCCCAAAAACGATGCCGCTCGTCATGAACATCATGGATGACATGACAAAGGGCGCTCCGGTTTCATCGACCTTCCTGTCGTTGTGGTGTTCGACGTGGGACAACTCATTCGTCGTGATCAACAAGCCTCTCGACCTCGCCCACGCGGCGGGATTTGGCGGGCAGCGCGGAGAGCATACTTGGGCCGCGCGTATGAAAAAGCTTCAGGAGCTGAAGTTCATCGACTTCAAAGCCGGGAAATCCGGCCCCTTCAATCACGTGATCATCTACAACCCGCATTTCGTGATCCGGCACCACTATGAGTTGGGCACACCGGGACTGACCGAGGCCAGCTACACCGCCCTGATCGAAGCCGCGATGGATATCGGCGCGAAAGACATGCTGCCGGATACGGCGTTGCCATCCGCCCCCTTTGCGCCTTCGGCAGCGTCGTCATGATCTCACGCCGCATCCGCTACATCCGCCCCGCGAGCAGAGAGGGCCAAGTCGCTCTTATCGCAGACGCTCTGCAGTACCCGGCGCTTGTGCTTCTGGGCGACCCCGGCTCGGGCAAGAGCACATGCTTTTCGACGCTTCACGAACTTGAGCAAGGCGTGCTTCTGACTGCCAAGGCGTTCTCCGTCTACGGTGCACGAAATTCAGCTGGACGCGCGCTCTACGTAGATGCGCTAGACGAAAAACGGCCGCGCACAGCGCCCGAGGAGACTACTGAAACACTTATTCAACGGCTGGTGTCAGCCGAGCCGCCGAAACTCCGCATCTCCTGCAGAACTATCAACTGGCTTGGAGTTGCCGACGAGACCGACTTCGGGCCGCTGTTCGAGAACATTGGCGAATACGCCGTCGTGCGATTGGAGCCGCTGTCATTGGATGAGACCAAGACTCTTCTCCAGGAGCTGGGCGTCTCCGATGCGGACGCGTTTGTTTACCGCGCTCTAGAACGGGGTGTTCAGCGCCTTCTTGAAAGCCCTCAAACTCTGACGATGCTCGCCCGCCAAGTCCAATACGGCGATTGGCCAAGCAACCGCCGCGAATTGTTCGACGCCGCCGCTCGGGACATGCTGACGGAAGTAAACCCGCGTCATCAACTGCACGTCGATGGGCAGTATGTCGCTTCCGAGCTGCGCTCGGTTGCTGGCGCGCTATCGGCGACCCTGTTGGTTTCAGACACGGCTCGGCTCAGCCTGCCCGGCGCAACCCCAGACGAAAACACTCCGCCACTGCGCGCGCTTCCGGTGGACGAGGACCTGCTTTTCGCGAGCGTCTCGCGCATGCTCTTTGAAGCTGATCCTCAGAGAGGGGTGTCACCGCCCCATCGTACAGTTGCCGAGTTCCTAGCCGCTGAATGGCTCGCGGCGCAGGTTCGGCAAGGGTTGTCGTTGAGACGCGTGCTCGCGCTAATTTCGTCGGAGGGTTCGCCGGCTGAGGAGCTGCGCGGGCTTTTCGGCTGGCTCCCCGCCACTCTTCCAGATCACGCACAGGTGTTTCTCGCAGCCGATCCATATGGGGTTGTCACGCATGGGACACCGGAGTGCCTTACGCCTTCGAACAAGCGCGTGCTGTTCGCAGAACTCGCGCGGCTTTCGCGAGCCCACCCCGGCTTTCGTCGTGGAGACTGGCCAAACCCGAAACTCGCGGTTTTATCCGACATCGACTTGGCCAGCGAGTTCCGAGCGGCCCTCGTAGATCCAGACGTGCCCTACGACCTGTTGATGACTGTCTTGGATGCGCTCCGCTTCGGACCGCCACAGCCCGGATTTGGTCCCGAACTCTGCGCGGTGATGGCGCGACCTGACGAAGGGTACGCAGCAGCCGAAGCGGCGTTGGCTGCGGCGCTGCGTGCTGGACAAGAAACACGTGCCCAAGCAATCGCATTTCTTCGCGCTTCTGCGCGAGGCCGCTCCGCCACTGTGCGTCTTAGGGTTCATGCTGCGCAAGAACTGTTCCCCGCCGAATTTGATGCAGGTGACGTTGCCGAGATCATTCGGGACTTCCTCAACCGCGAATCGGACAACACGGTTGGCTTGCTTTGGGAATTGAAAAACCTTGCGCCCAGAATTTCGGCAGAAGCGCTGGATCAACTCTGCGACTCTAACCTGACCCGCCCCCCTGCCAGGGACATGTCACATGGAGAAGTGCGGTCGGCACTTATCGAGTGGATTGAGAGCGTCCTTAGCCGCGATGGCGAGGTAGCTCCGGATAGGCTCTGGTGCTGGCTCCAGTTCATGGCCAGCTTCCGCGACCACTATTTTGCCGAGGAGTCCGACGACGGCTTTCGGGATCAGCTTAGGACGCCAGCGCACCGGCCCCGACAGCTATTCCGCATCGCGCTCAATGAGGCCGATCCCGACCGCCTTGCGGGGTTCTGGAGCCATTTCACTCACGCCACGGCAAAAGCCTTCACGACCACGTTTTTCCTGCAAGAAGCGATTGCTCTAATTGTGGAGGGGACTCTCACGAGCGAGCGCCAAAGCGCTCTCTACGGCTTCGCCCTGCGTTCCTCATTCGGAACGGAGTATTTTGACCAGCTCTACGACATGGCCAAGTCATCGCCCTTGCAAGAAGTTCGGCGACGGGCCTGTTACTGGGAAATCGAAGCCTGGCGTGAAGAACAACAAGAGCGTCGAGAGCGCCAACTCCAAAAGGAGCGTGATCAGCACGAACGCAACGTCGCGGACTTTGACGCCCACGTCGTCGCCATCGAGGCAGGCACGCATGTGAACTGGCTAGGTCATTTGGCTCGCTACTTTTACTTTCGGAGTGACGGCACACTCGGCAAGGTCGCTGGCATTCCACGAGTCGAGGAGGCCTTCGGAGCTGATCGTGCCGGCGCAGTTCGAAGGGGACTAATAGCGCTTACGGACGCTACCAGCTGGCCCTCCCCCGAAGCGGTTGTCGATGAGTGGGCGAGCGACAAATACTTCACGTGGTGGATGGCTGCTGTCGCCGGAATGGACGAGCGCTGGGACGAAACTCGTCTGCTTGTCGGACTGTCCGACGACGCCTTGGCCGCATCGAGTGCTATGGTCTGGTGTTACGGCTACATGATGCGCGAAGGTCTCAACGACCGCGATGCAGACGGCTGGCTTGCTGCAGCGTTCCGAGACCGTCCCGACCTGATGCGGCGAACGCTGCTGACGTGCATCCGTAGGACGCCCGATCGTCCGTCGCCCCACACTCCGGTTGGGTTGGATGATTTTCTGTATATGGACGCTGCGCGCGACATTCACGGTGAAGTAGCTGTCGAGCTGCTGATGATCGGGGGCTGGTCCGATCAGACTCTTTCCAAGTTGCTGAAAGCTGCACTCTCGGATTCGCACAAGCATGGTGATCTCCGTTCACTGACACGCTCAGCTCTTGCAGACACGGAGACAACGTCTCAGCAAAGGCCCCATTGGCTCGCCGCCGCCTTCTGGTTGGACTTCACACACTACGAGGCGGCGCTGCGTATTCACTATGCCACCGCACCGAACGACCTTTGGATCATCCGAGCGCTGAGCGCCGAAACTTCCCGGCGGCGGATGCAGGATCGCTCAGCCTGGAGCATCCTTACAACCGAGCAGAGCGAATTCTTGATTGCAGAGTTCGGGGCGGGGTTCGCACGAGCAGAGCACCCTGAGGATGGATCGATCGGCGACACCAATCCTTGGGATGCAACAGACTTTGTGCAGGGCCTTGCCAACATACTTTCCGGGCGCGCAGGTCGCGATGTTGGTGCCGCATTCAATCGGCTTTGCCTTGACGATCGGCTCTTAACCCATCGGGAAACGCTGATGCACTTCGCCGGCAATCAGCGCGAGCTGACACGGCAGAAGGAGTATGTGAGGCCTAGTTGGGACGAGACAATTCGTGGCTTGTTTACGTCCGCTCCGGCTACCGTGGCTGACCTGCACGCCTTAGTGGTGGATGATCTCGAAGAAATCGCCCGGGTCGTTCGGGTTTCAAATACGGACAGCTACAAAGCCTTTTGGAATGAAGCGCCGGGTACAGCCCGAGTGTCATCTCCAAAGGTAGAGGAGAGCTGCCGAGACCGGCTGTTGGATTTGCTTCGATCGGCTCTCAGACAACGCGCCGTTTCTGCGGAGCCAGAAGGTCATATGGCTGCAGATCGTCGATGCGATATCGTTGCAGCTCATGACCAAGCTGGAAAAGTCGTTATCGAGATTAAACGCGACGCTCATCCAGAAGTCTGGTCGGCGTGCCGGGATCAGCTCGACCGCCTCTACACTCGAGACCCCGACGCAAAAGGCTATGGGGTTTACTTGGTCATTTGGCATGGACGGGCATTGGGCCGGGGCGCTCCTGCCCCGCCAAGCGGAGTTGCGGCACCAGGAACCGCCGACGAGATGCAGGTCGCACTAACTTCACTCGTGCCTGAAGCTGACCGCCACCGCATCAAAGTAATCGTAATCGACGTGACGCCGCTGCCCGCAGCCTAGAAGCCTTTCGGCCCCAACTTTAATCCTCGTCGGTGCCTTCAGAACGAAATCACGTCCGTGGGTCACGGAGTCTGACTGCAAGTAGGCACGATGAACTTCAGCTCGAGACACTCGCCGTAGAGCCCGATTGGGGTGACGACGCTATTGAAACGCATCTGCTCACATCGAAAAAAAATTGCAGCGAAGCCGGTCAGTGCCCCAATCCCACCCCAAAACCAAAAATGGCTTCGCCCCCGCAATTTCTTGCGGCGCTAGCCGGTTGTTTTTATTAGGCTTTTGGAGCGGGCGGCGGGATTCGAACCCGCGACCTCGACCTTGGCAACGGCCAAAGACCCCTGTTAAACAAAACATAGAAACCGTTTAATAGTGTGAGTCGCTATTAAACGACTGGAGCGTTGATCGGGATGCCGCGGGCCGGAGCCTTCATTTCCGCGACAGTCGCCGGCGAGACGGTCCGTGCGTTTGTGCCGCCAGATCTTCCGCCCGATCCGGTGATCGATCTTGCTCCGCGCTTCGGTCTTCTTGACCGGGCCAATCAGGCTCTGGGCAGGCTGGACGGCATGTCCAAGCTGCTGCCGAATACGTCGCTCTTTCTCTATCTCTATGTCCAGAAGGAAGCCCTGCTCT
Organism: Alphaproteobacteria bacterium; assembly: GCA_016125405.1. GTDB lineage: Bacteria > Pseudomonadota > Alphaproteobacteria > Caulobacterales > Hyphomonadaceae > UBA7672. The sequence continues at coordinate 40,278 of WGLW01000015.1, read as the reverse complement.
CTTCCCAGATTGAGGGCACGCAATCCTCTCTCGCCGATCTCCTGCTCTTCGAAAGCGACCAGGAAACCGTGACGCCCATTGACGACGTCGAGGAGGTCTCGAACTACGTCGCGGCGATCAATCACGGCCTTCGGCGGCTTGAGGAGGGATTCCCCCTTTCACTTCGCTTGCTTCGCGAGATCCACGCGATCCTTCTGAGAGGCGGACGCGGCGCCAGCAAACAGCCCGGCGAGTTCAGACGGTCCCAGAACTGGATCGGCGGGACGCGGCCTGGAAACGCGACTTTCGTTCCCCCTCCCGTCACGCATCTCGACGAGACGCTGAACGCGCTTGAACGTTTCATCCATGACGAGCGGCCTCTGCCTATCCTTGTTCGCGCGGCCCTCGCTCATGTGCAGTTCGAGACGATCCATCCTTTCCTTGATGGCAATGGCCGCCTGGGCCGTCTGCTGATTACGCTGATGCTTTGCAAGGAGGGCGCGCTGAAAGCGCCGACCCTCTATCTCAGCCTCTACCTGAAGGCGCATCGCGACCAGTACTACGACCTGCTGACACGCGTCCGGCAGCGAGGGGACTGGGAGGCGTGGCTGGATTTCTTCCTTGAGGGCGTGCTCGAAGTATCCGATCAGGCAACCGACGCCGCCAGACGAATTCTCGATCTTTTCGAAAAGGACAGGCATGCCATCCAGGGGTTGGGACGGCGCGCGTCCACGGTGATGCGTGTGCACGACCATTTTCAACGTCGGCCGCTGGCGACGACCCGAGCGGTCGCGACCGCGACCGACCTCTCCTTTCCTGCATGCGCAAAAGCAGTTTCGACACTCGTGGACCTTGGCATGCTGCGCGAGATCACCGGCCGGCAACGCGATCGCGTCTTCCAGTACGACGCCTTCTTCTCAATTCTGAGCGAGGGCGCCGCGCCGCTTCAAGCATAATCGCTCGCCCTCATCGTGACAAAAAATCATCGCCGGGCAAATCATCGCCGGTCACCCCACAGAGGGTGTCGCAGGGCTCTGTTCCCTCCGGCCCGTTGTCACGCACGCTACCAAGCGCGCGCGCTGACAACCACGCAACCGGCAGCATTGCAGCGAAATCCGAACTCGTCAGAGGGTCTAACCGGTCCGCAATCCCTCTCGCCCAGGACGCCCACGCTTCGAGCCCATCTCCACCCGCCTGTCCCGCCTCGACGGTCGCAATAAAGGCGCGGAGATCCGCAGCCTGGCGCCAGTCTCTGGCTTGATGAAGCAGGATGCCACGTTGGCGCTTCTCTTCATCGGCTCGCCGCTTGCGCTCCGCGGCCTCTGCTTCCGCCTTCTGCTGGACGAGAAGAGCCTTCATCTCCTCCCGCCGCTCCAGTGCGTACCTGTACCGATGGATGCAGGACGCCCGATATGACCATTCGCCGTGCAGCAACAGCGCGACTACAATTTCGGTGAGGCGCGTCTCGATCTTCCGGTCGTCCTCATCCCGCCAGACGAGCGTCTGCCCTCCTTCATCGGAAGACCGCACCTGCAATTTGAGCGTGTCGGTCTTGCCGCCGTGAATAACGGCTTCGCCATGTCGATTGGGCTTGGCGCTCGGATGGTCCAGCGTGAAGCTCACCTGTTGGCAGCCAACACCCACTCCAAGCTCGCGCGCCTGATGGCCGCGGACCCACGGCTTGGCCCACTGTTCTGCGAGGCCGAGAAAGAGACTGTTGAGCACCTTGAGACGCCGCTGCTCAAAGGGGCTGTCGAAATAAGGTTCGTCCCAGGACGATGGGTAGCGAGAATTGCGCCATTTCTCCCGCCGCTGATCATCTTTGGTGATGAGCTTGCGAATTTCGTGATGTGTGCGGTCAAAGTTTTTCAGAGCAGCGATCTTCTTCACGGACCTGCGGATACGATCCTCAACCGCGGTCAACGGCTCGTCAAAAATGGGCTCGTCTGGCACAGGCTCGGCAAGTTCCGCGACAGGGTCAGGGGGCCAGTGAAACGTCCGCTGTACACCGATACTGATGTCATGAGGCATACCGACCCCACGCGGCGGTAGCGGTCGCCTAAGGACGTTCTTGTCAGCTGCCAGCTTGGCCCAATAGCCGCGCTCGGGTACCGGCACGTCCGCCTTGACGCATATCTTCTTCAGTCCGTTATCGGAAAGCCCGAACCGTTCGGCGACTGTGCGGACGGGCTCCGCCCACACGAGATCGTATAGAGCTTGGCGCGTCAGCGTTGGCATATGTGTCGCCCTTCTTGTTCGTTCAAAGTCAGGCCTCTTCAACATGAAGAGCGATTGTATCGACGCTTAAAATCCGGATGTCACAGACCTTCGCTGCGCCAGCGCATCGATCAGCGCCATGCACCTTCGTGATCGCCGAAAGACGATTTGAAACGACTGAAGATGTCGGCGATTTGCAACTCAGCACGAATGCCAGAGCTAGCCTGCCGCAGCTACTGCGCATCGTCGGGCGAATCTCGGTGCGCCGATATCCAGCGGCGAAGACAAATCCGCCTTCACACTACGACGGGAGGTGCGAATGGGGGTGGCGGGCAGACCGAAACACATCTGCCCGCATCGAAAAAAATCTGCAGCGGTGGGAGCATGTGCCCCAATCCCACCCCAAAACGAAAAACGGCTTCGCTTCACATTTTCATGCGACGCTAGTCGTTTGTTTTTATGAGACTTTTGGAGCGGGCGGCGGGATTCGAACCCGCGACCCCGACCTTGGCAAGGTCGTGCTCTACCCCTGAGCTACGCCCGCATCCTGGCAAAGCGCCGGCTTGCGCCGGTTGGCTGGGTAATCCCGGCAACCCGCCGGGAGGGCGTCTTTAAGCCGAAAGAGCCGCCAGACGCAAGGCCCCGGCGCAAGGGCCCTGCTCCCGCCCTCGCAGCCGGTCCCGCCGCCGGCTATTCCCCCAGGCCCGGCAGCGGCGGTTTCGGCGGCTTGAGGCGGCGCTTGGTGACGTGTTCGCCGTGTTCGCCGCCAGTGGCGACGTTCTTGCCGCGCATGTAGTGGCGCTGCCAGCGGTCGCGCACGGCTTCGGATTCCATGTCCTTGAGGCGTTTGTTAAAGTCGCCCCGGCTCTCGGCCCAGACCTTGAACTCCTTGTTGAGCGCTTCGTTGGACTCCAGCAGGCGAAGCGTGGGCTGGACGTCCTCCAGCTTCTTGTCCTCGACCAGGGTGACGAAGCAGAAGGGCTCGCCCTTTTCGAAGCGCACCTTGCCCGGCCGCGTCATCTGCCAGTTCATCGTGAAGGGGAATGGCAGCCAGTCGGTCTCCACCAGACCGGAGAGCGGATAGATGCCGTCCTTCGGCTCGTTGGGCGGGCCCATCGCCCAGACGGCCCAGCCCGGCGGCGTGCGAAAGAGATGCCCGGTGTGGAAGGTGACGATACCGCGCCGGAAGTGGCTGTCGGCGACATTGCGCACCGGCGGCCATTCCTCATCGCCGGTGATCTTGATGGCGTCCTCCATCAGGCCGCCATTCCATTCGATGGTGAGGCCGATGGGGCAGAGAATCTCCCAGCCCGATGAGTTAGCCATGGTGAGCGGCAAGCAGCGGTAGGGATGGCGGTCCTGGAAGGCGTCCATCCAGGCGCGGCGGGCCGTGCCGGGCACGATCTCCGGGGCGAATTCGTGAATCTTGTAGCAGTCGAGACGCATCAGGCTTTCTCTTCGGGCAAGGGAGGGCCGCGCGGGGTGTCGGGAAATAGACCATGCCTCCGCGGCGGACGGAAGATTATCCGTTCAGCCGGAGGGCAGGATATCCATGGCGCGCACACGGCCCGCCTCGAAGCGATAAACATGTATGACGCGACTGTCTGACTGGACGGCGCCGTCATGCGTGCGGACGACCTGGTGGACAGTGACGGCGATGCCGCCATCCGGGCGCGTCGTGAACGCCTCGGGCGTGACCACCGGATCGATCTCGGCCCACTGGCGCGTCCAGTAGTCCCGTACAGCCGCGGTTCCATGCAGCCGACCGCCTTCCCAGCCATTGGGCCAGTCGATGTCGGCATGCGTGTGCGCAAGCACGCCGTCGATGTCACGCGCGTTGAAGGCGGCGTAGAGACGGTTCAGCAGGCTGGTTTCGTCCATCATCCTTGCTTCGCGGTGCGGGGCTTCACGTGCGGGCGAGGCTCCACTAGACCACGTAGCCATGAGCGATCCAACCGCCCCGAACCCCGCCTCGCCGCGCGGACCGATGCCGGCGCCGACGGACTTTTCCCGGGCGCCGGAGGCTCCCCTCTTCGCCCTGCTCGACCGGCTCGGGCTTTCCTACCGGACGGCGACCCACGCCCCGGTGATGACGGTGGCGGAAAGCGAGAAGGTGAAGCCCGACCTGCCTGGCGGCCATACCAAGAACCTCTTCATGAAGGACAAGAAGGGCCAGCTGGTGCTGGTGTCGGCGTGGGCGGAGAGCCAGCTGCCGCTGAACCAGCTTCACCGGCTGATCGGAACCCAGCGTCTCTCCTTCACCGGGGCGGACCTCCTGTGGGACGCGCTGGCGGTGACGCCCGGCTCGGTGACCGGGTTTGCGCTGATGAATGACCCGGACGGCAAGGTGAAATTCATCGCCGACGAAGCGCTGCTGGCGTTTGATACGGTAAACTTCCACCCGCTGCGCAACGACATGACGACCAGTATCGCCACCCGGGATTTCCTCGCTTTCGCCGCCGCGACCGGGCATGACGTCGGGCGTATCGATTTTGCCGCACTGGCTGGCTGACAGGATGACTGTTGCCGTTTTGCCGCCAAGCGACCATTTAGGGCGGAAGAGGACGGGGCCCCGCCGGCCCCAGGGTTTTGAAGTTTCAAGGAGCATCCGATGGACATCATCGGCGCAGGAAAGCCGGCAAGCAACGGACACGCCAGCCCGCATGTAAGCGACGGCTCGGACCGCACCTTTGTTGCGGACGTAATGGAGCCGTCGAAGACGCAGCCGGTCATCGTCGATTTCTGGGCCCCCTGGTGCGGGCCCTGCAAGCAGCTTGGCCCCGTGATCGAGAAGGCGGTCGACGACGCCAAGGGCAAGGTGAAGCTGGTCAAGATCGACATCGACAAGAACCCCGGCATCGCCGGCCAGCTTGGCATCCAGTCGATCCCCGCCGTGATCGCCTTCAAGGACGGACGCCCGGTGGATGGCTTCATGGGCGCCCTGCCCGAGAGCCAGGTGAAGGCGTTTATCGGCAAGCAGATCGGCGACGGCGCCGCCGACCAGGGGCCGAGCACCGAGGAAATCCTCGCCGCCGCCGAAGAGGCGATGGATGCGGGCGATTATTCCGGCGCCGCCGAACTCTTCGCGGCCGTGCTGCAGGACCAGCCGGAGAACATCGAGGGCCTCGCCGGCCTTGCCCGTTGCTATCTCAAGACCGGCGACATGGAGCGCGCCCGCGAGATCGCCAACATGATCCCCGAGGCCAGCCGCAAGCATCCGGCCGCCGCCGGCATCTTCTCGACGCTGGAGCTGGCGAGCCATGTGGCCGAGCCGGACGCGGCGCTCGACCTCAAGACCCGCGTGGCCAACACGCCCGGCGACCTTGATGCGCGGTTTGAACTGGCGGGTCTGCTCGCCGGCGAAGGCAAGCACGAGGAAGCCGCCGACCAGCTGCTCGCCATCCTCGAAACCAACATGGCGTGGAAGGACGGCGCGGCTAAGGAACAGCTGCTGAAGATCTTCGAGGCGGCTGGACCGAAGGCGGATGTGACGAAAGACGGCCGCCGCCGGCTCTCGGCGCTGCTGTTCCGCTAGGCCTTCGCCGCGTCCAGAAACGCCGCGCGGATTTGCATCGGCGTCATGCCGAGGGCGGGCGTTTTTTCCGTCGATGGGGCGATATCGGCGACGATCATCGCCGGGCGTTTCACCGTCTTCCATTTTTCCGGCGTCAGGTCTTCGAGACGGAAGCAGCCCTCCGCGCCGAAGATCCCGCGGCCCAGCAAGAGCCAGTCGAGATCGCGCGTCGGGACAGGCAGCGAGCCGGTGTATTCGTAGATGCCGTTGGCGACGACCAGCACGGCGAGGTTTGCGGTGCGCGCGCCTTGCAGGGTGACCAGCGACGACAGGTTCATCGCCAGCGCGCCGTCGCCGCAGACGGCCAGCACCTGATCGTTGGGGCGCGAGGCGGCGACGCCCAGCGCGACCGAAGACGCCAGCCCCATCGGCCCCGAGACATAGAGATTGCGTGCATCGTGCGAGGCGGCCTTGAGCCAGGCCGACTGCGAGCCGATGTCGGCGACGGTGAAGGGCCGCGTATCGTAAAGCGCCAGCGCCGATGCAATCGCCTCTTTCTGCGAAGGAAGATTGGCGCGGCTCACAGCGACTTCTCCAGCGCGATGACGGCGGGACGGCGCGCCGCCTCGGCCCATTTGAATGCGGCGAGCACGAGATCCGCCGGCAGGTTCGATGCGGGATAGCTGAACACCGGCGTCAGGGGTTTCACCGACGCCTCGAACGCCATGAACTTCTCTATGTCGTAGGAGTTGGGATCAGCCAGCACGCCGCGGTTCGTCGTCAGGACAACAAACGGCAACTGGTAGCGCAGCGCCATGGTGGCGAAGGCGCCCAGCGAATTGAGCAGGCCGGCGTTCTGCACCAGCACCACAGCGCGCTCGCCGCACATCGCCGCGCCACACGCAACACCAATGCATTCTTCTTCACGGGCGCAGGGAATGTAGGGAATGTCCGAGGCGGCGCAGAGCCGGATCGTTTCGGCGAGCATGCCGTCCGGCACGCCGGTGACGAGCTTCGGCTTCGCCGCGCTGAGCGAAGCGAACAGGGCGTTACCCGCGGCGGGTTGCTCTGCGCTCAGGGCGGCGCCCTCCCCGGCTTTGGATCAGCTGCTGCTGGCTGGCGCGTCGGTTGCGGCAGGCGCGGATGCAGGCGCATCGGCTGAGGCTTTGTCGGGCGCGGGCTCCGGCGGGGGCGCCTTCATCGTCACGGTGGCTTCATCGGCGACGCGCGTGTCGCCCTTCATCAGCCAGCGCAGTTGCACCTTGTCGCCGGCGTGAATGGCGACATCCCCGGCTGCGGGCGAAAGCTTGTAGGATCCGCCGGTGTTGAATTTCAGCGTGCGCGTTTCCGGAACATAGGTGCCGACAACGCCGGTTGTGTATTCAGGGCTCGGCGGAAGCGGCTTGGACGGCGCCGACTTGGATCCGCCGCCACCGCCGCCGCCCCGCCCGCCGCGCTGGGCTTCGGCCGCTCCGGTCGCCACAAGCGCGATCAGGCAGGCGGTCATGGTCGCAATCGCAAAGGTCTTCATCGGAACAGGTCTCCTTATCGCGACGAACCCGCTTGCCGGAGCGCCCCGGCGCCAGCCGGAAGGCCGCAGATCGGTCGCGATCCGCTTTCTCGCACACCATAACCCGCTGGCCGTCAAGGTCGGCGGCTGCGCAACCCGCGCGCCCGGCCCCTCAGCGCTCGCTGGACTATGGCGGATTCACCTTAGAATTCAGATTGGCCGCCGGTTTGCGGCGGCGGCAGAAACGAGGCGTCGCCACGCCGAAGAATTTCAGCCGCCCGATGCCGCTGTTGGGCGGCCAGTCCCTGTCGGATGAAGATCTTGGGGCGGTTGCGGCCTGTGTCTGGTCGCTCAGCCACACGTCCTGGGCCCGTTCAGCGCACGCGGCGGCCAGCCATGGCGCCGGCTGCCGCGGCGATGGCCGTGGCGAAGGTTCCCCACGCCAGATCCGCCAGCGTGACGCGGATGTCCCAAGCCTTAAGTGTCGCCTGGTTGGTGAGGTCGTAGGCGCCATAGGCGACGAGACCCATGACCGCGCCAAGCGCGAGCGCCTTCTTCCAGCCCCCCGACGCGACTGCCGGCCAGGCGGCGAGGATCGCAATGCCGCCGGTGTAGATGACATAGAACGCGATCGCGGGCGCGAGCTGAACCTCGCCGGACAGAACCTCACCGATCATCGCCGGATAAAAGAGCGGACTGACCTGCGACAACCAGATCGCATCGAGCGCGATGAAGACGAGCGCGCCCGCCAGCCAGGTTACGAGCCATGCCGCGGCGCCGGCCTTCATGACCTGCGCCGAGCGGGTTTCAGCAGGTGATGCACGACGCCCCATTCCTCGCCGCCATCGTGGCCGAAGAGACCGGCTGTTGCGAGGAAGAACAGCCGCCAGCGATGTTCCCACAACCGCGCGTCGCGGCCGTAGACCTGCTTCAGCACGGGACGCAGCGCGTCCTTGTTGGCGTCGAAATTGGCCAGCCAATCGAGCGCGGTGCGCTGGTAGTTCCGGCCATTCCACCACCAGTCCTGCTCGACCTCGAAGAGATCGCTGAAATTGCCGATAAGGTCGCGGCTGGGCATGACGCCGCCGGCGAAGAAATGCTGAGCGATCCAGTCGGTGGGGTCCTTCACGTCGAACCTGTAGGGCGCCGCGCGGTGCGCGAAGACATGCATGAACATGCGCCCCTCGGGCGCCAGCCAAGCGCGGCACTTTTCCAGCAGCGCGCGCCAGTTGGACATGTGTTCGAACATCTCGACCGAGACGATGCGATCGAACGTCTCCGTGGTGTCAAAGACGTTCATGTCGGCGGTGATGACGGTGAGGTTGTTCAGCCCCTGCTCGCGCGCCTTCGTCTCGATGTGGGCGCGCTGGCTGGACGAGTTGGAGACCGCCGTGAAGCGCGAGCGCGGATAGCGCGCCGCCATCCAGAGCGTCAGCGATCCCCAGCCGCAGCCCAGCTCCAGCACCGCCTGGCCGTCTTCCAGCCGGGCGTTGCGGCAGGTTTCGGTCAGGGCCCGCTCCTCTGCGATCGCCAGCGTGTCGTCGGCGGCGTCATAGCGGCAGCAGGAGTATTTGAGGCGCGGCCCGAGGCAGGCCTCGAAGAAGGCGGCCGGCACTTCATAGTGTTGCGCGTTGGCGTCCTCGGTGTGTTCGGCGATCGGATGCGAAGCCATGTCGGCGGCGAAGCGCGCGGAGGCGTCCCGCGGGGCGGATTTCAGCTGTCGGCGGGCGTTGCTGACCAGCATGGAGACCGCGCCCTTGCGCACGCTGTCCGGCAGCGAAGCGCTCTCGAAGGCGATTAGGGCGCGGGACATCAGGCTCATGACGGCTTCCTTTGCAGCGAAGGGTTCGCGGCCTTGCGGGGCGGGCGGGGAATGAAGGCGCTGACCCGCGCCTGATAATCGCGAAACGCCTCGCCGCGGCTTTCGAGCATGACGCGCTCAAGCGCTGGAACGCCGGTGCCGTAGCGCAGGATCAGATACATCAGGACAGGCGCGATCCATGTCGCCCAGGTCAGCGGGTGCGCTGGTTCGAAGGCAATGACCGGATAGGCCAGCCAGACGATCCATTCGAAGAAATAGTTGGGATGGCGCGACCAGGCCCAGAGCCCGGTATCTGCAATGCCGCCATGCGGCGTCGACGCCTTGAACCGGCGCATCTGTTCGTCCGCCAGCCCCTCTCCTGCGATGGCGACAAGCAGCACCAGGGCGCCCAGAAGATCGCGCAGGCCGAGCGACGCGCCGCCGCCGTGCGCGGCCGCGAAAACCGAAAGGGTCAGCAGCGCCGTCGCTGGCGCCTGCACGATCACCAGCGCGAACATGCGCCGCTGGAAAGCCGCGCCCCATTCTCGCCGCAGGCCGGCATACCGCGCATCCTCGCGCGAACTGCCCGCAACGCGCAGGGCGACATACGTGCCAAGCCTCAGCGACCATACGGCGCCCAGGAGCGCCACGAGGATTTGCCGCGCGACGCTGTCGGCGGGCGCGGGCCAGAACGCCGCGAGACTGCACGCAGCGCCCGTGCCATACGTCCAGAAGACATCGACCCAGCCGGCATTGTGGGCGGCGCGTTGCGTCAGCCAGGCGGCGGTCATCAAGACCGCCATGCCGGCGAGCACGGCAACAAAGGACAGAACGAGCGCCATATCTCCACATACGCGCCGGCTCGCGGCCTGGATCAGCCCTGATCCGGCGGACGGGACGGCGCGTAGAGAAACCATATCGCGATCCGCGAGCAGTCCTGCGCGCAAGCGTGGAAAGGAGGCGCGCCTTGGCGCCGAGCCGGTTCCAGCTTTCACCGTCCCGCGTTTGCCGCGGCGCCCTTGCGGCTGCATGGGTGGCTGCGGCGGCGGGCGCATTGCAGGCATCGGCCGAGGCGCCGACCCCGGGTCGTATCGATTTTGAAGTCTTGCGCGGGGGCGCGCATTTCGGCGACCAGGGCGTTGAGGTCACACGCACCGCCAGCGGGGTCGTCGCACGGACATCGGCCGACCTCCGCGCCGGCTTCGGTCCGCTCACCCTATTCCACTACACGCAGAACTGCCGCGAAACCTGGGTTGGCGACACGCTCTCCGGCCTCGCCTGCTCCACGCTCAAGAACGGCAAGCGGACCGAGGTCGATGTGGCGCCGGCCGAAAACGGCCTGCAGGTCACGGCGGGCAAGACCAGCCAGACGTTTCCAGCGAACGCGCTGCCGACCAGCTGGTGGCGGCGCCCGCCGCCGGGCCAGTACGAGATGATCAACACCGAGACCGGCGAGCCCCTGCCCGTCACAGTGACGCGCATCGGCGAAGAGACGATCAACATCGGCGGCGCCCGCATCGTCGCCGACCATGTCCGGGTGAGCGGCACGCTGACGGTCGATCTCTGGTATGACGCGGACGGACACTGGGTGGACTGCGCCTTCACCGCGAGCGGGCAGCACATGACCTACCGGCTGAAATCGAACCCGGGCGAGGCGCCGTCCTAGCCGCTGCAGGCGCGAACGTCGAAGACTGCTTGCCTCTGCGGCGCCCCTTCCGCCTGCGCGGCAAACCCTTCAGTGTGCATCATATGGGTCCGGGACGGACCGCTATCGGGGAGGACGACCTTGAACCTGTTCACGGACATGACGGCGACGCATGCGGCCGCCTTCTATGTGGGTCTGCTCATTGTTCTCATGCTGGGTCTCAAGATGTATGTGGGCAACCGGCGCGGAAAGCTGAAAGTGCCCTCCGGAGAAACCCATCCCGAATTCAACCGCGCCACGCGCGTGCAGCTCAACGCGGTGGAGGATGTGCCGGTCCTGATGGTCGGCATCATGGCCCTCGCCGCGCTCAACATGCCGACATGGTATATTCACATGGTTGGCGTGACGCTTCTGGTCTCCCGCATTCTCCATGCCTGGGGGCTCGCCGGCTCAAGCGGCTTCTCGCCCGGCCGATTGATCGGGACGGCCGGCACAATGCTCGTCTATCTCGCTGTCGCGGGCGCCCTCCTCGTCCATTCCTTCGTTCCGCCCCACGGCTGAAACGTCTGGACTTGGCCCCTGCGCGATACCAAGTTCAGAATAACCGGGGTGCGTGGGGACGCCGACCCGAGGCAGGAACAATTGCCGCACATCTATCGCAAACCCGCTGATCTGCCCGCCGAGATTCCGGTGTTCCCGCTCGGCGGCGCCGTGCTGTTTCCCAAGTCGGTGCTTCCGCTCAACATCTTCGAGCCGCGCTACCTCAACATGGTTGACGACGCGCTGTCCGGATCGCGCCTGATCGGCATGATCCAGCCGGCGGGACTGGTAGGACAAGGTGAACATCCGGACCTGGCGGACATCGGCTGCGTCGGCCGCCTCACCTCTTTTCAGGAAACGGATGACGGGCGGTATCTCATCGCCCTGCAGGGCGTGGCGCGCTTCGGCGTGATCGAGGAAACAACACGCGCGACGCCCTATCGCACCGTTCGCGCAGACTGGTCGCGCTATCCGGAAGACCTCGCGCTCGATGCAGAACCGCCATCGCTGAAGCGCGAGGATTTGACGACCGCGTTGAAGGACTACCTTGAACGCAACGGCCTCAACGCCGACTGGTCGAGCATTTCCGAAGCGCCCGTCGAGATGCTTATCAACTCACTTTCGACAGGATGCCCCTTTACTAATCCAGAGAAGCAGGCGCTTCTGGAGGCGCGAACTCTTCAGGACCGGTGTAGCGCGCTCATCGCCCTTCTGGTAATGGAGCGCCCCGGGCAAGGTGGCGGGTACGTACAATGACTGAACCCCAGCAGCAGAATGCGGCGGCGGCGGAAGAAGACACAGGAGTCGATCCAAGACTCCTCGAAGTGCTGATCTGTCCGGTCAGCCGCGGTCCGCTCACGTATGATCGCGAAGCCAACGAGCTGATCTCGCGCGGCGCCGGTCTCGCCTTTCCAATCCGTAATGGCGTTCCGGTGATGCTTGCGGACGAAGCGCGCGATCTGGGCGCGCCGAAGTGACGGGCAACGCGACTGGCGCGGCCGCAGGCCGACCGTCGACCCGAAGCGATCCGCCCTGGCCGACCGAACTGCGTTTCCGCAGCCGCGATGCGCGGCTCGCCATCCGCTTCGACGATGGCTGGGCGGGCGAAATCCCCTACGAGCTTCTCCGGGTTGAAAGCCCCAGCGCCGAAACCCGGGGCCATGGCGGTACGCGGCCGCCGCCGCCCGCGCACAAGGCGCATGTTGCCGTGAAAGGCGCCGATCCGGTCGGGCGGTATGCCGTGCGCATCCGCTTCGACGATGGCCACGACACCGGGCTCTACACCTGGGCCTTCCTGCGCGAGCTGGCCGAACAGGCCGATGCGCGGATGGCAGCCTATGTCGGCAAGATGCAGAAGCTGGGTCTTCCGCGGGACTAGACCGCCAGCATCAGGCGCTCTTCATCAGGCTCGGCAGTTCTCCCAGCACGCCGCCGGCTTCCTGCGCGAACAGCTTGCGCAGAGGCGTGACATCGCCCGCCGCACGCATCGCCAGCGCAGCCGCGATGCGGACCGGGGCGGGCGCGGCAAAGGCCCGGGCGAACCCTTCCATCGCCGCCGCCGAGGCGACCACATCCGCCCGCCGCCACCTTGTATAGGGCGCCAGCGCCGTCTCGGCGCCGATGTCGAGACCGACACGCATCGCATCGGCGATCACATCGACCAGCGCCGCGACATCCTTCAGGCCGAGATTGAGCCCCTGCCCCGCCAGCGGATGGATCTGGTGCGCGGCGTCCCCGGCAAGCGCGAGGCGGGGTCCATGAAACCGTTCGGCGACGCGCAACCCGACCGGAAAGGACAGGCGTGGCCCGGCCAGCTTCGCGCCGGGCAGAAAATCTCCGGCGCGTTTTTCCAGCTCGGCCTCGAAGCCGTCGTCACTGAGCGCGATCAGCGCCTCGGCGGCGGCGGCGCGTTCGGTCCACACCAGATTGACGCGTTCGTGCGCGGTATCGCCAGGCCGGGGCGTCAGCGGCAGCGCCGCCATCGGACCGGAAGGAAGGAAAATCTGCCGCGCCGCGCCGCCATCCGTTCCCGACCGCACCGGCAGGGTGATCGTGGTCGAGATCGCGCGCGAGGGATAATCCCAGCCCTCGAACCGGATCGCCGCCGCCTGGCGCACTGACGACCGCGCGCCGTCGCACGCGGCGATCAGCGCGGCGCGGACCTCGCCGTCGTCCAGCACCAGGCTGGCGTGCGGATCGGCAAAATGGGCGCCTGAAATCCGCCCGGCGCGCAGGTCGACAAGCTCCGTGGCCGCCGCGGCCGCCTCGAGCGTGGCCACCAGCGGGCCCTGTTCGATCATGTAGCCGAGCGCCGGTTCATCCTTGCAGTCTTCGGCGAGGAAGCTGACGCCGCCTGCCGGACCCTCTGCCTCGACGCTGGTCACCGCCCGCGCGTGCGGGGCAAGCGCATCTTCGAGCCCGAGCGCACGCCAGATGCGCCAGCAGCCGAACGCGACGAAGAAGGCGCGGCCGGGCGCCGGTCCTCCTCCGGCGTCGACGACGCACGAGCGAACGCCGCGCCGGGCCAGCGCCAGCGCCAGGGTCAGTCCGACCGGTCCGCCGCCGGCGATGGCGACGTCATGGACGGACGGGGACGGTTTCATGCGGGCTGTGGCCATGCCGGCAATCTAGAGCCGGCGGACGGCGAAGGCCACCGCCGCGGGCGGGGTCGCCAAAAAGGAAAGGGCGCGGCCCAAGGACCGCGCCCTCCCCCGTAGTCCCCTGGCGCCGCGCCGGCGACGCCAGACCGTCGTCTCTAGTGCACGCTCTCGCCGTGCAGGGAGTAGTCGAGACCTTCTTCTTCCTGTTCCGGCTTCACCGTCAGACCGATGGTGAACTTGAGAACGAACAGGATGATCAGCGTCACGACGGCGCAGTAGCCGGCCGTCCAGCCAATCCCCAGAAGCTGGGTCATGACATTGTGGCCCTTGCCGCCTTCGTTGATCGCCACGTCGGCAAACACGCCGGTCAGCAGGGCGCCGATGATGCCGCCCACGCCGTGGACGCCAAAGGCGTCGAGGCTGTCGTCGTAGCCGACCATCTTCTTCACGTGAACCGCCGAGATGTAGCAGGCCACGCCCGCGATCACGCCGATGATCAGCGCGCCCGTCGGGTTGACGAAGCCGGAAGCCGGTGTGACGGCGACCAGGCCCGCAACGGCGCCGGAGATGATCCCCAGGACCGAAGGTTTGCGGGCGATGATCCACTCCGCGAACATCCAGGCGAGCGCCGCAGCCGCGGTGGCGACCTGGGTGTTGATCATGGCCGCGCCAGCGAGGGCGTTGGAGGCCACGGCCGAACCGGCGTTGAAGCCGAACCAGCCAACCCACAGCAGCGAGGCGCCGATGAGAGACAGCACCAGGTTGTGCGGCGCCATGTTCTCGGTCGGGTAGCCTTTGCGCTTGCCCATGACGAGGGCGCACATCAGACCGGCGATGCCGGCGTTGATGTGGACGACCGTGCCGCCAGCGAAGTCGAGAACGCCGGCGTTCATCAGGAAGCCGCCACCCCAGACCCAGTGAGCGATCGGCGCGTAGACCAGCAGCAGCCAGGCCGACATGAAGATGCACATGGCGGAGAACTTCATGCGCTCGGCGAAGGCGCCGGTGATCAGCGCGGGCGTGATGATCGCGAAGGTCATCTGGAACACCACGAAGACCCATTCCGGAATCGTGCCGGTAAGCGAGTCATTCGACATGCCGCCAAGCAGGAAGTTCGAATAGTTGCCGACATAGTGGTTGATGGTTTCGTTCGGGTTCGTCCCGAACGCCTCCGCGTAACCGACGATGAACCACAGCACGGTGACGAGGCAGGTGATGGCGAAGGACTGCATCGCCGTCGCCAGCACGTTCTTCTTGCGGACCATGCCGCCATAGAAGAGTGCGAGACCCGGGATCGTCATCATCAGGACGAGCGCGGTCGAGGTCAGCATCCAGGCGGTGTCGCCGGTATCCAGTTTCGGCGCTTCCGCAGCCGGAGCAGCCGGCTCGGCGGCGGGCGCCGGCGTGGCGGCCGTTGTGTCCGGAGCGGGCGTCGCATCCGGCGGCGTTGCTTCTGTCGTAGGCGGCGCCGCCGTGGTCGTATCGGCTGGCGGCTCCTGGGCCAGGGCGAGACCGCCCGTGGCGCAAATCATACCTGCGGCGAGCGCCGCGAGGCCGGCGCGAATCCCGCCGCCCCAAGTTGAAAGACGATCCAATCGCCTGATTTTATTAAACATATGCTTCCCCTGAGGTTGACTCGCAACCGGCGCTGACGAAAACCCGCACCCAACATGCGAGCGCTACCGCCCCCCGTTCGGTGCGATGCCGATAGGGACTTCCGGCATGGTTTCGAGCAAGCAAACGACCCCAAGGGCCTCGGGGCTCTTGAGCGATTGCACAATTATTGGGCGCCCGTTGCTCGCCCCGCCCCCCAAAAAGGCATCCGGGCGCCTCTTAAACGTGCGCGTTAATCCTGGCTGATGCTGCAGGCGCGATGCGCGCTAACCAGACTTGTGCGCCGCCGAAAGGCTGGTCATGGGGATGGCTCCGGACGGTACGCGGCGCGCCGCCGCAAGGTTGGGCGCAGCGGCTTTCCGGAGCCTTTTTTTCATGACGCCCGCTGCATCCGGTTTCCTCTGCGATTTCCGCGGCGCAATCGCCATGCGTGATGGGTCACCCGCAAAAATTCTCGCAAATCCGCAGGAATCCGACCCGAAAGGGACACGGCGTTTACCACCCGTTGAGGCCGCCGGAGCCACTGTCGGGGGGCTCACTTATCCCTAACTCCAGCGAGGACCGACTGCATGTCGCATGCGCGTGCGCTCCACTCCGAGGACGACGGCTATGAACTCCGCCGTCCGAGCCCGTTCGCCCGTTTTCTGACCGGGCTGCTGGCTTTCTCGGCGGGCGTGTTCATCTGCGGTGCGTGCGGCTCCTATTCGCCGACCGACCCCAGCCTCAACTCGGCTGTCGCCGGTGAAGCGGCCAACCTCTTCGGCCGTCCCGGCGCGCTCGGCGCCGACCTGCTGACGCAGTCCTTTGGCTGGACCGCCTGGCTGATGGGCTTCGCCCTGATGATCGGCGGCCTCCGCCGGACGCTCGGCATCGGACCGCGCGAACCGTCGGCCTGGCTCTGGGGCGCTTCCGCCACCATTCTCTCCTGCTGCTGCCTTGCCGAATGGCCGATCCCGCAGAGCTGGCCGCTCGCCGCCGGACTCGGCGGAGCCATCGGCGACGTTCTGCTCGCCATCGCCTCGATGCCCTTCGCCGCCCTGCGCGCGCCCGACGCCGAGATCTGGGCCGCGGCGGTCGCCGGCATCTGCACCGTCCTCTTCGCCGCCATGGCGATGGGCCTTGGCGCCAGCGACGGCGCCGCCCTGCTCCGCGCCTTCCGCGCCCGCCGCCGCGCCGAAGCCGAAGCGCGCCAGCAGGAAAGCGGCGGCCTGCCCGCCATGTTCTCGCGCATGCCCGCCCTGCCCAATCCGTTCAAGCGGAAGCAGGCGGACATCATCGAACCGATCGTCGTCACCGACGAGGACGAGTTCGAGGATGGCGATCGCGGCTTCTTCAACGCCGTGGAGAAAGCCGAAGGCGTCGGCGGCCGCTCCATCCCGATCACGCCGCGCGTGCTGGAAAGCCGGCCCATCCCGGAATCCCCTGCCCGCGAGACCGGCCGCGTGGTCGCGCCTGCGAAAGCCGCCGCCTCAGGCGCCACTGTCCCGGCCCGCGCCAACGCCAGCCAGGCCGCGACCACTGTCGCCGCCAACGCTTCGACGGCCATTCCGCCGCTCGACCTGCTCGACGTGCCGCCGCCGCGCCGCTCGGAAGTCGACGAGGCGCGCCTGCTCGACATGGCCGACCGGTTGCAGGGCGTGTTCAACGACTTCAAGGTCAAGGGCCGCATCGTCGAAGTGCGCCCGGGTCCTGTCGTCACCCTCTTCGAACTCGAGCCGGCGCCGGGCGTGAAGTCGAGCCAGGTCATCTCGCTCGCTGACGACATCGCGCGCTCGATGTCCGCCACCGCCGCGCGCGTCGCCGTCATCCCGGGCCGCAACGCCATCGGCATCGAACTGCCGAACCCGTCGCGCGAAACCGTCTACCTGCGCGACCTGCTCGCGGCGCAGGAATTCCGCCGCACGCGCTCGGCCCTGCCGCTTGCGCTTGGCGAGAGCATCGAAGGCCAGCCGACCATCGCCGATCTCGGCAAGATGCCTCACCTGCTGATCGCGGGGACCACGGGCTCGGGCAAGTCGGTCGGCATCAACGCGATGATCCTGTCGCTTATGTTCAAGCTGCCGCCCGAGAAGTGCCGCTTCATCATGATCGACCCGAAAATGCTCGAGCTGTCGATCTATGAAGGCATCCCCCACCTGCTCTCGCCGGTGGTCACCGATCCTGCGAAAGCCGTGCTCGCGCTCAAATGGGTCGTGCGCGAAATGGAGAGCCGCTACGACCTGATGTCGAAGATGGGCGTGCGCAACATCGCCGGCTTCAACCAGAAGGCCGAAGACGCCGCCTCGAAGGGCGAATACCTCACCCGCCAGGTCCAGACCGGCTGGGACAAGGAAACCGGCGAAGCGGTCTGGGAGAACGAGGCGATCAAGCCTGAGCCCATGCCGCACATCGTGGTCGTCATCGACGAGGTCGCCGACCTGATGATGGTGGCAGGCAAGGACATCGAGGCCTGCGTGCAGCGTCTCGCCCAGATGGCCCGCGCCGCCGGCATCCACCTGATCATGGCGACGCAACGCCCGTCGGTCGACGTCATCACCGGCACGATCAAGGCCAACTTCCCGACGCGGATCTCCTATCAGGTCACGTCCAAGATCGACTCGCGCACCATTCTTGGCGAGCAAGGCGCCGAACAGCTGCTCGGCATGGGCGACCTTCTCTGGATGGCCTCGGGCGGAAAGATCACGCGCGTCCACGGTCCCTTCGTGAAGGACGAGGAAGTCGAGCGCGTCGTCTCGTGGCTCAAGGAACAGGGCACGCCGCAATACGTCCAGGGCGTCACCGACGAATTCGAGGACGATACCTCGGTCGCCGACGCCGCCTTCGGCACCTCCTCGGGCGATCCGGAAGAAGACATGTATCGCGACGCCGTCGCAGCCGTGATCCGCGACAAGCGCCCGACCACCTCCTACGTCCAGCGCGTGCTGCGCATCGGCTACAACCGCGCCGCCTCGATGATCGAACGGATGGAGAAGGAAGGCATCATCACCGCCGCCGACCATTCCGGCAAACGCCAGCTCGTCGCGCGCGACCGCGACCATGGCGATGCGGCCGCGTAAGGCGCACCAAAAGAGTTGAAACAGAAGGGCCCGCGCAAACACGCGGGCCTTTTCTTTTGTGCGCCGAATGCGAGGCGAGCACTAGCTCCCCTTCTCCGGCTTCAGCGTCTTGCTGAGCGGACCCGTGCACAGAACGCGGGAATAGACGCCCCAGCAGGTGGCGACTGTTTTGCCGTCGGCCGTCGCGGTGAGGCGCGTGACGACATAGTAGTCCTTGAACGCGTTGCTGCGTCCTGCACTGTCGAGCGCGCCTTCGATGAGATCACCGATGTTGAGCGACTTTGCCTGCGCCTTCGCTGTGTCGGCAAAGTAGGCGTCCATGTGCATCTTCAGCGTCGCCTCGTCGGGCCGGCTGAGATATGCGCCGCCGGCCGCGATCGCGGCGACGATGAGAAGCAGAATGCGTTTCATCTGATCCTGGCTTTCCCTGTTCCCCGCCCGCCCTCGGCGGCCGCCTGTTCGGCGTCCCATTTCCTGAGCCAAGTCTTCGGCGCGTTCTTCCGCCACCGCCGTGTGAGGTATCCGCGAAGACGCTTTGCGTCCATCTGCTTCAGCCGCGCCAGCACATAGGGAAAGCTGCGATAGTGATCGGTGATGTGGAACGTTTCCGGCTCGGCCTCGAGCAGCATGTCGCGTTCGTCGAAATCCTCGAGCCCGAGGACGATGCTGTCGTCCTCGGCCCTAAGCCGCACCAGGAACTTCCCGAACGCCTTGTAGGAGGGATAGCCGTAATGCT
Organism: Alphaproteobacteria bacterium; assembly: GCA_016125405.1. Taxonomy (GTDB): domain Bacteria; phylum Pseudomonadota; class Alphaproteobacteria; order Caulobacterales; family Hyphomonadaceae; genus UBA7672. Next base: position 21,066 of record WGLW01000015.1, on the reverse strand, counting down.
GCGCCTCGACCGTCTCGGGAAAGCTCAACACCAGGGCATGAAACTGTTTTGGGGTCATGCGCGTTGGCTCCTGCCGGGGCGGGCTGTACCAGTCCGCCATCGCGGCCCTTTTTGACCTGAACCGGCGTTCAGCGAAACAGGGCGGAAATTCCATGCCGGCGACTTGTTTTCGCCGGACCGCCAGACGAGGTTCGCCCCATGAGCATGATCCTGACGACCCTTTTCCCGCTGGCCCTTTCGGGCGTTCCGCTGGTCGCCACGCCGCCGGCCGTTCCCGCGGACATTGCGCCCGCCGCCGCCACAGCCGACGCGGCCCCGGCCCGGCTTTATCTTGCGCAGGCGCCCGTTCCGCCCGTGGCGCAGGCCGCCGCGCCCTCCCCCGCGATCGACAAGGCCGCGATAATCGACAAGGCGGCCGCAGCGCTGACTTCGGTGCGCACAGCGGAAGGCAAGTTCGAGCAGATCGACAATCTGGGCCAGCTTTCATCGGGGGTTTTCTACATCAGCCGGCCCGGCAAGGTGCGCTTCGACTACACAAGCCCCGAGGCGATGCACATCGTTTCCGACGGCGTCAGCGTGTCGGTCGAGGAGCCCAAGCGCGCCAGCTATACCGCCGCACCGCTCGCGTCTACGCCGCTGCACCTGTTCCTGCGCTCGAACGTCGACCTGCAGCGCGATGGCAGCGTGACCGAGGTTTCAGCCTCCGACGGCTCGTATTTCGTGACGCTGGTGGACAAGACCGGCGAAGCGCAGGGCAGCATGACGCTGCAGTTCCGGGCCTCAGACTTCCAGCTCATGGGCTGGACAACGACAACCGGCACAGGCGAACAGACGCGCGTGAAGCTGTCCGACGCCAAACAGAACGTCAGCCTCAAGCCGTCGCTGTTCATCGTGAAGGACCCGGCCGACGCCCGCGACGACCGCCGCTAGCCCTGCCCCGCTAGTCTGCCAAAGACTCCCGTCAAGGCGTGACGTAGCGCTAGGGCAACACACAAATTTTAATCTTGGTTAAGTTGCCAGATCGCGCCGTGTGTGACCATATTGCCACACGTTTCGATGTTGATGGGTTGCCTGAGCTTCCCCCCGCAGGCGCCCGGTCCGTCGGAAAGCGGCCGGAGCTATCCCTACCGGTCAATGCGCCATTTTTCGGCGCTCAGCGCGCCTGGCTGTCCCCGCGGCCGGGCGCGTTTGTTTTGTAGCCGGGCCTCTGACGGTCATGTGAGCGCAAACCGTCCGAACTTTCCCGCGTCCTGCCCCGTCTTTCCTTGATTCAGGCCGCCCGCTGCCCGACAGTGACGTCGAACTGATCCTCCCCTCCGGCTTCCCGGCGCCCATGACCCGCCTTTCCCTGGCGACCTGGAATATCAATTCCGTTCGCCTGCGCATCGACCGTGTGAGCGCGTTCATCAAACGCGAGAAGCCGGACATCCTGTGTCTGCAGGAGATCAAGTGTCAGGAAGCGGAGTATCCGCTGAAGGCCTTCGAGAAGGCTGGCCTGCCGCACGTCGCCATCGCTGGACAGAAAGGCATGCACGGCGTCGCGATCGCCTCGCGCCATCCGATCGAGCGGCTCGATCCCCCGCCCTTCTGCCAGCACAACCACGCCCGCGCGGTCGCGGTGAAGGTGGCGGGCTTCGAGCTGCACAATCTTTACGTCCCCGCCGGCGCCGACATTCCCGACCCGGCGGTCAACGACAAGTTCGCCCACAAGCTCGATTTCGTGGAGCGGATGCGCGCCTACTACGCCGCACGCGCTCGAAAGAAATCCGTCCCGCCGCTCTTCATCGTCGGCGACATCAACATCGCGCCGCATGAAAACGATGTGTGGAGCCACAGGCAGCTGCTCACCGTGGTGAGCCACACGCCGGTCGAGACCGACGGGCTGATGCGCATCCTCGAGGACGGCAAGCTCACCGACATTGCGCGCGTGCGCCATCCGCCGGAGGAAAAGCTCTACACCTGGTGGAGCTACCGCGCCGCCGACTGGCAGGCGTCCAACCGCGGCCGAAGGCTGGACCATATCTGGGCCGACCGCACCGGAGCGCCGATGGTCGATCTCGCCAGCTATCGTATCCACACGAAGGAACGCGGCGGCGAAAAACCGAGCGATCATGTTCCGGTGAGCGTGACGATCGACGCCGTCTAGGGATTGCGCCTGACACGTTCCGGTCCCGACGCCTTGGGAAGTCTGCACCGGGCCTGATCCCTCAGGCCGGAAAGAAACGCCCGAACCTCGCAAGCCAACGGACCGTGTTCGAACGCGCGAAGATCGCACAACGTCCGGCGCGCCGCCTGAAGCGCACAGAGGAGTTGCACGCGCGCTGCTTCGTGCGCGGCGTCCAGAGACAGCTTGCCCGCCTCCTGCAACAGGACCGCCAGCTCGTGCGCCAAGCGCATCGCGCGGAACGCATCGATCATGTCGCGGGCCGTTTCCGCGCTGTCGCGCCAGGAGCGGCCGGCGAACATCTGCGTGACACGTTGTCCGGCGCCCAGGCAATCATAGCGGACGCAGCCACCAAAGCCGTGCGCAGCCCGCACGCCGTAGATAGTGCAGCCGCCGCAAGCCGAGAGATGGCGGCATGGCTCGCCGGCCGCCTTGTCGAAAGCGAACAGGCTGGACCGGTCGAAGGCGAGTGCGACGCAGCAAAGAGCGTCGCAATGCGCGCAGTCGGCGCGCAGCGCTGGATCGTTCATTCTGGATGCTCATGGACGCAATGCGTCGCTCGCGCCCGGGATTGCGGGCGTTGAACGACAGCAGGCTGAAACGGAAATCGCCGGCCCTTTTCGGGGCCGGCGAGGATGCTTTGCTATCGGCCGCAGACCGGCCCTGTCAAGCAGTTCAGGCCTGAAGCCGGTATCCACCGCTTTCCGTTAGCAGCAGCCGCGCATTGGCCGGATCGGGCTCGATCTTCTGGCGCAGGCGGTAGATGTGCGTTTCCAGTGTGTGGGTGGTGACGTTGGCGTTGTAGCCCCATACTTCCGAAAGCAGCTCTTCGCGGCCAACCGGCTTGCCGGCGGCGCGGTAAAGGTACTTCAGAATGTTCGTCTCCTTCTCGGTGAGACGGATCTTGCGTTCCTTCTCGTCGATCAGGAGCTTCGCCGCCGGGCGGAATTCGTAGGGGCCGAGACGGAAGGTGGCGTCCTCGCTCTGCTCGAACGTCCGCAGGTGAGCGCGCACACGCGCCAGCAGCAGCGAGAACTTGAACGGCTTGGTGACATAATCGTTGGCGCCGGAATCGAGACCGAGGATCGCATCCGCATCCGTCGTCTGCCCGGTCAGCATCACCACGGGAGCCGCGATGCCGTGCTTGCGCATCAGCTTGCAGGCGTCGCGCCCGTCCATGTCCGGCAGATCGACGTCGAGAATGATCAGGTCGGCGCGCGTTTCCTCGGCCTTCTTGATGCCCTCCCCCGCCGAGGCCGCATGTTCGATACGGAATCCCTCGTGCAGCTCGAACTGCTCGGCCAGCGCTTCCCGCAGGTCCGCATCATCGTCAACGAGCAGAATGGTCTTGGCTGTGGTCATGGCCAGTGACGCCCTCCCGACCCGCATCTTCCGTGCGGAAGCTTATCAGTCTAGGGACGAAGCGCCGTTGAGGAAAGGCATGGGTCCCGGTGCAGACACGGGTATTCGAGGCGAGCGCCGCGGGCAACCTCCGATGGCCGGATGGGTCGGCCCTGTGTGCGCTTGGCCGGTCGGGCGTTATCGACGCGGCGCACAAACAGGAAGGCGACGGCGCGACGCCGCTGGGAAGCTGGGACATGCGGCAGGTGTTCTTCCGGCCTGACCGCCTGGCGCCGCCCGAAACCAGCCTTCCGGCCATACCCCTGACGCCCCGGATGGGCTGGTGCGATGATCCCGCCTCGCCCGACTACAACACGCTGGTCGCCCTTCCCTTCGCCGCGCGGCATGAATTGCTGTGGCGCGAAGACGGGCTCTACGATCTTGTCGTCGTGCTGGGGTACAATGACGCGCCGCCCGTTGCGGGACGCGGCAGTGCGATTTTCATGCATGTCGCGCAGCCGGACCTTTCACCAACCGAAGGCTGTATCGCCACCGGCCTCGCCAGCCTGCTGAGCCTTGTTGGCGCGGCGGCGCCGGGAGACAGGCTGACCATTTCGCGCTAGCAAAACCCCGGGCAAGGACGGGAGGCGCACAGACGCACGATGAGCGACAGGACCGTCTCGCGGCAGGCCGGCGATCTTCTCTTCGCACTCGGCGCGCTCACCGCGCTCAGCTATCTCGCCGCGCCATTTGTCACGCTGAATTTTCCTGAAGGTCCGGTGTGGAAGGCCAGCGGCATCGTCGTGCTGGGCCTTTACGCCGCCACGCGCCGCAGCCCGGTCACCGCCGCCGCGCTGTTCCTGTCCGCCACGGGCGATGTGATGCTGGAGCTTGTGCCCCCGAACATGGTGGGCGGCATGGGCGCCTTCGGCATAGCGCATGTCTTTTACATCATCGCCTTCGCGCGCTTCGTTCGTCGCGACGCGATTGCAACGGCCAGCTGGATATATGCAGCGGCGGTCTTCGCCGTGTCGCTTGTCCTGCTGGTCTGGTTCCTGCCAGGCATGGGCGCGCTGCTGGTTCCGGGGCTTGGCTATCAGGCCATCATCACCGCCATGGTGATGACGGCGATGATTTCGCGCGCGCCGGCGATCGCGCGGATCGGCGCCGTGATCTTCATGCTGTCCGACAGCCTGATTGCGCTGGGGCTCTACAAATCGATCCCCGCGCCGGAAGATTCGGTCTGGCTGACCTATGCCATCGCGCAGATCCTGCTGGCCCGCGGATTTTCGGAAGCCTCGCGCGCACGCAAGTCCGCCTGATCCCTGGTCCGGTCGTCAGTGCGCTTTGCGCTCGCCGAACAGCGCCGAGCCGACGCGGACCGATGTTGCGCCGAACATCACCCCGGTCTCGAAATCAGCGCTCATGCCCATCGACAACTGATCCAGCCCGTTGCGTGCGGCGATCTTGGCCAGCAGCGCAAAATGCGGGCCTGCCGGTTCGTCCGCCGGCGGGATGCACATCAAGCCCTCCGGCGTCAGGCCATAATCCGTCCGCACGGATGCGATGAACGCGTCCGCCTCGCGCGGGAAAACGCCGGCCTTCTGATCCTCCTCGCCGGTATTCACCTGCACCATGAGCCTGGGCGCCCGGCCCAGCTTCGCCGCCGCATCCGCAAGCGCGCCCGCCAGCTTTGGCCGGTCCAGCGTCTCGATCGCATCGAAGAAGCCGACAGCCTCGCGCGCCTTGTTGGTCTGCAGCGGCCCGATGAGACGGAGTTCGAAATCCTCGCCAGCCTCGCGGCGCGCCGACCAGCGCTCGCGCGCTTCCTGGACCCGGTTCTCGCCGAACACGCGCTGGCCCGCCGCCCACATCGCCTCGATCCGGTCCGGCGGCTGGACCTTGGAGACGGCGACCAGCCGCACTGACGCGGGATCGCGGCCCGCCGACTTGGCGGCGGCGGCGATGCGGGCGAGAACGTCTTCGCGCGCCGCGCTGATTGTCCGGAGCAGTTGCTCGTCCATGGTCCCGCTTCAACAGCAACCCGCCGGCGCCGGCAAGGCGCGGCAACGCGATTCCGTATCGGCGCGGCGAAAACTTCTGGCGGCCGCGCGGCGCCTGCCGCCTCGCTATACGCGCACTGGCGCACGGCTTCCCCCGGTGTTCCTGATGAGCGACCCGGATCGCACGCCCGACCTGCCGGAGCTCGTCGCCGCCCTGCCCCGCGGATGGGGCGTGATCTACCGGCACTTCGGCGCGGATGACCGGTTCGAAACAGGCGCGCGGCTGGCGCGGATCTGTCGGCGTCGACGGCTGACGCTTCTGGTCTCGGCGGATCCGGACCTCGCCCTGAGGACGGGGGCGGACGGCGTTCACTGGCCGGAGACCCGCTTACACCTTCGACGGCCGCGTCTTTTTGGCGCCCGGCGCATCATCGAAACGGCGGCCGTCCATTCGCGAAGCGCCCTTCGTCGCGCCGCACAGGCCGGCGTCGACGCCGCCATCGTTTCAACCGTGTTCGAAAGCGGCAGCCCGAGCGCTTCCGTCCCCATAGGTCCTGAGCGCTTCCGGCGACTGGCGCGAACAGCGCCCCTGCCCGTCTTCGCGCTCGGGGGGATCACGGCCAACAACGCCGGCCGGCTCGTGATGCAGACACACGGCAGGTTCGCGGGATGGGCGGCGGTTGGATCGATTGCGGATGCCTGGGCGTGACGCCCTGCATGGGTTTCGAGCAACGACCCTAGAAGGAGAACGCCGACTCGATATGAACGCCCGTGTCGGCCTGTTCCTGTTTCCAGGTTTCCGGCGAGCTGAGCGATTCGCCCTTCAGTGTTAGGCCGCCGCCGAAGCGGAAGCGCGGGGTCACCTGATAGTAGGCGCCGGCCTGCAGTTCTTCGCGCGGAAGCAGGTCGTTCGGCGCGCGGGTGGTCAGGTCGAGAGTCAGGCCCCACTTCCCGCCCGGCCGCCAGGCCAGGTCGAGCTGGTTCTTTTCGATTGGCGCGATCGTCATGACCGGCCGTTCCGTGCCGTTCTTGATCGTGAACTGGTCGATATAGCCGAGCGACAGGTCCTTGGACGGCCTGTCGGCCGTGGACGCCGCGGCCCGGCTGGCGCCATCCGTTGACGCAACCTGGGCGAACGCCGGCGCGGAAATCAGGGTCGAGGCGACGAAAAGTGCAGCAAACGTGCGCATGTCCAGCCCTCCTCTTCCCGATCCTGTCCCTATAATACGCCCGACTCGCAACATAATAGTAAACGCGAGTTAATTAGTCCTGTCGTCGGGCCATAATTCCCGTTCGTGTCGCTAATTGCGCACACTGAGCTCAAGAATTAACCCGTCATTGCGGGCGTTTGTGTGGCGAAAGCCGGAAAGATCCGACACCGGCAGGTCGGCGCCGGCGCTGGTCCAGGCAAGGCCGACATCGGCATGGTCGTTAACTTTTCGGCTGGCGCCGATCAGCCAGGTCGAGCCTTCCGTTAGCGTAAGCTTGTCCCGCGCCCGTCCGCCCTCAACGCCGATTCGCCATTTTTCCCCCTGGTGGACCAGCCCTGCCTCCCAGGCCTGGTAGCCGGCGTGGCCGGCCCTCCAGGCGTTGTCGCTGGAAAGCCAGCGAAACCCGGTCGACCAGCCCCCCTTCTCGAGCTCGAGCCCCGCGCCCCAGGCCGAATAGTCGCCAAACCCGGCAAAGTCCGAACTGCTCGTCGCCTTCGTCGTCGTCAGGGCTGCCCGCAATCGCAGCCCGGCCGAGCTGAAGTTGCGCGCAAAGGACGCAGCCCCCTCCCAGACATTCTTGAGGTCAGCGCGCGCGAGGCCCGGTCCGTCAAGATTGGCGTCGAAATCAGCGCCGCGAAGATTGGCTTCGGGGGCATAGGAAGCCCCCAACCGCAGGCCCAGAAGCCGCGGCGTCATGTACCCGACCTTGAACGAGGGCCCTGTCACGTCGTTTCGGGCCCGGACGGTGACCAGGCCGGTTGGATCCAGCGTCGGGGAAAATGCGGAGACAGCCGCCAGAACGGTTGGCGCGCGGGCGTCGAGGCGGGTCGCCACGCCGGAATCGAAGCCCGCCATGCCTTCCCCCCACGGGCCTGCAACGGAAAGGGATGCGCCCTCCAGCGTCGCGAACGCGCCCTCGTCGACACGGTCCCCGTAGGCCGACAGCCCCGTGGCCGGGGAGATCGGCGAACGAAAGCCCGAGCCGTCGGCTACGGCCGGACACCCGGCCGAAGCGGGCGGACAGTTCCCCAGAACACCTGAAAATGCGGGCCGCGAGGGCGCATCGCGCTCCAGCCGGACCTCGCCGCGCCATGTCAGCTGCAGGCCGTTCGAAAGGATGTCCGTCCGGGTCAGCGCCAGCGAGCCGTCGGCCAGCAGACCGTCGGCGGCGGGAACATCGGCCGAATTTTCATTCATCGCCCCGATCGCCGTGGTCAGGCGGGCGTCGAGCTTCCAGTCCTCGGCATGCGCGGGCGCACAGGCCGGCAAGGCCGCTCCCAAAACCAGTCCGGTGAGAGCAAATACGCGCGCCATGCCAGAATTCCTCCGCAATCTCCGGTCAGTACATCCATCTATACTGGGGTCCATGCCAAACGAGCCAGCCGCATGCGGCCCTTGCGCGGCAGTCGGCCTGCCAGCTAAGGAAGACGCGGAACGACGCCCCGAGTTGGCGGATCGCGCCGCGGGGCAACGGAGCAGAGTAAAATGGCTTCTCGAGTAGTAGCTGCTGCAGCAGTCGTGGCCGCGCTTGCCGCGCTGGGCGGCTGCTCGATCTTTGGCAGCGGCACGGCCCACTCGGCGCCGACGACCGCCGAATCCAATGGCGGCCGCGACGAGACCGGCGGAATTGGCGTCAACTCCTATCTCTGGCGCGCCTCGCTCGAGACCCTGGATTTCATGCCGCTCGCCTCCGCCGATCCCTGGGGCGGCGTCATCAACACCGACTGGTACGCCAATCCCGAGAAGCCCGACGAGCGCTTCAAGGTCACGGTCTACATTCTCGACACGCGCCTGCGCGCCGATGGCGTTTCGTGCGCGGTCTTCCGGGAAACCAAGAGCGACGGCGGCACATGGGTGACCGCCCCGGTCAGCCCCGACACCAATGTTGCGATGGAAAACGCCATCCTTGCGAAGGCGCGTCAGCTCCGGCTTTCCAACATCGAATAATCGCGGCGTAACCTCTCGGCGGGCGCCTGGGACCAAAACAGAAGTCCGGCGCGCAAGCCGGCAGGACGAACAGCGAGACCTGGATGGCCTCCCGCTACAATCCCCGTGAAACCGAAGCCAGGTGGCGTGAAGCCTGGGCGCGCGCCGGCGTGTTCCGCGCGAAGTCGCCGCAGGAAGCCGGCGACATGCCGAAGGCGTACATCCTCGAGATGTTCCCCTACCCTTCGGGCCGGCTGCACATGGGGCATGTCCGCAACTACGCGATGGGAGATGTCGTTGCGCGCTTCTCGCTGGCGAACGGATACAACGTCCTGCATCCGATGGGGTGGGACGCCTTCGGGCTTCCGGCGGAAAACGCCGCGATCGAAAAGGGCGCGCAGCCGCGCGAATGGACGCGGGCGAACATCGCTGCGATGAAGACGCAGTTTGAACCACTCGGACTTTCGTTCGACTGGTCGCGCGAGATCGCAACGTGCGAGCCGGACTACTACAAGCATCAGCAACGCATCTTCCTGAAGCTGTGGGAAAACGATCTCGTTTTCCGCAAGACATCGAAGGTGAACTGGGATCCGGTCGAGAACACCGTGCTGGCCAACGAGCAGGTGGTCGACGGCAAGGGCTGGCGCTCGGGCGCGACGGTTGAAAGCCGCGAGCTGGAACAGTGGTTCTTCCGCATCACCCGCTATGGCGACGAGCTGCTGGACGACCTGTCGACGCTCGACCGCTGGCCGGAAAAGGTTCGCCTGATGCAGGCCAACTGGATCGGCCGCAGCCTCGGCGCGAACGTCACCTTCAAGTTCCACCCCTCGACCGACCTGCCGAAGGGCTTCGAGGCGGAAGGCATCGAGGTGTTCACCACCCGGCCCGACACGCTCTACGGCGCCAGCTTCATCGCCATCGCGCCCGACCATCCGCTGGTCAACGCGATGATCAAGTCGCGCAAGGACAAGGAGCTGAAGAAATTCCAGAAAGAGTGCGCGAAGCTGGGCACGTCGGAAGAAGCGATCGAAACGGCGGAAAAGATCGGCTGCTATACCGGCCTGCGCGTCGAGCACCCGCTGGTTCCGGGCTGGGAGATTCCGGTCTGGGCGGCGAATTTCGTTCTGTCGTCCTACGGCACCGGCGCGATCTTCGGCTCGCCGGCAGGAGACCAGCGCGACCTTGAGTTTGCGCGCAAGTACGGACTGCCGGTGAAGCCGGTCGTGTTGCCGCCGGACGCGGACGCCGAGCAGCACTTCATCCTGGACGACGCCTATGTTGGCGACGGGACAATCTACAATTCGGATTTCCTCGACGGGCTTTCGATCGACGAAGCCAGGGTCGCTGTGATCGACCGGCTGGTCGACCTGGGCGCCGGCGAACGCGCGGTGCGATACCGGCTGCGCGACTGGGGCGTTTCACGGCAACGCTTCTGGGGCTGCCCGATCCCGGCGGTCCGCTGCAAGAAATGCGGCGTCGTTCCCGTTCCCGAAGATCAGTTGCCGGTGCTGCTGCCCGACGACGCCGACTTCTCTGAGCCGGGCAATCCCCTCGCCCGTCACCCGACGTGGAAGGACACCACCTGCCCGTCCTGCGGCAAGGCGGCGACGCGCGAAACCGACACGCTCGACACGTTCGTGGATTCATCCTGGTACTTTGCGCGCTTCTGCAACCCGAACGCCGAAGAGCCCATCGACATCGAAGAAGCGCGCTACTGGCTGCCGGTCGATCAGTATATCGGCGGCGTCGAGCACGCCGTGCTGCACCTTCTCTATTCGCGCTTCTTCACCCGCGCCCTGCGCGACTGCGGCCTGCTGGACCTGCCTTCGGGCGAACCCTTCGCGGGCCTCTTCACGCAAGGCATGGTGACGCACGAGACCTACAAGTCGGCGGACGGCAAATGGATCGGGCCTGAGGAAGTCGAACGGCGCGACGGCGTCCTTACCGAGATTGCGACCGGCAAGCCGGCCACGACCGGCGGCGTCGAGAAGATGTCAAAGTCCAAGAAGAACGTCGTCGATCCGCTGGCGATCATTTCCGATTTCGGCGCCGATGTGGCGCGGTGGTTCGTGCTGTCCGACTCTCCGCCCGAGCGCGACTTCGAGTGGAGCGAGGCGGGCGTGCGCGGCGCCTGGGGATCGATCCAGAAGCTCTGGGCGCTGGCAGACGCCGCCCCGGATGCGGATGACGGCCCTGCGGATTCAGGCGAAGCGCTGGAGCTGCGCCGCATCACGCACCGCACCATCCGCGACGTCACGCACGGCATCCAGAAGTTTCACTTCAACGTGGGCGTGGCGCGGATGAACGAACTCGCCAACGCGCTGCGCAAGGCCGAGAACCAGAGTGCGCCGGGAATGGCGACCGCGAGGCGCGAGGGCGTGCGCATGCTGGCCCAGCTGGCCTCGCCCTTCGCGCCGCACGTAGCCGAGGAATGCTGGGCGCGCATCGGCGGCGAAGGTCTGGTCGCCGTGGCGCCGTGGCCGGCTGCCGATCCGGCTCTGCTGGTCTCCGACACCGTGTCGCTGCCCGTGCAGGTTAACGGCAAGAAGCGCGCCGAGATCGTGCTTCCGAAGGATGCGCCGCAGGGCGATGTCGAGCGCGCCGCAATCTCGGACGCCGGCGTGCAGCCTCACCTGGCCGGCCTGACCGTGCGAAAAGTCATTGTCGTGCCGGGCCGCATCGTGAATATCGTGGCCTCATGATCCGAGCGCTCGTCCTTTCCGGCATGCTGGCCGTTCTCGGCGGATGCGGGTTCACGCCGGTCTACGGTCCGGACCTCGCGAACAGCGGCGCCATTTCAATTCCCGAGATCAAGGGCCGCACCGGCCACTTCCTGAGACAGGAGCTGGTGCGCACGGTGGGTCAGGGCGTGCCCGGCATCGCCGGTACCGCGGAGCTCGACGTCAAGCTGTCGGAGTCGATCGCACGGCTCGCCTTTGCTCCGGACCAGGCCGCATCGAGGAGCGACTATCTGGGAACCGCGACCTGGACGCTGCGCGACGCCAACGGGCAGACGATCGCCAACGGCGTGGCGAAGGAGGCGGCCAGCTTCAACTTCGCGGACGCGGCCTATACCGACATTGCGGCGCAGACCGCGGCACAGAACCGCGTCGCCACACTGCTGGCGCGCGCGATACGGGACCAGCTTCTGATTGAAGCGGGCAACCCCAACGCAACGAAAGTGTCCGCGCATCCGGACACTACGAGGCCGCCGCCGCCGAAGGTCGATACCGGCGTTTCAACGGTCACGCCCGTGTCTCCGGTCGACCCGGTCACCGCGCCGCCCTTCACGCAATGACCGGCCAATGAAGCACGCCGGGGCAAAGGCGTTGGCCTTCTGCGAACGCCCGCCGGCGCGCCCGCGTTTCGTCCTCGTCTTTGGCGGCGATCCGGGACTGGTGTCGTCGGCGGCCGATGCGCTGGTCAAGGCCTGGCTGCCCGATCCCGATCCGATGAACCTGATCCGTCTGACCGACGAGGACCTGAAGCGCGACCCGTCGATCCTTTCCGACGAGCTGGTGGCGCGGTCGCTTCTGGGCGGCGACCGGCTGGTGCGGATGCGCGTCGAGCGCGAGGCCGGCGCCGGCAAGCGCGCGGTCGCGGCCCTTGCGGACATTGATGCCGGCACGCTCAATCCCGAAGCGCGATGGGTGGTCGAGGCCGGCGACCTGAACAAGAGCTCCGCGCTGCGGTCTGCTTTCGAAGCCTCGGCCAACGCCGCCGCGCTGCAGCTTTATGCGGACGACGAGGCGAGCGTGTCGGACTTTGTCGCCGGAAAACTTTCCGCCGCAAACATCGAGATCGAACCGGAGGCGCTGGCCGTACTTGTCGCCGAGCTGCCAGGCGATCGGCGCCTTGCCATCTCCGAAGTCGAGAAGCTTGAGCTTTACGCCATGGATCTCGGGCGGCCGGTAACCGTGGCGGATGTCTCGCGTATCGCCTCGGCTGAACAGCCGCGCGGCGCCGATGATGCGGCCGACGCGGCGATCGCCGGCGACGGGGCAGGCGCGGCGCGATCGCTCGACCGGTTTCTCGATGCCGGCGGCAACGCGATTTCAGCCATGCGAACGCTGCACTTCCGGATGCTGCGCGTGGCCGACGCCAACGCCACGAACGCCGGATCGGGAATGAGATTGCGGCCGCCGGTGTTCGACCGCGACTGGCCCGCCTTCAGCAAGGCGCTTAGGGACTGGCCGGGCGCGCGGCTGCACAGCGCCTTCGCCGCACTCTACGATGCGGAGAAAACCTGCAAGCAGGCAGGGGCCCCGACCGATGCAATCGTCCGTCGTCTGATCGATCGCATCGCGCGCCGGGAGGTCTAGCTAGCCCGGCTCAGCTCTCGTTGGCGGCTTCGGTATTGTTGCTGACAATGCGCGGGCGCGTGAGCAGCCGGCAGATCTCGTCGAGCTGTTCGAGCTTCGCATACTTGATACGCAACTCGCCCTTCCCGCCGTTGTGGACGATCTCGACATCGAGGCCGAGCGCGCGCTGAAGATCGAGTTCAAGCGCCGCCGTATCGACATCCTTCTCGGTCGCCGCGCTGGACTTGTCCGGGGCGCTTTTCGGCTTCGGCGATTTTTCCTCGCGCGCGAGCGCTTCGGTCTCGCGAACCGAAAGACCTTTCGACATCACCATCACCGCGAAGCCCGACGGGTCCGCCGTCTTGAGAAGCGCGCGACCGTGACCGGCCGACAGGCGCCCTTCCCGCACATGCTCGCGCACATCATCCGGCAGGCCGAGCAGGCGCATCGTGTTGGAGACGTGCTCGCGGCTTTTGCCGACCTGGGTCGCAACCGATTCCTGCGTGCGGCCAAAGCGGTCGATCAGCGCCTTGTAGGCTTCGGCCTCCTCGACCGCGTTGAGGTCGGCGCGCTGGACGTTCTCGACAATGGCGATCTCGAGCACATCGCGATCGTCGAACTCGCGCACGACAGCGGGAATGACGGTGAGGCCGGCGCGGCGCGCGGCGCGCCAGCGGCGTTCGCCGGCGACGATCTCGAACATTTCGGGACGCGCCGGATCGGGGCGGACGAGGATCGCCTGAAGCACGCCGCGCAGACGGATCGACTCGCTGAGCTCCTCAAGCTCGGCTTCGTTGAAGGTGCGGCGCGGCTGTTTCGGGTTCGGCGCGATGCGGTCGATGGAGATTTCGGTCGGCGTGATGTCTTCCTCGCCGGTATCACCGACGGTCTTACCTTCCTCGGAATCGATGGCATTGCGGGCGCCGGCATAGTCCCCGAGTAGCGCCGACAGGCCGCGGCCCAAGCGGGCCGGTTTCACATTCTGGTTCACGCCGCATTCCTCTCGCGTTCACGCTGTAAAAGCTCACTCGCAAGCTTTATGTAAGCTTCACTACCGGAACATTTATGATCGTAGAGAAGTGCAGGTTTTCCGAACGACGGCGCCTCGGACAGACGGACATTCCTCGGTATGACCGTCTGGTAGACCTTCGAGCCGAAGAAGCTGCGGACCTCCGAAGCGACCTGGTCGGACAGCTTGTTGCGCTTGTCGAACATGGTCAGCACGACGCCCTGGATTTCGAGCTGCGGGTTGAGCCCGCCGCGCACCAGGTCGATCGTCCGGAGAAGCTGGCTCAAACCTTCCAGCGCCAGGAACTCGCATTGCAGCGGCACCAGCACGGCGTTGGCCGCAACCATGGCGTTGATCGTAACGGTCGATAGCGACGGCGGGCAATCGATCAGCGCGATCTCATAGTCGAGGGTCCGGCCGTCTGGCGACAAAGCCTCGTTCTTTGCGGACGCGGAGCGAAAGGCTTCCACGGCGTTGCGGAAGCGGAAGTTCTTCTGGGCGTCCTCGTGCAGCAGGGTCTCGACCCCGGCGAGGTTCTCGTCGCCGGGCACAAGGTCGAGGCCCGGAACCACCGTGGGCAGAACGGCGTCGGCAATGCTCGCCTCGCCCACCAGCACATCGTAGCTGGTCTTCGACCGCGCCATGGGTTCGACGCCAAGCCCGGTCGAGGCGTTGCCCTGCGCGTCACAGTCGACAACCAGCACGCGCCGGCCCACCGCGGCCAAAGCCGTTCCAAGATTGATGGCGGTGGTCGTCTTGCCTACGCCGCCTTTCTGGTTGGCGACCGCGATCACGCGCATGGTCATCCTGCCTGTCGTTTGAGATTGGAAATCGCGAGTATCTGCCCCTCCGGGTTCGTCAGACTCGCCTGTGCGGAAACGTCGAAACTCCAGGATTCCCGGGAGAGGGTCAATTCCGATGTCGCCTCCCGGCCCTTCCACAACAAGGCCCGTCCCTCAGGTTTCGCCCAGCCCTCCACAAATCCCAGAAGCTTTGGCAATGGCGCCAGCGCCCGGGCCGTTACGATGTCGAATCGATCTGGCGAATCATCTTCGATTCTCTGGTTCAGCACCACGGGACCATTCGCCCCGAATACGGCCTGAACCGCAGATTCCAGAAAATGCGTCTTCTTCGGGCTCTTTTCGACGAGCGTGACCGTGATCCGGCCCTGGTCCGCAAAGGCGCAGGCCAGGACAATGCCCGGGAATCCCGCCCCGGTTCCAAGATCGACCAGCCTCGCCGGCCCCTCGCCGATCTGGCCCAGGACCTGAAGCGAATCGAAAACATGCCGTCGCCAGAGATGGCGTCCCTCGGACGGGCCGATCAGATTCATCCGGGTCCGCCAGTCCTCGAGCACGGACAGATAGCGGCGGATCCGGTCAAGTGTTTCACGTGAAACACCGGTTGCCTCGGCGACCTGGTCCGGCCCGAACCCGTCCTCGTCGTGCTCGGGAAAGGTCACGCGGATTTCGCCGCGCGGCGCACATGGCCAAGCAACGCCGTGATGGCGCCGGGCGTCAGGCCCTCGATCCGGGCGGCCTGGCCCAGCGTGGCGGGCCGCGCCGTGCGGAGCTTTTCCCGGGCCTCGTTCGAGAGGCCGCCGATCACGCCGTAATCGAGATCCGCTGGCAGGCGCAGATCCTCGTCCCGCCGGAAAGCCAGGATGTCGGCCTCCTGCCGGTCGAGATAGCCGGCATAGCCCGCCTCGATCTCCATCTGCTCGGCGATGACCGGCGCCGTTCCGGCCAGCTCCGGCCAGATGGCGACGAGCCGCGCAAAGTCGACGCCGGCATAGGCCAGCACTTCCATTGCCGTCCGCCGCCGGCCATCGAGGTTGATCGTGATGCCGTGGCCCCGCGCCTCGTTCGGCGTCAGGGAGAGCGACTGGAGTTTGGCGCGCGCCTCATCGAGCTGGCGACGTTTCACGTGAAACGCCTGCGCCCGGCCCGCGCCGACACACCCCGCATCGATGCCGGCCTGGGTCAGCCGGCGGTCGGCATTGTCGGCGCGAAGCGTCAGCCGGTATTCGGCGCGCGAGGTGAACATCCGATAGGGCTCGGACACGCCCCGGCTGGTGAGGTCGTCCAGCATCACGCCGATATAGGCCTGGCTGCGGTCGAGGATCACAGGATCGGACCCGGCGGCGAGACGCGCTGCGTTGAGGCCGGCGATCAGACCCTGGCCGGCGGCCTCCTCGTAACCCGTGGTCCCGTTGATCTGTCCCGCCAGGAAGAGGCCCGGCAGAGCCTTCACCTGAAGGTCGGGGCCAAGCTCGCGCGGGTCGACGTAATCGTATTCGATTGCATAGCCGAAGCGCCGGATCGCCACCCGCTCGAGGCCGGGGATCTTGCGGATGAAGACCTCCTGCACCTCTTCGGGAAGCGAGGTCGAAATGCCGTTGGGATAGACCGTATCGTCGTCCAGCCCTTCCGGCTCGAGGAAGATCTGGTGGCGGTCGCGGTCGGCGAAGCGCTTCACCTTGTCCTCGATCGAGGGACAATAGCGCGGACCGCGCCCGGCGATGGCGCCGGAATAAACCGCCGAGCGGTTGAGATTGTCGCCGATCACCCGGTGCACCTCGGCCGTGGTCCAGGTGACGCCGCAGGCGATCTGGGGCGTTGTGATCTTCTCGGTCAGGAAGGAAAACGGCACGGGCTCGGCATCGGCCGCCTGCATGTCGAGGCCGGCCCAGTCGATGGTCGAGCCGTCGAGCCGCGCGGGCGTTCCGGTTTTCAGCCGGCCCATTTTCAGGCCCAGACCATAGAGGCGATCCGACAGCCCGATTGCGGGCGCCTCGCCGGCGCGGCCCGCGGGGATGCGCTTCTCGCCAATGTGGATGAGGCCCTTGAGGAAGGTGCCGGTCGTGACCACGACCGCGCCGGCTCGCCAGCTTTGTCCCGAAAGACCGATCACGCCAGCGACCCGCGGACCGCCGGGGCCATCCTCGACGATCAGGTCCTCGACCCCGTCCTCGATGATGGTCAGGGTTTCGTACTCGGAGAGAATGTCCTGGACCGCCTGGCGATAGAGCTTGCGATCGGCCTGCGTGCGGGGGCCGCGAACCGCCGGTCCCTTGGACCGGTTCAACATGCGGAACTGGATGCCGGCCCGGTCAGCGGCGCGGCCCATCACGCCGTCCAGCGCGTCGACCTCGCGCACGAGATGCCCTTTGCCCAAACCGCCTATGGCCGGGTTGCAGGACATCTCTCCGATCGTGGCGCGCTTGTGCGTCACCAGCGCGGTGTGCGCGCCGGTGCGGGCGGCCGCCGCGGCCGCCTCGGCGCCGGCATGGCCGCCGCCAATCACGATGACATCGAACGGGTTCATCCGCGCTGTGTCCGGATCCTCAACAAGGCGCTCATTTAAGGGAGCTGGGGGACGGCGTCGAGTGCGCACGATGCTGCGTGCGGAGCGGCGCCCGGTGGCGCCGGGCCAGACGGTGTTTCACGTGAAACACTTGAGCTCTACTTGCGAAGACAGTCGATGACGGCATGCGGCCTGTATAAAAGCCGACAGAGCGGCCTCACTTGCCGATGCAGAAGGACGAGAAGATTCGGTCGAGCAGGTCCTCGACATCGACCGTCCCGGTGATCCGTCCGAGCGACCGCGCCGCCATCCGCAGGTCTTCGGAAACCAGCTCCGCGCCGACACCGATGCGCGCGCCTTCGAGCGCGCGTTCGACATGCGCGAGCGCCGCTTCCACCAGCTCGCGGTGACGCGCGCGCGTGATCAGCGGGGCCTCATCACTGGACAGGCGCTCGCGGACGACCTCCGCGAGTCGCTTTTCCAGGGCGTCGACCCCGGCGCCGGTCAGCACGCTGATGGCGAAGGTGTCGCCGTCGGCGCCGCCAGACATTCGCTGGTCCGAAAGGTCCGCCTTGTTGAGCGCTACGAGGTCGCCGGGCCGCCAGTGTGTTTCACGTGAAACGTCCAGAGCCGGCGTCCCGCCAGACGCGTCGATCACCCAGATCCGCAGGTCGGCGTGCCCGGCCCGCGCCAGGGCGCGACGGACGCCTTCGGCCTCTATGGCGTCGCCGGTTTCGCGCAGGCCCGCCGTGTCGGCCACCCAGACCGGAAAGCCTGCGATGACCAGGCGGACCTCGACCACGTCGCGGGTCGTTCCCGGGATCGGCGAGACAATCGCCGCCTCCTGGCGCGCCAGCCGGTTCATCAGGCTCGACTTGCCGGCGTTGGGCGCGCCGAGGATGGCGACGCGAAACCCCTCGCGGACCAGCCGGAAGCGGGTGGCTTCGCCCAGCGTCGCTTCCAGCGCAGCAGCCAGCGACTCGATGGGCGCAAGAGCGCTGATGTCGATTTCGCGGGGGATGTCCGACTCGTCCGGAAAATCGATCGCCGCCTCGAGGGCGGCCATCGCCGAGATCAGCTGGCCGCGCCAGCTTTCGAACGCCTCGGCGGCCTCACCCTGATAGATCCGCGCCGCCTGGCGGCGCTGGCCCTCGGTTTCCGCATCGACCAGATCCGCGACGGCCTCGGCCTGGGTGAGGTCGATCCGGCCGGCCTCGAAGGCGCGCCGGGTGAACTCGCCCGGTTCGGCCAGACGACACATGCGGGACTTCAGCGCCGCGCCAATCACAGCCTCGATCACCGCCGGGCCGCCATGGACGTGGAGCTCGACGACGTCCTCGCCGGTGAAGGAATTCGGGCCCGGCATGTAGAGCACCAGCGCCTCGTCGAGGTATGACCCGTCCGCCCGTAGCGCCCGTATGGCCGCCTTTCGCGGCTCGGGAACGGGCAGACCGCCAAGTAGGGCCAGTAGTCCCGCGGCGCCCGGACCGGAGATGCGCAACACCGCCACGCCGGCGCGGCCGGCGCCGCTGGCAAGGGCGATGATGGTGTCGTCGGCGCGCGGGCGCGTCATGCCTTGAGGACCTGGTTGCTGGCGATCGGCTTGAACCGCCGCCGCCGAGGACTACAACTCACTCCGCAAACAATCCAGAACAGGAGCGAGGAATGGCCAGCAGCCGGGAAACCATCCGGGGCAAGGACGGATCTTTCAGCGCCTACGTCGCCGCGCCGAAGAACAAGCAGGCGCCGTCGATCCTCGTCATCCAGGAGATATTCGGCGTCAACCAGGTGATGCGGGACATCTGCGACTCGCTGGCCGAGGAAGGCTACTGGGCGGTGTGCCCGGATCTCTTCTGGCGCATCGAACCGGGCATCGACATCACCGACAAGACGGATGCGGAATGGGAGAAGGCGTTTCACTACTTCAAGGTCTTCAATGTCGACAAAGGCGTCGAGGACATCGGCGCGACGCTGGCGTGGATCCGGGCGCAGGGATCGAAGAAGGTGGGTGCGGTCGGATACTGCCTTGGCGGATTGCTGGCCTACCTGACGGCTTGCCGGACCGACGTCGATTGCTCGGTCGGATACTACGGCGTCGGCATCGACAACTATCTGGGCGAGGCGTCCAGGGTGAAGAAGCCGGTGCTGCTCCACATCGCGGAGGAAGACGGCTTCGTGAACAAGGAGAGCCAGGCGAAAATGAAAGCCGCGCTCAAGCCGCCACTCTTCGAACTCCATTCCTATCCTGGACGCGACCACGCCTTCGCGCGGGAGGGCGGCAAGAACTACAACGCCGCCGACGCCTCGACCGCCAACAGGCGGACGCTCGACTTCTTCGCGAAGCATCTGAAGTAAGTTTGACGCGGCCGTCGGCCATTAACGCCTCGGCAATACTTTCGGCGCGAGCCGATCCGCCGACAGAAACCGGCGGGGCAGGGGAGTGCTCGCGCCTGCCTGCGCCGCCGCGGTGTTGCACGTGAAACATCGGCGCACGGTCTGTCGTGCGTCTAGCCCCACCGATAGTTGAAGCTGACGCTGATGCGGTCTGACGCGGCGCGGTTGGGCGGCACTTCGTGGCGCAGCCAGCTCTCCCAGAGAAGAAGGTCGCCGGCGGCGGGCGCCACGTGGATGAAGCGCTGATGCTCCTGCGCGGCGTCCTCGCGCGGCGTCGGCGCCGACATCATCATGGCAAGGCGCGGGTCCTCGAAGCGGATTGAGGAGGCGCCATCCGGTACGCGGACATAGTAGGTGCCGGAGACCACACAGTGCGGATGAATGTGGCCGGAGTGCCCGCCGCCGGGTGTGAGCACGTTCACCCAGAGATTGTCGAGCACGAGCTTTCGTCCGCGCAGGTCCCATTCGAGCTGGGCGCCGAATGCGTCGGCGTGTTTCTGGAGTCGCTTCGCCAGGTCCTCGAAACAGCTGGCGCGCCGGGTGAGGTCGTCGAGCGAGGAATAAGATGTGTAGCCGTCATAGCCGTTTGCCTTGCACCAGGCCCGGCCGGCGGCGTCGTCTTCCGAAAGCTGGAGCGCGGCCTGTTCGAGATCGGCGTTGAGCACGCGCGATGCGCGGTCGGCGCCAAGACTGGCGCGATAGAGCTCGGTGGCGAAGAGGCGGGACAGATTCATCGCTCTTCTCTAGTCTGTCGCGGGCCGGTCGTCAGCGGGTTCTGGACACGCGGTTTCGGCATCGACGCTTTGCCGCCTGGCTTCCCTATCGGCCTCGATGCGGCGGACAAGATTCCTGAGCCTGGCCTGGACCTCCTCTTTCCGGCCGCGCTCGGCGAGATCGAGGTTCTGGTAACTCGTGGCGATGTCCGGAGCCATGGCGCCGAGGCGGCCCTGCGGCACCGCCAGCTTCTGCCATCGATCGGCGGCGGCGGCATCACCGCGGCGAACGGCCTTGCGGACGTGGTTGAGAGTGAACAGCAGGTCTTTCCGCTTGGACGACATCTGTGACTTTCCTTGGCTTTGCGCTGACGCACGTCAGCCTTCACGCGCGCCCTGGGCGCCGTGGTTTGCCGGGTGCGCCCTCCGGTGAATGGATGGAGGGCCGGGGACGCGGGGAACCCACGTCGGTGGTGTAGTCCGGGTGCGCCGTTGCCGGCGCCTGATGGCGCGGATCGCCCCGCGTCCCCGCGGCCTGTTCTCGCCGGCCTCGCTTGAGGCCAGTCTTGTATGGGGGAGGTCTTTCACTCCCCTGGCGTTGGACGCCGGCGGCGTGCGGGCCGGGGCTGTTCGCCCCCGGTCCCCGGAAACACTCCTGCGCCTGGAGGGGTTAGCTCATTCACGCAAGGCTCATCACG
>WGLW01000029.1 GCA_016125405.1 Alphaproteobacteria bacterium | reverse complement strand
CGTGATGAGCCTTGCGTGAATGAGCTAACCCCTCCAGGCGCAGGAGTGTTTCCGGGGACCGGGGGCGAACAGCCCCGGCCCGCACGCCGCCGGCGTCCAACGCCAGGGGAGTGAAAGACCTCCCCCATACAAGACTGGCCTGTGCGAGGCCGGCGAGAACAGGCCGCGGGGACGCGGGGCGATCCGCGCCATCAGGCGCCGGCAACGGCGCACCCGGACTAACCAACCGACGTGGGTTCCCCGCGTCCCCGGCCCTCCACATGAGGGCGAGACGGCAGCTTCCCTCCAGGCGCACCCCGCGTCGTGGAGAGTTCGGCGCGTGCGCCCGGCTTGACATTTATTTCTATAAATCTAGAATTATTTCCTGTTTTGAAAATGACAGGAGCGCGCATGTCCGCCGCGAGCAACCGCCCCGCCCTCATCCCCGCCGTCAGCTATCAGGACCCGAAAGCGGCGCTCGACTGGCTCGGAAAGGCGTTCGGCTTCGAGATCGAAATGGTCATCGAGGACGAGCAGGGAAATCCCGTTCATTCCGAAATGCGCTATGGCGACGGTCTCGTCATGATCGGCTCGGAGTGGAACGCCGACACGAAAAGCCCCGCCTCGATCGGACGCAAATGCACGCAGACGGTCCACGTCCACATGAGCGAGGACATCGATGCGCACTGCGCTCGCGCCGAAAAGGCCGGCGCGGAAATCCTGATGCGCCCGGAAACCCAGTTCTACGGCGACCGCACCTATCGCGCCCGCGATCCGGAAGGCCACATCTGGACCTTCGGACAGACCGTCCAGGTCATGTCGCCGGAGGAATGGGACAAGGCCAGCGGCCTGCGCACACGGATGAAGTGACCCAGACCGGATGACGCCCGCCGCCTTCCTGAAATTGGCGCTGTCGCTGCCCGAGGCGACCGAGGCCTCGCACTTCGGTCAGGCCGACATCCGTGTCCGCGGCAAGATTTTCGCCTCGCCCGGCGAACGCGCCAAAGGCGCCGCCGTGCTCAAATTCACACCCGAGCAGCAACAGATGCTGTGTGAGGCCGAACCGGAGATGTTCGCCCCCGTGCCGGGCGGCTGGGGCGCCAAGGGCTGGACGCAGCTCTTCGTGCCAAAGACTGACGCCGCCACCGCTAACAGCGCATTGTGGACCGCTTGGCGCAATGTCGCGCCGAAGACCCTGCAGAAACTGCATCCGGGGCCGCGCGCATGAGCGCCCGCAAATCCGCCCCCGCCGTCGACGCCGTTTTCGCGGCGCTCGCCGATCCTTACCGGCGCCGCGCCGTCGAGGTTCTCGGCGAGGGTCCCCGCCAGGCGAGTGAGCTCGCCCGCCTGCTCGGTCTGCCTGCGCCGGCGATGAGCCGCCATCTGAAGGCGCTGAAGGAAAGCGGCCTCGTCTCCGACACCCACCCGGACTTCGACCAGCGCGTCCGCATCTACGCGCTCAACGCCGGCCGGCTGGACGAGCTGAAGACATGGCTTGCGCGCGCAGAAGCCGGATGGAGCAATCAGCTCGCCGCCTTCAAACGCCATATGGAGAAGAAGCGATGACCTCACGCGTCGTCGTTTCCCTCCGCGTCGCCGCCAGCCCCGAGCGTGCATTCGCCGTCTTCACCGAGGAGATCGGCGAATGGTGGGTTCACGATCCGATGTTCCGGCTGACGCCCCGTAGTCCCGGCGAAATGGCGTTCGAACCACCCGACGCAAACGGCAAGGGCGGCCGCCTCATCGAGCGGCTGCCAACCGGCAAGGTGTTCGAGGTCGGCCAGGTTCGCGCCTGGACGCCCGGCGAGCGCCTTGTCGTCGGCTGGCGCCAGGCAAGCTTCGGTCCGGAGCACGCGACAGAAGTCGAGGTCAGCTTCGAACCCGTGGGAGACGAGACCCGCATCACGGTGGAGCACCGTGGCTGGGACAGCGTTCCGCAGGACCACGTGGCCCGTCACACCTTCCCGCTGCCGCTGTTCCTCCAGCACCAGGGCGCCAACTGGCGCGCAGGCCTCGCGGCGCTGGGCGGCCGGCTGGCAAAATGATCCGCCGCTATCCCCCGCCCCGACGATCCGCGCTAACCTGCCCGCGCGCGTGGCGGGGTGACATCGCCGCGAGGGGAGACGATCGATGACGGCATCACAGGGCGCTCGCCACGGCAAGAACGCCTTTTTCTTCATTATCGTCACCGTGTTCATCGACATGGTGGGCTTCGGCGTGATCATCCCGTCCATGCCGGCCCTCCTGACAGACCTGACGGGGCTTTCGGTCGCCGACGTGACGCAATGGGGGGGCTACATCACGACGATCTATGCCGTGACCAACTTCCTCTCCCAGCCAATCCTCGGCAATCTCTCGGACCGCTTCGGCCGCCGACCCGTGCTGCTCGCCTCGATGGCGACGCTGGGGATCGACTTCCTCATCATGGGCCTCGCCCACACGATCTGGCTGCTTTTCCTCGGCCGCTTCCTCTCCGGCCTCTCCGGCGCCACGCAGTCCACCGCCTCCGCCTACATCGCCGACGTCACCGAGCCGGAACAGCGCGGTCAGGCGTTCGGCATGCTGGGCGTCGCCTTCGGCCTCGGCTTCATCCTGGGACCCGTGATCGGGGGCTTTCTCGGCGACATCGATCCGCGCGCGCCCTTCTTCGCTTCGGCGGCGCTCGCCGGGGTCAACTTCCTATATGGCGCGTTCGTGCTGCCGGAATCCCTGGACAAGGAGCATCGGCGCCCGTTCGACTGGAAGCGCGCCAACGCCTGGGGCGCCTTCCGCCACTTCTCGAAACTGCCGCACCTGTCGTGGTTCATCCTCGCCATGGGGCTCTTCTATTTCGCCCACTGGGTCTATCCCTCGACCTTCAACTATTTCGGCGCGGTCCGGTACGGCTGGGATTCGAAGATGATCGGCCTCGCGCTGGGCGCCGTCGGCATCGGCCAGGCGATTGTCTCCGGGACGCTGGTCGGACGCTTCATCAAATGGTTCGGGCCGACCCGGACGGCGATGATCGGCTTCGGCGTTTCGCTTCTCGCCTTCATAGCCTACGCCGCCGCCGTGCGCGGCTGGATGGTGTTCGCCATCGTGCCCTTCGCCGCGCTGGGCGGCGTGCTCGGCCCGGCGATGAACCAGATCATGACGGCGCGCGTCGCGCGCAACGCGCAGGGCGAACTGCAGGGGGCGCTGGCCAGCGTGCAGGCGCTCACCAACATGACCTCGCCGCTGGTGATGACGCAGATCTTCTTCTACTTCACCCACGCAGACGCGCCGGTGCATTTCGCGGGCGCGTCCTTCACCCTCGCGGCGATTGTCTGCGCGATTTCGATGATTCCGCTGGTCATCGGCTTGCGCACCGTGCCGAAGGTCGCCGAAACAGGCGGGCCGGCGCCGGCGGAGCCTGAAGGCCTGCCCGCCGGCGAGGCGTCGGCCACGGCGGCGACTTGATCTCCCGCCCGGCCCGCTCGATGTTGGACTGGCATGGCGAACACATCCCAAAATACCCCGGACAACCGTAAGGACGCACGCCCCGCCCTCTTCCTGGACCGCGACGGCGTTATCAATGTCGACAAGGGCTATGTCAGCCGGATCGAGGATTTCGTCTGGATCGACGGGGCGGCCGAGGCGATCGCCGCCTTCAATGCACGCGGCTGGTGGGTGTTCGTGGTCACCAACCAGTCCGGCGTGGCCTATGGGTATTACGGCGAGGCCGAGATGGCGAAGCTGCACGCGTGGATGTCCGCCGAACTCGGCGCCCGCGGCGCCCGGATCGACCACATCTACCATTGCCCCTACCACGTCGACGGCAAGGTCGAGCGCTATCGGCGCGACAGCTATGACCGCAAGCCCAAGCCCGGCATGCTGGTGCAGGCGATGACCGACTATCCGGTGATCCGCGAACGCTCGTTCCTGATCGGCGATAAGGAAACCGACCTCGAAGCCGCGCGCGCGGCTGGTGTCGCGGGCTTCCTGTTTCCCGGCGGCGACCTTGCATCGTTCGCAGAATGGGCGCTCGCCGACATCGACGGCGGCCGCTGACTACACTTTTGGATCAGAGACGGATCCACGGCTTGATCGGGATCGACACGCAAGTCCGATCAGGTCGATCCGGCTCTAGGTCGGCGGCGCCGCGCCAGGCGCCGGGTTCGCTTCCGGGGCTGGCGGTTCGACCGGCGGCGGGGTTTGCGCAGGCGGCAGGTTGGGCGAGGCCGGGGTTGTTCCCGCGCCCGAGGCGGCGTCCGGCGGACCGGGCTCCAGCGGCAGGTTGGCGACGCTGGCGCGATGCGCCGCAACAGCCGCAATCGCCGCCTGGTTTTTCGGCCGGGGGATCAGGCCTTTCTGCGACATGCTCACGTCGTAGACGGCGCCATCGGCAAGCGGGACCGCAAAGCCGTTCAGGAATTCAGCATCCACCTGTTTCAGCGGGTTGGCGGAACCAAGCGGCAGGGAAAACAGATCCACCCCCGTCGTCTCGCGCATCGACCAGGGCCGGGGCGGGTTCGCCGTCTCCTTGGCCTCGCTGTCATATCGCCCCTGGATCCGGTTGAACCGGTAGAGCGCATCAACGCCGATAATGTTGGCCCACGGCTTGAAGGTGACGACGTCGGCCTCCATCCGGAACGTATCGCCGGTCAGCGGATACTCCTTGGGCGGCAACAAGTTACCTTTCCTGTCGGCCTTGGCGACGCTGGCGAAGTAGGAGTCCGGCCCGATCTGGCGGATGGTCACTTCGGCGGCGAGCTGTTCGTGGGTCAGCCGCGTATAGGTCTGCAGGTTCATGCCGATCAGCGCGACCACCGCCGCAGCAGCCAGCACAACGCCGCCAAACAGGAACCGGAAACCGCCGGAAACAATCCGCAACTTGAACAGATGGCCCAGCCCGCCCACCAGCAGGAGGACGCCAACCAGTCCGACAAAAGCGGGAGCCGCCCACCAGATCGACATTCAACACCCTTTGCCCGATTGCGGCGTAGCCCGACCGGCGCACAGCGCGCGCAAGCCAGCCCCCGCGACCCCGCTCAGGCTTATCACGAAGCGGGCATGAAAATCGACCCGCCGCCTGCAGGCCGCGGCGAGAACGTCCTTCCGTGCGGGAAGTCTAGAAGACCCGGGGCCGGTCCTTGCGTTCCAGGTGGAGACCGCATTCGGTTTTCTCCCGCCCGGCCCAGCGTCCCGAGCGGATATCGTTTGGATCCTCCGGTCGCACCGTGCACGGCCAGCAGCCAATCGATGGATAGCCGTCTGCGACCAGCGGATGCTGCGGCAGGTGGCGAGACTCGAAATAGGCTTCGACGTCCTCGTGGGTCCAGCTCGCCAGCGGGTTCACCTTGAAGCGGCCTTCGGAATACTCGACCACTGGCAGCTTCGCCCTGCCCCCGCCATGGAACCGCTTGCGCCCGGTAATCCAGGCGTTGAAGCCTTCCAGCGCCGGCCCGAGCGGCCGCACCTTGCGGACTTCGCAGCAGGCGTCCGGATTCGTCTTGTTGAGAATGCCCTTGGGATCGATCCGCTTCTGCTCATCCCGGTCCGGATGAACGGTGCGGATGTCGGAGAGCTGCAGCACATCACGCAACGTATCGCGATACTGGAGCGTCTGCTGGAAATGCATGCCGGTGTCGATGAAGACGACAGGCACGCCGGGATCGACTTCGGCGATCAGGCCGAGCATCGCGCCGCTCTCCGCGCCGAAAGACGAAACATAGGTGATCCTTCGCCCGAACTCGCGAACGGCGGCCCGCAGGATGTCCTGCGCCGACGCGCCGCGCAGTTCGGCGTTCAGCCGCTCTGCGCGTGCTTCCGGCGTTTCGGTCTGCGTAAGGGTTTCCATGCTTCAGGCGACTTTCTGACTGGTCTTCTTCTTGTGGCGCTTCTGGAAGACGGTTTCGCGTTCATCGGCGGAAGCCTGATAGACTTCCGAGAAATAGGCGGTGGCGTCGCGGTACGCCTCTTCGGCGTCGTCGCCATTGAGCACCACAGCGTCGAAGCCCGTGCGCACCATGAAATTCAGCTGGTCGCGCAGCACCTGCCCCACGGCGCGAAGTTCGCCGGCATATCCGAGACGGCGACGCAACAGGTTGGCGATCGAATAGCCGCGCCCGTCCGTGTATTTCGGAAACGCCACCTCGATCAGGTGCAGCCGGTCGAGATGCTCCGCCAGCAACGCAGGATCATCCGCCGGTTCGAGGCGCACGCCGACCGCCTCGTTGCGGCCCAGCAGCATGTCATGCTCGCTGAGGAACCGCGACAGCGAGACCGTAAAACAACCGCCCGGCGACAGCTCATTGCCGTCCTCGACGAACGCCCAGACATCGTCGACCGGCTTGCCGTTCTTAAGCAGCGGCATAGAGCGCCTCCTTGAACGGGGCCTGGCCGAGACGGGCCAAAGCGTCGATGAACTTTTCGGACTTCGAGGCGCGCAGGGACATGTAGCGTTCGATCATCCGGCGGATCGCCGGAGCGACTTCCTCATGCCTGAGGCCGGGTCCCTGTATGTCCCCGATCGCGGCCTTCTCGTCGGCCCGGCCACCGAGAAGGATCTGGTAAAATTCCTCGCCCTTCTTGTCGACGCCGAGAACGCCGATGTGGCCGACATGGTGATGGCCGCAGGCGTTGATGCACCCCGAGATGTTGACGTGCAGCGTGCCGACCTCGTCCTCATAGCCCGGATCAGCGAAGATCGCCTGGATCTCGTTGGCGACCGAAATCGAACGCGCATTGGCGAGGTTGCAATAATCCAGCCCCGGACAGGCGATCAGGTCCGAGCCAAGACCGGCGTTAGAACTCGCAAGCCCCGCCGCCTTCAGCGCCGCATAGACCGTCGGAACATCGTCCAGCTTCACGTGCGCCAGAACCAGGTCCTGCTCGTGCGCGACGCGGACATCGTCCAGGCCGTACCGTTCGGCGATGTCGGCCACCGCACGCATCTGGTCGGCGCTGCAGTCGCCTGGCGGAACGCCCTGCGGCTTCAGCGAAATGTGGACAGACGTGTATCCCGCAATCTTGTGGGCGCGCAGGTTGTTCCGCGCCCAGCGCGCAAGACCGTGATCCAGCCGCTTCGCCTTCTCGAAGTCTTCCGACCTCCCAGGCAACGCCTCGAACAGCGGCGGTGCGAAATACGCCGTGATGCGGTCGACCTCTTCCTGCGGCAGGACCACCTTTTCCCAGGCGTTCTGGTTGGCGAATTCCTCGTCCACCTGACGGCGGTACTCGTCCGGCCCCAACTCGTTGACCAGGATCTTGATCCGCGCCTTGTACTTGTTGTCGCGCCGGCCATGCCGGTTGTACACGCGCATGTTCGCTTCGAGATAACTCAGCAGATCCTGCCTCGACACCCAGTCGCGTATGGTCACGCCAAGATAGGGCGTGCGGCCGAGGCCGCCACCCACCAGCACCTCGAACCCGGTCTCGCCCGCCGCGTTACGCTTCATGTGCAGGCCGATGTCGTGGACCCGCACGGCCGCGCGATCGGCGCCGGCCGCCGTCACCGCGATCTTGAACTTGCGCGGCAGGAAGGCGAATTCCGGATGGAAGGTCGACCACTGGCGAATGATTTCGCACCACGGACGCGGATCCTCGATCTCGTCCGCATTGGCGCCGGCGAGATGATCCGACGTCACATTGCGGATGCAGTTGCCGGATGTCTGGATCGCATGCATCTCGACATCAGCCAGATGCTCAAGAACTTCCGGCACGTCCGCCAG
This sequence comes from Alphaproteobacteria bacterium, assembly GCA_016125405.1. Taxonomy (GTDB): domain Bacteria; phylum Pseudomonadota; class Alphaproteobacteria; order Caulobacterales; family Hyphomonadaceae; genus UBA7672. Next base: position 10,412 of record WGLW01000029.1, on the reverse strand, counting down.
CTTGATCCAGTTGAACTGGATGTTCTGCCGCGTTGTGAAGTGGCCGTAATTCTTGTCGTACCGCTCGGCGATCATCGCCAGCTTGCGCAGTTTCACCGGCGACAGCTGGCCATACGGAATGGCGATGCGCAGCATGTAGGCGTGCAGCTGCAGATAAACGCCGTTCTGCAGGCGCAGCGGCTTGAAGTGTTCTTCCTTCAACTCGCCAGCGAGCCGACGCGCCACCTGGCCGCGGAACTGTTTCGCCCGCTCCCTGACCAAAGTGTCGTCAAATTCGTCGTAACGGTACATGAGCCGGCTTTCCTCAGGCGACCTTGCGGGCGTGGCCGATGCCAAGATCGGTCTCGACCCGCGCCACCCAGCGATGGACAGAGGGGAATTCAGAGAGGTCGAAGCCGCCCTCGTGAGCAACGCGCGTGTAGGCGACCAGCGCGATATCGGCGAGCGTCAGCGACGAGCCGACGAAGTATTCGTTCAGCGTCAGGTGCAGCTCCATGACGCCGAGCGCCCGGCGGCCGCGCGAAAGCAGCTGCGGCTCGATCTCGTCCTCGGCCATGTTCTGGAACATCAGGCGGAAACGGCGAACTGCGATGTAGGGTTCGTGGGAATACTGCTCCCAGAACATCCAGCTCATCATCTGCGCCCGCTTGAAGGGGTCGGAGGGGATGAGATCGTCGCCTCCAGCCGTTTCGGCGAGATAGAGAATGATGGCGTTGGACTGCGGCAGGATGCGTCCGTCCGGCAGGCGCATCACCGGCACCTGACCCGACGGGTTCATCGCCATGAAGTCGTCGCTGCGCGTGCCGCCCTCAACGACGCTGACGTCGATCCAGTCATAGTCGATGTCGAGATAGTCGGCCGTCCACCTGGTCTTGAGGCAGTTGCCGCTGATCTGGTCGCCATAGAGGGTGAGCTTGGTGATGGGTCGGTTCAGCATGGCTCAGTTGTTCCCTGCCTGCTTGCCAAAGTTGGGGTGCGTGGTGGGACCGTTCGCGCGGATCGTCTCGCGAAGGGTTTCACGCCCCGCAACCCTACCCTCCGGGGTCACCTGCATGAAGTAGGGATCGGACGCGCGTGTCTGGTCCTGAGCCGCCCAGGCTAGAATATCGTTCGCACCGGCGCCGGTGAGGACTTCGGCGTCGGCGAGGTCTTCGGACCAGTCGCGCTCAGGCGTCAGATAGACGACGCGCCCTGACGCAGACAGCCAGGCTGTGACCACCTTGGGGGTGTCCGGCCCCAGCTTGGGACGCTCCGAACTCATGGCAGCATCTCCCAGAGCGCGGCGAGCGTGGGGCGGCTGGCCTTGAGCATCGCGCGCGGCGCGCCCTGCGCCAGCGCAACCACTTCGCCGATCACCAGCAGGGCCGGCCCGGCAATACCGTTGGCCTGAACCACATCGGCCAGGTCGCCGAGTCGTCCGAAGGCGCGCACCTCGCTTGGCCGCGTGCCGTTCTCGATCACTGCTACCGGCGTCGCCGCATTGCGCCCCGCGTCCAGCAGGCGCTCCGCGATCACTTCGGCCGTGCCGACACCCATATAAACGACCACCGTCTGGTTGGGGCGCGCCAGCGCAACCCAGTCGAGATCAGGTTCGGCGCCCAGCGCGGCATGACCCGTCACAAACGTGACGGCCTGCGCAACATCGCGATGGGTCAGCGGTATCTGCGCATCCGCCGCGCATCCCAGCGCCGCGGAAATTCCGGGAACGACGTCCACTGCTACGCCGGCCGCGCGCAGCGCCTCGACCTCCTCACCGCCACGACCGAAGATGAACGGGTCGCCGCCTTTCAGCCGCACGACGAACTTGCCCGCCTGAGCGGCCGCAATCATGCGACGGTGGATTTCGCCTTGCGGAACCGAATGTTCGCCCTTGGACTTGCCGACCGGAACGATCTGCGCGGCCGGGTTGGCGAGCGCGAGCACCCCCTCGCCGACCAGCCGGTCAGCAAAGATCACGTCCGCCTCGCTGATCAGGCGCGCCGCCCTGACAGTCAGGAGGTCGGGGTCTCCAGGGCCGGCGCCGACCAGCACGACCCGTCCGGGGCACGCCGCCGGGTCGTTCGCGTGGGGTTCGGCTTTTGCCGCCATCGGATTCGGCCCTTTAGTTTTTCTTACACAAATGCCTATATCTCCGGGCCCGCCGTTGTGCGGCGCAACGCCTCGAAGATGCTCCCCACGTGGCCGTCGGCGGGCTTTGGAGCAATGCCGAATTCCTAAGATGAACCATTAGGCGCCCTTACGCGCGCCGGATACGAGAAAGCCTTTCAGAATCATGGCTCAAGACGATCGCCTGCCCGCTCTCAACGCGCTCAGGGCCTTTGAGGCGGCAGGGCGCCACCTGTCATTCACCCGCGCCGCCGACGAATTGAACGTGACCCCTGGCGCAATCAGCCAGCAAATCCGCCAGCTGGAGGAGTTTGCGGGCGCTCCCCTGTTCCGCCGCACCGGCCGCCAGGTCCTCCTGACCGACGCTGGGCAGGCTGCCCTGCCGCTGCTCACCAATGCGTTCGAACAGATGGCCGAGGCGGTCCATCACATGAAGGCGCCGGCCCGGCGCGACCGCTTGATGATCTCTTCGGCCCCCTCCTTCGCCGCCAAGTGGCTGGCCCACCGGCTCGACCGCTTCCAGGAGGAACATCCCGAAGCCGAGGTCTGGGTCTCGGCCGATCTCGCCATCACGGATTTCAACTCCACTGACATCGATCTCGCCATCCGCTACGGCAAAGGCGTCTATGACGGCCTCAGAGTCGAGAAGGTCCTTTCCGAATCGGTGTTGCCGGTCTGCTCGCCCGAGCTGATGGAAGGCCCCCACCCGATCCACAAGCCGGAAGACCTTGCCCATCACGTGCTGCTGCACGACGAAGGCCCGGAAACCGATCCATCGTGCCCCGACTGGAAGAGCTGGCTCGCCGCGCGCGGCGTCACCAGCGTCGACACAAGCCGGGGTCCGCACTTCAGCCAGTCGGCGCTGGTAGTCGAGGCCGCCGCCGCTGGACGGGGCGTTGCGCTCGCCAAGCACGCCATCGCCGCCGCCGATCTCGAACGCGGACGGCTGGTGGCGCCCTTCGCGGACGGCTCGGCCGACATTGACTTCGCCTACTGGATCGTCTGGCCGAAATGGCGCACGCCATCGAAGCTCGCCCGCGCCTTCATCCAGTGGCTGAAGTCGCAAGCGCAGGCGCAGGAAGTGACGGGGGTCTGAACCCGCCTGAACTGGACGCCGCGCAGTCCTGAGACTATCCCGGAGCGAACAAGCATCGGGAGCCAAGCATGAAGGATCGCGCAGTTGTACTCGGCGGCGGCGGTCCTGTCGGCATCGCGTGGGAGACGGGCGTCGCGGCAGGCCTTGCTCTCGAGGGCGTCAAACTTGCCGATGCTGATTTCATTCTTGGCACGTCGGCAGGCTCGTTTGTCGGCGCACAGCTCGCGGGCGGACGCGATCCGCAGCAACTCGCCGCACAGCAGATCGAGCTTGGACGCAACCCGCCTGCCCGACCTGCCGGCGCCCCCACATCCGCTCCTGACCTGACGCCTCTTATGAGCTTCATTGCCCGCTTCCCACCAGACGGCGAACCCTCGCCTGAACTGCGCGCCGAGATCGGCCAGTTCGCGCTGTCGTCCCAGGCAATGTTCACAGAGGACCAGTTCATCGCAGTATTGAGCGACGCGGCCAGCAAGGACGGATCCTGGCCGGAAAAATTCGCCTGCTCGGCGGTCGATGTGGAAACCGGCGACTTCAAGCTCTGGCGCAAGGGCGACGGCGTGCCTCTGCCGCGCGGCGTTGCGTCCAGTTGCGCCGTGCCAGGCATCTACCCGCCCATCGCCATTCGCGGGAAGCGCTGGATGGATGGCGGCATGCGCTCGGCAACCTGCCTCGACTGCGCCGCTGGCTACCGCCGTGTGATCTGCCTCGCCGTCGTCCCCACCATGGCGCGGACATTCATGCAGGCCCGCCTCGATCGCGAAGCAACCAAGGTGACTGCGGAAGGCGGACAGGTTGAGGTGATTGTCCCGGACGATGCATCCGGCGCCGCGTTTGGCGTCAACCTTATGGACGCGACACGCCGCGCCGACATCACCGCGGCCGGCATCGCGCAAGGTCGCCGGGAAGCAGAGCGCCTGAAAGCGTTCTGGAGTTAGACGTCACGCGGCGGCGAAGGCTTCCTCGCCCAGCCGCGCCCGATCCCGGTCGATATCCGGCACCAATAGATGCACGACTATCGTGGCGGCCAGCTTGGCGCCGGCGCACAACGCCAGCATCGGCGCGTAGGACCCGGTCGCATCCAGCACGAACCCGGTGAACTCGTTCATGGCCAGCCCCGAAAACCCGGCGAACGTCGCGCTGGCGCCAATGACGAGACCCACAGTCCGGCTTGGAAACAGGTCCGTCGCCAGCCCGAACATGCTGGTCGAAAACATCTGATGCGCGGCGAGCGTCAGGCCGAGCAGAAACGCCGCGATCCACACGTTCGGCGCGTAGATCACCAGGAACACCGGCAATGCCAACAGCGCCGCGATCACCATCGGCGCCTTCCGCGCGCCATTGAGACGCCATCCCCGCCCCAGCAGCCAGCTTGAAAGGCCGCCCGCAAAAAGGGAGCCGATCCCAGCCATGAGGAAGACCAGTGCGACGGGCAGTGACAGCCCCGTCTCGTTGAGGCCGTACATCTTGTTGAAGAGATCCGGCCCCCAAAACAGCAGAAAGACCCAGACGAAATCCGTCAGGAATTTGCCCAGCGCGATCGCCCAGGCGCGCCGGTCGGCAAGCAATCCGGCGAAGGCGCTGAAGCTCCGGTCAGGCAAGGTCTCGGGAGCCGGTTCGGCCCGCGCCGCTGGCCTTGGAAGCATGAGCCAGAACACCAGCCACACCAGCCCCAGAACGCCGGTGGCGATGAAAGCCATCCGCCAGCCTGACGCGACAGCGATGACAGGCACGATCAGCGGGGTCGCCACCGCGCCGATGTTCGGCGCGAGGTTCATGACGCCCAGCGCCAGGGACCGGTCCTTGCCGCGAAACCAGGTCGCGACCGTCTTAACGGCGGCCGGCAGGTTCACCGCCTCGGTGACGGCCAGCGCCACACGGACCGTGAAGAAGCCGGCGACCGTGCTGACAACCACGTGGGCGATCTGCGCGAGGCTCCAGCCGCCGACGCCCACAGCGTATCCGGTTCTCAGACCGGTCCGGTCGACGAACCAGCCGACGGCCAGCATCGATACAATGGTCGCAATCTGGAAACCCGAATTTATGTGCGCATAATCGACGTCGCTCCAATTAAATTGTGCGGCGAGATCTGGCTTGAGCAGGGAAAGCGCCTGACGGTCGAGATAGTTCAGCATCGCCGCGGCGCAGACCAGCGCCAGGGCCGCCCAACGCATCACGCCAATGGTCCCGGAGGCGTCCGCCAGGGGACGCTCGGTAGCCGATGTCATCTGCACGTTCCCCGGAGGCGTTTCTGGTGTGTGCAGCCAGTCTAGCCGACGGCGCCCAGAGCGCAAACCGCTGGCGGTTGCCAGAGGTTTGCGGCTCGTCGTCCGGAATAATCGCTTGGAGATGTCGGATTCCTGTCGCTCCATTCGTCGTTCTGGTGAGACTGGCGCAGAACACACTTGCCCGGAGACATCCGATGGTTCCGACCATTACCGCCTTTGAAAGTTCGCCCGACCGCGGCCGGGGCCTCGCGCGCGATATGCGCGTACGCTGGGCGCTGGAGGAAGTGGGCCAGCCCTACAACGTTCGCCTTGTTTCATTCGCCGCGATGAAAGCGCCGGCGCACTTGGCTTTGAACCCTTTCGGACAGATCCCGACCTATGAGGAAAGCGATCTCGCGCTGTTCGAGTCAGGCGCCATCGTCTTGCATATTGCGGAGGGTCATGCGGGATTGCTGCCGGACGATGCGGCTGGGCGGTCGCGCGCGATCGCCTGGATGTTCGCCGCGCTTGGCACGGTTGAGCCGCCAATCCTTGAGCGGCAGATAGCGGTGCTTCTCGAACACGACAAAAGCTGGTGCGCAGAGCGGCTGGCCGCAATCGATGACCGTATCCGCGTTCGCCTTGGCGAACTGTCCGCCCACCTTGGCGGCGCTGACTGGCTCGATGGCGCATTCGGCGCCGGCGACCTGATGATGGTGCACGTGCTGCAAAGGTTGAAGCCATCGGGACTGCTGGAAGCCTATCCCAACCTCTCGGCCTACGTGGCGCGAGCCGAAGCCCGCCCGGCTTTCCGCCGCGCCTTCGCCACCCAACTGGCGGTATTCACCCGAAGCCAGACCGACGGATAACGCAAGCGCGGGTCCGGCCAACTCGCCGGATGCTTGCTGTCACCTAGGATGGAAGCCGCAGTTTCGCGAACGACCGCGATATCAGCAGCTGGTGTTCAAGACTTGCGATTGTCTCGATCGCCTCGCCAAGCCGGTCCTTCACTTCCGAAAGGGCCACGCCGGCTTGCGCGGGCGGGGGCTCTCCAGCTTTTCCCAGGGTTTCGGCGCGCTCGCAGGCGTCTCCAAGGTCGATCGCGCCGATGCTGCGTGCAGCGCCCTTTATGGTGTGGCATGCGTCGGTCCACTGCTGCTGGCCCGCCGCCGACTCCAGCATCCTGCCCCAGATGTCGGCCTGGGACCGGAAGATCGCCAGCGCCTCTGAGGCGAGTTCCGCATCTCCGCCCGTCATTGTCCGGAGTTGCTCGATATCCATGACAGGCATGCAGGCCCCGCAATTCGCCGCTGGCAGGCGATCACAATGTCAGGATTCGGCGGCGCGCGCTGTACTCTCAATGCAGCCTATGATGGTCCTGAACGTTCCGTTCACCTGAGCTTCAAGTAGCAGATGACAGCTTGGGCCTCAGAATGGAGCCGGAAGTATGCCGGCGCTCGGGAGTTGAAGATGAAACGGACAGGCATCCTGCGAACGGTCCTCGTGGCGGCGGTGATGGCGTCGACGCCGGTCGTATTCGCTGGCGCCGCGATGGCGCAGAGCCACGGCGGACATCACGGGGGCAATCGCGGCGGCGAGCACGGCGGCGACCATCGCGGTGGAAATCACAACGGCGGTAGTCCGGGTGAATACCACGGCGGCGGCGGACGCGGCGGCGATCACGCCGGTCCATCACGTGGGCCGAGCGGTGACCGCAACCGAGGTGGTTGGTCTGGCCGCTCGCCGCAAGCGTACAACGGCGGCGGACAACGCTACGCCGGCAACGACCATCGCTACAGCGGCGGCGACCGACATTACGACAACCACGACCGTGATCGCCGGGGCCGCGACGTTGTCGTGATCAATCGCGGTCGGCCGTATTACGGCTACAGCGGTTATCGCCGGCCGTACTACTATGGACCCAGCGTAAGCCTCGGCATCGGCTTCGGTTACAGCTTCGACACGTATTACGACCCCTACTACGACCACTACGGTCTTTATCCTGGCGAGTGCCGGTGGGATTACCGGATGGATTACTGGACCGGGCGGCCGGCGGAGGTGGCGTTGCAGGTGTGCGCCGACCGGTACGGGCGGGTCTATGTCGTTGGCGGAACGCAACGATGGGTGCGCTGGCGGTAAGCGGATTTCGCCCGGGCGTTGCGTCAAAACAGGACGTTTCGCCCGGGCGGTGCTGACTCTGCGCTCTTTTCAATCTGGCCCGGTTTGCGCAAGATAATTGTGGCAAGTTAGCCTGCGCCGCAAACGCGGCGTGCGTCCGCCACAATGTGCAGCCAAGCGTACCCGCCATGACTGAAGAGATCTCCGACCGCCGCGCTACCCACCGCATCCGCGCCCGCCTGGAGGCCGCGCGCAGCGCCGGCTCCTGGATGCCCTGGACGGGCGCCAGCCTCGCCCTGCTCTACTGGGCCGGAACGGCCGCCTGGCTCTACGTGACCATGGGCGTCGATGCGATCATGGCCCAGCCGCCGGTGCTGCTGGTCGGCGCCATCGCGGTGATGCTTGTTCCCGGCGTCGCGCTGATCGTCGCCGGCGTGATGGCGCAGGAAAGCCGGCGCTCGTCGGAAGCCAACGCCATCGTGCTCGCCTCCGCGCGCCTGCTGCTCGAGCCGGCCGACTACGCGCGCGACGAGATCGCCTCGATCGCCGAAGCCGTGGCGCGGGAAACCCAGCAGGTCAACAAGGCGCTGTCCGACACGCGTGGCCGCATGGACGGCCTGAAGCACGACATCGAGGCGAGCGTCACGCAGGCGCTGAAAGCCGCTGAGATCGTTCGCACCGACAGCGAAGTGCTGGTGCAGAAGATGTCGTCCGAGCGCCAGAGCCTCAACCAGCTTTCGGAATCGCTGCGCAACCAGGCCGACGGTCTCGCGCGCGCCATTCCGCGCTACGCCCAGACCATGTCCGACGCTGCGCGTCTCGCGCAGGCCGAGGTGCAGAAAGCCGACGAAACGCTCGACCAGCGCCTGCGCAGCGTCGAGGACGCGGCCCGCCGGCTGGGCGAGCGCATCGACCAGCTCGACACGATGGGCGCCGAAAGCCGCAAGCGCGCGCAGAACCTGGCCGGCGCCCTCGCCCGCATGGACGAGCAGCTGGTGCAATCGACCCGTATGGTGGACGCCGCCGTGCGCGCCGGGGAACTCGCCACCGCCGCCGCCAAGGGGACCGCCGACAGCCTGCGCGACGCCATGTCGGATGCGCTGAACTCCGCCCTCAAGACCAGCGAGACCATCGCCGCCCAGTCCAGCGCCGCTAGCGACGGCGCCGAGGCGGCGCTGCTGAAGCTCAAGGAAATGGGGCTGCAGGCGGAAGCCTCGACGCGTTCGGCGACGCACGCTGCCCGCGCGCACGCCGACGAAACCGAACAACGCATCAACCAGCTTTCGGAATTCCTCTTCCGCGCCGCCAGCAAGGCCAGCCAGATGACCGAAGGCGGGCTGGAAAAGGCGCGCGAGCGGATCGAGCACGCCTCGCTTCTGGTGCGTCAAATCAAGGGCGAGGACGCCGCCGACACCTCGGTCGAGGATCTCTGGCTGGGCGCCGGCGGCGGCGCATCGGATCGCCCCGAGCCGCCGCGCGCGGAAACGCTGCGCTCAGGCCCCGGCAAGCCCACCGCTTCAGCAGAATTCGAAACGGCGATGCGCGAGGCAGGCGCCCCTGAGACCATCATCGCCGCACATCAGGCCTCGATGTCGCGCCCGGCATCGGCGCTTCACGCAGGCGGGCAACCCGCCGCCGCGCCGTCGGCCCCCTCGCCCGCACCCGCTGCGCCCCCGCAACAGCCCTCGCCCCAGGCCGCCGCGCCAGCAGCGCCCGCCACAGAGGCCGAAGCGCCGCGCTCGCCATCCCTCTCATGGCGCGACCTGCTCACCGGCATCGAGGAAGTCGGGCCCGCCGAGCGCGAGGAAACGGCGCTCAACATGATCGACCAGCTCAGCCGCGCCGGCGTCAAGCTCAACCACATCGTTCGCGCGTCCGACCTGCGCCGCATCGCCAGCGCCTCGCACCAGGGCGAACGCCAGCGCCGCCGCGCCATCCGCGATGTGGCGCCGAGCGAGATCCAGCGCGTCTCGCGCCTGCTGGATGCGGACCGGGCCCTGCAAAAGGCCGCGCGCACCTTTGTGGCGGTGGAGGAGCCCGACGCGCTGCGCGTGATCGCAGGCGCCGAACGCGCCCGCGAAGACGCCGCCCCCCGCCTTTCGGCCTACCTCCTGCTCGACGCCGCGCTCGGGACGATGATCTAGGCCGGCTGGCGCGTCGATACCGTTTCCGTTCGAGCGCGGCCCGCATTGGACCAATGTGGAGGTAACGCTCCCCGACCACGATATAGCTTCGGCAGGATACCGGTATTTGTTTAGGCACTGGACCGGCGAGCAACTGGCGTCTCTAGTGCTTGACCATGAGCGAACCTGATCATTCGAAGATTATAGCTCAGGCAGCTAAAGCTGCCCTTGGCCCAATAGGTTTCGTACGGCAGGGGCGCTCTCGCCTTTGGCTCTCAGATCACGGTTTCTGGATGCGGGTCGTCCAGTTCGTGCCGGGCCGATGGTCCAGAGACAGCTATCTCCAGGTCGCAGCACATTGGCTGTGGACGCCAATGAACTTTTTGTCTCTCGACTACATGCCGTCATACAACGTGCGGTCGTTCATCAGCGTTGAAGATCCGACACCTTTTCGGCAGCTGGCTGAAGAACAAGCTGCACAAGCCGCTGACGTCAGCGCACGACTTGCCACCGAGCTCAACTCAATTGAGGCAGTCGCGCGGGTGTTACGCGAACTTGTAGTTGAACTTGACAACAGCCCGCTATCTGCGGGTCGAGCATCAAAAGGGTGGCTTGGGTTTAATCTTGCACTCTTAACCGCATTCTCTTTTCTGGATTTGGTCGTCATGGATTTCTCCTGTTTCGATGATTGATCACGACTACGTTTCGATGGCTACGCCGGCAAGCATTCGCGCCGGGAGTTAGCCCCGCATCGTCGTTCGG
>WGLW01000051.1 GCA_016125405.1 Alphaproteobacteria bacterium | reverse complement strand
CTCTGAACGCAGCAAGGTGCGAGACCGGTCGCTCTGCCCGCCGATCGGGACTGTAGATATAAAGAGCAGCCGGCGGATCGGGCCCGCCCCACGGCCGATCATCCCGCGCATAGACCCAGAGCCGGCCGGTCTTCGTCCGGCCGCGGCCCGGATCAAGCACCGGGAGCGGCGTATCATCGGCGAACAGCTTTCCCGAAGCGAACACGTGTTCGGCCAATCGCTTCTGCAGGGCCTCCAGCCACCAGGCGGCGCCGCCGACCCAGTTGGCCAGGGTCGAGCGATCCAGTTCGACGCCCTGCCGGGCAAAGATCTGGCTCTGGCGATAGAGTGGAAGATGGTCGCAGTATTTGCTGACCAAGACATGGGCGAGGAGGCCGGCGCTGGCGAGGCCTTTGGCGATCGGCCGTTCGGGCGCAGGCGCCTGGTGGATCGTCCGGCAGGCCCGGCAACCATAGCGCGGCCGCACGATGCGGATCACCCGCAGCCGCGCCGGCACATGATCCAGCATCTCGCTGATGGTCTCGCCGATGAGATGCAGACGGCCGCCGCAGCACGGGCAGGCCCGGGCATCGAGATCGATGCGCATATCTTCGCGCGGCAGATGCTCAGGGAGGCTGGGACGATCAGACCGGACGCTCGGCGCCTTCGCCCTGGCGGCCGGAAGGCGCGCCTCGGCGCGGGCAATATCGCCGTCGAGATCCTCGAACCCAAGCTGCAGCTGATCCTCGCCCAGCTGTTCGGCGCGGCGGCCGAACTGGCTGCGCTGCAGCTTCCGGACGATGAGTTTGAGCCGTTCGATCTCCGCCTGGGCGGCGGCGAGGTCGGTTCGCTCGGCCGCCAGTGTCCGCACCATCCGGTGCAGCGTCTCCACATCGTCCGGCAATGCCGCAAGGTCGATGTCCATGACGGAGAAGACTACGCCGACTCGCGCCGTTTCTCATCGCGGATCAGGGTCTGTGAGTCATTCCGCCGCAGGTTTTCAACCGGCGACCGCAGGACGCCAGTGCTGCTCCGGCGCGCGCCAGTCCACGCCATCGATCAGGTTCGCCAGCTGGTGGGTTGTGAGAGGAACCGCGCTCCCCGGATCGCCGCTTGCAGGCCACAGGAAGGCGCCCTGTTCCAGCCGTTTGGTGAACAGGCAAAGGCCCGTCCCGTCCCAGTAGACGATCTTGATGAGGTTGGCCTTGCGACCGCGGAACGCAAAGAGATGTCCACAGAACGGATCCTGTTTCAGGACGCCCTGGACCAGCATCGCCAGACCATCGATCCCCTTGCGCATGTCGGTGTAACCGACGGCCAGATGGACCCGCGTGTTCTTCGGCAGAAGGATCATGGCGCAGGCCCGTCGGCGATCTCAACCGACAGGAACGTGGCCGGGGCCAGCTCCTGTTTCCAACGGAAGACAACCCGCGCCGCAACTCCGTAGCGGCGGGCCACCCCCGAGAGGCTGGCACCCGGTTTCGATACCTCGCCAAGGATGGATCGCTTGTCGGCCTCGCTGAAATTGCGGCGGCGACCTTTGGGGGCGGGCGGGATGATCGGGCTTTGCGCCGATTTCGAACCGCCCCTAGTCATATGACCAGGCCTATGACTAACGGTATGACTAAGACCGCCACGCCGGTGCAACAGCTTGTGCTGCAGCGGCTGGAGCTCGAGTTTGAACTGAGCCCGCCAGTTGCCGAATGCCTTCAGCGGAATGTGTTGCCACTCGCAATACTCGCGCTGATTCAGATCGCTGCGCTTCCAGGCCTCATGGTGCGCTCGCCAGAACGCCTCGTCGTGCCGCGTCCAGCCCTCAATTGTTCCCGCCACCTGTTGTTCTCCCATCTGCAAATGCGCAAACAGGAACAGATCAGAACGCTCCGATCGAAAACCAGTGTGTGATCAATGGACGCTTACCCACATTCCCTACATGCCGCCAGGTTTTCCCTGCAAATCGCACAAATATTCCCTGCTCTTGTACGCAGGGAATATCCCGGCAAGCGCCTGAAATGTCGGGGATGTTTTCGGGAGAATTCAGGCTTTTTCGCCCGATGGCGCTGCTTTTCCCTGCAAATTCCCTGCAGAGCAGAGAATTGATCCCGTCGCGTCATATTTTTGGGAGTTTGGGACCCGCCATTTTGGTTCGGCTTGCGCAAGGAGCACCCGACGGTTTGCCCTCACCGCGCGCCGTCAGACCCGCTCATACTTGTCCTCTGCTGAGAGCTTCTCGATCAATTCAGCGACAAAGCTGATGTGGGATCGCAGCCGGTAAAGGTCGTCGGTATAGCTGAGCGGGACCTGCACATGGCCGGTCTCCGCCTGCATGTCGGCCAGCTTGCCGCGTATCGTGTGGCGCTGCTCGGCCGTTGTTGCGGCCCTGCCCTCGTTCTCCAGTTCGCGCAGGTCCTGGTACCAGATGTAGATCTTGCGCCGGATGCGCCAGCGATAGAGCGGCGGCGCAGCGCGCACGACCGGGAACAGCAGCGTGATCAGCGGTATGACAAGAACCCACGCACGCTCGAGAAAGTTGGCGACGCTGAACGGAAAGATGCGCCGCAGGAAGGATGCGCCGTTCTTGTAATAGCGCCGCGCCTCGGACGAGATCGGGATGTCGGCAAGCTTGGGGTCGGGAAACGCGCCTGGCGCCGAGAGCATCGACCCGCCTCCGGCCTCGGCGAACGCCGCCTCGATCAGCAGCGACTGGATCGCCGGATGAAGACCCTCGCGGACCGCAACCTGCGCGACCGGAGAAATCAGCTGCACGTCATGATCGGGAATATCGCGCGCAAGATCGAGCACGCCCTCATAGAGCGTCACCTGGTCAAGATAGGGAAAGCGCCGCGACAGCGCGCCGGACCGCCGCATCGACAGCAACCTGACGGCCGGATCGCCGGCAAGATCGTGTATCCAGTCGGCCGTGGCGCCCGTCACCAGAAGGGCTGCGTCGACCTCGCCTTTTCTCAACGCCATGGCGGCGTTAGCGCCGCCCAGCGGTATCGCGTCATAATCGCCGGCCATCAGCCCGGTTCGCGACAGCAGCAGCGTCGCCAGCACGCGCACGCCGGAGCCTTCAGGCCCAACCGCCACCTTGCGGCCCTTGAGATCGCGGAGGTCGGCGACCGGAAGGCCGGCGCGATAGGCCACCCAGAGCGGTTCGTAGAACAGCGCGCCCAGCGACCGCACCCCGCCATAGCCGAGATCGCCCGCCAGACCGGTCTGCACGATGCCGATATCGGCCTTGCCGGATTTCAGGAGGTCGAGGTTTTCGACGGACCCCGCCGTCGTCCGCACGCTCGCCTCGATGTGCTCTTTCTTGAGGGCGTCGGCGAGGTGTTGCGCGGTGATGGCGTAAGCGCCCCCGGCGGCCCCGCCGGCAATGGTGACTTTCTTCGGCGGCGGCGGGTCGACAAAGAACAGGGCGATCGCGAGCCCGACAATCACGACCAGAATCAGCGGGCCGTAGACCCTCATGAAATCGCGCATGGAAGAGGTCCCCGGATACGCAGAACGCCGGCACGTGCCGCGGCGAGGTTAAGCACGCGTCGGCCCACACTCAAAGACCGGGGTTGCGCCTTATCAGGCGGATGGGCGGGCGAGCGGCTCGAAGGGCCGTTCCGGGTCGCCCGGCAGCACGTCCTCGACATAGGCGCGGAGGTGATCGGTCACCGCCTGGGCGTCGCCCGCAAGATGCTCCCAGGGGATCTGCGGACCGAATGTCAGCTCGAACCGGTCGCCCTGCTTGTTCATCAGTTCATGGAACAGCGTGATGTCGCGCAGCTCGCCATTGATGTCCACGAGCCGGTAATAGAGCCAGGAATTCCTGGCCTTGATATGCAGCGGCGTCACCGGCGCCTTGTTCTTGCGGGCCAGCGAAACGGCGGTCGAAAACCAGCTCTTGTCCACCAGCCGGCCGTCCACATAGTGGCCGAGGCGGCCCGACGGAAAGATCAGCAACATGCCTTCGGCCGCGAAGGTCGCGGCGGCCCGGCGCAACGTTTCGCGCGTCTTGGCGGGGGTTCGCTTGTCGGCCACCCATTCGACCGGAATCACCACATCGGCGAAGGCCATGTTGATGCGGCAGGCATCGGCGTTGGCGAAGATTTCGATGTCTTCCCTGATCGGCCACAGGCCCGCCAGGGCCGCCGACCCGTCGGCGAGCCCGGTCGGATGATTGGAAATCACGACGGCCCGCCCGGCGGTGGGAACCCTTTCGGCGCCCCGGACACACACATCCAGCCCCAAGGCCTTGTCGAGATACCGGAAGCAGGAAATTCCGTCAGGGAGAACCCTGAGATCGTCGGCCCACCGCAGCGCTTTGCGGTAGCCGAGCATGGCGTAGATGACCGGCTTCACCGCCGGCCACGTCCAATGCTGCACAAAACTTGGGCAACGCTCTTCGATCAGGATATCAACAATATGATCGTCGCGCGTCTCCGGACTGATAAACGCCGCAAGACGCCGGTCAATAATCGCTTCGGTCTGGTCGGCCGTCACGAAATCTGTCCTTTGACGCAAAAGATGTTACCTGAGAATTCTCAGGTCTTAACTATTCCTAACCCTTGGCGAGCGACTATACCGCCTGACGGACTGGAGGAGTTGATTGGTACCGGTCGCCAGCCGGCCGGGCAATCCGGGTCTGGTTGGGGTCTGGCCGGATCTGGTCTGTGCGTTTCAACATTGCCGCGGGCGCTATGGGTTGGGGGCCCAGGGGAAGAAGAGATGAAAGTTCTTTGGGTCGAGGACCATCCGCGCGCCGGTGAATTGCTGGCAGCCGCCGCCGCCGCCGCCTCGCGCAAACGCTACGGTATCGATCTCGTGATCGCCGTCTCGCTGCTGGATGCGGAAAGCAAGCTGCGGCTTGAGCGGTTCGACCTCGCGGTCATCGACCTCTTCCTGCCCGACAGCGCCGATGAAGACGTCACCGTCACGCGCATCGCCAACATGGGCAAGTTCCGCGTCGCCGTCGTCTCCGCCAGCGACCGCCGCCAGGCGATCGTCGACGGACTGGTGAATGCGGGCGTCGACTGCGCACCGGAGGCTGTGGGCAAGGACAATCTGGCGCTTGGAGATTTCGTCAAGCGGCCTGAACTGTTCCGCGACTTCCTCATCGGACTGATGCCGAAGCCGGAGCCTGCTCCGCAACCGGCCCGGTCCAGCGAAGACGCGCGGACGGCGCGCTGATCCGTCCGCGACGCGAAACCGCTTTTTGTTTGCGCTGCAATCTGGCTACAGGCATCCGGAATGAGCCGAATGAACCAGCTCTATTCCGGGCGCCTCGCTGCGGGCGCCATTCAGCCTGATGCAGCGCAGGCCGACGCGGTTGCGCGCCTGAACCGTCTGGCTGACGAACTCGGCGCTCCGCGCGACTGGCTCGGGTTTGGCGCGCGGAAGACGCCGCGCGGCCTCTACATCTGGGGCGCGGTCGGCCGCGGCAAGTCCATGCTGATGGACCTGTTCTTCGAGGCGGCGCCGGTGCCCGCCAAGCGGCGCATCCACTTCCTCGACTTCATGCAGGAGACGCACGCCTTCATCTTCGACTGGCGCAAGCTCACCCAGGCGGAGCGCAGGCGCAGCCCGGACCATGTCCACGGCGCGGGCGAAGACCCGATCGCACCTGCCGCCAGGCACATCGCCGAGACCGCCACCCTGCTCTGCTTCGACGAATTTCACGTCACCAACATCGCCGATGCGATGATCCTCGGCCGCCTCTTCGACCAGCTGTTCGACCGCGGCGTGGTGGTCGTCGCCACCTCCAACCGCAAGCCGGACGACCTCTATCGCAACGGCGTCAACCGCCAGCTTTTCCTGCCTTTCATCGACCGGCTGAAGCAGGAGATGGACATCGTCGAACTGGCGGCCGCGCGCGACTACCGCCTCGACCGCCTGACCGCCGCCCCGGTCTATTATTCGCCTCTCGGGCCCGAAGCCGACGCCGCGATGGACGCCGCTTTCGACCGGCAGATCGCCGGCGCCGCCGTCAGCCCGGCCGTCATCGACGTGCAGGGCCGCCGGCTGGACGTGCCCGCCCAGGCCGCCGGCGTCGCCCGCTTCACCTTCGAAGAGCTGTGCGCCCGCCCGCTTGGGCCCGCCGACTACCTCGCCATCGCCCGCCACTACCACACGGTCCTGCTCGACCGCGTGCCGCGCCTCGATCCGGACCGGCGCAACGAGGCGGCCCGCTTCGTCACCCTGATCGATGCGCTCTACGAGGCGAAGACCAAGCTGATCATGTCGGCGGCGGCCGAACCGGACGATCTTTACCCGGCGGGCGACGGCAGCTTCGAATTCCAGCGCACCGCCAGCCGCCTCCACGAGATGCGCTCGACGGACTATCTCGGCGCCGAACACGGACACGATGCGGAGGTCTAGTCCCACTCGGCGATGATCGGTCCGCCGGACCGGCGCGCGGGCGGATCGTAAACCGCCTCAATGTTGTTGCCGTCCGGATCGAGCACGAAGGCGGCGTAATAGTCCGGCTTGTACGGCCTTGGTCCCGGCGCGCCATTGTCGCGGCCGCCAGCCTTCAGCGCGGCCGCGTGGAAGGCGTCGACCGATTGCCGGTCCCGCGCCTGGAAGGCGAGATGAAGGCCGGTCGTCACCGGCTCACCCCCGGAAACGATGAATTCGTCCGACTGGAGATAGCCGGCGCTGTCGTCGACATCGAGCCCCAACGGCTCCAGGGCGGCCCGGTAGAACCGGCGTGACGCCTCCACGTCGCTCGCCTTCATGTGAATGTGATCCACTACCCTGCCGAACTGGTACTGCTTCGCCATTGTCATCTCCTGTTGGGGTCCCCGTTTCAAAAACGCGCCGCTGGCGGGGTGGCTCCGAGCCGAAGCCGCCGCCTTGTCCGGGTCCGCCTGATTGCCCCCGCCGCGCCCTTGCGCTAACTCACCGCCACATCTTTCCGGTCGCCCATGCGGCCCGCACCTGACAGGAGACCTCCCCCATGGCACGCAAGAAGATCGCCCTCATCGGCGCCGGCATGATCGGCGGCACGCTCGCCCACATCTGCGCCCGCGAGGAACTCGGCGACGTGGTGATGGTCGACATGAAGGGCGGCATCGCCAAGGGCAAGGCGCTCGACCTCGCCGAAGCCTCGGCGGTCTTCGGCCAGGATGCGGGCCTCTCCGGCGGCTCGCTGGACGAGTATTCGGTGATCGCCGGCGCCGACGTCATCATCGTGACGGCCGGCGTGCCCCGCAAGCCGGGCATGAGCCGCGACGACCTGATCGGCATCAACCTCGGCGTGATGAAATCCGTCGGCGCCGCCATCAAGCAGCACGCGCCGAAGGCGTTCGTCATCTGCATCACCAACCCGCTCGACGCCATGGTCTGGGCGCTGCAGAAATTCTCCGGCCTGCCCGCCAGCCACGTCGTCGGCATGGCCGGCGTGCTCGACAGCGCGCGCTTCACCTACTTCCTGTCGGAAAAGACCGGCGTCTCGATCGAGGACATCCGCGCCTGGACGCTGGGCGGCCACGGTGACGACATGGTGCCGATGGTGCGCTACTCCACGGTCGGCGGCCTGCCCCTGCCGGAATGCATCAAGGCCGGCATGTTCTCGCAGGCGGACCTCGACGCCATGGTCGAGCGCACCCGCAAGGGCGGCGGCGAGATCGTCGCCCTGCTCGAAACCGGCTCGGCCTTCTACGCGCCGGCGGAATCGGCGGTTGCAATGGCGACCTCCTACCTCAAGGACAAGAAACGCGTCCTGCCCGTCGCCGCCAACCTCGCCGGCCAGTACGGCGTCAAGGATCTTTATGTCGGCGTGCCCGTGGTGATCGGCGCGGGCGGCGTGGAGCGCGTCGTCGAATTCCCGATGGACAGCGGCGAGACGGCCATGTTCGAGAAATCCTGCAACGCCGTCCGCGGCCTGCTGGACGCCTGCCGCAAGCTGGAGCCGTCGCTGGCCTGAGACTGCGGCCGACAAGCCCTCGAAGGGCTCGCCGCAACGCAGACCAGTGTCTGATTGGATTGCACCGGAGAGCCCTTAAATGTCCCGCACGACGTCCCGTCTCGACACCGTCATCGAAACCGAACGGCTGATCCTGCGCGTGCCGCGGCAGGAGGATTTCGGCGCGTGGTCGGCCTACATGGCCGACGAGGAAGCCGCGCGTTACATCGGCGGCCAGATGCAGGCGCCCGTCGCCTGGCGCGGCATGGCCACCATCGTCGGCTCGTGGGCGCTCAAGGGCTATGCGATGTTTTCGCTGATCGAGAAGTCGACCGGCGAATGGGTCGGCCGCGCCGGTCCATGGGCGCCCGAGGGTTGGCCGGGACTTGAGGTCGGCTGGGGCATTGTCCGATCGCGCTGGGGACAGGGACTGGCGCTGGAAGCCTCCATCGCCTGCATGGACTTCGCGGTGAACGAGCTGGGCTGGACCGACATCATCCACTGCATCGACCCGTCGAATTTCAATTCGCAGCGGCTGGCCAAGCGCCTCGGTTCGGTCAATCGCGGGCCGGGCCGCATGCCGCCGCCCTTCGACGACAAGCCCATCGACATCTGGGGCCAGACCGCCGCTCAGTGGAAGGCGCGCCGCGCGTCCGCCTGAGGATGACCGCGCCAGAGTGGCCCTCAGAGATATTTGCGATGCCAGTCAGCGGCGCCGACGATCCACGCCGTCAGCGACGGCCAGTGATCGAGCGTCCAGCCCCGGCCTTCGAGAAAGTGATGAACCGGCGGATCGTCGCGTCCCCCGCAGACGAGTGAATCGAACTGGTAGCCCTGGTGCATGGAAAGAACGACCGTGCCCGACGGCAGGGTGATGGGGTTGTCGTTTTCATCCAGCATGTCCGCCGCCGCTTCGGTCAGGTCCGGACGAAATAGATCGGTGCCGACATAGAACTGCGCCCGCCTCGCGCCGATCGCCGATAGCAGCTCGCGATACTGGCGCGGGAAGCGGACGCCCAGCGCGCTTTCCCAGCGGGCGATCTCCGCCGCATCAAGGCCCACCAGGTCATCGCCCGACCGGCAAATCCTCGCATCGAGCAGCAGCGCCCTGATTTCGTCGGCCGTCATGGGGCGATCCTAAAAACCATCGGGCATGTCGCAATCGGCGCGCCCTTATGTCCTCGCCAAAGCCCATCGATGCTCCAGCGGAGGCTCCGCCGCGCGGGCGCCGCCCTCATCCAGATAGGACCCACCCGCATCCTTTCCTGTTTGTAATTTTCACGCCACATTGCCGCCCGCATACTCAGGCGAATCTTGGTTAATGGGCGGACCTTACCGAGGGGGGCGGGTCCGCGCGGCTGAAAGGCTAGCAGTGGACAAGACAGACCCTCAGGGCGCGGCGGCCGCGTCCGACATCACAAGCAACGCACATCATTCCTTCCTTGGCATTCCTTACGGATGGCCGTTGGCGCTCGCCATCGTCGGCCTCGTCCTTTTGATGTGGATGGCGCGTGAGCCGGTGCGGCGCGTGCTCTGGCAATGCTTCTTCATCACCGGACGAATGTTCGGTCGCTGGGGTCTCTGGCTCCACGAACACGGCAAGGCGGCGCGCCTCAACACCGCCGAGAAGATCGCCTCGCACCGCGCCGACGAACTTGCCGACCGCATGATCGTGCTCGAGGACCGCATTGGCCGCCGCGCCGACAAGCTGCCCCAGGAAGTGGGATCGCTGGCGACCAAGCTCCAGAGCACCGCGCATTCGCTGGAAACCTCGGCCAACGCGCTCGCCACCATCAATCTCAACGAAGCGGCCGAGAAAGCCGTGCGCTCCGCCCTGCCCCGCGTCGAGGAAGGCCGGGGCGTCACCAAGGTGAACCGCGCCATCGGCGCAACGCGCCAGGCGATGGCCGACCAGCTGAAGCTGATCCGCCCCGAACTTGGCGTCGTGCGCACAGAAGCGCCGCGCCTGCGCGCCTCGGTCGACAAGCTCGCGCTCGTCGAGGGCCGTTTCACCAAGGCCATCGACGGCGTCAACAAGACCTTCGCCGACTATGAGGAATGCCTGCACTCGGAAGACCGCATCAAGGTCGCCAGCAAGGCGTCGATCCTGATCCCCTGGCTGATCGCCCTCATCATCACGGCGATCGCGCTCTCGGGCGTCTTCCTCAATTTCTTTCTGATCGCCCGGCCCATGGCCGAAATCGTTGGCGAGGGCGCGAAGATCGCCGGCGTCGGCCTGCCGACCTTCGCCGCGATGATCGTCATCTTCCTCGAATTCGTGGCCGGCGTCGTTCTCATGGACGCCGCCGGCTTCACCCGGCTGATCCCGGCCTTTCACACGATGTCGGACCGGTCGCGGATGATCCTCCTGGTCTCGGCGCTGGGCTTCCTTGTGTCCTTCTCGCTGCTCGAGGCGGCCCTGGCGCTGGTCCGCGAAAACCTCATCGAGACTGACCAGCAAACCCGGAACCTCGCCATCAGTTTCGCCGCCTCGCCCGATTCGGCGCCCACAGCGCCGGTGACCATGACCAAATGGTTCGGCATATCCCTGCCCACCCTGGCGCAGATCGTTCTGGCGGTGGTGATCCCCTGGCTGCTGGCGACCGCGGCGCTGCCGCTTGAAACCATCATCCGCAATTCGGTCTTCATCCTGCAGATCGCGATCAGCTACCTGATGCTGGCCGGCGCCTTCATCTGCAAGACGATCGCGGTGGCCCTGAAGAATCTCGGCCTCTTCGTTCTCACCGTCTACGATCTCATCATCTTCGCGCCGCTATGGGCCGAACGGCGGATCAAGGGCGGCGTTTATGCCCCGTCCAACACGCCGCCCACGGGCGGCGTGCGCGAGAAACCGCCGGCGCGGCGCGACGCACCGCCTGCGAAGGAGCAGACCAGCAAGGGCCGCGACGCAAAGAACCGGGACCAGGAGCAGGAGCTGCAAAGGGCATGATGCGCCGCCCGAGGCTTGTCGCCGGGCTCGCCGCCGGCATGGCCGCCATGCTGCTCGCCGCCTGCGGGATCGTCACCTCGACCAACCGATCGGTTTTCGTGCTGTTCGATGCATCGGGCACCTATGTCAAAAGCGTGCCGGACGCTGCGCGCTGGACCAACCTTCTCGTCTCCAACCTGCAGCCCGGCGACTGGATCGGCGTCGGCCAGATCTCGTCCTGCTCGTTCTCGGACAAGGAAGTCGTCCTGCAGGAGCGACTGCCCGAGACGCCCAGCCGCGCCTCGGAAGCCAAGCGCGCCCTGTTCACCCGGCTCCGGGATTATTCCGGCACGGTCAAATCGACGAAGCATACCGACATCCACGGCGCCCTCGCCCAGGCCGCTTTCGAATTGCGCCAGCGGCCCGAGAAGGCGCGCTACATCGTGGTCTTCTCGGACATGATCGAGGACCTCGCGCCGAAATGCGACACCTCGAAGGTCGCGCTCGATCTCAAGGGCATCACCGTGGTCGCCTCGAACGTCATCAAGTCCGACCCGGGCGACCCGGACAAATACTTCGCCAGCCTCAAGGCCTGGGAGAAGGCGATTACCGACGCCGGCGGAACCTGGCTGCTCGCCACCTCGCCGGACCAGTTGCCCGATCTCGTCACCAAGTAGGCGCTCGCCCCCCCAAGGACGGGATGGCGCCGGGATGACAGGCGGCATTACAGGCGGGATCACAGACAGGATGACAAGCGGCCGCTCCCGCCCCATCCTGCCGGCCGATGAAACACCACTGCCGCCCGCACCTGCCGCCTCGTCTTCCCGGCCCCTCGGCCGGCCTGCGCATCGGCGTCATGGGCGGCTCGTTCGACCCGCCACACAGCGGCCACATCCACCTCATGAAAGTCGCACGCCGCCGCCTGGGTCTCGACTGGATATGGATATTGCCCGCCACCGGCAATCCGCTGAAGCACACGACAACGGCGTTCCGCGACCGGCTCGCCGCCGCCCGCCGGACGCTGGCAGGCCCGCGCGTGCGCATCTCCGCGCTGGAGGCGGACCTCCACCTCACCTACACGATCGACCTCGTCCGCGCGCTGAAACGGCTGGCGCCTGACGCGCATTTCGTTTGGATCATGGGCGGCGACAATCTTGGCCAGTTCCATCGCTGGCGCCGCTGGCGCGAGATCGCGGAGACCATCCCTATCGCCGTCGTCTCGCGCCCGGGATCGGGACCGACGCCCCTGCTCTCGCGTTTCGCCCGGACATTCGCGGATGCCCGCATCCCGACCGAAGCCGCCCGCACGCTCGCCGACCAAACGGCGCCCGCCTGGGTCTATCTTCCCGCGCCGCTCGATCCGGCCTCGTCCACCGATATCCGCATCGCGATGATGCTCGCTGCGCCGATGCCGCCGATCTGATCCGGCGAGTTATCGAAGCGGGAAGATCGCCCTCAGCCGCGCATCGCGCAGCCACAGCCCGCCCCAGACCATCACGCCGAGATAAACGCCGAACAGGACATGGCTGAAGAGCGGGCTGGCGACCCGCACATGCGTCGCCACCGCGCCGCCGAGGTAGCCGGTCAGCAGGACCGCCCCCAGCACCGCCGTCTGCGGAACGACATAAAGAACGGTGCACACCAGCAGCGTCACGCCCAGCGGCAGGGCCGTATCGGCGGCCCAGCCCAGCGCCTCGCCCGTCGAGGCGACAACCGGCAACTGCATCAGCTTCATCGCCGCATCCATGAGAAAGAACGCGACAGCCAGTCCGCTCAACGCATAGCCGCCCCACAGCATGCCCCGGCGCGGGCGACCAGCGTCGCCGGCAGTCAGAGTTTCTGAAGACATGAAACGTCCCTCCCTTCGATTCCGGATCCATCCGCATGGACCACCGCATCCGTGTTCCGGCTCAGGCACGTCTCGACGGCCGCGAACAAACCTGCAGCCGCCATTTCAGGCCGGACTGGAGGCCGGGCCGTCGTCGCGGCCGGCGCCGGCCCGTCGATTAGAAGCGGCGGGCGCTTCATCGGTCCGGCCGCCAGCACGGCGATGGGCAGGCTGGCTGCGATCAGCATGGGAAACAGTTTTGCGGGCATGTCCGCCTCCACAGTCCTTGTGCGCCTTCTCCTGTGCGCCCGTCAGGCGACCGGCGAATTGATCGCCCACATGACGCCGAAGCGGTCCTTCAGCTGTCCGTAATTGTCGCCCCACATCTCCTTCTTGTAGGGCGAGACGATGTCGAGCCCCGCCTTCACGGCGCGGTCCCACCACATCTGTCCGTCGGCGACGACCAGCGTCATGGTGAAACAGTTCGACGGCTGATGCGGATGCCCGAACTCGGGAAACGTGTCCGACAGCATCAGCGAACCGCCATTGATCGAGAGATGCAGGTGCATCAGGCGCTTGCCGTCCTGCGCCGCCATGCGGCGGTGTTCCTTCGCGCCAAACGCTTCGGCGTAGAGCTTGCCGGCCGCATCTGCGCCTTCGACCGCGAGATAGGGAATGACGCCGTTCATCGGCGGCATGCCCGGCTGGCGCGCGGCCGGAACCATTTCGCTGACCTGGATCATCTCGAGCATGCCGTCCGCGCCCATCATCGCGAGCGTCGTCCTGGCTTGCGCGATCGCCTCGTCCTTGCTGGCCGCCTCGGTCAGCGCATAGCCGGCGCCCGCCATCCAGCCGTCGCCCCCGCCAAGGCTGGTGGGCGGGTCCTCGACAGTGATCTTGCCGCCTTTCGAGATGAGCCGCGCGGCGGAGGTGGCGCGCTTGCCGAGCCCGCCGGTCGCGATCATCGCGCCGGCCTCGACGGCCTCCTGGATGGACGCATTCATCGCGGCGATGTGGGCGGGATCGGGCGGCGTCGTGTTCACGGCGGGGTCGGCGGGGGTCATGATGTTCAGAAAGCGCATGGCGTTGTCTCCGTGTCTCTGTTCGGTCCACTTGGGGCCGCGCGGGCAGTTTTCCGTCTCCGCGCGGCCCGCTCCGTTTCGGGGAGGAAAGGGCGGGTCGCGTCGTTCGTGATCAAAGGACGCACAGGCCCCACGCCAATCCGACATCCTGCAAAACTTTTTTGCTGTAGCCGCTTCAGCCGGCCTGGCCGGCCTTGCCGTTTTCCGCGATCAGCCGGTCGATATGCATGCGGATATGAGCGGCCTCCGCGACGGTGCCGGCCAGACCAATGGCCCGGTCGAACGCCTCGCGCGCTTCCCTGCCCCGGCCAAGCTGCAACAAGAGGCCGCCGCGCGCGCCGTGAAAGTGGAAGTATCCGGAAAGCTGCGGCGCCAGGGGATCGATCATGGCGAGCGCCGCTTCAGGTCCTTGCGTTTTCGACACCGCCACGGCGCGATTGAGCGTCACGACGGGCGAAGGCTGGAGATGCTCCAGCGTGGCGTAGAGCGCATCGATCCCCGCCCAGTCGGTCTCCTCGAAGCGCCGCGCCCGCGCGTGCAGCGCCGCGATCGCCGCCTGCACCAGATAGGGGCCGGTCTGCCGGCGCCGCATCGCCTTGTCGATCAGGGCGAGGCCTTCGGAAATCATGTTGGACCGCCACAGGCTGCGGTCCTGGTCTTCCAGAAGCACGGCCTCGCCATTGGCGTCGAACCGCGCCGCGGCGCGTGAATGCTGCAGCAGCATCAGCGCCAGGAGGCCCATCACCTCCGCTTCGGTCTGGAACATGCGCAACAGCAGGCGGCCCAGCCGGATCGCCTCGTCCGCCAGCTGACTGCGGTCGGCGTCTTTGGGTCCCGCAGAATAGCCCTCGTTGAAGACCAGATAGATCATCTTCATCACCGCCCCGAGGCGCTCGGAGCGTTCGACCGGGCCCGGCGCCTCGAAGGGCACGTCGGCGGCCGCCACCTTCGCCTTGGCGCGGGTGATGCGCTGCTCCATCGCCGCCTCCGAAACCAGGAAGGCGCGCGCGATCTGCGGCACGGTGAGGCCCGACACGATGCGCAGCGCCATGGCGATCTGCTGCGTCGGCGGCAGGTCCGGATGGCAGCAGACGAACAGCAGCCGCAGCACGTCGTCGCGATACTGGCTGTCGTCCAGCCGCTCCGCGAGATCGGACTCCTGGTCGTCCAGATCGGAAATCAGCGCCTCATCCGGCAGCGGCGCCTGCCTTGCGCGCCGGCGAACTCCGTCGAGTGCGGCGTTGCGGCCGACCATGATCAGCCAGGCCGCCGGATTGCGCGGCGGTCCGTTGACCGGCCAGGTCTTCAGCGCGCGCAGGCAGGCGTCCTGATAGGCTTCCTCGGCCGCATCGAGATCGCGGAAATAGCGCAGCAGCGCCGCCACCGCCTGAGGGCGGGAGGAGACCAGCGCCCGCTCGATCCACGCGGCGTCGGTCATCGGCTATTGCGGTCCCGTTTTTTCGACAGGGGCGCCTGGATAATAGAGCATCACCGGCCGCAGCTCGTAGGCGCCGCCGGGGTTCACCGCAGCCAGCTCGCGTGTGAATTTCAGGCCCTCATCGAGATCGTCCACATCGACGATGTAGAACCCCAGCAGCTGCTCCTTGGTCTCGGCGTAGGGACCGTCGACGACTAGGTCCCTGGCCTTGTGCAGCGTGGTGGCGGCCGTGGTCGGCAGGAGCCGCAGCGAGGGTTTCAGCTTGCCGGCCTTCTCCCACCTGTCGTGGACGGTCTGCAGCTTCGCCATCACGGCGTCGTCCTCATCCTTGGTCCAGGAGAAGACGGTTTCCTCGGAATTATAACAGAGCACGGCATACATCATGAGCGGGCCTCCTCGACCTCAAGGACGGTCGAGGATAGCCCGGTCCGACACCGGCCCAAGATTAATTTCAGTCCCTAAAAGGCGCCCGAGACCCTGAGGGCGAGCACGCGCGTTCCATCCGGGCCGCCCTTCTGCTTGCGGCGCTCGGTCCGCAGCACAGTCCCCGACGCCCGCGTGCCGACATAAAAGGTACGGACACGGTCTTCCGGGTTCGGGGCGAGGTTGGACGCCGTCAGGCGGATAGTCAGGCCCTTGAACCGTGTCGTCTCGACGAACAGGTCGAAACGCTCGCCCTGACGGTCGAACAGGTCCGCCTCCTGCAGCTTGAACTCCTGGTATTTCGACCAGCGCAGCAGCGTGCCGCCCCAGGCAGCCTGCCATTTCGGCAGTTGCTGGCGGAAATTGACGTTCCAGGTCCAGTCCTTCTCGTCGGTGAACGAGCGCTTTTCACCCGTCACCGGATCGGTCACCGACGTGTTCTGGTAGGTCCCGCTGAAACGCAGCTCCGCATTGGGAATGCCGATGACCGACAGGGGCGCTGCGCCGCGCAGCTCAACGCCGTCACGTGTCCCGTCGCCGAGATTGCCCGGTGCATCAAAACCGGAGATCGGGATCAGGTCAGCCACATCCTGCACGGCGTCGTGAAACAGCGAGACCGTGACGGCCGAGCGTTGCGAGAACCGGTGTTCCCATTCCAGCCGGCTTTTCCATGTCTTTTCCGGCTCCAGGTTCGGATTGCCGAGCAGGACGATGTTATCGATCACCGCGATGGTCGAGGCGAACTGGGTGAAATCGAGCTGCGAGATGTCGCGCACCTCGCTGAAGCGCAGCTGGTCCATCGGCGCGACCTGCCAGGTGAGGATGGCGCGCGGCTTGGGATAGGTGAATTCGCGCCGCTGCGAGGCGTCGCCCGACTGGGTGATGCGGGAGGCCTCGAAATTGAACCCGGTCTCCAGCGTCAGCGCCGGCGTCATCCGCCAGACATCCGTGATGAAGGCTTCGCCGCGCAGCTCCTCGACCCGCGTCGCTGCAACCGGAAGCACCTGTTCCACGGGACCCGCGCCGTGGTCATTGAAGATCTGGAGGTCGGTGTCGCGGAAATTGAAGGCGCCTTCGGCGCCGATGTCGATGGTATGGGCGGACCCCGGCCGCCACGTCAGCACAGCCCTGCCCACCCGCTCGCCTGCCTTTGTGGTCCGGTTCAGCGTCTGGACGTTGACCAGGCCCGCCGGCGTAAAGGTGTCGTATTCGTCATCCTCATCGACGCCCGAAAATGTCGCCAGCGCGATCGCCTTGACCGACAGGTTCGAGGAAAACCGGTGCTCCCAGTCGCCCGCCAGCTCGGCGGTGTAGTCGTTGCTGAAGTCCGACAGGCCCGGGCGTTCGTTATGAAACGATCCGTCCGGACCGCGCGCGATGGAGTTGGAATTCGTCGAGTTCCACGTCGGCGCATATTGCCCGTTGAGGCTCACGGTATCGCTCGCCGTCGGCCGCCATTTCAGCGTCCCGGTGCCCTGCAGGCCGATATTGTTCGGCTGTCCGAACTGGTCGCGGATTTCAGTGACGGCGCCGTTGGCGTCGCGAACCGTTTCGAGGTTGTTCACCCGTCCGCGAAGATTGGGCGCCTGCAGGTCGATGGTGAGGTCCGCAGTTGACCCCAGTGCGAATGTCTTCGTCGCCTGCGCCACCCAGCCAAGGCGGTTGGAATACTGGATGTCGCGAAGTTCGGCGACGTACGTCGTTGGCGAGGACTTGTGCGTGCGTTTGAGAACGACGTTGACCAGTTGCGTTTGCCCCCGAACGTCAACGTTGCTCGCACTTCCCGAAATCAGTTCGACACGCGCGACTTCCTCGGCCGGAACGCGTTTCAGCTGGTCTGAAATAAGCGTCTTCGAGGATGGCCGTTCGCCGTTGATCAACACATTGCCGGCAGTTGCGCCAAACCCCCGCAACTGTTCGCCGTCGCTGATCTCGAAGCCCGGCACACGCGCCACCATGTCGTACGCCGTTATCGGATTGTAGGTGCGGAAGTACGCCGCATCGAACGTCTGCACGCCTTCGGACGTCCTCACCGGCGTTGTCGGCGCGACGGTTTCCGGCGCCTGGGCTGTTTGTTGCGCGACAGCCGGAAGGGCCACGCCGCAACCAAGCGCAGCCCAGGATACGGCGCGGATCCAGCCGCCGAAACGGCGACCCGGCGCCCTGACGATGTCCATTGCCGTCCTCCCCGACGTCACTTAAGTTTATTTTCTGAACTGACCTTGCCTTGCGCCGAACGGCGGGGTCAACCGGTTCGTGTGAACGAGATTACACGATGCCGAGAGCTGTGAGAGGAAGCCCGCCATGCGCTGGAGCGAACTCGAAACCGAGCCTTGTCCCGTAGCCCGCGCAATGTCGGTGATCGGCGACCGGTGGACCGTGCTGCTGTTGCGCGACGCTTTGCGAGGCGTAACGCGCTTCGAAGAGTTTCACAGGCGCCTCGGCTGCAGTCGCGCCATCGTATCCGAGCGGCTCGCTCATCTCGTGGAGCGCAGCATTCTGGTGCGCGAGCCTTACGAGCTTCACCCCCCGCGGCATGATTACCGGCTTACCGAATCCGGCCGTGCGCTTGGGCCCTTGTTGATGACCATGAGCAACTGGGCCGAAACCTGGTTGCCCGGGACCAGCGCCTACCGTGTAAGGCGCATTCACAAGACCTGCGGTCACGCCTTCCAGCCGGTGATCCAGTGCTCCGAATGCGGCGAACCGGTTGCGCCCGGCGATGTGGAACACGTTGATCCCAGGGCGCGCTTGCGCACACCTGCGCAGAAGCCGGCATAACCCGACCCGTTGCGATCCGTCTGACCAGGCTCGCCTGATTTTGGCGATGCGAGGCCTTGCCTCGCCGCCATGGCCTGTGACCTCCTGCCCGTAGCCCGCCCGTCCCACAACAAGGCGCAGACCCACACATGACCTCTGGCGTTCTTGTCACGTCCCCGGCCGGCATTCTCGCCATTCTGCTTGTTGCCGTCGCCCTCGCCGACATGTTGGGCCGCACGGGTCCGATGAAGCGCATCGGCGCGGCGATGATCGTCATCGTGTTCGGCGCCCTGCTGGCGAATTTCAGGATCATCCCGCCCGCCTCTTCCGGCGGTGTCGTTTATGATCCGATATTCACTTACCTGATTCCCGGCTCGATCTTCCTTGTCCTTCTCGACGTCAATCTTGGCGCTCTGAGACGCGCCGGGGCGCCAATGCTGGTCGCTTTCGCCCTTGGCGCCGTCGGTACGTTTCTCGGCGTCTGGGCGGCCAATACGCTCACGCCGGCTCGGGCCATGCTCGGCGAACATGCAGCGCCGCTCGCTGGAATGTTCACGGGCACCTACATCGGCGGCAGCGCCAATTTCAACGCGGTTGCGCTCGCCTATGGCCTCACGCGGGACAGCGGGCTCTACACGGCCTCGACAGTGGTCGACAATGTCATGACCGACGTCTGGATCGTCGCGACCCTGGCCCTGCCCGCCCTCCTGGCTGGAACAGGCTGGTTTCGCAAGCGCGCTTCGGCAAACGCCATCGCCTCCACGCCCGCAGCGCGCACGTCCTTGTCAACACCGTTGACCGGCGCCCTCTCTGTCGGCGCGCCGCTGGCGCTGGCGGCAGCGGCGCTCTGGATCTCCGATCTGCTCTCGACCTGGTTCGAAGCGCGCGGGCTCGCCATTCCCTCGATCCTGATTGTGACAACCCTGGCCCTGGCGCTCGCACAGCTTCCCGGCCTTGCGCGCCTGACACAGGCAAACACCATCGGCATGTGGGGCACGTTTCTGTTTCTTGCGGTGGTGGGCGCCAATGCAGACCTTGCTGCGCTTGTCGCCGCCGGTCAGCTGACGCCGATGCTGTTTACCTATGTCGCGATCATATTCGCGGTGCACGGCGTCATTCTTTTCGGAGCCGGCGCATTGCTGAAACTGGAGCCGGTCGTTCTGGCCATCGCTTCCAGCGCCAATATCGGCGGTACATCGACTGCCTTCGTTCTCGCCGAGGCGGAGAAGCGACAGGACCTCGTCCTCCCCGCAATCCTCATCGGATCGATCGGCAACGCCCTTGGCACCTATGCAGCCTTCGCCATGGTGGCGCTGGTGCGCTGAGCGCCGGGTACTGAGCATATGGGCGCTGAGCATATGGGCGCCGCATCTGCTTGCCGCATGCGACAGGCATCGTTATATGCAGCAAGCTATAACGAGGTCGATCATGCGCCGCTTGCGCCTTGTTGTCTGCGCCGTTCTGGCGACGCTGGCGGGCCTCGCCGGGGCCGCAGCCGCTGTCGCGCAGGAAAAACCCGTCCGCGTCTACGCCGCCTCCAGTCTCACGGATGCGTTGAACCAGATCGGCGATCTTTATGCCAAACACGGCCATCCAAGGCCGGTGATCGTCTACGCCGCCAGCTCGACACTGGCGCGGCAGATCGAACAGGGCGCGCCGGCCGACGTCTTCATCTCTGCCGACGAAGCGTGGATGGATTATCTTGAGACCCGCAAGCTCATTGATCCCGCAACCCGCGCGAGCACGCTCGCCAACCAGCTCGCCCTTGTCGCGCCCGCGGATCGGCCGTTTGCGCTGGCGATCGGGAAGGACATGGATCTCAAGGGCGCGCTCAAGGGCGGGAAACTTGCGATGGGCGATCCTGACAGCGTGCCGGCGGGCAAATACGGCAAGGCCGCGCTGGAGACGCTCGGTATCTGGCCCGGGATCGCATCTTCGGTCGTACGCGCGGAAAACGTGCGCGCCGCACTGCTCTTCGTGGAGCGTGGCGAGGCGGCGGCGGGCGTCGTCTACCTCACCGACCGGATTATCGCCAAAGACAAGGTTGCGCTGGTGGGCGTCTTTCCGGCCGAAAGCCATCCGCCCATTTCCTATCCCTCGGCCGCCGTCAGCGGCGGCGACAGGCCCGCGGCCTCCAGCTTCCTCGCCTTCCTCGATAGTCCGGAGGCGCGCGCGGTATTCACCCGTCTGGGGTTCCGGATCCAGCCGTCCTGACTCCATTAATAATGCACCATAAGAGACATAACTGCGGCTCTTATGCGTTTCCCATGCGGCCCATGCGTGTTAGGCTTGGCCATCGTTCACCACATTGAGGAAAGACCCCTGCCCGCCCTGCGCAGCCCGAAGACCGGCACAAGCGATCCTGCTTCACCGGCCTCACCCGCCTCCGACCCAGTCCCTGAGGACGCTGGCCAACTGGCCCGGCTCGTCGCCGCCCAACTGGAAGACGACAAGGCCGAAAACATTCTCGAAATCAATCTGGTAGGAAAATCGTCGCTCGCCGACGCCATGATCATCGCGTCCGGACGCTCCCAGCGCCACGTCACCGCGCTTGCCGACCACGTCGCGCGCCGGCTCAAGGATGCGGGCGCCTCGCGCCTGCGCGTTGAGGGCCTTCCCAACGCGGACTGGGTCCTGATCGATGCGGGCGACCTGATCGTCCATATCTTCCGGCCCGAAGTGCGGGAGTTCTATAATCTCGAGCGCATCTGGTCGACCGACGCCGCGCCGCCGCCTGGCGCGGATCCGCGCGCCGCAGATCCGCGCGGCTGAGACCGCTTCATGCGCATCCGCCTCATCGCCGTTGGCCGTCTGAAAGACGGACCGGAGCGGGCGATGGTCGACGACTATCTCGCCCGCGCCCGCAAGACCGGACAGGGACTGGGCTATCGCAGCCTCGAGGAGATCGAGGTTGAAGCCGGCGGCGGCAAGGAGGCTGAAGGCGTCCGGCTGCTGTCGCGCGCGAGCGGCGCCACGCTTGTGCGGCTGGACGAGCGGGGAGAGGCTTGGCCCTCTGCCGCCCTTTCGAGGCGGCTGATGGCCTGGCGGGACCAGGCGGAAGACGTCTGCTTCCTGATCGGCGGGGCGGACGGAACATCCGCCGAAGTCGCCGAGAGGTCCCGCTGGACGCTCGGCTTCGGCGTGCAGACCTGGCCGCACAGGCTTGTCCGCGTCATGCTGGCGGAACAGATATACCGGGCGCTGTCCATCGAGGCGGGATCGCCTTATCACCGCGAATGATGCGTCGCGCTCGCCTGGCCGCCCTTCTCGTCCTGATCCCGCTTGGCGGTTCAGGAGCGATTGCCCAATCCAGCCTGCCCCGGCCCGACACCTATACTGTCGACGACCTCAAGCGCGTCGAAGCCGAACGCGACGAAGCGATGAAACGCCTGAAGCGCCTCGAGACGGAGGGGCGGAAGGCTGCACGCGCCGCCGCCGAAGTGGACCGCGACTTGCTCGCGGCGGCCGCCGACAGCCAGCGCCGCGAGGAACAGGCCAGCGCCGCCGAGGCCCGCCTTGTGGATCTGAACAGGCAGGTTGTTGAGGCGCGCAGCAATCTGGTCAGCGATCGTGCTGCGCTGGATGACCTGCTGGCCGCCCTGATGACGTTCGGCGCACACCGCCCTCCCGCCCTTGCCGCCAGCCCGGAAGACGCCGGAACGGCCGTGCGCGCCGCAATCCTGATGGGCGACGTCGCCCCCGCCCTCTCGGCCCGGGCAAAACAGCTGAGCGAGCGCATCGACCAGCTCAACGCGCTGGTTGAGGATGTGAAGCACGAAAAGGCGACCCTGGCGGAGGCTGACGAGGCGCTTGCCGCGCGGCGCCAGGAGATCGATGCGCTGGCTGAGGAAAAGCGCCTCGCGCGCGTCTCGCTCGAAACCGAAACGGCGAGCCTCAAGGCCAGGACCGACCGCCTCGCGCGGGAGGCGGACACCCTTCACGACCTGCTGGATGACCTTGCCGCAGCAGCCCCGGCTGCGCCTTCGGCAAAGCCCGCACGCACGGCTGCGACATCCTCCACGAGACCAGATGCAGCGGCCGCCCCGCGGCCAAACGTCCTTCCCGACAGCCCGCTGGCGACGGCGCCCCGCCCCGGGGCGCCTGCCGGGTCGGCCCCCCTCGTACCGGTGGTGGGCAAGCAGATCCGGGAATTTGGCCAGAAACGCGATGGTCTCGTCAGTTCGGGCCTCACCTACGCAACCCGCCCCGGCGCCCAGGTTATCGCCCCCCTCGATGCCCGGGTCGAATATGCCGGCGCCTTCCGAACTTACGGGCAGATGTTGATTCTCGATGTGGGAGGAGACATCCTTGTGGTAGTTTCGGGTCTCGGCGCCATTTACCCTGAGGCGGGACAGTGGGTCCTGGCGGGCGAACCGATCGGTCGCATGGCTGACCAGAAATCGCCCTCTCCGGAACTATATCTGGAGGTAAGGCGCAAAGGTCAGCCTGTTGATCCGAAGAAATGGCTGGGCCGCGGCGCATGATATGCAACGGCCAGACGTGTTAAGCGGTTCGGGCCGCCAGGAACGGCCCGCCCGCAACTGGACCAGAGGGTTACTACCGAGGAGCTATCCCGATATGCGCAAATGGTTGGTTGGTCCGGTTATCGGCGCAGGGCTGGTTGGCGCCGCGCTCGGCGTGTCGGCTTTCGCCGTCACCACGGGACAGTCCGACAAGCGCGCGGAAACATTCGCCCATCTTGAGCTGTTCGCGGAAATTCTCGCGAGAGTGCAGTCCGACTACGTAACGCCGATCGACGAGAACAAGGCGATCGAAGCCTCGATCGACGGTATGCTCTCCTCGCTCGATCCCCACTCGAGCTACATGAACCCCGACGAATTCCGCGACATGCAGGTGCAGACCTCCGGCGAGTATGGCGGTCTCGGGATCGAAGTCACCGGCCAGGACGGGTTCGTCAAGGTCGTGGCGCCGATGGATGGCACGCCGGCTGAAAAGGCCGGCATCAAGTCGGGCGATTATCTCACCGCGATCGACGGCCAGTCGATCGTCGGCCTGACGCTCAACGATGCGGTCAAGCAGATGCGCGGCGCGGTCGGTTCCACCATCTCGATCACCGTCGTGCGCGACGGCGTCGATCCGTTTGACGTGACGCTGAAGCGCGAAGTGATCCGCCCCGAAAGCGTCAAGGATCACCTTGAGGGGGACATCGGCTATGTCCGCATCTCGACGTTCAACGAACGTACGGCCGACGGCCTCGATGATGCGCTTGAGGATCTGAAGAAGCAGTCCAAGGGACCGCTCAAGGGTCTCGTACTCGACCTGCGCGACAATCCCGGCGGCCTCCTCGAACAGGCAATCGAGGTTTCCTCGCGCTTCCTGACCGGCGGAGAAGTTGTTTCGACCCGCGGCCGCCGGCCCGAAGACGTCGAGCGCTATCTGGTCCGCCGCGGCGGCGATCATTTCCCCAACAGTCTGCCTGTGGTCGTCCTCACGAACGGCGGCACGGCTTCAGCGGCGGAAATCGTCGCGGGCGCGCTCCAGGACCGCGGCCGCGGCAAGATCGTGGGCATGACGAGTTTCGGCAAGGGCTCGGTCCAGACCGTTATCCCGCTCGGTCCCAACAAGGGCGCGATGCGCCTCACGACGTCGCGCTACTACACGCCCTCTGGCCGCTCGATCCAGGGCTCCGGCATCGATCCGGACTTCGAGGTCGCCGCCGTGCGCCTGAGCGACGACGAGGTGAAGGACCTCAAGAAGCGCGCCGCGCGCTACACCGAGGCCTCGCTCCCCAACGCGCTGCAAAACGAACAGGGCGCAGTGCGCAAGCCGCCGCACGTCCCGGCCGACATGCCGCCGGCGGCCTATGTGGGCAAGGACTACCAGCTCGATGAGGCGCTCAAGATCATTCGCAGCGGCGAAGCGGCGCCGACAAAAGACATGGCCGCCGCCACATCGAAGCCTTAACCGGGAAGCCTTAACCGGAATTCATGCCGGACCGCCGAAGATCCGCCCGAAACGCCGGGCCGGAGCGTTTACCTGTGTAAATCGCGGTTGCCCCGCGGGGCGAACCGCCGCAGCCATATTACCAGCTTCTTAAGACACCTGACGCAAGGTGCTGCGTTCGTGTCTGTTGATGATGGGGTTGCCTGATGCCTGCGTCGCGAACCGCCGAAACATCGGCCCTTCGGACCGGTCTGAACCAGCTCGTGCTGGGCTGCGCCGTATTCGGACTGCTGGGCGCCGCCGGCGGCGGTGCGGCCTACCTGTTCGGAGATCCGGACGCCGGAAGCCCGAAAATCGAGATCGCCCTCTTTCAACCGCAGGCCGGACCGCCGCCTGTGCTCAAGACACGCCTCGAAAACCTGTCGCCGGATATCGCCACCGGCGCGCTGCATGGCGCTGAAAGCGACGAGATCCCTGACGGAACAGGCGATGGCGACGAGGGCGACGCGCCGGTCCAGGCCAGCTTCACCGTCACCGAGGTCGACAACCCCAAGACCATTGCGGTCAGCGCCTCCACCGCCTTGCCGAAGGCGCCGATCGCGGGCTTCTACCAGCGCACGCCGGCCGGCGACCTGCCCAAGATCGCCGACGACGGACGCACGCCGGCCGAGGCCTATGCCCGACCCTTCACGCCGGTTGCCGGCGCGCCAAAAGTCTCGCTGATCGTGAGCGGGCTGGGCCTCAAGGCCAGCCATACGCTGGCGGCGATCAATGACCTTCCGCCGGAAGTTACGCTCTCGTTCGTACCCTACGCCAATGATCTGCAAACCTGGATCAACCGCGCGCGCGCTGCAGGTCACGAAGTCCTGCTCGAACTGCCGATGGAGCCCTATGACTATCCCAACGTCGATACAGGCCCCTACACCCTGCTGACCTCCGCCTCGACCGACGAGAACATTCGCCGTCTCAACCTGCTGCTCGGCAAGGCGTCAGGCTATTTCGGCGTCACCAACTACCAGGGCGCCAAGTTCGCGACCGATACGCACGCAGCCGGCCCCGTGTTCGATGCGCTGAAATCGCACGGCCTCGTCTTCGTCAACGACGGCGCCGCCGCCCGTTCGGTTCTGCCGGACGCCGCCAAGACCTCCGGCCTCTCCTTCCACGTCGCGGACCGCATCGTTGACGTGGAAACTTCGGCCGACGCCATCGATCACCAGCTGCTGCAGCTTGAAGCGCTCGCCCTCCAGAACGGCGATGCGATCGGCATCGGTTATGCCTATCCGGTCACCATCGAGCAGTTCCGCATCTGGACACAAGGCCTGAAAGCCAAGGGCTACCAGCTGGCGCCGGTTTCAGCCTCGGTGGGCGTCCATACAGCGCCTGCAGCGCCTGACGGCGCAGCCGCGCAACGCTCCGGAGCGCCGATCATCCTGACCAAGACGCCCAAGAGCCCGGCTTGACGCAAGAGGGGTCGTCTCCTCCGGACCCGATGTCCGGTGATCGCGATCCCTCGCATTACCGGGCGAATGTCGGCCTCGCGGTTTTCTCGAAGAGAGGCCATGTGCTGATCGGCCGGCGAGCGGGCGTGCGCCGCGATGATAGCGGCCATGCCTGGCAGATGCCGCAAGGCGGCGTCGATCGCGGCGAGGCGCCGCACGAAGCGGCGATCCGCGAACTCGGCGAGGAGATCGGCGTTGGCGCGAGGCAGGTGGACCTTCTCGAGGAACTCGAACCCTGGCTCTATTATGACTTTCCGCCAGCCCTCAAGGCCCGTCTCTCCGGGCCCTATGTCGGGCAGCGCCAGAAGTGGTTCGCCTTTCGCTTCAACGGCGTTGACAGCGACATCCGCCTGGACGTCCATACGCCTGAATTCGACGCCTGGCGCTGGACGCGTCTGGATGAGACGCCAGACCTGATCATCCCGTTCAAGCGGCCGGTTTATGAGGAAGTCGCGCGCCGGTTCGCGCGCTGGACCGCGCCAGTCTAG
>WGLW01000055.1 GCA_016125405.1 Alphaproteobacteria bacterium | reverse complement strand
GGGCGCGGCGGCGGGGTGCAGACCGTCTCATCCTGGGGCCTGTTTGAAGCCCGCAGCTCAGCCAGGTTTGCCCCCCGCCCATTCATCGAACCCGGACAGTCGCGGGGGCCGCTCGCCGTCTCATATGAGCAGGGGGCGAAGAGGCGCCTCAGCCGCCCGCCACAACCCACCACGCAACCGCCGCAGCCGCAGACGCGATCACCGCGCCGGCGAGGAACCAGGCCCAGCCGGGCGTGCGGGTCGCCGGGGCAGGGGGCGGCGGCGGGTTGGCGGCGGCCATGATGGCAATGTCCAGCCGGTCCAGCGTCTCCGGTAGTTTGCGCAGGCGCTGCAGCGCCGCCCGCCCGGCATTGAGCGCGATCTGGCGAATGCCCTCCGGCCCGAACTCGCGGCGCGTCCAGCGGTCGACCACGGGTTTCGCCGCCTGCCAGATATTGTGCGCGGGATCGATGGCGCGCGAGACGCCTTCAACCTGCACCATCGTCTTCTGCAGCAGCACCAGCTCGGGCCTCAGGTGCATGCCGAACTGCCGGGTAATATCGAACAGCTGCAAGAGCACCCGCGCCATCGACACGTCCCGGGCGTCGCGCCCGAAGATCGGCTCGCCCACCGAACGCAGCGCCTGTGCGAACTCCGCGGCAGAATGATTGGGCGGCACATAGCCCGCCTCGAGATGAACTTCAGCCACGCGGGTGTAGTTGCGTTCCAGGAAGCCCTTGAGGATTTCAGCGAGGAACAACCGCTCGTCCGGTCCGATCCGCCCCATGATGCCGAAATCGACCAGCACCAGCCGCCCGTCACTGGCGAGGATCATGTTTCCCTCGTGCAGGTCGGCGTGAAAGAAACCATGGTCCAGCGCGCAGGCGAGGAAGCCGCGCGTGATGCGGTTGGCGAGGTCCGGCCGGTCGATCCCGTCCAGCGCGCCGGGATCGGTAAGGCTCTTGCCCTCGATCCAGTCGGTCGTGAGCACGCGCTGGCTGCAGCGCTCCCAGTCCACCGCCGGCGCCGAGACATATCCGTCGATGGCGGCGATCTCCCCGAATTCAGACGCCGCGCCGGCTTCGAGCCTCAGGTCGAGCTCGCGCGTCAGGGAACGCGCCATGGTCTCGACGAAGGCGACCGGCTCCATCCGCTTCACTTCCGGCGACTGGCTGCGCTCGGCGTCGCGGGCGATGCGGCGCATGGCGCGCAGTTCGAGTTCGATCTCGTGTTCGACGTTCGGCCGCAGGATCTTGACCGCCTTCGGCCCTTCCGGCGTTTCGATGCGATGGACCTGGGCGATCGAGGCGGCGGCGATCGGCGGTCCCAGCCTTGGAAACAGCCGCGCCGCGTCCTCGCCGAATTCCTCGCGCAGCGTGCGCTCGGCCTGCGTGCCTGAAAACGGCGGCAGCGCGTCCTTGAGACGGGAGAGATCGTTCGCCGCCTCGACGCCGATCACGTCCGGCCGCGTCGCCATGAACTGGCCGAGCTTGATCCAGGCCGGTCCAAGCCTTTCAAGCGCGCCGGCGAAGCGCTGGCCCGGCCGCTTGCCCCGCGCGCCGCCGCCGGGAAGAAGCCGCAGCACCGAACCGGCCGCGCGGGCGAACCACGGCGCCCGCGACTTGTAGGCTTCGGGAATGATCACATCATGCCGGGCCATGACGGCCCCGGCGCGGGCGAGGCGCAGATAGTCGGACAGCGCATCCAGCATGGGCCTACACCGCCCATCCCGTGTGGAGGGCCGCGACGCCTCCGGAGTAATTCTCGTAGCCCACCTGACCGAACCCGGCGTCCCGGATGCGCGCGGCGAACGTTTCCTGATCGGGGAAGCGGCGGATCGATTCCACCAGATACTGGTAGCTGGCCTTGTCGCCCGTCACGATCTCGCCGATGCGCGGGATCACGTTGAAGGAATAACGGTCGTAGATGTCCTGCAGCAGCGAATGCGTCATGTGCGAGAATTCGAGGCAGGCGAACCGGCCGCCCGGTTTCAGCACGCGGCGGAATTCGCGCAGGGCCGCATCCATCTCCACCACATTGCGGATGCCGAACGAGATCGTCAGCGCATCGCAGCAGCGATCGCGGAAGGGCAGGCGCGCCGCATCGCAGGCGACCCTCGGCAGATGGTCCTCGCCCGGCTTGCGCCCGGCGACCAGCATGGCCTCGTTGATGTCGGCGACGATCGCCAGCGCATCATGCGTCGCGTTGCGCCGTTTCGCGACCTCGCTCGCCCGCCGGTGAAAGGCCCGCGCGACATCGCCCGTGCCGCCCGCCACGTCGATCAGCGTCTCGCCCGGCTGGGGGTTCAGCTTGGCGATCAGGTTGGCCTTCCAGACGCGGTGGACGCCCGCCGACATGAGGTCGTTCATCAGGTCGTATTTCGAGGCGACGGACGCGAATACGCCTTTGACGCGCCGGGATTTTTCATCCCGGCTCACGTCCTCGAACCCGAAGGAGACCTTGTCTTCGTCCATTGCGGCCCGACCATAGGCGAAGGGCGTTACCAGAGCTATATGCGAGGCCGATGCCCGAGCTCCCGGAAGTCGAAACAGTTCGCCGCGGCCTCGCGCCTGCGATGGAAGGCCGCAGGATTCTGCGGGCCGAAACGCGCCGCGCGGACCTGCGATTCCCCTTTCCGCCGAATTTCGCTGACCGGCTCACGGGCGTCCGGCTGGCGGCGCTCGGCCGGCGGGCGAAATACCTGGTCGGCGAGCTCTCGACCGGCGAAGCCTTGGTCATGCACCTCGGCATGACCGGGCGATTCACTATAACCGACACGCGCCCTGGAAAATTCCACCACGAGACCCGCATCGATCCGGCCCACGACCACGTCGTCTTTGACATGGAAGGCGGCGCCCGGATCACCTTCAACGATCCCCGCCGGTTCGGGTCGATGGATCTCTGGCCGCTTGGCGAACTGGACATCTACCCCGCCTTCGAGGGGCTGGGCCCCGAGCCAGTCTCCAATGCTTTTTCGGCCGCCTATCTGCGCGAGGCGTTCGCTGGAAAGAAGACGCCGGTGAAGGCGGCGCTGCTCGACCAGCGTGTCGTCGCCGGGCTTGGCAACATCTATGTGTCCGAAGCGCTCTTTCGCGCGGGCATCTCGCCCAGACGACTCGCCGGATCGATCCGGCCGGAGCGCCTGGAGCGGTTGGCTGCGGAAGTCCGCGCGGTCATCGACGAGGCCATTCTCGCGGGCGGATCGTCGATCAGCGACTTTGCAAACACGGACGGCGAACTCGGTTATTTCCAGCACCGCTTCCGCGTTTACGACAGGGAAGGCGAGGCTTGCCCGGTCTGCGAGCGGCCCATCCGCCGCCTGGTGCAGTCAGGCCGGTCGACCTTCTACTGCACGCGTTGCCAGCGCTAGCCGCGAAGCCCCCTTGTCAGCCCACAATTCGACAGGCCCGCCCAAATCGACTATCGCGGTTGCGGGGCCCATCTTCAGCTGGACGGAACATGGGATTCCTCGACCTGCTCAAACCACGGCCGCGTGGATATTGTCTGGAGGCGCGGCCGGAGGGGATCGCCCCCTTCGCTTTCTGGGGCCATCCACCCGAAACCGGAGCGCGTCTCACACAATCTCTGGAACGCGACGGCGTTTTCGAGCCGTTCGAGACGCTGCTGGTCCAGCGCCTGCTGCCGCATTTCAGCCTGTTCCTCGATCTCTCCGCCGGCGTCGGCTGGTACACCGCGATCGCCCGGCGCACGATGCAGCCCGGGTCCGAGATTCACGCCTTCGAGCCGGACCGGCGGAATTTCGGATTGCTGAAGCTGAACGCGCAAGCCGGCGGCGACCGCGTCACCACGCACCTGACGCGAATGGCCGTGTCGGCTGAACCGGGATCAGCACGCCTGTTCCAGACGGTCTCCGAATTCGGCGAACACAGCCTTTACGCAACTGAGAGTGCGCACCGGTCGATCACGGTTCCCGCCACAACGCTCGACGCCTCCTTCCGAAACCGCAGCATGCCGCCGCTCCTTGCAAGGATGGGAATGAAAGGCGGCGAGCCGTGGGTTTTCCGGGGCGGAGCGTCCGTTCTCGGGCCACAGCAGCGGGAGAACGCCTACCTCATGGAATTCTGGCCGAACGGAATGGCCGGCGCCGGCGATGATTTCGAGGCGTTCGCATCCGGTTTTTCCAGCTACGCGCAGCAGCCTTTCGTGATCTATCGCGAAACGCAGGGCCTGCGGCCGGCGACATGGGATGAGTTGGGCGGACGCACCAGCACGGGCGTCGCTTCGATGCGG
This sequence comes from Alphaproteobacteria bacterium, assembly GCA_016125405.1. GTDB lineage: Bacteria > Pseudomonadota > Alphaproteobacteria > Caulobacterales > Hyphomonadaceae > UBA7672. Next base: position 14,779 of record WGLW01000055.1, on the reverse strand, counting down.
CGCTATTCGCTGCTCATCCTGGCGGTGACGCCCGGGACGTCCGCCTATTTCGCGGTGTCCGATCTGATAACAGGCTTCTGACAGTCGCTGCGCCGTCAGATCTCGCCGAAATCTCCGCCGCGTCCCTTGCCGGCTGCAAAGCGTGCAGCGCCGGCCTGGCCCTCGCGGCCAACGACTGGCGCACCACGCCGCGCTTCGGCTTTCAGACCTTCCGCGAGATCAAGGCTCCATCCTGCATAGGCGCTGGCGCGGTCCGCACGCACGCAGGCTTGCGGGAAGCGCGAAATCTCCCTGGCCAGCGCGACCGCGGCGGCGCGCGCTTCACCGGCTTTGACCAGGCGGTTGGCGAGGCCCCACGCATAGGCCTCCTGCGCATCAACCGCGCGGCCGGTGAGGATCATGTCCATCGCGCGACCGTGGCCGATCACGCGCGGCAGGCGAAGCGTGCCGCCGTCAATCAGGGGCACGCCCCATCGCCGGCAATAAACGCCGAACACCGCCGTTTCCGACGCCACGCGCATGTCCGCCATCAGCGCCAGCTCCAGACCGCCGGCGACGGCATGTCCCTCGATCGCCGCGATCAGCGGTTTCGAGAGACTGACGAAACTCTCGCTCTCGTCGCGATCCGCCAGCAGGCGCGTAGGACCCATGGGCGCCTGCTGTGTGTGGCGCTTGGGCGGCAGGGCCCGCTCGCCCCGCGCCGCAACGGCCTTGAGGTCGGCTCCCGCGCAGAAAGCGCCCTCGGCGCCCGTCAGCACGTATGCCAGCACCCCCTCGTCGCGCTCCGCCTCGCAGAACGCGTCGTAGAGCGCGGCCGCCGTATCGGGATCGACAGCGTTGCGCGATTGCGGCCGGTTGATGGTGAAGACGGCCACCGGGCCGTCGCGTTCGATGATGATGGACATTGGCGGGTCTCCGCTGAGATCGCGTTTCGCTGCTTCATAGAGAGCCGTGCGCAGGCGGCGCGCAAGCCTGTCGCCACGTCGGGTCCGACGCGCTAAGTCTCGACGCCAGAAGGAGACATGCGATGACCTATGAAACGCTGCTGATCGAAATCGACGGGCCCGTCGCCGTCATCACCCTCAACCGGCCGGACGCGTTGAATGCGCTCAACGATAAACTGGTGACCGAGTTGACCGACGCGCTGAACGGTTTCGAGAAGGATGCCTCCATCGGCTGCGTCGTCGTCACCGGGGCTGGTCGCGCTTTCGCCGCCGGGGCCGACATCAAGGAAATGCGTGTCCAGTCCTACATGGACGCCTATGGCAACGACTTCATCACGCGAAACTGGGAGCGGGCCTCGACGTTCCGCAAGCCGATCATCGCGGCCGTCAACGGCTTTGCGCTGGGCGGGGGATGCGAACTTGCGATGATGTGCGATTTCATCCTGGCGTCCGACGCCGCGAAGTTCGGCCAGCCGGAGATCAATCTCGGCGTCATGCCGGGCGCCGGCGGCACGCAGCGCCTGACCCGGTTCGTCGGCAAGTCCAAGGCGATGGAAATGTGCCTCACCGGGCGGATGATGGACGCCGCCGAGGCCGAGCGCTCGGGCCTTGTCAGCCGCGTCGTGCCCGCCGCCGACTTGCTTAACGAAGCGAAGGCGGTCGCGAAGAAAATCGCATCGCAGTCCAGGCCCATCGCGATGATGACCAAGGAGAGCGTCAACGCCGCCTACGAGACGATGCTGCGCCAGGGCATGATGTTTGAACGCCGCCTTTTCCATTCGATGTTCGCGACGAATGACCAGAAGGAAGGCATGAACGCCTTTGTCGACAAGCGCCCGCCTAAATTTTCCAACTCCTGAACGTAGCGGGCGCAGCGACATGTCGGCGCGTCGATCAATTCCTCCTGTGAGCGAATTGACCGTTTAGCCGACCGCTGTTATGACGCCGCTCCCCGACAGGCCGGGACCGTTTTGACGGACCGGGCAGGGGGCATCGGAAAGCGAGAGAGACGGACCATGGCCAACACGAAATCCGCCAAGAAAATGGTGCGAAAAATCGCCAGGCGGACTGAGGTCAACACGGCGCGCCGCTCGCGGGTCCGCACGTTTGTGCGCAAGGTCGAGGAAGCCATCGCTTCAGGCGACAAGGCGGCCGCCACGGTCGCCCTGAAGGCTGCCGAGCCAGAGGTTGCGCGCGGCGTGTCCAAAGGGGTCTTGCACAAGAATACCGGCTCGCGGAAAGTCTCTCGACTGGCCGCGCGCGTGAAGAAAATGGCGTAAGCTTTCGACCTCGGGGGGCGGGGTCGGTACGGTAGATTTTCATACTTCCTGAAAGTTGAATTTGCGCTGTCATGTATTGACGGCGGCGAGAGCGTTTGCGTCACAGTATTCGTCCGAATGCGGCAAAACAACACGAGTGTTCATCACCGCATTGACTCATCGAATTAAGCAAATTTCCCGAGTAAATACAGGCGCTGTCCAAAATATTTCGGAAACGTGACGATGAATCTGATGCGAGTCCTTAACGTGCCTGTTGACCTCTGTCCTGGTTCGAACAAAACTCCCTTCCGTAGCGAGTAAATTCTCCCAGTACGGATCAAAAAAGGGCGGCTTCGGGGCTGGAGCCGGCGAGGACGATTTTGCCTCGTCCGATGGGGGAAGCTCGATCGACTTGCGGGTAGATGAGGGGCTCAATGATAAACAAGCAGACCACCACCAAATTCTCGCCCGGAGCGACCGGCGGCGCCTTTGCCGCGCGGGCCTTCGATGATGCCGCGCCAAACGGCCGTCGGGCCCTGGGCGGCGCTTCTGGCGGCGGCGGAGAGCCGGGCGTCGGGTCGATCTGGACGGAAGTGCGCGCCACGCTGCGCCGCCAGCTGGGGGATAGCCGGTTCGAGAACTGGATCGCCAAGCTCGAGCTTGTCGCCGAGGTTAACGGCGAAATCCTGATCTCCGCTCCCGGCGAACTCGAGCGGGACCGCGTGCGCAGCAATTTCGGCCACCTCATCCAGCAGGCCTGGAAGCAGTCCGACCCGCGCCGCAGGGTCGTCTCGATCGAGGCGCGCGAGCGCATCGAGCCGGAAGTGCTTGCTCTGGCCCAGCCGCTGGCCGCCGAACCGCCGCCTGCCCGGGACCTGCTCGCCGACGCCCTGTCGGTGGTCGAGGAGGTCGCCAGTGAAGGCGATCAGACGCTGGACAACTTTCTCGTGGGCGATTCCAACTGTGTCGCCTTCGGGCTCGCGCGGCGCCTGGCCTCGGGCCACAGCGTCGCGGCGCAGGTCGTAACGCTGGTTGGTCCCCACGGCGTCGGCAAGTCCCACCTGATGCGCGGAATCGAGAAGGCGCTGGTCGCCACGCGCGGCAAGGACAGCGTGCTGTACCTGTCATCCGAGGATTTCACTGTCGCGTTCGTCGAGGGCGTAAAGCGCAAGGACACTTCGGACCTGCGCACCACGATGCGCCGCGCCAAAGTCGTGATGCTCGACGATTTCCAGTTCATCTGCTCGAAGCCGGGCACGCTGGTCGAATTCTTCAGCCACCTGCGCGCCATCGTGGCCAATGGCGGCGTGGTGGTTCTGGCCTGCGATCAGTCGCCCTCTCTCCTTGACCAGCTCGACGACCGCATGCGCGACGAGATTCAGGGCGGCGTCATCGCCCAGATGGAGCTGCCGGAACGAAGCCTCCGCCGTGAAATCGTTCGCGCCAAGGCGAACGCCATCGCCGAAACGGCGCCTGACGGCGAGGAGTTTCCCTTCGAGGATGAATGGGTCGATCTTCTCGCTGACCGCTTGCCGGCTTCAGGCCGTGCGCTTTATGGCGCGGTTCGCAATGTCTTCGTCGGCACCGTTCTGGCGGGTCACGCTCCGACCCGGGCGGCGGTCGAAAAGGCCATCCAGCTTCAGCTCGGCGGCGCCCCAACCCGTCCACCGAAGATCGATACGATCAAGGACCTGACGGCCAAGGCGTATGGCGTCACCAAGCAGGACCTTGAATCGAGCTGCCGCAAGCGCCAGTTCGCACAGCCCCGGCAGTACGCCATGTATCTCTGCCGTCGGCTGACCACCTGCTCCTATCCGCAGATCGGCCGCATGTTCGGCGACCGTGATCACACCACTGTTTTATTTGCGTTTCGGAAGATTGCGCAGGCGATTCAGGCTAACACGCAGCTGGCCGAAGAGCTACGCCAGCTGGAACAGCGTATCCTCGCTGATCCCCGGAATTGCCGCTGACGGACGCTGCTGCGGGGGCAGGGGGAACACCCCCTTCCTACAGCGACCAATTCAGCTAAAGTCTCGGCCCGCCCTAACCGGCGGGCCGAATTGCCGCCGGGCCGCAACGGTCTGGACCAGAGTTCCTGAAGGTGGGGCGAATGAAACTGACCATCGACCGCAACGCCCTGATGCGCGCGCTCAGCCACGTCCAGGCCGTGGTCGAGAAGCGCAACACGATCCCGATCCTGGCCAACATCCTGCTTCAGGCGGAAGGCGACAGCCTTCGTCTCACCGCGACCGACCTGGATATCGAAGCCTCGGATTCCGCCGAGGCCAAGATCAAGAAAGCCGGCCAGATCACGGCTCCCGCACAGACCTTCTTCGATGTCGTGCGCAAGCTTCCCGAAGGGTCTGAAATCGCGCTGGAGCTGCAGGAGACCCGTCTCTCGATCAACGCCGGCCGGTCAAAATTCGCGCTGCCGACGCTGCCGGCGGCAGACTTCCAGACCATGGCGCGGGAAGACGCCCCGGTGAAATTCGAAGTCGAGGCGGCCGAACTGCGCCGCCTGATCGACAAGACACGCTTCGCCATCTCGACCGAAGAGACGCGCTATTACCTCAACGGCATCTTCCTGCACCACGCAAAGGGCGCCAGCGGTTCGGTGCTGCGTGCCGTGGCGACGGACGGACATCGCCTGGCGCTTGCCGATGCGCCCGCTCCCAAGGGATCGTCCGGGCTCAAGGGCATCATCATTCCGCGCAAGGCGGTCGCCGAGGCGCGGCGCCTGCTGGATGACGCCCCCGAAACAGTGACGGTCGAGTGCTCCGATTCGCGGATCACCTTCCACATTGGCGACGCCCAGCTGACCTCGAAGCTCATCGATGGCTCCTTCCCGGAATATCAGCGCGTCATTCCCAAGGACAACGGACGTATTCTCGACGTCCAGAACAAGGAGTTCGCCGCTGCTGTCGATCGCGTCGCAACGGTCTCGGCTGAACGCTCGCGGTCGGTGAAACTGTCGCTTGCGCCAGGCAAGGTGACGCTCGCCGTCACCCATTCCGAAACCGGTTCGGGCGCGGAAGAGGTTGAGGCCGACTATGATGCGGAACCGATGGAGATCGGCTTTAACGCAAAATACCTGCTCGACGTGACGCAACAGATCGAAGGTGAGGAAGCCCGCTTCGAATTCAACGACTCGGCGTCTCCCGCGCGCGTGCTCGATGCAAAGGACTCCGGCGTCCAGTATGTGCTGATGCCGCTTCGCGTGTGACGCAGGACGCGGGCATCTCCGCCGCACCGTCCCCGCCGCCCGACGTTCGGTTGCCGCGTGTCCGCCTGACGCGTCTTGCGCTGGGCGCGTTCCGCAACCATCGCGAAACCATCCTGAAACTCGATGGTCGCCACGTCTGCCTCTACGGCCAGAACGGCGCCGGCAAGACCAACCTGCTCGAAGCGGTTTCCATGCTGGGCCCGGGCAAGGGCTTGCGATCCGCCAGCCTTTCGGACGTCACACTGAAAGGGGCAGACAACCCGTCTGCGACCTGGGCGCTCTCCGCCGTTCTCCATGATGGCGAGATCGATCGCAGGATATCGGTCGCGCTGGAGGCGGAAGACGATGGCCGCGCCCGGCGCATATCGCGTCTCGATGGCGCGCCCGTGGGGCAGGGCGATCTCGCCGAGCTTGTCCGCATCATCTGGCTGACGCCGTCGATGGACCGGGTTTTTGCCGGCGGCGCCGGCGACCGCCGACGCTTCTTTGACCGGCAAGTCCTCGCGCACGCGCCCGGTCATGGTCCGGCGGCCGCCGCCTACGAGAAGGCGATGCGCCAGCGCAACGCGTTGCTCGAACAGATGCGACCGGATTCAGCCTGGCTCGATGCGCTCGAGCAGAAGATGGCCGAGGCGGGCGCAGCGATGGCGGTTTTCCGCGCCCAGGCGCTTGAGCGGATGCAGGCGGCGATCGACCAGCGGCCCGAGGGGCTCTTTCCCAAGGCCGATCTCGCACTCGACGGCGCCTTCGAGCGCATGGCCGCCGCCTCTCCGGACCTCAACGATCTGGAGCGTGCGCTGGCCGCTGCATTCCGCTCTGGCCGGTCGCGCGACGCTGCCGCGGGAAGGACGCTGGAGGGCGTTCACAGGACCGATTTGAGGGTGTTTCACAGGCCGAAGAACATGGCCGCCGCCGACTGTTCGACAGGCGAGCAAAAAGCCTTGTTAATTGGGCTGATTTTGGCGAACGCACAGGCGCTTTTCGAGCGTGATTTCGCCCCCAATCCCCTGCTACTATTGGACGAGGCGGCGGCCCATCTCGATTCGGACCGGCGCGCCGCTTTGTATGATGAACTGGCCGCTCTCGGCGGCCAGGCCTGGCTCACAGGCACGGACCGCCTTCTGTTCGACGCCTTCGGCGACCGCGCGCAGCGGTTTGTCGTGTCGGACGGGCAGGTTCGGGAAGACTGAGCGGCTTGCGAACGAGCCTGTGAAGCCGGCGCGGACCAGCCCGGCTGGAGGGATATGTTATGACGACGGTTGAAACCGAAAGCGGCGAGCCCGGCGCGAAGAAGCCGCCGAAGGGCTACGATGCGGATTCGATCAAGGTGCTGCGTGGCCTCGACGCCGTGCGCAAACGCCCGGGTATGTATATCGGCGACACCGATGACGGTTCGGGCCTTCACCACATGATCTATGAGGTGATCGACAACGGCATCGACGAGGCGCTGGCAGGCCACGCCGACTTCGTGTCGCTGACGCTTTATCCCGACGGTTCGGCGGAGATTTACGACAACGGCCGTGGAATTCCGGTCGACATCCACCCGGAGGAAGGCGTTTCGGCAGCCGAGGTGGTGATGACCCAGCTGCACGCCGGCGGCAAATTCAACAACACCGAGGAAGCAGGATCCTACAAGGTCTCCGGCGGTCTGCACGGCGTTGGCGTTTCCGTGGTCAACGCGTTGTCCGAAACGCTCGATCTCAAGATCTATCGCGACGGCAAGACGCACGAAATGCGATTCCGGATGGGTGACGCCGAGGCCCCGCTGAAGGTGACCGGAGACGCGCCGAAGAAGCCCGACGGCAGCTGGCAGACCGGAACCGTCATTCGTTTCCTGCCATCTCCGTCCACCTTCACGATGACGGAGTTCAACCGCACGACACTGGAGCACCGGCTGCGCGAACTCGCTTTCCTGAACTCCGGCGTGAAGATCGTCTTTCGCGACGAGCGCCCGAGCGAACCGGTCGAGATCGTCATGCAGTACGAGGGCGGCACCGAGGAATTCGTCAAGCACATCGACAAGCAGCGCAACGCCATCATCCCGAAGCCGATCCACACCGTCACCAACAAGGACGGAATCATCGTCGAGGCCGCCCTGGAGTGGAACGACGGCTATTACGAAAACGTCCTTTGCTTCACCAACAACATCCCGCAGCGCGATGGCGGCACTCACCTTGCGGGCTTCCGCGGCGCCTTGACCCGCGTCATCAACAAATACGCTCAGGAAACCGGCCTTGCGAAAAAGGAGAAGGTCGAGATTTCCGGGGACGATGCGCGCGAGGGGCTGACCTGCGTGCTTTCGGTGAAGGTGCCCGACCCCAAGTTTTCATCCCAGACGAAGGACAAGCTGGTCTCGTCCGAGGTGCGGCCCGTCGTTGAAAGCCTGATGACGGAAGCCCTGAGCCAGTGGTTCGAGGAGAACCCGCAGCCCGCCAAGCTGGTCATGCAAAAAATCGTCGAGGCGGCTGCGGCCCGCGAAGCCGCCCGCAAGGCCCGCGAACTCACGCGTCGCAAGTCGGCGCTCGATATCACCTCCCTGCCGGGCAAGCTCGCCGACTGTCAGGAGAAGGACCCGGCCAAGTCCGAACTCTTCATCGTCGAGGGTGACTCGGCCGGTGGATCAGCCAAGCAGGGCCGCAACCGGGAAAACCAGGCGGTGCTGCCGCTGCGCGGGAAAATCCTCAACGTCGAGCGCGCGCGCTTCGACAAGATGCTGTCGTCCGATCAGGTCGGAACGCTCATCACTGCGCTGGGCGCGGGTATCGGCCGGGATGATTTCAGCATCGACAAGCTGCGCTATCACCGCATCATCATCATGACCGACGCCGACGTCGACGGCGCGCATATCCGCACGCTGCTGCTGACCTTCTTCTATCGTCAGATGCGCGAAGTGATCGACAAGGGCTATCTCTATATCGCCCAGCCGCCGCTCTATAAGGCCGAGCGCGGCAAGTCCGAGCGCTACCTCAAGGACGACGCCGAAATGGACGCCTTCCTGATCGAGGAAGGCGTGAAGAACCAGATGCTGGTGCTGGAAAACGGCGAACAGATCGCTGGCGAGGACCTGCGCGCCCGTGTGCGGGAAGCTGCCGGGTTCAAGGCGTCGATGGCGCGGCTCGCGTTGCGCGCCCCGGCTTCGATCATCGAACAGGCCGCCCTAGCGGGCGTCTTCAGGACCGGCGCCGCGGAAGCGGAAACAGCGCGGGCGGCTGACTTACTCAATCGTCTCGCGGAAGAGGGCGAGGATACCTGGGTGGGTCACTTCGATGAGGGAACCGCCATCTTCAACCGCACGGTTCGCGGCGTCGAGGAGCGCGCGGCGCTCGATCCCGGACTCCTCGCGGGCCCCGATGCGCGCCGGCTGGCCGAGCGCGCCGAAGCGCTCGCGGGTGTGTTCGCCACGCGCACCATCCTGCGGCATGAAAAGGGTGGAGAGACGCCGGTGCATGGGCCGGTCTCATTGCTCGCCGCCGTGCTCGCCGCCGGCGCCAAGGGCATCAAGATCCAGCGCTACAAGGGTCTTGGCGAGATGAACCCGGACCAGCTGTGGGAGACCACTCTCGATGCCAACGCACGGACGCTGCTTCAGGTGCGTGTCGAGCATGCCGATACGGCGGACGAGATGTTCTCGAAGCTGATGGGCGATATCGTCGAACCGCGGCGCGAGTTCATTCAGGACAATGCGCTGGAAGCCGAAGTCGACGCCTGAGCGCCACGGCCAGGGCCGGTTCGTCCTGGGTCAATCGTCACCGATCGAATGCAGCGCAGAGCCGCGCTCCTGCAGCCATTCGCGGGCGGTTTCCCACTCGGGCATGGCGCGGGCCACATGCCGCCAGAAGCGCGCCGAGTGATTCATCTCGCGAAGGTGCGCGACTTCATGCGCCGCGACATAATCCAGCGCGAAGGGCGGGGCGCACACCAGTCGCCAGGAAAAGTTCAGCCGTCCTTCCGAGCTGCACGATCCCCAACGGGATTTCGTGTCCTTGATCGAGATCGACTTCGCCTTGACCTTGAGGGTCTGCGAATGCACCGCAACCCGCTCCTGGAAGTCGGTCCGGGCGGCGGCGCGGAAGAACCCGCGGGTCTTGTCGGCAAAGGCTTCCCTGGGTCCGGGGATCAGGAGCAGCGGAATTTGCCCCGATTTGTCGAGACGAACTGTTCTGCCTGTCTCGGAATGCTTCAGCCTGTGGATAACCCCCCTTAGCGGGATATAGGCCCCCGGACGGAACAGCACGGGCCGCGGCAGGGCGCCCAGCCGCTCGGCAATCCACTCCACCCGCTCGGTGGCGAACGAAATCGCGTCCAGAGCGTGTCTTAGCGCCGGCGCCGTTGCGACAGCCTCGCGTGCGTGGGCGTCAATTCTGACTGAAACTCGCCTCGCACGCTTGTCCACATGCAGCCTGACAGGCACGGGCGCGCCCGATTTCGCGACCAGAAAGACGCGGTGATGCGATTCCGAGGCGATCATGGTATGGGCGTACCGTCCTGCGGCATGCGACGCAACACGACACAACGAGGGACGGCAAAAATGAAGATCTGGATCGCTTGCGCGGGTGCGCTTGTGCTGGTTGCTGCCTGCGGAAGCAGCAAGAACGCTACGGCAGCCATGGCGGCCATGCAGATCACGGACGGCAAGTCCGGAATGGTGCATTTCGCCAGCAAATCCGCCTCTGGCGACAAGGTCACGCTGAAGGACGTCGTGATCGCGCCCGAGGGCGCTGCAGCGGGCGAGGGCATCAAGGCCAAGACCCTTGTTTTGGCTGGTCTCAACATGACCAAGGAGGGTCAGCCCTGGTTCACCGACATGACCTTCACCGACGTCTCCCCGGAAAAGGCGACGGACGGGGTGACGGTTAATCTGGCGACCATGTCGCTCAGCCATGCCAATGAATCCACAGGTGTTTTTCTCGCAAGCGCCTTCACAAAGGAAGGGCCCGGAACGCCGCCGCCTTTCGATCAGTGGGAGCTGGGAAAAGTCTCGTTCAACGGCCTCAAGGTCGCCGGCGATCTATCAAAAATGGGTCAGGGCGGCGGTGTGTTCAACGTCGTCATGGACGAAGCTTCGATCTCGGACCTGAAAAACAGCATTGTTGGAAATGCGCACCTTTCGGGACTGAAAGGCGATTTCAACATCCCCGAAAACGCCACCGGCGGCATGCCGGTGGCGGGCAAGTTCGATTTTGGAACGGGCGACATGAAGGGACTTCGTGCAGGTCTGTTCGCCGATGCGATCGAGGCGGGCGCGAAGGCGGGCGCCGGGGGCGGCATGACTGACGACGGAAAGGCGCAAGCGAACGCCGAGGCCAGCATTCTGGCCAAAATGACGAGTCCGATCGATCCGGGCTACGATACATTGCAATGGTCCGGACTGAACTTCGAAGCGTCCGGGGTCAAACTGACGACGACGAAGGTGGCGCAGACGGCGACACGTAACAACGACGGCGTGGTAACGGCGTTCGTTGCGCCACGAGCTTCACTGACATTTTCCGCCAACGCCGCCGACGGACAACTCGGCGCGCAGGTGAGTTCGGCGCTGGCCGCCGTCGGCTACCAGACGATCGAGCTCTACGCCCAGTCGGACGCGACCTACGATCCGGCAAGCGAGACGATGCGTGTCAAGAACTACGATCTCGGCATGACCGACGGGTTCGACCTGCAGATGACGGGCGGCTTCCAGGGTGTGCTCAAGGCGCTGACGTCGCTGGTTCAGACGATCACCCTTGCCGAAGCCGGCGCCTTCGGAAACGCGCAGGCCAGCCAGCCGGACATGACCGGCCTTGAACAGCTGAAAGTGATCGATTTCGACCTCGCGCTGACCGACAAGTCGCTGGTCAATCACCTGCTGGGCCTGGGCGGCGGCGATCCGGAATCGCTGCGCACGGACATCGTGAACGAGATCTCGGGCATGGGCGCCGATCTCACCAACTCGGGCATCGATCCGGCTGTCGCCAAGGAACTGACCGACGCGGTCGCCGCTTTCGTCAAGCAGCCGGGCAAGCTCGAGGTCAAGCTGGCGCCGCCGCAACCGGTCGCGCTCGCGGCCAAGGACGCCAAGCTGACCAAGGAGACGCTGGGCTTCTCCGCCGTCGCGACCCCGGGCCCGGCCGCGCCGAAATAGGGGCAGGACATCCCGCGCCTCCCCGGAAAAGGAAAGGCGCAGACGCTCTGCGGGTCCCGGAGCACGATCGCTTTGCGCGGAAGCGCGCAAATTGTGAATCGTGCTCAAGTATTTGGATTGGAGACGGATTCACGACCTGATCGGGATCGCGATGCGATCTCGATCAAGTCGATCCGGCTCCAGGCTGGATTTGACGGGCGCTGCGATCAGTGGCTAAGCGCGGCGATGCACTTCGCCATATCCGACGGGCGTGTGTCGCCGGTGAAGATCGCCTGGAGCTTCCAGTTCTCGTCCATCAGGTAGAGTGTGGTGGAATGGCTCATCAGATAACCCGCTGCGCTGTCGGGGTCGTCCTCGCGCTGGAAGGGCGCGCGGAACACCTTGGAGACCTGGTCCAGTTCATCCGACGTGCCTGTAAGGGCGACGATGTTCGAGGGGAAACCGTTCGACTGGATGTAGGTGGTCAGCTGCGCCGGCGTGTCCCGCGCCGGATCGACGGAGATGAACGCCGTTTCGGGCGGCGCAACATCCTTGGGCAACATGTTCATGGCCGTGCCGATCGCGCCCAGCGTGCGCGGGCAATAGTCCGGGCAATAGGTGTATCCGAAAAAGACCAGCGTCTTGTGGCCCTTGAAGTTGGCCTCGGTCATCCGCGCGCCGGTGTTCGAGGTGAGCGTGAACGGCCCGCCGATGGGCGCTCCGGTCGCCAGCGTGCAGCCGGGTATGCTGGCTGGGTCGACGGCGCCCGACGAGCATGCGCCAAGCGCCAGGGCGGCGAGGGCAGGCAGGAAAATTCGCATGGCGGGATAAGGGCACAGCAGGCCGGGCATGCAAAGTGCGACCATGCGTCCGGGCCGCTGGTGCGAGGCCGCCATGGCTGATGCGCCCACCGGCTCGCCGTCCTCCACCGCGCTTGCCCCCCTGGTGATGCCGGTCCGGCCGGAGCTGTCGCCCGAAGCGCTGAAAAGCGTCGGATCTGCGTTCGGCCGCACGCGTCTCAGAACCCTGGTCTCGCTGCGCTGGATGGCGATCGTGGGCCAGACCCTGGCGATCGTCCTCGTCGAGTTCGCGCTTGGCTTCCGCCTGCCGCTTGCCGCGTGTTTCGCGGCGATCGGCGCCTCGGCGTGGCTCAACGTCACGCTGATGGCGGTGTTCCCCGCCCAGCATCTCTGTTCGCCTGCGGAAACCGCGGGGCAGCTTGCCTTCGACATCGTGCAGCTTTCGGTGCTCATCGGCCTCACCGGCGGTCTGCAGAACCCGTTCCTGCTGATGATCCTCGCGCCGGTGACGGTTGGCTCCTCGCGTCTGTTGCCGGCTTTCGCCGGATTGCTGTCGCTGCTGGCGCTGGTGTGTTGCGCCGCGATGTCGATCTGGGGCCTGCCTTTGCCCTGGACCAACGGCCAGACGCTTCACCTGCCGATGCTCTACCAGGCCGGCCAGCTGGCGGCCGTGGCTGTCGGGCTGGTCTTCTTCGCCGTCTCGTCGTGGCGCACGGGCCGGGATGAGGCGAGGCTGGTGTCGGCGCTGGATGCAGTGCAGGCCGTCCTGTCGCGAGAGCAGCAGCTTTCGGCGCTGGGCGCGCTCGCCGCCGCCACCGCCCACGAACTCGGAACACCGCTCGCCACCATCCATCTCGCCGCCAAGGAACTCGCCCGGGCGGTCAAGACCGACAATCCGGCGCGCGAGGACGTCGACCTCATCATCGAGCAGGCCGAACGCTGCCGCGCCATCCTCAAACAGATCTCGCAGCGCCGTCAGGCGACGGACGCGGCGATGGCGCGCACGCCATTGCCGTCGCTGGTCGAGGAAGCCGCCGAACCGCACATGGGCTCGGGCATCCATGTGTCCTGCGTCTGCTCGCCGCTCACGGATGCGGGCGATCCGGCGGCCGAAGCGCAGGACGATCGCGCGCCGATCGTTTCGCGCAAGCCCGAGATCATCCACGCGCTGGGCGCCTTCATCGAGAACGCCGTGTCGTTTGCAACGAAGGAAGTGAGCATCAATGCGCGCTGGTCGCAGGACGAGGTGCGGATCTACATCACCGACGACGGTCCCGGCTTCGCCCCGACGGTGCTCGCCAAGCTGGGCGAGCCCTATTTCAGCGAACGCACGATCGAGCAGCGCGGCGGCGGTCTGGGTCTTGGCTTCTTTATCGCCTGCACATTGCTGGAACGCACCGGCGCCCGGGTGACGCCGTACAACCGGCAGGCGCCGGCGAAGGGCGCCGTTGTCCGCATTGTCTGGCCGCGGCGGGCGATCGAGGCGCCGCCCGGCTGGGGAGAAACCTGAAGGGTTTCGCAACCTTCTGAAAACATTGATGGCCAACCGTTGGTTTCGCGGCCAAGCGGACCTATACTCTGCGACAAAGTGACCAAGAGGAGATCAGGGTGGACGAGACTTCAGAATCGGACCCCCGGGTGGCGGCGCTGGAAGACCGCACGCTCATGGTTCTCGACGACGATGCGCCTTTCCGCGCGCGTCTGGCCCGTGCGCTTCAGCAACGCGGCTTTGACGTTGTGGCGGTGGGCTCCACCGCCGAAGCGCGCGATCACCTGAAGCGCAGCCAGCCGCATTTCGCCGTGGTCGACCTGCGTCTCGAGGACGGCTCCGGGCTCGATGTGGTCGAATCCCTGCATCAGGTTCGCGAGGACGCCCATGCTGTCGTCCTCACGGGCTATGGGGCGATCGCAACCGCCGTCGCCGCCGTGAAGGCCGGCGCGATTGATTATCTGGCCAAGCCGGCCGATGTCGACGACATCGTCAACTCGCTGCTTTCGAGCCGCGAGGACAGGCCCGAACCGCCGGAAAACCCGATGTCCGCCGACCGGGTTCGCTGGGAGCACATCCAGCGCGTCTATGAGCTGTGCAACCACAATGTTTCGGAAACGGCGCGCCGGCTGAACATGCACCGCCGCACCCTGCAGCGCATTCTGGCCAAGCGGGCGCCGCGCTAGGCGGGGACGGCCCGGCCGGGCGGTTAACCAGCCCGTCAAATTTTTCCCCTAGTTCGGGGTTAGCCAGTGTCTGGAGCGGACGCCGGGCGGACGCGTGGAAGAAGGACCGGCGATGATGCGTAGTCCAGCAGCCTGTCTTGTCCTTGTCGCCGGCCTTTGTGTCGCGGTGTGCGCCGCCCTGCCGGCGAGCGCGCAGACCAAGGCGATTGGCCGCTACAAGGACTGGCGCGTCTACACCGAGGGCACGGGCAAGAACCAGATCTGCTTCGCCGCAACCTCGG
>WGLW01000053.1 GCA_016125405.1 Alphaproteobacteria bacterium | reverse complement strand
TTCGTAATGCGAGGGTCAGGTGTTCAAGTCACCTAGGCGGCACCATCTTTTCAAAGACTTGGCCGAAGACACGAGCGACGTCAGACACCCAAGATAGCACCGCCGCTCAAATTTGCTCACGGCAAAATTCACACGCGCCCGATGTTGGATAAGGCGGCGCGCCGCCTCACGCACGTCTAGCAGCCAGGGCCCGGCCTGCACACGGCTTCATCGGCTGGAGACAGCGCTTTCGGAGGACGGCCGCATGCAGGACATTCCTTCAGGATGAAATCGGTCCGGCGCGACCGCGCTTTTGTCGTCTCACCGATTACGCTTCATGTGCATACCTGATCCGTTGATATGGAATGCCCAGCCCGGCGCGATACCAATATCGCCAACCGTTCAGCCCATGCACTTCAGACGCAGAGTTCATGTTTTGGCTCCAGCTCACACGTCGAAATACGTTTCGACGCCGGCAACTTGCTGGCGACCCCTGCGAGACGAACGAAACTGCAATGCAAACGTTGCCACCCGCAGCAAATGTGCTCATTCGACTCGCGATGCCCGGCCGGAGCGCCTTGCATAGTCGGCGCACTCGTCGTGAAGGCGTTCTTGCTGACTGCCGGGCCCAGCATAGTTGTCATGTACATTCTCAGACGTCTGGATCGATTTGAGGTAGGCGACGATGTCGACTGCGTGGTGTTCGCCAAAATAGAACGTCGGCATGCGGGGATGTCCTACGCCAACGGCCCGATCGAGATCCGCAGCCAGCATGTCTGGATCATACCAGTCGAGAACGCAGCGAAGCGGCGGCGCTTCGGGATTGGCGCCGACGCCAATCGCGTCGATCGCATGACAGCTTGCACACAGATCCTGCGCAACCTTGTAACCCGTTCCGGCATCGCCCAGATAGCCCGGTTCTCCCGGCGATACGCATGCAGCCAGCGCGAACGCGGCGATCGCCATCGACATACACCACTTGCTGGTCATCTGATCCCCTTCGCACCGCCGCGTCCGCTGGCTTCAGTCACGGGAGACTAGATCGAGGCGCGCGATCGAATCTGAGGTAGATCAAATTCAGGAGCCGCGCTCGCGGTCTCGCCGCAGCCGGCTTGGGCGCTGGAATGTGTCGGCCTCTTCGGCTGACGTGGGACGATGCCGTGGACCGAGGTTATTGTTTTACTGCTTCTTTTCCTTGTCACGCTTCGTCACACAGCGGTCACCTTCCGGCAAACTGCAATAAGGCGCATACAGCAGTGTTCTCTCCGCAGCAGCGAGGGAGACCATCATGTGCATTGCGGGTGGAATGATCCGGGACATCGGCGGCGGAAGCGAGATTGCGACCGGTCGCAGCGAGGGGAGCCACAGAGGGGTGCGCCCAGTCGCGACCCATCAGCACCTGTACTATGAGGGTGACGACCGCACGCATGTTTTCGTAGTCGAGAGCGGATGGGTCAAACTCTACCGCACGCTGATCGACGGCCAACGCCAGATCGTGGGCTTTGCCAACGCCGGCTCAGTTCTCGGCCTCGAATCCGAGGACGCCTACTGCAATGGCTGCGAGGCGATCACCCCCGTTGCCATGCTGGCCATTCCGGTTGAACGCATTCGCGATCTCAGCCGCACGGATGCGAAATTCGCCGACGACCTGCTGCGCCAGGTCGGCCGCCAGCTTGGCGCCGCCCAACGGCAGATAGCAACCATCGGCGTCCAGAGCGCCGAACAGAAGCTCGCGACATTCCTCATCTCCATCGCTGATCTCTGTGGCGCCGGCGCCGGTGGTGAATTCGACCTGCCGATGCGGCGTGGCGATATGGGCGAGTTCCTCGGTTTGCGTGTCGAAACCATCTCGCGCAAGATGACCGAGTTCCAGCGCCGGGGCTGGATTAGCATGCCGTCCGTGTATCACTGTCGACTGTTACGCCGCGACATTCTTGAAGAGCTGGCCGACGGCGGAGAGATCGAGGTTTCACCAGTTCGCTGCGCCTGACCGTATGGGCGCGTTTTGCACACATCGTCCCGCGCTCGGCCAGGGAGGCAAATCGTGAATGTTTGTCGCGCACTCACAGGCGCGCCGCCGGATCTCACCTACGAGGGCTGGATCGAAGCGGTGCGGGCGGGCTTGCCCGCCGCAACGGAGCCCGAGGCTCGTATCGCGCTGACCACAACGCTTGCAGTTTTGGGCGACACCTTGCCAGCGGCCGTGCTGCTCTCCTTCACCGAATCCATGCCCGAAGCATGTCGTATGCTGCTCGTCCGCAACTGGAATGGCCCTGATGATGCTCATTCAGTTGGTTCGCAATCCAGTTCGATTGTCACACGGGTTGCAGATCACTTGCCGCCAAATTTCTCGCATCATGCCTGCCTTGCTGTACGGGTTGTTTTCGGAGTCCTCTGCAGACGGCTCGATCAGCGGCTTGTCATGTCGATCAGCGGCGCCCTGCCGGAGCGGACGCGACGTCTTTGGCCGCCAACAATTTCCTGCCAAATCGATGGCGGACAGGCGGGAGCCGAGTCGCGCGACATGCCTCTCGCCAGCTAATCCCGTTTTGGTCAGCAATTCGACCCTTCCGCTACCGTTGTGCCAGTGCAGCGAGTCTCGCTGGGCCTGAGCATGAGGCTCAGCCTTAGGCGGGCTGCACTGATCCAGACCAAGTGAATTCAACCGCGCCGTCCGGCTTGAATGCTTTGAATGTAGCCCAGAAGGGCCGTGATCTGGTCTGGTTGGAACTCCCACTCCGGCATGTCGGGATGTCCGGTGCTGATGCCCTCGGCAAACGCCTCGCCAAGACTGCTCACCGGATAGCGTCTCGAAAGGTTGCGGAAAGCCGGCGCGTCTCGCACGTGGCTTTTGCCGGTAGCGCCAATCGCATGGCAGGAAGCGCAGTGCGCCGCTGCGAATTGATGACCGGCCTCTATCTGATCAGCCGTCGCGACGATGGGATCTGGATCGGACGTATCCGGAAGAGCTGCGCACGCCGCCAGCAGTGCGAGAGAGGGGGAGAAAAGCCAGCTGCGCACGCGATTGCCCTTCCGGATACAATATGATCGCGCCAATCCCGACGGTCGCGTTTGACCCAGATCAGGCGACGCCGCTTCCAGCGTGCCATCCTTGCAAACACAGGAGGCGCTATCATGCGGGGGGCGGTTCGGGCCACGGCGGCGATTGTTACACTAGCGCTAGCGTCACACGCTGCGGCGCAAACGGTGGCCCCTGTTCCAGCCGCTACGCCGATTACCGGGCATGTCCTTCCCCTCCACGTGCCGATCCGCGCGGTGATGGCCGGCATCATCGATTTTTCTGCTTTCGGCGTCGAAAAGGCCGCGCATGCAACCGAACCGCTGAACGACAAGGACTGGCTCTCGGTTGGACTGGCGGCGCTCAATCTGGTGGGAGCGTCTACGCTCATCACGCTTCCGGGAACCGGGCCAAATGATGCGACCTGGGTCGCCGATCCTGAATGGACCAAATGGGCCGCCGACATGCAGACCAGCGCAACCAATGTCGCGATTGCCGTACGCCGCCAGGATCGGGCGGCGCTGAACCTTGCCGCGGCAGATCTTGGAGCCGCCTGCCAATCCTGCCATTCCCAATTTCGGGATGCATCGCCCGGAAGCGGCGATACACGCCTTGCAGCGCAATAGGCCTATTCAGCGCATGCGGCCGGCATTCCGATCGAGGGTCCATTGCATTGTTAGACGATGGCGCCAAACAGGCGTCCGATGCCTGCGGTCACCAGCATGGCAACGGCGCCCCAGAACGCTACGCGCAGAACCGCCTTGGTGCGTCCGGCGCCGCCAGCGCTGGCGCCGGCGGCGCCCAGTACAGCCAGAAAAACCAATGATGATAATCCCACAACCCAGACGACCAGTGGCTTGGGCGCCAGAAAGGCTGCTGCAAGCGGACAAAAGGCGCCGACCGCAAATGTCGCTGCGGAAGTCAGGGCTGCCTGTATCGGCCTTGCGGACGTGACATCTGAAATTCCCAGCTCATCACGGGCATGAGCCCGGAGCGCGTTCTTGGCCATCAACTGTTCCGCGACCTTTCGAGCCAGGTCTTCATCCAGGCCACGCGCCATGTAGATTGCCGCAAGTTCGCGGTGCTCGGCTTCATCGTCCTGCGCCAATTCCTTCTTCTCGCGCGCAAGATCCGCTCTTTCCGTATCCGACTGAGAGCTGACCGAGACGTATTCGCCGGCGGCCATCGACATCGCCCCGGCGATCAGCCCAGCCACTGCAGCCACCAGAATGGCAGCCTTGTCCGCCGAGGCGGCCGCGACGCCAACTATGAGGCTTGCGGTCGAAACGATGCCGTCATTGGCGCCGAGCACGGCGGCGCGGAGCCAGCCGATCCGGGCGATGAGATGAGATTCGGTATGGCTATGCAGGCGGCTCATGAGCCCTCAATCTGTCTCGGCCCCAAGGCTTCGAATGGGGCGCACGTTATTTGTTCTCAGTCATCCGACTTTGAGCCAGAGCAAGGGCAGGCGCCAACGAATGGAATAAAATCCAAGCCGGACCCCAGGAGCGCAACGTGACGTATACAAACCTGCACCTTCACCTGACGCCGCATTCCATTCCCGCCCCCACCGCCGTGGTCGATTATGCTTGCGACGCTGCAAAATTGCTATCCGCAGACCTTGCCGTTTCCACCTCGCGATTGCGGTTTGTCCCGCCCGCAAACTGGCTGACCGGCGCTCTCGTGGTCGAAGTTGCAGCGAATTTCGAGGAAGCCGCGGAGCGTGAGACCTCAGCTCTGATATCCAGGCTCGAAAAGAGGGGGCTGGCGTCCGGCGTGCGTGTCGAAATCTCCACCGACGATTGGGCATGGCCGTCTGCCGGCGCGAACAGCTCGTGGCGAGGTCGGCTCAGCGACCTCTGCATCCTCAACCTTTCGCCGGACGAGGCCAGCGGCTGGTCGACAGCCGTCGACTGGCTCTTTGGTTCAGGCCGGCCTTGCCTGCTCTACCCGGATAAGTCGAGCCAGGCATTTTCTCTGTCAAAAATACTGGTGTGTTGGGACTACAGCCGCGCCGCGACACGCGCGGTCGCAGACGCGCTGCCCATGCTCCACAATGCGGGCAGTGTTCATATCGTCACGATCGATGACGACAAAGACACTCTGCCCGATGCGGGCGGGAATGGCTTGGCCGCTTATCTTGCGGGCCACGGCGTGAAAGCGACGCCGCAATCCGTCCTCTTGCGGGGTCGTACGACGGGGTCGGCGATCCTTGACCACGCGAAGGCGATCGGCGCGGACCTCATCGTGGTGGGCGCGTTTGGCCACTCCCGCATGAGCGAATTCATCATGGGCGGTGCAACGCAGGATCTGCTCCAGCACTCGGATATCCCGCTGCTGATGTCTCATTGATCGGGCGATCCGAGTCGATCAACACCCGAGCGGCGGCGCCGTCCGGATCGTCGAACTGGCCGGTCAATAACGCCCAGATGAAGGCGATCAATCCCGTGAGGCCAAGCAGCAGGGCAACAGGGATCATGAAGAGAAGAACAGTCATGTCGCCCTCCCCTCCAGTTTCCCGAACCGGAAGAGCCGCAGGGCGTTGAGCGACACCAGAGCCGACGAACCTGACATCGCTATCGCTGCGAGGATCGGTGTTGCGAGACCCGCCAGGGCCACCGGTACAGCAACGACATTGTACGCGGCGGCAAAGACAAAGTTCTCTCGCATTCTCGCTCTTGCCGTCCTGGCCACCTCAATGATGCGCAGCACGGCGGCCAGACTGTCGCCCGAGAAAATACAGTCCGCTGCAAGCCGGGACACGTCCACCGCGCCGCCGGGCGCAAGCGAGGCATGGGCGCCGGCGAGAGCAGCTGCGTCGTTCAGCCCGTCGCCGACCATCAGCACTTTCCTTCCAGCCGCCTCCAGGTCTTTCAGCCGCGTGAACTTGGCCACCGGATCAGCCGAGGCGGTCCATTCCTGAATTCCTGCGGCTTCGGCCGCCCTGCGAACCCTTTCGGGCTCGTCGCCCGATAGCAGCTCGGCCGTGATGCCCATGTCGCGCAACCGCGCGATCGTCGCTTTCGTCTCGGGTCGCAGCTTTTCGTCGAAATGAAAACTGACTGGCGCCTGACCGTCAAATCCAAACCAGAGGCGCGAGCGCCCGGTCGCTTTCACGCCCAGGAATGCTGCCGAGCCCAAACGCGCCATGCGTCCATCAACCAGCCCGGCGACCCCGGCGCCCGATGTTTCAACGACATCCTCCGCCACCGGCCCCACTCCTGCGGCGTGGACGAGGGCGCGCGAGAAAGGATGCCGACTGGCGCGCGCCAGCTGCGCCGCGCTTTTCAGGACAGCGGCATCCTCGAAATCATGCGACAAAACCGGGTCGCCAAGGGTCATCGTGCCGGTCTTGTCGAAAACAACGTGATCGACCGCCGCGATACGCTCAAGCGCATCGCCGGATGCGAGGTAGGCGCCCTCCCGGAAGAGCCGGCCAGCGGCTACGACCTGCACCATCGGAGCCGCCAGCGCGAGCGCGCATGGGCAAGTGATGATCAGCACCGAAACCGCGACGAAGAACGCTTGCGGAAGATCGGCGCCCATCAAAAGCCAGCCTGCAAATCCGAGCGCGGCTGCAGTATGGACCATCGGGACATAGGCTGCCGCGGCCCGGTCGGCGATACGTCGGTAGGATGACTTCTTCTGTTCGCCGGCTTCGAGCAGGCGCGCGATTTCCGCCGTCAGCGAGCGATCCGCCGTTGCGAGCGCGCGAACACGAAGCTGCCCCGACCCGTTGACCGCACCGGCATGCAGCACCTGGCCTGGCCACGCGGCGACAGGCTCAACTTCACCCGTCACCAGCCTCAGATCGACATCGCTGGCGCCTGACACGACCGTAGCGTCCACACCCAGCCGATCGCCTGCGGCCAGCATCAGGACGTCACCGGGCCGCACTTCCGAAACGCGGACTGCCTCTGCACCATTTGGCCCCAAACGCGTCGCTGTGGCGCTCTGCGCAGCCGCAAGGGCGTTGGCGGCTGCATAGGCGCGGCGGCGCAAGTGGGCGTCCAACACACGCCCGATCAGCAGGAAGAACAGAAGTGTGACGGATGCGTCGAAATAGGCGTGAACTCCTCCGGTCGCGGTCTCGAAAAGGCTGAGCGCAAGGGCCAGAAGGACCGCCAGCGAGATCGGCACGTCCATATTGAGATTGCGCGCCTGAACCGAGGCGACCGCCGAACGGAAGAAGGGCATGCCGGAAAAGAGAGCCGCCGGGATAGCGATCAGAGCGGAAATCCAGTGAAGCAGCGTCCGCGTCTCAGCCGACATGTCGGCGCCGGCCCAGATCGAAACCGACAGCAACATGACATTGCCGACCGCGAACCCCGCAACCGCAAGCGCGACGATCAGCTGACGTTCGGTTCGGGTCTGGCTCGCGCCGGCGTCGCCCGGATCATAGGCGGCGGCGCCATATCCCAGTTTGACAACGGCCTCGATAATGCTTCGTGGGGGAAGCGGTCCGGACCAGTCAACATGCAGCCGCCCCGTCGACAGGTTAAGCCTCGCTGCGCTGACGCCCGGCAGGACTGAAACAGCCCCCTCAATTCGTGAGAGACAGCCGGCGCAGCTGGCGCCCGTCACCAGGATGTCGAGAGCCTTGCGGCTGCCGCGCTGCGTTACGAAGGCGGCGGGATCCTGAACGAGGCTGTTGACATTGGCAGGCGATAATCGGCGTGGGCATCCAGCGGCTTGCGCAGTCATGGCAGCACCAGCGTTTTCGACGCGACGAAGATGACCGGGGCCTCATCGCCGCCGCGCTTCGCGCGCACCTCGACTTCGAGCCTGCAGGGAGTATCGACTTCCAGCGGCGCGGAATATTGCCCTGATGCCGCTTCGGTCAGCGACAAACCCTGTCCCCGAGCGCCTTTTCCAATCCGGTGAACCCTGGCCTCGACCACCAGACCGGACAATGGAGCTCCCCCTGCTGCGTGCATGCGCACCACCAGTTTCCGGCCTCGCACTGCATCAACGCCGACTTCCGCGCTCCAGCCAAGCGCCGCTTGCGCCTTTCTCTGCGCAAGCGTGCTGTTGAAATCGACGCCCTGGACGTAGGAGTTCGGCGTCTCCTCTCCGGGAAACGTGCTGACGGCGCGCGTGATGAAGAGCACGTTTACCGCGATGTCGATCGCGAAGAATGCGACGATCGCGAAAAGGACATGGACGCCACGTAGCGGCTTGGCGGTCATCGCTTTGCCCCCGGACCGGAAAAAACACTCGCAGTCGCATGGCGTTCACCGGTCACTGGGTCGGTGACGACAAATCGCATGCCGACCGACGGCTTCGAGCGAAGGGAGGCAAGCGGGGCCGTGAGAAGGATGCGATAGCGGTCGACGCCGTCCGGCTCTGCGGTTGCATGGGCGACGCTGGCGGCCTTGCCCTCGCCGACCAGCTCGATCCGGGCGCCCGGCAAGCCTTCCGCTGACAGGTCGAGTGTGCGCGTGGAGCGCTGCTTGTTCGTGAGCTTCAGGGTGTAGCCCTGACGCACCTCGCCCGCAGACGTCATGACGAACGCGAGCGACCTGTCCTTTATCACGTTGACCGAGAAGCTTGGCCGCGTCAGCAGGCCGACGATCATGATCCCGGCGGTTATCGCGAATACCAGCGCATAGACAATCACGCGGGGGCGCAGGAGCCGGAATGGCGCCGGCGTCTGCTTGAGACTGCGCGCGGCCACGTTGTCGTCCGTATCATAGGCAATCAACCCTGTGGGGCGGCCAACCTTCTTCATTATGCCGGTGCATGCATCGATGCAGAGGGCGCAGCCGATACATTCCAGTTGCGATCCATTCCGGATGTCGATCCCCATGGGGCAAACGACCACGCACTGGTGACAATCGATGCAGTCTCCCCGCCCTTCCCAGGGTTCGCCTTTCTTGTGCGGACCCCGCGGTTCGCCCCGGTCGGAGCGATAGGTGACCGCCAAGGTGTTGCGGTCGATCAACGCAGACTGGATGCGCGGCCAGGGACACATGTACGTGCACACCTGCTCGCGCATCGTCCCGGCAAGCGAGTAGGTGGTGAAGGTCAGGAGCGCTGCAAATACATAGGCGGTCATCGGCGCCTGGCCGATGAAGAACGTGCGCGCCAGGTTCGGTGCATCATGCCAGTAGAGGATGAAGGCCCCGCCTGTCGCGAAGGCGATCAAGATCCAGACGGCGTGTTTTGAAATCTTTCGTGCCGCCTTGGCCGCCGTCCAGGGCGCCTTGTCGAGCCGCATGCGGGCATTGCGGTCGCCCTCGAAGAAGCGCTCGACCACAAGAAAAAGGTCCGTCCAGATCGTCTGCGGACAGGCATAGCCGCACCATACGCGGCCAAATACGGCCGTCACAAGAAACAGGCCAACCGCCGCAAGGATCAGCAGGCCAGTGATGTAGTAGACCTCCTGCGGCCAGATCTCGAGGCCGAAGAAATAGAAACGGCCTGCGGAGAAATCGGCCAGCACGGCCTGGTTGGGCGCATCCGGCCCGCGGTCCCAGCGCAGCCAGGGCAAAAGGTAGTAAACGCCCAGAAACAGCGAGAGCAGGATCCACTTGGCTGAACGAAAGCGCCCGAAAGCGAGTTGCGGATAGATCTGCTTCCGCTTTGCATAGAGCGTCGTCGGCTCATCGCCGTGCGGGGGAGCGCCGTGCCCATTCCGGCCGGAGCGATGGTCGACGAGCGTGACGCCAGCCATCCGTCTACTCGCCCCCGCCGAGCGAGTGAACATAGATCGCCAGCGCGCGAACAGTCGCCGGATCGAAACGATCGCCCCAGGCCGGCATGACGCCGCCGCGCGGCCCAAAGATCGTCCTGCGGATCGTGGCGCGATCGCCGCCATAGAGCCAGTCGGCATCGGTCAGATTTGGCACGCCGCGAGACCGGTCGCCGGTTCCGGCCGCTCCGTGACAGGTCTTGCAGTTGTCGATGAAGACCTGGGACGCTCGCGCTACGGCCGCTTCGTCCGCCGGCTGCCCGGACAGGTGCATCACGTATTCCACGAGATCATCAATTTGCGCGGGCTTGAGAAACTCGTCGCGGCCGAACGCCGGCATGTCGATGACCCGGGCCTTGGGATTGCCGGATCGAACACCATAGCGAATCGTCTGTTCTATATCGGCCAGCGAACCGCCCCACAGCCAGACATCGTCCGCCAACCGAGGATAACCCTTGCCGCCCCGGCCGCCGGGACCATGGCACGTCGCACAATTGTCGCCGAACGTGCTTTCGCCCAGCGCGAGGGCCTGCTGTCGCAGTTGCGGGTCTTTGAGAATGGAGGCGGCATCCAGTGTCGCCAGCTTCGCGCTGAGAGCAGCGCGATCACGCGCCAGCGCAGAGAGCTCGCCCGCAACCTTTGCGCGGTCCGAGGCATGCAGGATGCCGGGGGTGGCGCCGCTCATGCCTGGCAGGCCGGGCCAGGCCGGCATGAGCACCCAATAGCCGAACGCAAATGCTATGCAGGCGTAGAACAAGTACAGCCACCAGCGCGGCAGTGGATTGTTCAGCTCGCGAATGCCGTCCCATTCGTGGCCCGTCGTTTCAACGCCGGAATGATTGTCGATTTCAGGCGAGTGGTCGGTCATCGCCGCGCTCCTTCTCGGTGATGGGCGCGCGGGCAGCCTCGTCGAACCGCTTTCGGTTCGCCGGCCAGAGCGCGTAGCCAAATGCGGCGATGAAGATGACGACGAAGTAGATCATCCCCCAAGTCTGCGCGAAGTGGGACCAGTGCTCGTAGGTCATGCCCTCACCTCTGGTTCTTGAGGTCGTCGGCCTGATAGGTCGAAAAATCGACCAGCGTGCCGAGCATCTGCAGATAGGCGATCAGTGCGTCCATCTCGCTGGGCGGACCGGGCTGCCCGTCAAAGTTGCGGATCTGGACCGACCCTTTGCGGCCTGCAATCCCGTCATAAACCGCCTGCATGGTTTCGAATTCGGAATCGGGATCGGCCTGCGCAGCAGCGTCGGCTGGAGCGCTTGCAATCATCGCGTCGGTATAGGGCACGCCCTCGGCCTTGAGCGCCCTCATCTCGTCCTGAAGCGTTGAGAGATCCAGCGGACGGCCCGCGAGGAAAGCGTAAGGCGGCATGATCGACTGAGGCACGACTGAGCGCGGGTCGATCAGGTGCTGAAGCTGCCATTCGTCGGAATATTTGCCGCCGACACGCGCAAGATCGGGGCCCGTGCGCTTCGACCCCCAGAGAAACGGGTGGTCGTACATGCTCTCGGCGGCGAGCGAATAATGACCGTAACGCTCAACCTCGTCTCGTAACGGCCGGATCATCTGCGAATGGCAGACGTGACATCCCTCGCTGACATATATCTGCTGGCCGGCAAGCTCGAGCGGCGTATAGGGCCGCATCCCATCGACCTTCTCGATCGTGTTCTTGAGATAGAACAACGGAACGATCTCGATGATGCCGCCAATGGCGACAACCACGAGGATGCCGATGAGAAGCAAAAGCGTGTTCTTCTCAAATTTTTTCTGCTGACGCATCAGCCAGCTTTCGCGCGCGGCAGAC
The DNA here is from genome assembly GCA_016125405.1 of Alphaproteobacteria bacterium. Taxonomy (GTDB): domain Bacteria; phylum Pseudomonadota; class Alphaproteobacteria; order Caulobacterales; family Hyphomonadaceae; genus UBA7672. The sequence continues at coordinate 43,762 of WGLW01000053.1, read as the reverse complement.
ATGGCGGCGGCTCCTATTCGGCGGGCTGCAGTGTGGGTGGTTGACTCGATCGGCGCCGGTCCTCGACCGGGACATCGCCGCGGGCGGTCCGCACCAGATTGTAGATCATAATCAGCGCGCCAGTCAGATAGAGTCCGCCGCCGGCGGCGCGGACGATGTACTCGACATGCTTGGCGCTAACGGTCTCGATGAACGAGTACTCAAGGAAGCCGAACTGGTTGTAGGCGCGCCACATCAGTCCCTCCATGATGCCGGACACCCACATCGAGGTGATGTAGAGAACCACACCGAGCGAGGCGATCCAGAAGTGCCACTCGACAAGTGCGGTCGAATAAAGCTTCTCGCGTTTCCAGACCCACTGCGTCAGGCAGTACATCGCCCCGAACGTCACGAACCCAACCCAGCCAAGCGCACCGGAATGCACGTGGCCGATGCCCCAGTCCGTGTAATGCGACAGCGCGTTGACCTCGCGCACGGACATCACGGGTCCCTCGAACGTCGCCATGCCGTAGAATGCGACCGAGACGACCAGCATGCGAAGGACGGGATCGGTGCGAAGCTTGTCCCACGCGCCCGACAGGGTCATCAGGCCGTTGATCATGCCGCCCCAGCTGGGCATCCAGAGCATGATCGAGAACGTCATGCCCAGCGTCTGCGCCCACTGTGGCAGTGCCGTGTAATGAAGATGGTGCGGGCCGGCCCAGATGTAGATGAAGATCAGCGACCAGAAGTGCACGATAGACAGACGATACGACCAGACCGGCCGGTCAGCCCGCTTCGGAATGAAGTAGTACATCATTGCCAGAAAACCGGCGGTCAGGAAGAATCCGACCGCGTTGTGTCCATACCACCACTGGATAAGAGCGCTCTGAACGCCGCTGGCGAGAGAGAAGGACTTCGAGCCGAACAGGTTTGCCGGCAGTGACAGGTTGTTGATGATGTGCAGCATCGCGATCGTGACGATGAACGCGAGATAGAACCAGTTCGCCACATAGATGTGCGGCTCGCGCCGCTTGAGCAGCGTTGCGACGAACACCCCAAGATAAGTGACCCAGACAATGGCGAGCCAGATGTCGGCGTACCACTCCGGTTCGGCATACTCCTTGGATTGCGTAACGCCCATCAGATAGCCGGTGCCGGCGATCACGATGAAGAGCTGGTACCCCCAGAAGACGAACCAAGGCCACATGCCGCCGGCAAGACGCGTCCGGCAGGTACGCTGCACCACATAGAAAGACGTGCAGATCAGCGCGTTGCCGCCGAAAGCGAAGATCACCGCCGATGTATGCAGCGGCCGCATCCGCCCGAAATTCGTCCAGCCGAAATCAGGAAAATAGAAGAGGTTTGGCCAGGTGAGCTGAAGCGCGATGACGAGGCCGACGAGAAAGCCTGCAATGCCCCAGAACATGGTGGCGATGATGCCGGCCTTCACCACGCCTTCTTCGTAATAGGTGGGGTCGAAGCGTGGGAAGGCCGCTCCGGATTCGTGCCAGCCAAGAAGAAACGCCATGCCGGCGAAGGCCGCGATCAGAAACATCCATGCGTGGACGCGAAACGCCCAGTCCGCGGCGTTGGCGACACCGAGAATGGCGAACAACAGGACGCAGAAGGTCAGGAAACCAACCACAAACGTGCTGCCGTCGATGCTGCCACGACTCGACGTCGCAACTGTCATGAGTTCTTCCCTTACCTGCAAGCCGCCCTCTGGGGCGCCGACCGGGCCTCTTTCTCGCGAAGGCAGGGATTCGGCCTTGATCCAGCTCAAGGTAGAGAAATGGCCGAATGGACGAGATGATCTCACCGCCGCCCTTTTTGAGCCGATCTGAGGCCCGGGTGACAGGCGCCCGAGTGACAGGCGCCCGAGTGACAGGCGGAGGCGTCAACGCATCAGGTTTAGGCGGGCCAGATGATTGCTCGACGGCTCCACGTCGTCTCCGGGTCAGCGCCCTGCGTCGTTTTGTCGTCCGCAAAATTCTCCGGCCCGACCGCGCTGCGCGTCCATAGCCTCCTTGATCCAGAACAAAGCCGCGCTTCAAGGCCCGCGCTTAGATCGACGCCGTAGCCGCCTATCCCCGACTGTCAGGGGCCACAAACCCGGAGACGCCTGTGCGATCGATCATTGCGCCACTGACGGGACTGATATTGGTTGCTGCAGGCGCCGTTGTCCGTTCCTGCAGCGCTTCATCACTCCTTGCACAGCTTCAACAGCATTGGTGCGGTCCGGCGCCGCTCGCTTTCAGCACGGCGACGCACGCCCATTGTCCAGGTTGTGCGCTCATCGTGACTGGACTCGCCATTCTGACGATCGGAATTGCTCTTGCGATTCTGCCTGCTTCCCGTCGCCTGCTCTCGAGATCAAATCCATGATGACCGCCACGACCATCCGCGAACAGGACTCGCCGGGCGCATATCTGCCTGAATGGGCAATGGAGACGCTGCCTCGCTACACCAGCTATCCTCCGGCAAATCTTTTTGCCGAGACCTCCGCGTCGGCTGCGCGCGAAGCGCTCATGCGGCTTTCGCCGGACGCGGCGATTTCTCTTTATCTACACATCCCTTTTTGCCAGCGCCTGTGCTGGTATTGCGGTTGCCATACCAGCGTGCCGACGGCCAGCAATCCGGTAGACGCCTATCTCGAAGCGCTTCATCGCGAGATTCGCCTCGTCGGGGATGCGTTGCCACAAGGCGCCGCGGTCAAGCGGGTCCACTTCGGCGGGGGTTCTCCCGACATTCTCAACGGCGCGCAGATCGATGCGCTGTTTGGTCGCCTTCGCGGCGCCTTCCGGTTCGATGCCGGCGTCGAAATCGCCGCCGAACTCGATCCACGCGGCGTAACCGATGAGGTAATCAGCGCCTACGCGCGCAACGGCCTCTCCCGTGCGAGTTTTGGCGTTCAGGTTCTCAACCCGACCGTCCAGGCGAGGATCAACCGAATCCAGCCTGCCGGACTCGTTCGTCATGCGATCGACAGGCTGAGAGCCGCAGGCGTGCGCCAACTCAATATGGACCTCATGTACGGTCTTCCGGGCGAAACGCTTGCAGATGTGATCGAAACCGCCACCTTTGCGGCAACGCATGACGCCGACCGCGTCGCCGTCTTTGGCTATGCTCATGTGCCGTGGTTCAAGAAGCACCAGAAATCCATCGATGCATCGCTTCTTCCCGACAGCGAGGAAAGATTTCGGCAAGCTGAAGCAGCCGCCGCTACCTTGCGCCACGCCGGATATGTTCCGATCGGCTTCGATCACTTCGCAGCGCCGGGCGATAGTCTCGCAGTCGCCGAACAGCGCTGCGAGCTGCGGCGAAATTTCCAAGGCTATACAGACGACGCCTGCCCTGCCCTGATCGGCCTCGGCGCGTCTGCGATCTCATTCGTGTCAGACCAGTACTATCAGAACACGCCAGATACCTCTGTCTATCGCGACGTTACGGCGCGAGGCGACCTGCCTGTCGTAAGGGGCCTCAGGATGTCCTGGGAGGACAAACGCATTGCCGCCGTTATCGAAAGCCTGCTCTGCAGGTTCGAAGCCGAAGTCCCTCACGATCTCGAATGCGAAGCGGCCGGACGTCTCGCGGGCCTGGAAGCCGCCGGGCTGATCCGACGCATCGGGCGCCATCTTTCGGTCACGGCGCGGGGCAGGCCCTATGTCCGGAACATCGCAGCCTCGTTTGATCGTGCCTTCGCGAGCGCACAGCCTGGTCGTCATAGCCTCGCAGTCTGATGACGGGCCGGACCAGTGTCGCCTCTAGCGGCCAGCCGCAGAGCGCGGAAGGACTGTCAATTGTATGGCCATGCCAGGCGCGAGCCAGCGGACCGCGGCGGTCTTGAGATCGTCCAGCGAAACGGCATCGATGCTGGCCGCAATCTCCTGCACGGTCGAACGCTTGAGCAGGCCCGGGCGCGTCTGCGCCTCAGCAAGCAGCGCCAGCCAGTATGCGTTGGACGATGCATGCGTGGGCAGCGATTCTCGCAGCGGCGCAGTGGCGCGCATGAGATCGTCCGCGCTGATCCGGCCGGAGACAAGGTCCGCGGCGATACTTCTAAACGCCATCGCCACCCTGTCCACGTCTGCGGGCTTCACCTCGGCGCCGGCGACAAGATAGCTGAGGCCCGGGTAGACACTGGACGACGAAAATGCGGCTAACGGCGCATAGCTTGCGCCCATCTCCTCGCGCACTCTTTCTGTCGCCTTCAGTTGCAACAAGGCGCCAAGTACGCCCAGGACGCGCGCCTTCTGCGGCTCTGCATCAGGATCGAGATCGACATGCCAGAAGAGATCGACAAGCGCCTGATCCGCCTCGCCCCCGTGATAGAGAACGATCTGTTCGCCGGGAGGCCTGAACCTGATCTCGTGGCGCGAAGCTGTCGGACCCGGCGCATCCGAGCGCTCTGGCAAGGCGCCGAAGGTTTGCGCAACGGCCGCGATGGCGGCCTCTTCCTCGACATCGCCAACGATGGCGATCTCGATCGCGCCGCGCGACAGCCAGGGATCGAGCCATGATTTGAGCTCTGTGAAGGATCGCGCATACTCTCCGTCCGCCGGATCGTTTCCCAGTCGCCGATCCCCTTCTGTCAGTTCGCGCACGCCGCGGTTGCCGAACGTGCTCTTGGGATCGGCGTCCAGTCGCGGCCACGAGCGGACGAGGCTTTGACGCCAGGCGCGCTCGGCCTCTGGCCGATAGCCCGGATGCGCGACATAGGCCGCCGCCAGTTGAAGCTGAAAGGTGAGGTCCTCCGGCGTCGTCGTGTAGACGGCCGTGAACGCGGTGGGCGAGATGGAAAGTCCGAGCTGAACATGATGCCCGGCGATGATCGACCTAAGATCATCGGCTGAATGCTTCTCAAGCCCGCCAGCGGAAAACGCTTTCATCAGGGACGACAGGCCGATTGGCCCTTCTTCCAGCGCAATCGCTCCGCCCGCGACCCGGACCGACACGCGGACCGTGTCTTTTTCGAAGGTCGTGCGCTTGATGTTCAGGCGAACATGGTTCGCGAAAGTAACCAGGCGCGCGTCTATATCGGCCAATCGCTTGTCCTTGGCGACGCGCCCGACAGGACCGAAGTCGACGTAGGCAAAAGACGGCGGCGCTATCACGGTCGGCGGGGCAACAGCCGTGGCAAGCCCGTCCCTCCACTTGGCTGGCATCGCCTCGTCGGCCCCGGGATCGGGGGACGTCGTTGACAGGAAGAAACGGGGCTGGTCAACGGTCATATGCCGCCGGAAAACATCGGATACCTCCGCTGCGGTTAGGTCGCGTGTCCAGCCTTTCAGGCGCGCAAGTGTGGCGGACGGCGTCGAGAAGACGACATCTTCTCGAATCGATTCCGACAGCTGAGAGGACAGCTGCCCGCTGGTGCGGGTCGAAGCGCGCTGCTCAGCCTCTGCTGCTCCTGCAAGCAGCTCCGTTGCCTGCTGTTCCAACTCCTGCTGCGTAAAACCATAGCGCAGGGCCCGCCGCCATTCCTGTTCCAGCGCTGCGAGCCCGTTCCTCCAGCCGCCCGGCGTTACCATTACCAGAGCGCTGGAGACGTTAGCCGCCCTGAGCAGGTCGGCGGACTGCATGGTGGCGGACATGAAGGGAGGCGAAGGGCCGTTCGTCATTCGCTCAAGACGGCGATTCAGGATGGCGACGCCAAGACCCAGTTTAGTGAGTTCTTGACGGTTCGCTGCGGTATCGGGATGATTCACATAGGGCGACAGCGAATAGACCGCGATCGAATCTCCACCGTCCTTGTGCGTGAAGACCGATGCCGCCGCCGGATGCGGCGGAAACGAATAGTCGAGTGCGGGCTCCCGACCGCCTGGCCCGCGCCCCTTCCAGTCGCTGAATTTCGCACGGATCAGGGATTCCAGCCGGTCGACGTCGACATCGCCAACGATGACAAGCGAGGCCCGTTCAGGACGATAGTAGCGATCATAAAGGCTTTGCAGCTGGTCGTGGGTGGCCTGCTCGATCACCTCGGCCTTACCGATCGGCATGCGCGAGGCGGCATAGGCGCCTGGCAACAGGAAGTCCAGCTGCTGTTGCATCCGTTGCCGAACGAATGTGTCTCCGCGACGCTCTTCCGAAAGCACAACGCCCTTTTCTCGTGTGATGGCGGCCGAATCGAAAGTCAGCTCGCTCGCGATTTCACGAACAAGAAAGAGCCCTTCGTCGAGGGTTTCGTCGTCGGCCCGTGGCAGATCGAACTTGTAACTGGTGTGATCGAGGCTTGTCTGCGCATTGGCGTCAGCGCCGAACGCCAGCCCAAGGCGTTGAAGCATCTTGACCGCTTCGCCTTCAGGAATGTGGCGCGACCCGTTGAAGGCCATGTGCTCAATAAAGTGGGCCAGACCCTGCTCATCGGCGTCTTCGTCAAGTGAGCCGAACTTCATCTCAAAACGGATCGAAACCCGACCGGGAGGCGACAGATTCCGCATCAAGGCATAGCGCATGCCGTTTGGCAGTGTACCGAACCTCACGGCGGGATCGGGCAAGATGTTCTGGAGGGAAGAACCGGGCCCTGGCGACTCTTCCTGACCGGTTGCAACGCACGGCAAAAAGAGAACGACCAGAAGAAGATACAATGCGCGCAGACCCGACACGCCTGCGCGTTTGCCGCGACTGGAGATCAGCGGCGCGTCAGCCACGCGGCGGCGCCGAGAACGATGGCGAACGTCAGCATCGTGCCGACGACCAGTGCGACAAACATGTCTTCGCCAGACATCTGCTTTCTCCATTTTTGGACAGAATGAACTTGTTTTGACAGGAGCCGGCGTTTCGCGGCCTCAGGCTTTTTCGGCGGCCATCCTGCCCTTGTCGTCGAGGTGCTCCTCGTGCTGAACGGGCGCATGTTCGGTGACGCGGTAGGTCAGGGACGGCCCATCATTCTCCTCGATCGTCACGTATTCGCCGACCGCGAGCCGGTGATCGCCGAGACGGTAAACGGGCTCGTCATCGCCCTCGCCTTCTTCGTCGTAGTGGATGAACCATCGGGCGCCGCGATGGGTAAGAAACCCATCAGCATGGCGTTCTTCGTTCGCGCGGAATCGCACGACACGACATTTCGTGCGTACGTTTGTCCACTCTTCGGCATCGAGCCGTCCGTCGTCGGTCAACGGCGCCGTGATGACATAGCCCTGCGTCGGGTCTCCCTCCGGATAATCCGGATTGCGGGCGAGCCTGAGGACGACCTGTTTCAACGCCATTTGGATCTCCCATTTCGCGATGCAAAAGGTACCGGGCCAGCGCCGGACCGGTGTGATCCAGATCAAGCAGCAAGGGGCGGAAATCCATAATGAAGTTCTGACCCTGGAACGCTGCTCGCGGAGCCCGAGCCATGCCGAAGAAGGTTTGCATCATTCAGGGTCACCCGCATGGCTCTGCGCGGCATCTATGCCACCTGCTGGCCGATGCATACGGCGAAGGCGCCAGGGCAGCTGGCGCTCAGGTTCGTTGGGTCGATATCGGAATGATGGATGTGCCGATCATGCGCGATCCCGCCGATTTCATGAAGGCGCCGCCCCCGTCGATCCTCTCCGCCCAGCAGGCAGTGAAGGCGTGCGATCACCTCGTCATTGTCTATCCCATCTGGCTTGGAACCATGCCGGCTCTGGTCAAGGCGTTCTTCGAGCAACTTTGCCGCGCCAACTTCGCCATCGGACCTGGCGGCATGAAGGAATGGCCACAGCAGATGCTGAAGGGAAAATCCGCCCGCGTCATCGTGACCATGGGTATGCCCTCGGCCGCCTACCGCCTGATCTTCGGCGCCAACGGCGTCAAAGGCTTTGAAAGCGGCATTCTCGGCATGGCGGGCATCAAGCCGATCCGCGAAACTTTTGTCGGCGGTGTCGGCCAACTCAACGACAAGAAGACAGCAGTTCTGGTTGCCCGCGTACGCCGGCTTGGCCAAACCTTGGCTTGACTGTCGCCTGGCCAAGCTCGGCTGGCGCCCGGGTCAGCGGTCCGATTTGAGTGTCGCCATATAGGCCGCAAGATCGTCAATCCGGTAGGGGTCGACGATCAATTGAGGCATCGTCGGGTGCGATGTGTGCAGCCAGACGTTGAGGGCGATGCGCGTCATTCCCGGCATGTTCGCGACCGACTGAAATGACGGCGCGTTCGGATTGGGAGACGTCTTCTGGCCGGCGTCGACCGCATGACAGGAACTGCAGGACTGCCGCGCATAAGCCAGCCCGCGCGAGATTGCCGTTACATCACGGTCCTGGGCGAAAGAGGGCGCAGCCGTCAGGGCGATGGTGAACGCCACACAGAGCCCTGTGCGCATTGGAAACTCCCGTTCTCGATGCCGCAAGCCAAGCACGGCGGCCGCCATGGCTACTTGACGCCGATCAATCGACCGCTTGTCCTGCCGATAAGGCGCTTCATTCGGCTTCGGGGTCGCGCGCCGACTTGATCGATTTCAGATAGGCGATGAGCGCGTCGGTCCCTGCCGGATTGAAATCGAAAACCGGCATGTCGCCGTGCCCCACTCGGACGGCTTCGATGAAATCGTCCGCAAGTCTTTCTTCGTTGTAGCGCCAGAGGACGGTCTTGAGGGGCGGCGCTTCGGGATTCGGGCCGCTGACCTCTGCGTCAATCGCATGGCACGACGAACAGCGCGCAATCGCAATGTCCCGACCGACGGCGACCTGGGTCGCGGGCTGCGACGAGGCGCAGCTTGCAGCAAGCAGAAGCGCGACCGCGAAGAGGACCACGAGCAGCAAGAGAACGCGGGCTGCAAGACGCGTCAGTCGAATGTGAAAAATCGAACCCATGGCGCGGCCGCCTCCGTAATCGAAGTATCCGACACTGGCCTCTAGTGCGACATGAGAAGGGCGGCCGGCGTGTCATGCAACAGGTCGCGGCTTACGCCGCCAAGAACGATCTCGCGAAGCCGCGAATGGCCATAGAGGCCCATCACCACAAGATCGGCGCCCGACACGCCGATGTGGCGCCGGAGAATCTCGCCCGTTGAAGCATCACTGTCCCGGTCCACCACGACGTGAGGCTCCGGACACCCGTGCAGGGCGAGCTGCCGCAACAGCATGGGATCAAGCGCCGCCTCCACCTCATCACCAATCTTCAGGACCTGAATGGTCTCGGCCCGGCAGAGAATTGGCCAGGCGTCGTTGAGCGCCCTGGCCGCTTCACGCGAATCCTTCCACGCGATCAGCACCCTCCGCCCGGCGGGCGGTTGGTACCTGCCTTCGGGCGCCACGAGAACGGGCGACCCGCACGCCATTCCAACCTCGGCAGCGGAAACGACGTGGTCGCTCACGCCGACATGGCAAATACTCGGCAGGATCGACAGGTCGTGCCGACGCGCCGCGGCGATCAGATATTCGCTGCCGTCTCCCGATACCTCCTCCCAGAAGCACGGGACGCCGGCTTCACGGACGGCCGATTCAAAAGGCGTCCGCGCCCGCGCCGAGGCGGCGCTGACCGCGGCGACTTGCTCGTCGAGCAGGCGCGAAATGTCCTCTGGCGTCATGAACGCCACAGCCTCGCGCGCCCCGAATGTCGCAAGAAAAGTCGTACTCAGAAACACACCCGTCAGCGAAGCATTGCAGCGCCGCGCAAGGTCGATGGCGACCGCAAGGCGAGCTTTTGAAGCTTTGCCTGCATCCACGAGAACCAGAATGTTGTGGTAATTCATTTGGAACATCCGCCTTGAACGATCGGCCTCAATATGAGCCCCGCGTCCGTCTGCGGATTGATCGACGTCAACAGACCGATCCTGGCCCTTGACCGGAGAATGGGGGCGGGATTGGGCGCTATCCCTGTCCGGAACGCTCACGTACCCAATCAAGGGGCGAGTCGAAACGCTTCCGCCTGCAAATGCGGCAAGCGGGAGCCTCACGAGCCAAGGATAGACGCCAAGGGCGTCAAAGCTCGACATTCGGCTCCGGACTACAGGATCGTTCGACCTGGAAAATATCGTTCTCAGGCGAGGAAGATATCGCCAGAACTCTCAGACCCAGAATGAGATGGTAGCGGGTTGTCGAGTGCGATGTCGACAGAGCTGAAAGGTCACGCGTCGATCGAACCGCAATGTTCACGCAGGTTCGTTTCGATCTCTTCGAGAGACCTCCCCGCAAGGTCGACCGCGAGTTCGCAGGCAAGCAGCCGCCTTGTTTCCCGACCAAGGCCGTCCCTTATGGAGCAGAGCACTGCAGGCGGCGCAAACAAGGCAAGCCGGCTGGCGTCACATTCCCGGGCGGCGCGGTCGATTGACTGCGCGACATGGAAGAAGAAGGCGCGCCGACGACCTTCGATCATAAAAATGTCGTCGATAAGATCTCCCTGGAGCGGCGCCTCCCCAGGACCGGCCAGATCGTCGACCAGAACTCGCAAGGAGGGCGACTCGACGAGCGGCGCCGCAGGGCCTCGTTGCTCAAAAAAGCGCGCGAAATCAGCGTTGGCGACGACCAAAAGCAACCTTTCCGGGTCCATGGCGAGTTCCACCGCACCGATCTTTGCCGGCCCAGTCTGCAACTGATTTTCCTCCCGACCCTTGTTCTGGCTCAAATTGGCTGACGCAAACCCTGCGCATTCTGCCGACGAACCAAGGAGGCGATTTCATGTCAGGCCATCATCATGCAGCGATCTGGATCGACCACCTTGAGGCGCGCGTGTTTTTCATTGGCCGGAACGCCACCGAGGCCTTCGCCATCCATCCTCATGATCCGACCCGCCACATCCATCACAAGGCAAACTCCATCGGCAGCGGCCACGCGAAGGAAAACCAGGCCTACTTTCATGATGTGGCGCAGTCCGTGGCCGACGCCTCCGCAGTGCTGATCATGGGTCCGGCGAACGCCAAGATCGAATTGGTCAAGCACATCCACCACCATGATCCAAAGCTGATGGATCGCATTGTGGGCATTGAGACCGTCAACCATCCCACGGATGGAGAGCTGGTGGATCATGCGCGTCGATATTTCCGCGCTTCCGACCGACTGCCCCACCCGCCGCCGAACCGCTAAGGGGAGTCGGCGCCATCATGAGGACGGCAGGGCGACGAACTGGAGATGACGGGGACTTCTCAATTCTGGCGAAGGGCGGAATTGGGCGCTTCTGCTGGTCGGTGGGTGATGATTGGCTTAGCATGGCAACGTGGCGTATCGCAGGAGGCTCCACTGAAATCGATTTTCTCCGATGAGCGATTCAGGACGGTAACAGAAACGGTTGTGGACGGCCTCATCGTGATCGATGCAGCCGGACTGATCCAGTACGTGAATCCCGGCTGCGAGCGGCTCTTCCTTTATGGACCCGGCGAGTTGATCGGAAAGAACGTCTCGGTCCTGATGCCGTCTCCATTTGCGGAAGAGCACGACAACTATCTCGCGCGGCACCGTGAAACGCGCGTGAAGCGGATCATCGGACTGGGTCGGGAACTCACCGGACTGAAATCCGACGGCTCGGTTTTCCCCATGCATCTCTCCGTCGGCGAAGCGCAGGTCGGCGACGTCACCAGCTTCATCGGCATTATCTACGATCTGACCGAAAAGAAGCGCGCAGAGGAAACCATCCTTCATCATCAGAAGCTCGAGGCGATCGGCCACCTTTCAGGCGGCATCGCGCACGATTTCAACAACATCCTCAATGTCATCGACGGCAATCTCGAAATGATCGCCGGCTACGATCTGACGCCTCCGGCCAGACGTGCAGTGGCGCGCGCACGGGATGGCGTCTTGCGCGCAGCGCGCATCACCAACCGGTTGCTTGCCTTCGCACGACGGCAGCCCCTCAACCGCCAGACGCTCGATCTCAACGAAGCCGTTTCTGAGATGACGGACATGCTGCGTCGTTCGCTCGGCGAAACGATCGAGGTGGCCCTTCACCTCGCCCCGGATCTCGATCTTGTCGTTACTGACATAGATCAGTTCGAGACGGCCATTTTCAATCTTGGCGTGAATGCGAAGGACGCCATGCCCAAAGGCGGGCTTATCACGATCGAAACCGAGAATGTTCTCGTCGAGAACATCCCCCAGACAAGCCAGGAAATCCCTCCCGGCAATTATGTGCGCGTCTCGGTGTCCGACACTGGGACTGGCATGACTCCCGAGGTTCGGGAGCGCGCCATCGAGCCGTTCTTCACGACCAAGGAGGTTGGGCAGGGAACCGGTCTCGGATTGAGCATGGTCTATGGCTTCCTGAAGCAGGCAGACGGCCACGCGCAGATCTATTCCGAGCCAGGCCGCGGCACGCGCGTCAGCCTGTTCTTTCCGCGCTCCGAAGAGGCGGACGCTCGACTGGCGAAAGACGAGCCAACGATGGCGGCGCTCGGGCGCGGCGAGACCATTCTGGTTGTGGAAGACGATCCCGACGTCCGGCTCGTCACCGTTTCGCGACTTGAAAGCCTAGGCTATGAGGTCCGCGTCGCCGTCAGCGGCCCGACGGCGCTTGACGTGGTGCGCTCGGGCGCCGCCATCGATCTTGCGCTGATCGATATTGTGATGCGGGGCGGCATGGATGGACACGAGCTGGCCGACGAAATCGAAAAGATTGCGCCTGCCATCAAGATCGTTCTCAGCTCTGGCTATTCACCGCGCATGGCGAACCGAAGCTTCCAGTCTACCCGCCCCTTCCTTGCAAAGCCTGCTTCTCGCACCAAGCTCGCCAACCTGGTCCGCGAGGTTCTCGACGAAGGCCCCGCGTCGCCTTCCTAGCTGTTGGACCAGGAAACGTCGGAAGCAAGGACATATCCCTCGCCCCTTACCGTCCGGACGAGTTGCATCGCGTCGGCATAAGGAGCCAGCTTTCGGCGCAAGCGACTGACCAGCGCGTCAATGCTGCGATCGAAGGTGTCGGCATCAGAGCGCTGCACCAGATCGGCGATCGCATCGCGCGTGAGGACACGGTTGGGTCGGTCAACGAAGGCTGCGAGAAGTCCGTATTCCGCGCCGGTTAGATCAACAGCGTCGCCGCGACTGGTTTCGAGTTGTCGACGTTCCGGCCTCAGGACAAAGACACCGCCGAAACGAGCCGTTCGTACCGCCACTGTCGGCGCGCCTGGTTGCGCCAGCCCAGCGGCTGCTGAGGCTGACCGACGCAAAACAGCGCGAATGCGGGCAAGCAGTTCGCGCAGCTCGAACGGCTTGGCGAGGTAGTCGTCGGCCCCTACTTCGAGTCCGACGACGCGGTCGATTATCTGACCCTTGCCAGAAATGATGATGATCGGCGTCGCGGATGTCGCCCTTATTTCTGCGGCAAAGCTCAGGCCGTCGCCCCCGGGCATGCTGAGATCCAGCAAGAGGAGATCGGGGATGCCGGCGGCGATATGCGCTCGTGCGTCGGCGATGTTCGCCGCCTCAAGCGTCTCGTAGCCCTCCTGGGTCAGGAAGTCACCAAGCGTTTCGCGTAGTCCGGAATCGTCATCGATGATCAGGATTTTTGCCAGGAAATCCGCCGACGTCACGCCCCACACCCCTCCCCGGATCGCTCCGAATAAATGGCTACGGGCTGGCGCATTTGAGCCGTCCAGGTCGACACAGATGTCCTCGTCCCTTCAGAGGCATTGTATATGCTGAATTACTGCGAAGGCGATAGGCCACGTGCCGCCGGGGCGTGGTCCCGGATATCCGGCCTGCGTCTAGTTTTCGTCGCCGGTATGGCCGGCGGGCAGCTCGGAACGAGCCTGTTGCATGACCACCCGTCGAAGTTCGTGGACCTGATCGAGAAGATGCAGGACCACGCCGACGCCCTCGTGATTGACACCAAGGTCGGAGATCAGGTCGCGGATGAAATGCGCTCGGGCCAGATCGGCGTCGGTAAAAGGACTGTCATGTTCTGTATCCGAGACGATCAGCCATTCCTCGTCGATCCAGACATCGAGCGTTTCCTGATCGATGCCGACGCGCCGCAGGAATTCGACTCTGCTGATGGTCATGACAACATGTCCTTGCGCGGATTATCGATGGATGTAGGCGTCCATTTCGACAGCAAGGCCTCCAGCTCGGCATCGGGTTCAGGGGGCAGGACGATTTTCAGCCTCACCAGCTGGTCGCCCCGGATCGACCCGTGCGCCACCCCCTTGCCCTTGAGGCGTAGGATCGACCCCGAATTAGACCCCTTCGGTATGGACAGCATAACCTTGCCCGTCGGCGTGGGTGTTTCGACCTTCCCGCCGAGCACCGCCTCCTTGAGCGTTACCGGCAGGTCGATCCGGATGTCGTTGCCCTCTCTTGTAAAGAAGCGATGCGGCCGGACCGAAATGGTCACAAGCGCGTCGCCGGGTTCCCCGTCGCCCGATCCCGGACCGCCCTTGCCTCGGAGCCTTAGAACCTGCCCGTCATTGATCCCGGCCGGAATGGACAGGTCGAGTGTGGCGCCGTCGGGGGTGGTGAGCCGGTGGCTTGCGCCGTTCACTGCATCAAGAAAATCGATGGCGAGCGTATAGTGATAGTCCCGTCCACGACGCGCCGCCCGCGCCTGCCTGGCAAACAGTTCGGCGAAGATGTCGGCTGCATCTCCGGAACCATCGAATGCAGGTCTGTAGGCGCCTGCGCCCTGCCCGTCCGCAAAATCGCGATAGTATTGTCGTTGCGGACGTTCCGCGCCAGAAGCGTCAATCTCACCATTGTCGTATCGTCGGCGACGTTCGGCGTCTGACAACAAGTCGTAGGCGTTCGAGACCTCCTTGAAGTTTTCCTCAGCCTCCTTGGCGCCAGGGTTGAGGTCCGGGTGAAGTTTCTTGGCGAGCCGCCGATAGGCTTTGCGAATGTCATCCTCGGACGCTGTGCGTGCGACGCCGAGAACTTCATAAGGATCCTTCACGATTCCTCCAGTCTGCGTAGCACGCGTCCGCCATAGGTAACTTCATGAAGGATGGGGCTTCGTTGACGCGGGTCAACCGATGAATTCGACGCTTACTGGCTAGGCCGGCCGGGGGTCGCCTCCCGCGTGATTTCGACTACGGGCGACTGGCATGCATTGCACCTGACGACCGAGTTGACCGGGTTGTGTCGGTTGACCGCTACGCCGATGATTCCCTGAGCGACAAAGCCCCAGCGTTTGTCGTCCGACCAGACGTGCAGCAGGCCGGATTGGCCGCAATTCCGGCACCGGGCAGGATATCGGGTCCAGACTCGGGTCATGTGACAGGAGGGTTCAGATGCAAATACGGTCGCCTGAACAGCTTGGAGGCGCTGGGCGGCCGCCTCTTGATCCACATCAAACGGACCGTATGGGTTTTCGATAGCCAGCGCTCCGCGCCATCTCGACTGATCGGCGTTAGGCTCTTCAAAGTGTTCCTGAATGCTGACGCCAATAACCCGGTTCGGCAGCCGGTAAACTACATTGGCGCTTAAAGGTTGACCGCCGTTCTTATGAAGCTTCCTGGCACGGAGCATCGGCTGACTCAGTTTCGCGGATTGGTCGGAAGATGACATCGCGACGTTAGAAAAGCGCTGGCCATCGGCACGGCGTTTTCTTTCCGGGTGCGCATGTTTGCAGCCAGAGCCTGGCAATCTTGCTAATGTCGTCCCCTCGGCCGTGATACATGCGTCGGCGAGCACGGGCTATCGCGTCAGGTCGCCGGCTTCCCGTCATCACGCATGGCGACGTAGATCGCCGGGATCACCAGAACGGTCAGCAACGTCGAGGACGCGAGGCCAAATAGCAGAGAGATGGCAAGCCCCTGGAAGATCGGGTCACTAAGGATGACGCCAGCGCCGATCATGGCCGCAAGCGCGGTCAGAAGGATTGGCTTGAACCGGATCGCGCCGGCATCAAGAAGCACGTCGCGCAAAGGCCGGCCTTCTGCCTGCGCATGACGGATGAAGTCCACCAGAAGGATCGAATTTCGGACAATGATCCCCGCGAGTGCGATGAAACCGATCATCGAAGTTGCGGTGAACGGGGCGTTGAACACGATATGCCCGGCGACAATGCCGATCAGGGTAAGGGGTATCGGCGTAAGGATCACGATCGGCAGCAGGAAGCTTCTGAACTGCGCCACAACCAGGATGTAGATGCCGAATATCGCAACCGCAAACGCGGCGCCCATGTCGCGAAAGGTGACGTAAGTGATTTCCCATTCGCCATCCCACAGGAGGGTGGGCCTGGATTCGTCTTGCGGTTGGCCATGGAGGCTGATCGCTGGCTTCGGCAGCTTGCCCCAGTCGTGCCTCTGGATGGCGTCCTGGACATCGAGCATGCCATAGATCGGCGCCTCATACGCGCCGGCCAGCTCGCCACTGACCATCTCTGCATAACGTCCGTCGCGTCGGAAAATCGGGTAACTGCCTTTTCCCTCCTCCGCCTTCACCAGCTCTCCCATTTCGACAAGCCGCGAGCCGTTAGCCGCCGCCGCGACCGGCATGGCGGACAATCCTTTTGACCATGTGCGGGCCGACTGAGGCAGCCGAACAGCGATCTCAATGGGATTGCGGCCGACGCCGCGATGCGAATAACCGATGACTTCGCCATTCAACGCTACCGCAATCGAACTGGTTACGTCGCTTTCTGAGACGCCAAAGAAGTCTTCCTGGGCCCGGTCGGGCTCGAGCCGCAGCCGCGGGCGCGGCTGGCCGAAGCTGTTGTCGACGTCGACGATGTAGGGAACGCTCTTGAACAGGCTCTCAACCTCGGACGCCACAGCGCGGCGCGTATCTGCATCCGGGCCGTATATCTCCGCCAGAAGCGTTGCGATAACCGGAGGGCCCGGCGGCACCTCGACAACGCGTACGACCGATCCGTCTGGCAGGTTCAGCGCTTTGAGACGCTGTCGCAGATCCAGGGCGATCTGGTGGCTGGAGCGCGAACGCTTGTTCTTGGCCGCTAGCGTCACCTGCAGGTCGCCCAGTTCAGGACTATTGCGCAGGTAGTAGTGACGCACGAGGCCGTTGAAGTTGAACGGCGAAGCCGTGCCGGAATAGGCGTCGGAGGCGACAACCTCCGGAACCTGGCCGACAATGCCGGCGGCGTCGATCAGTACGCGCTCCGTTGCCTGCAGCGTCGCTCCCTCAGGCAGGTCGACCACAACCTGAAGCTCGGACTTGTTGTCGAACGGCAAGAGTTTGACCCGGACCGTCTTGGTTGCGAACAGCGCGCAGGCCAGCAGTGTGGCGACGCCAACCAGAACGAGGAAAGTCAGCGCTCGCGCTCGCGTGCGGATGATTGGCGCCGCCACCCGGCGATAGAGCCCGCCAAGGATGCCTTCGTCGTGGTGATGGGTTGCATACTCCTGCGATATAGCCTTGCGGGCAAAGCGGACCATCAGCCACGGGGCGAGGATCATCGCCACAAAGAACGAAAATACCATCGCGGCGGATGCGTTCGCGGGAATGGGCGCCATGTACGGGCCCATAAGCCCGGAAACAAACATCATCGGCAGGAGGGCTGCAATCACCGTCAGCGTCGCTACAACGGTCGGGTTTCCGACCTCGGCCACAGCTTCGATTGCCGCCTGATGCCGCGACCGGCCGTCCTTCATCGCCCAGTGGCGCGCAATATTCTCGATAACCACGATCGCGTCGTCGACAAGGATACCGATGGAAAATATCAGGGCGAACAGGCTGACGCGGTTGATCGTGTAGCCCATGAAGTTGGAGGCAAAGAGCGTCAGCAGGATGGTCGTCGGAATGACGAACGCAGTGACGATGGCCTCGCGGAAGCCAATCGCGAAACCAATCAGGATCACGATCGAAACTGTTGCAAGCCCAAGGTGAAGGAGGAGTTCGTTGGCCTTGTCGTTGGCTGTTTCACCATAATTCCGAGTGATGTCGGCGCGGACGCTGTCCGGAATGAGTCGCCCTTCAAGTTCGTGAAGTCGCGCTTCAACATCGCGCGAAACCACCACGGCATTGGCGCCGTCGCGCTTGGCGATGGCCAACGAAATCGCCGGCGCCATCCGCGTGACGCCATGGTCCTGCGTGAACCGCCAGACGTGGGCCTGGTCTTCCCTTGGACCGAGTGAAACGTCGGCGACATCGCGAAGGTAAACATTGCGCCCGTTCAGCGACTGAACCGTCAGCAATCCAATCTCAGCCGGCGCCGAGAGTGTTTGGCCCACGTCGACGGACGTCACCTGGTCGTTTGCGTTCAGATTTCCGGCAGGAAACGCAACGTTGGCGCTGCGCACGGCGTCGATCAGCGAGTTGAGCGGAACTCCATACAGCGAAAGGCGACCTGGATCCGGCGAAATCCGGATTTCCTGCGGACGTCCGCCGACGACAAAGGTGAGACCAACATCCTGCACCTTCATCAATTCGGACTGGAGCTCGTCGGCGACGAGATAGAGCGCCTGATCGTTCCATCGATCAGCGGCGCTCGCTTGGGGCGAAAGCGTAATGACCACGATGGGCACATCGCTTATGCCCCGGGCAACGATCAACGGTTCGGGAATCCCCACGGGAATGCGGTCATAGTTCGCCCGGATCTTTTCGTGAATCCTGACGATTGCGTCGTCCTTGTCGGTCCCGACCTTGAAGCGGGCCGTGACAAGAACCCTGTCGTCCTGTGTCTGGCTGTAGACGTGTTCAACGCCGTCAATTCCCTTGACGATCGTCTCAAGCGGCTTGGTGATCAATTCGACTGCATCCGGCGCCTTGAGGCCATCGGCCCGCACCATGATGTCGACCAGAGGCACGCTGATCTGCGGCTCTTCCTCGCGAGGGATGGTCATCAACGCCAGAAGGCCAAGCGCGATCGCCGTCAGCAGGAATAGAGGCGTCAGAGGCGACCGGATTGTAGCCTTCGTAAGTCTGCCGGAAATCCCGAGATTCATGGTTGCGACCGGGGCGGGAGAATCTTGTCGCCCGCTCGAAGACCGGACAGGATTTCAATTCCGTCCGGCAATGCGTCGGTGGGCGCAGGCGCCCCGCGCTGGACCGGCGCCTCGATCACCGTGCCGCCGGCGCGAGCAAGGCGGACGTAGTCGGCACCATATCGCGTGACAAGGTAACTCGACGGGACAACGATCGCCATGCGCTCGCCGGCGGGCACCAGAACTCTGGCGCGCGCGCCAATCAGATCGACAGGCAGATCAGGAGCGTCTAGGTCGGCCGTCACCCGGCCATCCTTCACCGCGGGATAAACCTGCCGGATGGCGGCCGCACGGACCTGCTCTCCATCTTCTCCGACCAGAAGCCGAATGTGGGCGCCCTGGATAAGATTTCCTGCCTCCGCCTCTGGCACTTCGATCCGCAGAACCGGCACGCCGGTTGAGATTCCTACAACCACGTCCCCGGCCATGACGACAGCGCCCTGCGGCACCGGTATTGTCGTCACCTTTCCCTTCGCCGGCGCCGTGACCTCACCCTGTGCATTGAGCGCCTGGGCGGCGCCCGCCTGCGCGCGGGCAGCCTTCAGGCGAGCTTCGGCGGATTTTGCAGTCGCCCGGATGGTTTCAATTGCAGCCGGAGCGATCGCACCCGCCGCAAAAAGCCGCTCGGACCGGGCCAGATCCTCTCGCGCACGCGTTGCATCCGCCTCTGCCGCCGCGACACTTGCGGAGCCCGCCTGCGCCTCCAGAGCAATCCGCTCGTCCGATATCTGCGCGACGACCTGACCGGGGCGCACCTCGTCGCCCTCTCGGACCAGGACGCGCGACAGCTTGCCGCCGATCCGGGCGCGCGCATCGCCATTGTCCCGATTGGTCAGAATCGCCGCCACCATGCGGTAGTCAGGCGTCATCGCTTCGGTGACGGCAAATGCAGGTCCCTCGGCGACCGCCGGCGCAACGGCGAGTGTCTTCTTCGCGTCACCGCATGCTGCGAGAGCGCCAGAGGCCGCCATGGCGACCAACACCAGCCCGAGAGAGCGCACCATCCCCAAATCCCCCTCGGCAGCTATTTAAGGCTTCTGACGGAAGCCAGACTATCATCGCCGCATGCGGTTTGCAGACCCGAAGCCTTCCACAAGCTTATGCCACCCTTCATGTGGCTTCGTACGTCCAGGCCCGCACTGATCGCCTTCGTTGCAGCGGTTTCTGACCGCTTTCCCGATCCACATAGAAACACCAGAGGCTTCCCCTCTTCCCGAGGCAAGGCGGCGGGATCGAAGCACGACAGGGGGAAAAGCCGTGAGCCGACAATCCGCTCGACCGCGAACTCCTGCGGCTCTCGCACATCCACCAGCACGATGCGGCCGGAATCAAGCGCCTTGCAAATCTCTTCCGGCGTCTCTGTCGGAACCTGCGGTCTGCCCATCATCTTCAATACCCTCGCTGCCAGTCGCCGCCCTACGGCCCGACGATGTCTTCGCCTGCGCACCGCGCCCTTGATCTCGCTCAATACCCGACCGGCCGGATCTGAAACGCTCCACCTGCCCGCCGGGCGCCAGAAATAGTCCGGCGCGCAACACTTGCGTATATGCGACTATTCGAATATATAGTCAACAGCAGACCTGCAGGAGACTTGGCATGGCGCATGTTGTCGTTCTGGGAGCCGGCTTGGGCGGCGTTATGGCCGCCTATGAAATCAGGCGGCAATTGCGCGCCAGCGACAGCCTGACCCTGGTGTCGAAAGGCGACACCTATCATTTTGTGCCGTCCAATCCCTGGGTCGCCGTCGACTGGCGCAAACGCGACGCCATAGAGGTCAAGCTACCTGCCATCATGAAGCGGAAGGGCATTGGATTTTCCGCCGCCGGCGCGAAGCGCCTTGACCCGGCCAGTAACAAGATCGAACTCGCAGACGATCAAGTGATCGACTACGACTATCTCGTTATCGCAACCGGCCCGGACCTGGCGTTCGACGAGATTCCAGGGTTGGGTCCAGATGGCTTTACCCAATCGATCTGTCATGTCGACCACGCCGAAAAGGCCGCGGCCGCTTTTGAAGCCTTCTGCAAGGCGCCAGGTCCCATCGTCGTCGGCGCGGTCCAGGGGGCTTCGTGCTTCGGACCGGCCTACGAATTCGCCATGATTCTCGACACGGAATTGCGCAAGCGCAGAATTCGCGACCGCGTGCCCATGACATTCGTGACTTCTGAGCCGTACATCGGCCATCTCGGCCTCGACGGCGTTGGCGACACAAAGGGCCTGCTCGAGAGCGAACTGCGCAACCGGCACATCAAGTGGATCACCAACGCGCGGGTCGCTGGCGTCGAGAAGGGCCTGATGCATGTCGAAGAGATCGCGGACGACGGATCAGTGAAGGGTCGGCAAGACTTGCCGTTCGCCTATTCCATGATGCTGCCGCCGTTCCGCGGCGTCGGAGCGCTTCTGGGGATAGAGGGGCTGGTCAACCCGCGCGGCTTCGTCCTGGTCGACAAGCATCAGCGTAACCCCAAATACCCCAATGTCTTTGGCATAGGAGTCGCTGTCGCCATTCCGCCGACTGGCAAGACACCGGTTCCGGTCGGCGTGCCCAAAACCGGATTCATGATCGAGTCCATGGTGACGGCGACGGCGCAGAACATCGGCGCCCTGCTCCACGGCAAGCCCGCGACGTCCGAGGCGACCTGGAACGCCGTTTGCCTGGCTGACTTTGGCGACGGAGGCGTCGCGTTCGTCGCCCAGCCGCAAATCCCGCCTCGCAACGTCAACTGGTCGGCAGAGGGCAAGTGGGTGCACCTCGCAAAGGTCGGATTCGAGAAATATTTCCTCGGCAAGATCCGCAAGGGCGAGAGCGAGCCCTTTTACGAGAAGCTCCTGATGGACACGCTCGGCATACACAAAGTGAAAGCGCGAGAGAGCTAGCATGATCACCCAGGCCGCCTGCCCTTCCTGCGGCGCTGCAAACCGCATCGCTCCCGGTCGCCCGCCCGAAGCCGCGAAATGCGGCAAGTGCGGCGCCGCGCTTGCGCTGGCAAAACCTGTCGAGGTCGACGATGCAGCCTTCAACCTGCATCTCGAACGAACCAAGGGTCCGGTTCTCGTCGATATCTGGGCGCCCTGGTGTGGGCCGTGCCGGGCCATGGCGCCGCAATTCGAGGCCGCTGCGGGTCAGCTTGCCGGCGAGGCGCGGCTGCTCAAGATCAACGCCGACACAAACGCAGCGCCGGCAAGCCTGAAAGTCGCGGGGATTCCGGCGCTGATCCTTTTTGAGAACGGCCGAGAGATTGCGCGCACGGGCGGCGCCATGCCCGCTGCGGCCCTTTCAGAATGGGTCCGGAACCGAGTGGTTGAGGCGAGCGCCGCTGCTGCACGAAGAGGAGTAGCCTAATGACGTTGGATAGAGCGGTTCTTGCCTTTGCAGGGTTCGTCGTCCTCCTCGGATTGGCTTTGGCCGCCACGGTCAGTCCGCTGTGGCTCCTGCTGTCGGCCTTTGCCGGACTGAACATGATCCAGGCCTCGTTCACCGGCTGGTGCCCGGCCGCAATCGTCTTTCGCCGGCTCGGCGTCAAACCAGGCGTCGCGTTCAAGTGACCGGCAGACAGCCGACGGGTCAGTGACCGCCGTAAAGATCGCAAAGAACGCCGATGAGGCGCTCGGCGACGGGATCGTTCAGCCGGTAGTAGATTGTCTGCGCTTCCCGCCGCGTCGCCACGAGGCCTTCAGCCCTCAGCTTTGCGAGATGCTGGGACAGAGCGGATTGAGTGAGGCTGATATGCTTCCCCAGCTCCGTGACGGACATCTCGCCGCTGCTCAACCTGCAGAGAACAGTCAGGCGCTGATCATTCGCCAGCAGCTTGAGCATTCTTGCGGCCTCGGCCGCGCGTGGCTCGAGCGCCGCAACAGCGTTCAACCGCGTTTTCGCCGGGCCCGACGGCTTCTTTGCGAGTTTGTTCACGCGCGGCATCTCTGCAAACATCTAATTTAGAAGACTCGAACATACCTCCGCTCACCGAACGGGCAAGACATCCGATGTGCATTCTGAGCGCCTTGCTCCTTGCGCATTCGCGCGAATGCCCGGCCTAGAGCGAGAGCATTTCAAGTGGCGTGAGCGTCACGAACGGGATTACTTCGCCGAACGCAAATACATGAAGCAGGCGGCAAGATCGCTTACCGTCTCATCGCCGAAATAATTGCCAGGCGTCGCGGGATGGGACGAACGCAGCCATGTCCCGATCTTTGCCTCGATCCTGTCTTGCCGGTTCGCCACGGCCACAAAACCCGGCGCGGCGGTCTTCGTTACCGGGCCGGCGCCGGCAGGACCAAACCCGGAATCGCCATCAAGCTATGCTGTCGCATCAGTTTGGCGGCGCGGTCAGCAGGCGGGCGCTGAACTGGATGTGACAGGACTGACAGGACTGGGCGAGACGAGACGCAGATTCTGTCATGGCGGCCCTGTCCTTGTTCGCGGCGGCCAATCCGACCGCGATGCTCGCGGTCTGCATGTCCGCAGACAACTTCAGCCAGTTCGGGTCAGCAACCCACGCAGCGTCAGCCTGACCGGTTCCCGGAAGCGTGATCAGGCTCGCGGCGCCCACGAGATCAATTGCGTTCTGCCCGATGCCCAGCCACTCGTCGTCGTGCAGGTCTCTGCCAGAGGTCGCCGCCTCGAAGATCGGATAAGAGGCGCGATTGATCACGCCAGTCATGACCGCCAGAATGGGCAGCCGCAACTTCAGCGGCGAAGCAGGCTGGCTCGCCGTTTCGCCGGAGCCGCTTTGCGAATGGATCGGCGGCGCAGCGCCAGCGACGTTACCTCCGCACAACAGGGCGGTCAGCGCGACGGCGCACATCTGGCGAAAAGTGCCGGATATCGACATGGCGCAGCAATCCCTGTTCGACGGCTGCGGGCAAACTGGCGCTTTCCAGCGAAGCCAGGGTGATCGAGATCAAGTCGACTGTGATTTTGGCCGTGGAAATCAGTCGGCGCCATCGTTCGCTGTCGTCTCGATTTCGTCGGGGTCGCCCCAAAGCGACCATTCCGCCAACTGGACGTACTTTGTTTGGTCGACCCAGCTCTCGATGAGCTGGAAATCGCGCGCTTTCCACCCGAAGGGCTCAAACGTTATGCGCGGCGAGCGGCGACGCGAATAAGCGACCGTCAAGTGCGGCGCATAGCCGACGCGGGCGGGGATACTGTATCCCTTGACGCGCAACGCGTCGCGCGTAGCCAGGCCAAGCGCGCAGATATCTGTCAGCTCCCCGCCTTCCAGAACAAATGGGACGCTGTCCTGTCTGGTTTCGAAACTACGGGCCTGATCGAGCACGATGTCGATACCGGGAAACCGCACACTGCTGACCGCTTTATCAATTCCCTCGAGCAACATGCGTGGAGCGCGACCCAGGCCTCCGCCGATCGGAAACACCGTCATGTGCAGGATCGGGATTGGCCGCTGGCGGCCGGCCATGCGGACATCCGAGCAAAGCTGTCGCGCGGTTGAATAAAGCTGCTCCGCGACTTGCCGGGGCGGACGAAGAGCAACGAACAGCTTTGTCGGCTGGTCCGGCGGTGGAACGTCGCGATGTGCATCGAGAAGCATGGCGGCTGGCCTCTTTTCATGCGCACATAATGAATAATCAAGAACGCTGTCGAGTCGGATGCAACCGCATTTCGCACTCGGACTTCAATCATCGAGAACGCGCGTTTAATTCAACGCGCCGCTGCGGGCGGTTTCATGGGAAGAATGAACGTGCATGGCCGGCGACCTTTTGCTTCGTTGCGCCCATGACCACGACGACTGACGTACTTGTCATCGGCGCCGGCGCGGCGGGGCTGATGTGCGCAGCGGAAGCCGGGCGGCGCGGGCGGAAGGTCTGCGTCATCGACCATAATGACGCGCCCGGAGAGAAGATCCGGATATCGGGCGGAGGACGGTGCAATTTCACCAACCTCAACACGACGCCTGACGCCTTCCTGTCGAACAATCCGCGCTTTCCCATTTCCGCGCTCAAACGATTCAGCCAGCACGATTTCATTGCGCGCGTCAGCGCCCGCAACATCGCCTTTCATGAGAAGACCCTCGGGCAGCTGTTCTGCGATGGTTCGGCGAAGCAGATCATCGCCTTGCTGCTGGATGACCTGCGAAATGCGGGCGGCGAACTCCGGCTCGGCGTTGAGCCAGGACCCATCGAGCGTGAGGCGGAGGGCTTCCGGGTCGAAACATCCGGAGGCGTCATTCGCTGCGCGTCGCTGGTGATCGCAACCGGCGGGAAATCGATTCCGAAGATGGGCGCCAGCGGCTACGCCTACGACGTCGCGCGCGCATTCGGCCTTGAGGTCGTGACGCCGCGCCCTGCCCTCGTGCCCTTCACGTTCGACGGGCCAAAGCTCGCGCCCATCGCCGACCTGTCGGGCGTATCTGTTCAGGCTTCGGTCGCGTGCGGCGGCGCGCGCTTCGTCGAGGGTCTCCTGTTCACGCATCGCGGACTGTCGGGTCCGGCGGCGCTGCAGGCCTCATCCTACTGGAGCGAGGGAGACGATTTGCTGATCGATCTGGCGCATGGCCGCGACGCCTACGAAGCGCTGCGCGCAGAGCGAACGGCGCGGCCCAAACTGACGCTTGGCGTCGCCCTGTCGCATCTCTTGCCAAAGCGGCTGGCGGGACAGATCGTGCATCAGACCCACGGCGAGGCGCGGCTGGCGGATCTTTCGGACGTCAAGCTGAAAGAGGTTGCGGCAGCGGTGAACGCCTGGCGGGTGACGCCGGACGGAACCGAGGGCTGGCGCACGGCGGAAGTCACCGCCGGCGGCGTTGATACCGAGGGCCTGTCGTCGCAAACCATGGAAGCCAAGCAAGCGCCTGGCCTTTATTTCATCGGCGAGTGCGTCGACGTCACCGGCTGGCTGGGCGGATACAATTTCCAGTGGGCCTGGTCGTCGGGTTGGGCGGCGGGACAGGCTGCCTAGCTGGCCTCGTCGACGCGGCGGCCGAGGGCTTCGATGCGGGCGGCGGCCTCGCTAAGCGCGGTGGCGGCCCGGCGTTCGAGACCGGCGATGCGATCGTCCAGCGCCTTGGTTCCGGTGGCGACGCCCTGCGCATCCAATTCGTCGATCAGGGACAGGCCGGCGGCGAGGAACAGGCGCTCCGGCCCGATGTCGCCCAGCGCCTCTGCGAGTTCAGCGACGCGGGCGTCGAACCGCGCGCCCAGTTCCTCAAGGCGCGGCTCCTGCCCTTCCGCGCAACTGAGCGCGTAGCGTTTTCCGCCAATCAGAAGTTCAGCCCTGGCCATGACGCCGCTCCGGAATCCGCGCCTGCATCGCCCCCTCCCCCGTCATCGTCACACCTTGCCGAGCGCCTCGCGGACTTCGCTGATCGCGGCGCCCAGCGCCTCTGACGCCTCGTCCGCCAGCTTCTGAAGTTCCCGCTCGCGCGAGCGGGCGGCATCGAGATCGCCAGCGAGCCGGGCCCGGTCCATCCTCAGGGCGTGCGCCTCGCGCTCGTAAGGCCGCTGAGCCTCAAGCCGTTCGAAGAGCCCGTCAAGCCGGGCCTCCAGCGTCTCGACGGCTGCGACCAGGCGCTGGGCCGCAGCGTCCAGCAGATCAGGAGAGTCGCCGATCCCGTCCGGCGGCACTCTGGGGCCGGTCGCGACGTCCGGGACGGGGTCTTCGGGCTGCTCGGTCATCTTGCTCACAGGATGTATCGTGGCAGCCCCCCGCGCAATGCGCCAATGCGGCCCCGGAGCGCGCCCGAAACACCTTTGCTGAGGGGCCCAAACGGGCTAACCGTCCCGGCAACGCCGCCTCGGGACCTCCGCCATGACGAAGCCCTCGCCTCTCGCCAACGCCATCCGCGCCCTCTCGATGGACGCCGTGGAAAAGGCCAAGAGCGGGCATGTCGGCCTGCCGCTGGGGATGGCGGACGCGGCGACGGTGCTGTTTTCCGAATTCCTGAAATTCGACGCCGCGGACCCGCAATGGCCGGACCGGGACCGGTTCGTGCTTTCGGCGGGGCACGGCTCGATGCTACTCTACTCGCTGCTGCACCTGACCGGCTATCCGGGGATGACGATCGAGGAGATCCGGAATTTCCGGCAGCTCGGATCGAAAACGCCGGGACACCCGGAATACGGCCATACGCCGGGCGTCGAGACCACGACAGGTCCGCTGGGTCAGGGTCTCGCCAACGCGGTGGGCATGGCGATTGCCGAGCGGCACCTCAATGCGCGCTTCGGCGACGAACTGGTGGATCACCGCACCTACGTGATCGCCGGCGACGGATGCCTGATGGAAGGCATCAGCCAGGAAGCGATCACGCTGGCCGGACACCTCAAGCTCAACAAGCTGATCGTTCTCTTCGACGACAACAATGTCACCATCGACGGCTCGATCACCGTGGCCGACGACACCGACCAGGGACGCCGTTTCCGTTCGGCCGGATGGAACACGCTGGCGGTGGACGGGCACAATCCGGATGCGATCCGGGGCGCTCTGCTGAGCGCGCAATCGAGCGACAAGCCGACCATGATCGCCTGCAAGACCATCATCGGCTTTGGCGCGCCGACGCTGGCCGGAACCGGTCCTGCCCATGGCGGGCCCTATGGCGCGGACGAGATCGCCGGCATCCGCAAGGCGATCGGCTGGCCGCACGCGCCCTTCGAAGTTCCGGCGGACATCCTCGGTCGGTGGCGCGAGATCGGCGCGCGCGGCGCCAAGGCGCATGCCGACTGGAAGAAACGCTACGCCGCCTCGGAAAACCACTCGGCTTTCCTCGACATCATGGCCGGCAAGCTGCCGCATGGCGTCAACGAGGCGATGGACGCCCACAAGCGCAAGACGGTCGACGCCGCCAAGTCCGACGCCACGCGAAAATGGTCGGGCGCGGCGCTTGAGGTGCTGACGCCGCTTATCCCGGAAATGATCGGCGGATCGGCGGACCTTACCGGATCCAACAACACCCGCACCGGCGCCACCCACGCGCTGACGCCGGAGAACTACAGCGGCCGCTACATCCACTACGGCGTGCGCGAGCATGCGATGGCGGCGGCGATGAACGGCATGGCGCTGCATGGCGGCGTCATCCCCTATTCCGGCACCTTCCTGGTCTTCTCGGATTATTCGCGGCCCGCGATCCGGCTCGGCGCGCTGATGGGCATCCGCGTCGTCCACGTGATGACGCATGATTCCATCGGCGTCGGCGAAGACGGACCCACGCACCAGCCGGTCGAGCATGTCGCGAGCCTGCGCGCGATCCCCAATCTTCTGGTGCTGCGGCCGGCCGACGGCGTCGAGACCGCCGAGGCCTGGGAGGTGGCGCTGGCGCGGACAACGGGGCCATCGCTGCTGGCGCTGACGCGGCAGAACGTGGCGCCGGCGCGCAAGCACCATCCGCGCGACAACATGGTGGAAAAGGGCGGCTATGTGCTCTCGCCCGCCTCGAAGCCCGAAAAGGTGGTGCTGATCGCCACGGGATCGGAGGTCGAGGTGGCGCTCGCCGCGCAGGCGAAGCTGGAAGCCGAAGGCATCGGCGCGCGGGTCGTCTCCCTGCCCTCCTTCGAACTCTTCGAGGCCCAGGGGACCGGCTATCAGCACGAAGTGCTGGGCCACAACCTTCCCCGCGTGGCGGTGGAGGCCGGCGTGCGGTCCGGCTGGGACCGCTGGATCGGGCCGGAGGGGGGCTTTGTCGGCATGACCGGCTTTGGCGCCTCGGCCCCGGCGAAGACGCTGTTCCAGCACTTCCACATCACCGCCGATGCGGTCGTGAAGGCGGCGAAAGAGCGGATTTAGCGCCCAGTGGCGGGCATTCGCGCACCACGACGTCGCAGCGCAGCAATTTCTCGGCGCTTCGCCCTCCCATTTTGCTGAAAATCGTCTATGACGCCGTGGCATAAGGCGGCCCGGTCGGCCCCGTTCCTGCACGCCGGGCCTCATTGCTGGAATTGAGGTTGTCCCGAATGGCTGTGCGTGTCGCGATCAATGGATTTGGCCGGATCGGCCGTCTGGTTCTGCGTTCCATCCTGGAACACGGCCGCAAGGACATCGAAGTCGTCGCAATCAACGACCTCGGTCCGATCGAGACCAACGTCCACCTGCTGAAATACGACAGCGTCCACGGCCCGCTCGGCATGGATGTCAGCGTCGACGGCGACAAGGTTTCGGTCGGCGGCCAGAGCTTCAAGGTGACCGCCATCCGCGACCCGAAGGAGCTGCCCCACAAGGACCTGAAGGTCGATATCGCGCTGGAATGCACCGGCATCTTCACCTCGAAGGAGAAGGCCTCCGCTCACCTCGCCGCGGGCGCGAAGCGCGTGCTGGTCTCGGCCCCGGCGGACGGCGCGGACAAGACCATCGTGATGGGCGTCAACGACAAGACGCTGACCAAGGACGACATGGTCGTCTCCAACGGTTCGTGCACCACCAACTGCCTCGCGCCGGTCGCGCAGGTCCTGCACCAGCTGTTCGGCATCGAGCGCGGCTACATGACCACCGTGCACTCCTACACCGGCGACCAGCCGACGCTGGACACGATGCACAAGGACCTCTACCGCGCCCGCGCCGCGGCGCTGAACATGATCCCTACCTCGACCGGCGCGGCCAAGGCGCTGGGCCTCGTGCTGCCGGAGCTGAAAGGCAAGCTCGATGGCTCCTCGATCCGCGTGCCGACGCCGAACGTGTCGGTCGTCGACCTCAAGCTCGTGCCCGGCCGCAAGACCACCAAGGAAGAGGTCAACGACGCCCTCGTGAAGGCCGCCTCGTCCGCTCCGCTGAAAGGCATCCTCGCCGTCACCAACGATCCGCTGGTGTCGATGGACCTCAACCATAACCCGGCCTCGTCGACCGTCGCCCTGCCCCAGACGCAGGTGATCGACGGCATGCTGGTGCGCGTGCTGACCTGGTACGACAATGAATGGGGCTTCGCGACGCGCATGAGCGACACCGCGGTCGCCATGGGCAAGCTGATCTAGGCCGGTGACGAAAAACAGCACGGACACACCGGAAAAGGCGGCGGTCGTCGAGGCCGCCTCCGCGCCCGACGCGGCGGTCGCGGAAGCCGCGGAGCCGAAGGACGGCGTCGTCGAGACGGCGCAACCTCCCTACAATCCCGCCGCCTGGATGCACGAGCGGATCGTCCACCAGATCATCGAGTTCGAAAAAGGCCTCGATCCCGACCATGAAGTCGGCGGGCGGTTCGTGGCCGGCCCCAACAGCGAGGCGCTGCACATCGAGACGGTGGCCAACTGGGGCCCGGACATGATCGTGTTCCTCGGCAGGTTTCCCGATGGCCGCAAGTTCGAACTGATCCAGCACTACAGTCAGGTCAGCATCCTTCTGGTGGCGGTGCACAAGATGAGCGAAAAGCCGAGACGGATCGGCTTCGATCTGATGAAGACGGTGACCAAGCAGCCCCATCCGTGGGCGGACCCGATCACCTGAGTTGAGACGACCTGACAATCAGGACCTAAAAAGACATGACCTTCCGCACGCTTCAGGGCGCCGACCTCAAGGACAAGACGGCGCTGGTGCGCGTCGACTTCAACGTCCCGATGGATGACGGCCGGATCACGGACGACACGCGCCTCAGGGCCGCGCTGCCGACCATCGCGTTTCTCTCGAAGGCCGGGGCGAAGATCGTCCTGCTGACGCATTTCGACCGGCCCAAGGGCAAGCGCGTGCCTGAGATGAGCCTGAAGCCGGTGGTAGAGCCGCTGGCGAAGCTGATCGGCAAGCCGGTTCAATGGGCCGATGACTGCATCGGCCAGCCGGCGCAGGCGGCGGTCGCCTCGCTGAAGCCGGGCGACGTCGCCCTGCTGGAGAACCTGCGCTACCACGCGGGCGAAGAGGCCAACGATCCGGCCTTCGCCGCCGAGTTGGCGAGGCTGGGCGACATCTATGTCGACGACGCCTTCTCGGCCGCGCACCGCGCCCACGCCTCGACCGAGGGCGTCGCCCGCCTGCTGCCGGCCTATCCGGGGCTGGCCATGGAACGCGAGCTCAAGGCGCTGGACTCAGCGCTTGGCAATCCCGAGCGGCCGGTGATCGGCATTGTCGGCGGATCGAAAGTCTCGACCAAGCTCGACTTGCTGAAACACCTCGTCACCAAGCTCGACAAGCTGGCGATCGGCGGCGGCATGGCCAACACGTTTCTCTATGCGCAGGGCCACGACGTGGGCGCCTCCTACTGCGAGAAAGACCTTGCCGAGACGGCGCGCGAGATCATCGGGCTGGCCGGCCGCAACAACTGCAAGCTCTTCCTGCCGCTCGACATCGTGGTGGCCGAACGGATGGAGCCGGGCGCTGCGGCGCGCGTGCGCACGCTGGGCAATGTCGACGAGCACGAGCGCATTCTCGATGCGGGACCCGAAACCGTGGCGCGGCTGAAGCGGGCCATGGCCAATTCGAAAACCCTGATCTGGAACGGACCGCTGGGCGTCTTCGAAATTCCGCCCTTCGACAAGGGCACCGTGGAAGCCGCCAGGGAAGCCGCACGTCTGGCGAAGGAAGGCAAGCTGGTGGCCGTGGCCGGCGGCGGCGACACCGTGGCGGCGCTGAATGTGGCCGGCGTCGCGGGCGACCTCACCTTCGTTTCAACCGCCGGCGGCGCCTTCCTCGAATGGATGGAAGGCAAGGAGCTTCCCGGCGTTGAGGCGCTGAAGGTGTAGCTCCGAAGCTGCCCGGATCACCGGTGCGCCGTCTTGAGCTTGAGGCTCGCTTCGCTGCGCGCGTTCGGAAAACCTTCGGGACTGAGCTCAAGGTCGCGGCGACCATCGCGGCGAAGATACCCGTCCTCCTCCAGTCCGGCGAGAATGCGGCTCAGCGTTTCAGGCGCCACGCCAAGGTAGTCGGCGATATCGAGACGCGTCATCGGCAGATGGATGCGCCCGCCCTCGCGCGGCAGCCCCGGACAGGTCAGCAGGCCATTGAGGAACCAGAGCACACGCTCCTTCGCCGGAAGATGCGTGATCTTGTCTATGTGCTCCGCCATTTCGCCAAACCGGCGCTGGGCGGCTTCGAGCAGCTGGATGGTGACGCGGGGCTGCTCTTGCGGCGATTTCAGAAACGCCTGAACCGGCCAGCATCGGAGGGTGCTGTCCGACACCGCCTCCGCAGAACAGACGCGGTCGGTAATCTCGTAACCGAACAGGTCGCCGGGAAAGAGGAATACGACGATCTGGCGTTCGCCGTCGGGGTTGTTGATCTGGAGCCGGACGCATCCGGATTCGACGCGGTACATAAGCCCGGCCGGCTCGCCGGCATCGAAGATCACCTGGCCCCGCCTGCGCGTGAGGAGCCAGCTCCGCGTATCCTCCAGAAACCCGCCATCTGCCGACATCGCACTCGAACTCCGCTTGCGGGGGAACCAAACCGCCCATCTTGACCGGGGTCAACTTGGCCTTCCTGCGCCTGTGGCATGGCTGTGCCTGAAATAGCGCAGGGGAGACGAACAATGGCGCGGGCGACGTATCTGGCCGGAATCAGTCTGGCCGCGGCGATGGGGGCGCTGGCGGCATGCACCCCGGCCAAAGCGCCAGAGACGACTGCGGCCACCGCCCCTGCTCCGGCCGCCGCGCCCATCACGCTGCCCGTCAGCATCAATGAAGTCATGGTTGCACTGGTCGATCACGCCTCCGAACCGCTCTGGCAGGATTCCTACCAGGCGCCCACGACGGACGACCGCTGGCTTGAGGTTCAGTACAACGCCTACCAGATGGCGATTGCCGGCAAGCTGATCCAGCTGCCGGGACAAGGCCCCAATGACTCCGAGTGGGTCGCCGACCCTGACTGGATCATAAAGGCGAACGAAATGAGCGCCGCCGGCATGCAGGCCCTCGAAGCGGCCAAGGCCAAGGATGTCGACGCACTGAACACGGCGGGCGACCGGCTGGTGGAGGCGTGCGAGTCCTGCCACAAGAAATTCAAGCCGGCGCTGCCCAGCATGGGCGTCTACAAATCGCCGACCTACCCGCCGCCCAGATAAGCCAGCCCGCGGGCGATCCGGCCATCACTGCCGGAACCGGGATCGGGCGCGATTTGCGGCCTGATCCTGCTTTCGACATGTCCACCGCCCCAAATCCCTTGCCATTCGCGCCCCGGTTTGCCATCGGCTTTCCGCACGCGTGAATGAGGATTTCCGATGACCATTCGATTTGACGGCAAGGTCGCCATCGTGACCGGCGGCGGCAACGGCCTGGGGCGGGAGCACTGCCTGCAGCTGGCGAAGCTGGGCGCGAAGGTGGTGGTCAACGACCTCGGCGGATCGGTGGACGGATCGGGCGGATCGGTTTCAGCGGCCGAGGGCGTGGCGGAGGAAATCCGCAAGGGCGGCGGCGAGGCCATGGGCAATGGCGCGGACATCACGAAACTCGACCAGGTCGAGGCCATGGTGGCCGAGGCGAAGGCCAAGTGGGGCCGCGTCGATATCCTGATCAACAACGCCGGCATCCTGCGCGACAAGACATTCTCGAAGATGACGATGGACGATTTCAAGAAGGTGGTGGACGTGCACCTCTTCGGCAGCGCCAACTGCACCAAGGCGGTGTGGGAGACGATGCGCGAGCAGAACTATGGCCGCATCATGCTGACGTCCTCGGCATCGGGCATCTACGGAAACTTCGGGCAGTCGAACTACGGCGCCGCGAAAGCTGCGATGATCGGGCTGATGAACGTGCTGAGCCAGGAAGGCGCGAAGAACAACATCCGCGTCAACACGCTCGCGCCCACCGCCGCGACGCGGATGCTGGAAGGCCTGATCCCCGAGCAGGTGGCGAAACTGATGGCGCCGGAACTGGTGACGCCCGGCGTGCTGTTCCTTGTCAGCGACGAAGCGCCGACCAAGGCGATCCTCGGCGCCGGCGCGGGATGTTTCTCGGCTGTCCACATCTACGAAACGCCCGCAGTCTTTCTTGGCGGCGAGAGCGCGACCGTCGATGACGTCGCGGCGAACTGGGCGAAGATCTCGAACCCTGCCGGCGAGGCGGCAATCGACGCCGCCTTCGCCCAGACCAACAAGTTCGTGGCCGCCGCCGCCGAGGCGCTGGGCGTGAAACTGCAGGGCTGAGAAACACCCAAAACACGCCTGTTTTCCGGCGCTTCAGCGCGCGGCCAGTGCTCGAACTGGCCCGTCGCTTGCTGTGGTGCTGTTGACCGGATTTCGCTGTACCGGCACAAGTCAGACTTCAGTTCCTTGGGGATTTTCGATGGCCCGCATTACCCTTCGTCAGCTTCTCGATCACGCGGCTGAACAGGGCTATGGCCTGCCCGCCTTCAACATCAACAACATGGAGCAGGCGCTCGCCATCATGGAGGCGGCCGACAAGGTGAACGCCCCCGTGATCATGCAGGCGAGCCGCGGCGCGCGCTCCTACGCCAATGACATCGTGCTGAAACACCTGATCGACGCCTGCGCCGAGATGTATCCGCACATCCCGCTGTGCATGCACCAGGATCACGGCAACGGCCCGGCGACCTGCGCCACCGCCATCCAGTTCGGCTTCACCTCGGTGATGATGGACGGCTCGCTCAAGGAAGACGCCAAAACGCCCGCCGACTATGACTACAACGTCGACGTCACGCGCCGCGTCACCGACATGGCGCACAGTTGCGGCGTTTCGGTGGAAGGCGAGTTGGGCGTTCTGGGCTCGCTGGAAAGCGGCATGGGCGAAAAGGAAGACGGCCACGGCGCCGAGGGCGTTCTGGACCATTCGCAACTGCTGACCGATCCCGACCAGGCCGTGGATTTCGTGCGCGAAACGCAGGTCGACGCGCTGGCCATCGCCATGGGCACCAGCCACGGCGCCTACAAGTTTTCCCGCAAGCCGGACGGCGCGGTGCTGGCGATGAACGTGATCGAGGAAATCCACCGCCGCCTGCCCTCGACGCACCTCGTGATGCACGGATCGTCGTCGGTTCCGCAGGACCTTCAGGACATCATCAACAAGTTCGGCGGCCAGATGCCCCAGACATGGGGCGTGCCGGTGGAAGAGATCCAGCGCGGCATCAAGCACGGCGTGCGCAAGATCAACATCGACACGGACAACCGCATGGCGATCACCGGCGCGATCCGGAAAGCCTTCGCCGAACATCCGAAGGAATTCGATCCGCGCTTCTACCTGAAGCCCGCCAAGGAAGCGATGAAAGCCGTCTGCATCCAGCGCTTCCAGGAATTCGGCTGCGAGGGCATGGCCGGCAAGATCAAGCCGGTGTCGCTGGCCGTGATGGCCAAGCGCTACGCCGCGGGCGAACTGTCGCCGCGGATCGATGCACCGGCGCGGGCGGCGGAGTAACCTCGCACTTTCCCGCCACGGGCGACTGACCGGCATTTGCGTGTATCCGCGGCATGGCCTGACGGCCCTGCTTGAATCGCCTGTCGCAAATACGCGCGGCGGTTGAATGATCCATGATAATCCGTGCCTGTATTCGCTTGTGGGGTTTCTTCCATGGCGGGACCCGGCGCTGTGGATAAAGATCGGGGACGTCGCGCGGGGAATTTGGCGACGTATCGGGGTGTGGGTAATGGGTGACTACGATCTCAGCGCATGGCCGCTGTTTCGCAGCGTGATCGACGATCCGTCCGAACTCGAGACGCGACCGCGCAAATGCCTCGTGATCAGCGCAGTCGACGATCCCAACCCGGACATGCGGCGCCACGCCGAGACCGTTCTCAAATACATCGTGCGCCCCGCCCTGCTGGATTCGGATCTCGCGCCGCACCGCTTCGAGACCGGCGAGGCCGGCGGCGCGCTTGGACAGCCGGTGATCGACGCGATCCTCGATGATGACCTCG
Source organism: Alphaproteobacteria bacterium (assembly GCA_016125405.1). Classification (GTDB taxonomy): domain Bacteria; phylum Pseudomonadota; class Alphaproteobacteria; order Caulobacterales; family Hyphomonadaceae; genus UBA7672. The sequence goes on along the minus strand of WGLW01000053.1, from coordinate 8,278 downwards.
TGATCGCCATCGCCTCCTTCCAGAACCCCCACGCCTGTTACGCCGCCGCGCTGGCGCAGGCCGCTGCGCGGCCGCTGATCCTGATGATCGAGGACGGCCAGAGCCTGTCCTTCGAACCGCGCGGCGCCAAGGTGGTGACCTACAGCCTCGATACCGACAGCGTGTTCAGCGCGGTCAACGTCCGGCGGCTGCAGCAGGCCATGGCCGAGCTTCGCGAACACGCGCCGCTGGGTCAGCCCTTCCGCGCAGGCGCCGTGGCGCTCAACTCCGGCAGCAACGGCGCGACGGTGTACGAGCACTCGCGGCAGTTCACCTATGACCGCCGCCTGCGGCTGGTTCGCGAGGCCGACGCGAGCATCGACATGATGGGCGTCGCCAACATGGCGTTCGCGCTGCATCCCGACGCCATTGAGGTGATCCGCTCGCGCTCCGGCCAAAACGTCGAGTTCCGCATCCTGCAGTGCGCGCCGGCCAATCCGGGCCTGCTGTCGATGTTCAGCCAGCGCGATCCGCAATACCTCAACACCGTGCGTGCGGAGATCGAGGCGGCGGCCGACGCCTGGAAACGGATCTGCGAACTGCCCGACCTCGACCTCGCCATCACCGTGCGCCGCAGCCAGACGATGATCCCGCTGGCCAGCACGATGATCACCGACCGCGAAGTGGTGTCGACGCCCTATCTCGCCAGCCAGGCCACCAGCGAGAGCCCCACGCTTCATGCGCTCGCCGGCTCGTCCTTCCATGCCGTTATGCAGGGGGAGTTCGATCAGCTCTGGAGCGAGAGCGCCACGGTGTTCCGGGCCGAGCCGCGCTCGAGCCCGCGCCACCAGCCGCCGGCCAACGGCAACGCGCTGCGGATCGGCGAGCCGCTGGTGAGCCGCCACGCGGCCCCGGCGCCCACGGGCGGCCTGCTGCGCGGTCTCTCTTCGGTGCGCGGGAACGGCCACAAGTCCTGAACCGGGACGCGACCAACCGACGCTTGACCGCGCTCCCCTGCGACGCCAAACGGGGCGGCCCCGGGACAGGTCCCGGACAGGAAGGCCATGTCCAGACGCTGCCGCCTCTATCTGCTGACGCCGCCCGAGATCGCCGATGTCGACGCCTTCGCGCGCGACCTGGATGCGGCGATGAGCGGCGGCGATATCGCCTCGCTGCAGATCCGGCTCAAGGATCGCGCGGGCCGGCCGGCGCCGGACGATCACATCCGCGCCGTGTGCCGCCGCATTCTCGGTCCCGTGCAGGATCGCGGCGCCGCCGTGCTGATCAATGACCGGCCGGATCTCGCCGCGGCGCTGGGCGCGGACGGCGTACATGTCGGCCAGGGCGATGCGCCCTATGCGGAGGCGCGGCGGATCGTCGGGGAGAATGCGATCGTCGGCGTCACGTGCCACGCCTCGCGCCATCTCGGACTGGAGGCCGCGGAGGCCGGCGCGGATTATGTCGCCTTCGGCGCGTTCCACCCCACCGACACAAAGGACGCCGCGACGCGCGCCGAGCCGGAGCTTCTGGCGTGGTGGCAGGAAATGATCGAGACGCCATGCGTGGCGATTGGCGGTATCACGCTCGACAACGCTGCGCCGCTGGTCGAGGCGGGCGCGGATTTCCTTGCCGTCTCGGCCGGCGTGTGGCGGCACGGCGAAGGCCCCGCGGCGGCTGTCGCGGGGTTCAACGCCCTGTTCGACAGGCTCGAGAGCTAAGCTGCGGGCGGCGCCGGCGGGCGGGCCATCAGGTTGGCGCGGACATCGGCGAGATCGTTGCCGATCTTGAACAGCACCATGTAGAGCTCGCTGACGAAGCGCCAGCACAACAGGGCGATCAAGCCGCCGATTGGCGCGATGACGAATGTTCCGATGCCCTGGATAATGCCCATGCCGAAGCCTGAGAACATCGCGATCACGGTCGCGATGAGGATGCCGGCGAGGCCGACATAATAGATGACCCTGACCAGCATCGCGCCGATCAGTTTGTCGAAACCAAGAAGCGAATTGACAAAGCCCACGACGAACCCCTTTCGTGCTTGACCCGCGGCAATGACATCCCGTTCAGCGCCTGCGTCAAGCCGCCGCAGCGGGCGCGATACCTTCTTCTTCCTCGCCGGTAGCGATCCACGCGAATTTACGGCGTCACCGATCACGTCGGCGGGGCATTATTTGCTAGAGCCTTTGGGCGCTGGCTGCGGCCTCCAAATCTTCATCCGATACGAGCTTGCCGAGCTGATCTCTCACCTGGGTTGAAAAGCCACGGCCGCGGGCCGCCTGAACAGTCTCCCAGGCTTCCAGAGCGCGAACAGCTCTGCGGGGTTTGAGGAATGCTCCGCGACCCCATTGGGTAACCCAGTATCTCAACGCAATCCTCTCCGCTTGTAGCTGGGCATATGGGGAGCTAGCCCGAGGCGCGGAACCGGCATTTTGCGGTCCCGGAATTCAAGCTGAGACACTACCCATCGGGCGCGGGACTTGCACGCTACCCGTCTCGCCCGATAGGGGGAGGCGCCGCCCCCGAAGTCTGGAACCGCCGATGTCCCGTCCCTCCCCCACCGTCACCGTGATGATCGACGCCGCGCGGGCGGCCGGACGTCGCCTGACGCGCGACTTCGGCGAGGTCGAAAACCTGCAGGTCTCGCGCAAGGGCCCCTCGGACTTCGTTTCGGTCGCCGACCGGAAGGCCGAAGAGATCATCCACGACCGCCTCTCCAAGGCGCGGCCCGGCTACGGCTTCCTGATGGAGGAAGGCGGCGAGACGGAAGGCACCGACAAGACACACCGTTTCATCGTCGATCCGCTCGACGGCACGCTGAACTTCCTGCACGGCATTCCGCAGTTCGCGGTTTCGATCGGCCTCGAGCGCGAGGGCGAGTTGCGGGCCGGCGTCGTGCTGGACGTGATGCGCAACGAAGTGTTCTGGGCCGAGACCGGCGAAGGCTGCTGGCTCGACAACCGGCGCATGCGGGTGGGCTCGCGGCGCAAGCTCTCCGACGCGGTGGTCTCGACCGGTATTCCGCAGCTGGGCGTTTCCGGGTTCGAACGGTTCGTCGAGGAGATGGTGGCGGTGCGCGGAGAGGTGGCGGCGATCCGGCGCTTCGGCTCGGCGGCGCTGGACCTCGCCTGGACGGCGGCCGGACGCTTCGACTGTTTCTGGGAGCGCGGGCTCTCGCTGTGGGATGTCGCGGCGGGGTTCGTGCTGGTGAAAGAAGCGGGCGGATCGGTGATCGGCCTCAACAAGGCGGACCCGCGCAAGGGCGATTTCGTCGCCGGCAATCCAAGCCTCGCGCCCAAGCTGGCGGAGCGGATCGAGGGCAAGGTCCGCGCGGCGCGCTGACGCGCAACCGCCGGCGCCCTCGCAAGCGGGGCTTGCAAGGCGGATCAGGCGGCGAGTTTTGTCGATGGATGGAAAGGCGGAGCGCGCGCGGCGAAGGCGGCGGGCTGCGCCGGGCGCGGCGCGAAGGCGATGATGGTTGCTGACGCTGGCGCGATGCTTGTGGCGCGTGTCGCGATCACCGGACGGGGAACAGCAGCCCGAGCGCGTTGGAGACGCCGGAGGCGCTTGGCCACGCGGCGGTCGATGAACAGGCAGTCGACATGGATCTGCCGGTAGCGCCGGATGAACGCGCCCTGACGCTTCGGACAGGCCGGAAGCACGCGCGGACAGGAAACGGGTCGTCCGGCGAGACGGCGCACCCTGCGGGCGATGGCCCAGGCCAGCTCGGCTTCCGCCTCGGCAAGGAAGGGCCCGATCAGGTCCAGGTCTCCCTCTGCGAAGCGTCGGCCCACCGCCCGCCTGGCGCACAGGTCGAAGACGGTGTGGAGCATCCAGAGCCGCAGCCAGAGACACATCCACACCAGCCAGTCGGCCCGAAGCCAGGAAGGCGGCGCCAGGTTCATGGGGGTCAGTGTCCGCCCGGCCGCGGGGGGGGGGATGAGAAAAATGTTGTCCGACACCGCCAGCGCCGAAACCCGCCGTCGCGACAGGTGCATTTCGCGCTGTGGGGAGCAGGCTGCTGATTCCGATGATTGCGCCCACCCATTCCGACTAATCGACGCCCATGCGTTCCGATTAATCGACGCCCGGCTTGCGGGCGTCGTCGGCGATATTTCCTAAGCTCGGTTTCAGCTCCGTGGTCAAGGGTTCAGGCGGATTTGGGGATGCCGCCGCGGGTACGGACTTTGCGCATGCTGTCGCCATCGAGAGCGATGCGGTGGGCGGTATGGACGAGGCGATCGAGGATGGCGTCGGCGTAGGTGGGATCGCCGATCAGATCATGCCAGCGATCGACCGGGAGCTGGCTGGTGATGCGCGGACGGCATGTGTTCTGGAACGGTCGTGTGCTTGCCGCAGGTCGCCAGCCGCGCGTGGGCCGCCACACGCGTCCCGCGGACGAACAGCTCGACCGTGTTGGCCGTCACCCGCGTCTCGATCGTCTCGCGCGCCAGATGGAAGGGAACGCTGTAAAAGCGGCCATCGATGTCGACATGATAATCGAGGCCGGCCCGCCGCGTCCCCCACTCGGCATAGACATAGTCCTCAGCCGGCAGCGGGCTCAGATGCGGCCGGTCGAGGCTCTCGAACAGCGACCGCCTTGTGACCTTGAGGCGGCGGACCTTCAGTTCGTCATTGAGACGGACCAGCGCACCGGCGATGGCGACGTTGAGCTCGGCGAGCGAGTAAAAGCGCTGCTTCCTCAAGCGGCCGAGGAGATAACGCTCCATGATCAGGACCGCGGTCTCGACCTTGGCCTTGTCGCGCGGCTTTCTGGGACGCGCCGGCAGGACCGCCGTGTCGTAGTGGGCGATCATGTCGCCATAGGTGCGGTTGACCATGGGCTCGTAGAAGCACGCCTTGATCACCGCCACCTTGGGATTATCGGGGACGACCAGCTTGGGAACGCCGCCGATATAGCGGAAGGCGCGGGCATGGGCGCCGATCCAGTCAGCCAACCCCTCCGTCCATGTCGCTTCCGCATAGGTGAGGCTCGAGGCGCCCAGGACTGCGACAAAGATGTGGGCGCCGCGCGTCTCGCCAGTCAGCCGGTCAACGATCACCGGCACAAGATCGCCCGCATAATCGACGAACAGCTTCTCACCGCCCCTATGGGTCTGGCGCATCGTCAGGGACAGCTGAGCTTCCCACTTGCCATAGACCTCGCAGAAGCGAGAGTAGCGATAGCCATCCGGATGCCGCTCGATGTACTCGTCCCACAGGATCTGAAGGGTGACGTGCTTGGACTTGAGCTCGCGGTGAACCTCGCCCCAATCGGGCTCGGGCCGCCTTCGCCCGCCAACCCTGGGGCCGGCCTCTTTGAACAATAAGGCCTCCAGCTCATCTTCTGAGACGGCCTCCCCCACAGGCCAGGTCAAGCCGCGCTCCTTGAATCGATCGAGCAGGGACCGCACCGTTCGACGCGGCACGCCGGTGCGGCGCTCGATCTCGCGCACAGCCAGACCGACCTCAAACTTCAATCGCAAAATCTCGCGCGCCCGGCGCATCGACATCCTCTCGGCAGGCATCGCCCCCTCCTTCGTTCGCTCGAAGAAGAGGGCCTCAACGCCGCCGACGGCGCTCGCAAATCAGACCCGCCGATCCAACCGCCGCCCCCCTTGCCAGGGTGGGCGTCGATTAATCGGAATGGTGGGCGTCAATTAATCGGAACACCCGGGCGTCGATTACCCGGAACGGTGGGCGCAATCAGGTCGGAATCAGCAGCCGGCTATCCGCGGACGACAGATGAGAGGGCGGTCCCCCTCCCGATCGTCGTCGTGGCGGGCGTCGTCATGTGTCGCGCCTCCCCCGTTCGGGGGAGGGGGTATAGTGATGTCCGGAAACAATTCGCACATTTGTTGAGGTGAAAGACTCGCGCCTCGTTGGCGCACCTTGCTGGTCAACGATGACGCGACGTACAGTGCTGTGGCATGCGCACCGGCTCTGCAGCTGAGCAGGGCTTTCCTCGTTTCATCCTCCAAAATGGCTTTACAGCGATGAATCGTGAATTGTCCGGCATGTCAGGATACCTTGCATGAACTGAACTAGGGCCTCGTAGACGTGAACTGTCGCCGCCTGACGATTTTCAATATTCCGAGCTGGTAAGGCCAATTGCGCTCTACGCAGGACAATTCGATCGAGAACTACGCGGTTAGGATCAAGTGTCGCCAGCAGTTTGCTCGCGAAGGAAGCTTCGACACGGCCGCATCGGTTGTGCAGTTCTTGGAGAACGTCAGCATAAGTCGGCAATTGGGCTCCAGGAACGTTCAACAGCTCGCGAACCTCACTGAAGTATCCATAAAATGCATTATACCAAGCTTGAGATTGACGTTGTAGGCGATAGTAGCCGTTGAACCGTCGTCGATAATCCGAACCGGGAGGCACAGGGTCGAGCCGGTGTTGCTGCAACCATACGTAACGTTGGATCGCTCCGCGGCGTTCTAGGGCAGCTAGCGTGGCCGGTACATCCACTCCTTGGGGCAAGCACATTGGAACCTCTTAGGTCCGCACTGGAAACCCTTACCACTCTCCGCGCCAACTCCGGATCAAGCCCGCAACCCTATTGCTCTGCAACGCGAAATCCGTCGGGTTGAAAGATGCGCCAACTGCTACGCGCGCCGCGGCTAGGTGATTTCCCCGCGTCGGATGCGCCGTTCATGCTTGTAGTCGAAACATCGAGACATTTGATTGATGAATTTGCCCTTGTGAAACCGCCAGTCCGGCTCGTCATCTAGCACGGTGGTGAAGATATCGCCCGCCATACTTGGGCCGATCGTGTAAAAAATTCGAACTAAAGCCAAATCGAACACTCGGAAAGCCAACTTGTTGAAGTGGTTTAGCGTGGCGACACTTTCCATGCCCGGAGTTTCACCCTTCTTCGCTCGATGAATGGCTTCCAAGAATTGAGGTTCTGTCGGATGCACGTATCTGGAGAGTTCGCTGTAGAGAGATAGTAGACAGTCGTTTGCCGCCTTCGGCTGTTCGAAATCGTCAAAATATCGAAGCTCCACCACATAGTCCTCAAACCGCTTCTCTCGGTCATTGAGCCCCGACAGGCGTTCTTCAAGTGTGCCGGCTACGGTGTCAAAATCCCGTGCCGAACATTTGACTGCGGCTTCGAGCAAAAAGCGTAGTTCTCGCCGCGCCGGGTTTTGAAGGCCTTCTTTGGCGTTCCAGCCGATAGCAAGCACGGACTCAGCAAATTGAGGCGCGAACCGGAGCATCAGGTAGCTACTCCAGTCGGACAATCTTGAGCCCTGCAGCCGCACATAGGACTGAGCAATCAAGAAATGGTCACTGATCCCCTGCAAGTATTTCAAGCCGTTCTGGAATTCCAACGAGGCCAGAACATCCTGCTCATACAGGTCGTGGCGTTGCTGCCGCTCGCGCACAATGGTTTCAAAGAGGTCAGGCGACTTGTTGCCCTCTTCCATCGCAATCTCTCCTTTGCTCGACCGCTTCGCGAAGTCTGATCGATGCCGTAGCATCGATAAACACTCTCCGCGCCAACTCCAGATTGAGCCCACAAACCCCATCGCTCTGCAGTATGAAATTCGCCTCGGCAAAAGCCTCGTTCACGATGAGCTTTGGGACGGAGCGATCCACAACAAGTCGCATCGGCTCCATCAAGCCTTAGGTCGAGTCTTTCGAGCCTTCTCGTATTCGCGCCTTGTAGGCAGCGACTCGAATTTTGGTCGATATTCGTGATCTTCGTAGTCGCTCCGATGCAGCGACATTTCGAACTTCCCGTCGAAGTTGACGTGGACCCAGCCACCGCTGTCCCGGTAAAGACCATTTGGCATTGAGCACCTCGACGCTGAGCGACAATCGTACGCCTGTATGGGGATAATCGACAACTCTGGCATTCGCTCGGCAAACTTGCAGAGGTGCTGGAGGTTCACCCCTCCGCCTTCTTTGACGACGAGGCCGCCGCGTCAGTGGAACCATAGCGTGCTATGTCGATGCCGACGGTCGGATCATCCAGTTTGTTGGCTTCCTTCCCGATCAGCCTTACCTCGGTCGCCTCGACAAATCGCCGCTCGGTCACGCCGCTGTCGAGGTGAATGGCTAGGCTTACCCAAGGTGAAGGTAAACCTAAAGCATTTTCCGGTCTGAAGGAATCTGGGGATTCCCAAACGGCGACAGTGGGGCGAGTCTTACCCGGTGAACGGCTGGTCGCAAGCGCGCCCTTCGGAACATGGAAGACAGTGACCTTCACCGCCGCCCTGCGCTGCGAGGGACTGAGCGCGCCCTTCATTCTCGACGGTGCGATGGATGGCGAGGCCTTCCTCGCCTATCTCGA
>WGLW01000054.1 GCA_016125405.1 Alphaproteobacteria bacterium | reverse complement strand
GGCGGCGTGCGGGCCGGGGCTGTTCGCCCCCGGTCCCCGGAAACACTCCTGCGCCTGGAGGGGTCTTCCCACACATTCACGCAAGGCTCATCACGCTCGACCGCATCGCCGCCGCTTCGTGGAACAGGGTGCACGACTGCCCTCCATGCGACCGCGATGGCCAGAAAGCTAAGAGGGCGGGAAGTGGGTCGGATTATTTTTTCACCTCGCCGATGGCGGCTGGGGATGTCCGGGTTCGTGCGGGGGACAGACCTGCTGGGCCCCGGCCTTCGCCGGGGATGCGGGGCTCTGCATTGCTGCGGCGGGAAGGCGAGCGGGCGGGATATGCGCCCCTTACCGCCCGCGCTGGTCAGGCTGTGCGGTGGAGGGCGCAGATCTTGTTGCCGTCCGGGTCGCGCAGATAGGCGAGATAGAAGCCCGACGGACCTTCGCGCAGGCCCGGCGGGTCTTCGATGGAGGTTCCGCCAGCAGCAAGTCCAGCCTCGTGCCAGGCGTGAACCTGTTCCGGCGACGAGCAGGCAAAGCCGATCGTGCTACCGTTGGCGCAGGTGGCCAGCTCGCCATTGATCGGCAGCGACAGCGAGAAGACGCCCGTCTTCGTGCGGTAGAAAATCCGGTGCCGGTCGACCACCGCTGGCGGAATATCCAGCGTGCCGAGCACCTTGTCATAAAACGACTTGGCGCGATCGAGATCGTTCGTGCCCATCATGATGTGCGAAAACATCTTCTCTCCATTTTTCCCGGCGGCCGGGCCCGCAGGCTCTACTTGTGCACGTCCAGCCAGGCGCGGATCGACTTGTTGACCAGGTCGGCCGCGTCATGCTGCACGAAGTGGCCCGCGTCGGGGATCATCAGCAGCGTGGTGTCCTTGGTGACGTAGTTCCACGTACCCGAATGGCCCGAGGCAAGCAGCGCCTGATCCTTGATGCCGTGGATCACCATGACCGGCACGTTGATCGGCGGATTGTTGGGCAAGGGAGCATCGGGCGCCGGCTGGTTCGTGCCGCTCGGATAGTTGGCGCGGTAGTAGTTCATCATCGCCGCAAAGTCGGAGCGTTTGAACGCCTCGACATATTTCGCCTTCTCCGCCGGATCCTTGACCCAGCCGGCGAGGCCCTCGGCCGTCAGCTCGCCTTCAGACCCCGCCTTCTGGAAGTTGCGGGCGTACTGGCTGTGCTCGTACTGCACCTTGTTGGTGGCGAGTTCATGCGCGAACGCGGTGGGATGCGGCACCGACAGGATGATCAGCTTGTCGACCATTTCGGGATGGGCGAATTCGAAGGCCCATGCCTGGGCGGCGCCCCAGTCGTGGCCGATGACGATGGCCTTGTCGCGGCCCTCATTCTTGATGACGGACGCGATGTCGGCGACCAGCTTGGTCATGTCGTAGTTCTCGACGCCCTTGGGCTTGTCGGAGAGGTTGTAGCCGCGCGTATCGACCGCCACGGTGCGGTAGGCGTCGTTCAGGACCGGCGTCAGCTGCGCCCAGGTTTCCGAATAGTCGGGATAGCCGTGGATCATCACCACCAGCGGGGCATCCGCCGGACCCGAAACGACGTAGTGAATTTTCACGCCCTCGTCGTCGGCGTACTTGTCCTCGAGTTTCATCGGTGTCTTCTCGGCTGGCGCGGCGGCGGCCGGCGCAGCTGGCGTCGCCGCCTGGGGCGAACACGCCGCAAGCGGCAGGGCGAACAACATTCCTCCGACGATAGCGGCGCGCAGCATTCTTCCCTCCACGGATTTTCTTGTCTTGACGGCGTCAAGCTAGACCGGCGCGGGCGCGGGCTCAATTCTCTTTTTGGATGGTGGTTGCGGAGTTTTCCGCACGTCCGCGTGTTCGCGACGCGGCGAACCTACTCGGCGTCCTCGAGGTCTTCCGTGAGGATGGTCATCTGGAGCTGGTAGGACACCTCGCCCTCATCCTCGATCAGGTAGACGACCGCGATGTGCTCGCCATTGAGGCCGACCTCGACGCTGTCGGTGACGCGCGGGCGGGCGGTGAGCACGATGTCCGGATTGAGGGTGCGCTTCAGGTACGCCTCGATGCGCTTCATGTCCTGCGGGTTCATGGGCGGCGGCCCTCCAAGCTTGGCGTCGCGCCTGCTTAGACGTCCGCGCGGCCCGCTACAACCCCGGCCCTAGAGGCGTCAGATGCCGACGTCGAACTTCTGGTCCATGGTCTTGGACGGCTCCATGCAGGCGCCGCCGACCGGCTTGGCCGGCACGCCCGCCACCGAGCAGCGGGGCGGCACGTTCTGCAGCACGACAGAACCCGACCCGACCCGGGCCTCGTCGCCAATGGTGATGTTGCCGAGAACCTTGGCGCCCGCTCCCAGCAACACGCCGCGGCCGATCTTGGGATGGCGGTCGGTGAACTCCTTGCCAGTGCCGCCCAGCGTCACGCCCTGCAGCATCGAGACATCGTCGCCCACGCGCGCCGTTTCGCCGATGACGATCGAGGTGGCGTGGTCGATGAAGACGCCCTTGCCGATCGGAACGGCCGGATGGATGTCGACGCCGTAGAGTTCGGAACTGCGGCTCTGCAGGAAGAAGGCGAGCGTTTCGCGGCCCTGCCCCCACAGCCAGTGCGCGACGCGATGCGTCTGCAGCGCGAGGAAGCCCTTGAAGAAGAGGAACGGCTGAAGGGTGGAGCGCGTCGCTGGATCGCGGTCGAGGACCGCCTGCATGTCGCGCTCTGCAAAGGCGACGATCGAGGGATCGGCCTCATACGCCTGTTCGCAGATCTCGCGGATCTGCAGCGCGCTCATGTCCGGGCCGCCGGCCTTCTGGGCGAGCTGGTAGCAGAGCGCTTCGGAAAACTTCTGGTGGTTGAGGACCGTGGCGTTGAGATAGCTGGCGAGCGCGGGTTCCTGTTCGGCGGCGGCGCGGGCGTCGTAGCGCAGCCGCGGCCAGATCGGCGCGGGCGTGCGGGTGTTGGCGGAGGCATCGTCCTCGACGGATCGGCGGTCGGCCATGCAAGTCTCTCCTCGTCGGACCCCGGCTGCCGGCTCTCCGGACGCGCGGGACGTTTCGGTCAACCGCCGGCCAGCAATAACCGCTGGAGGGGACCGGGCAAAGCCCCGGTTCGGGCTAGATGGTCGGCCTTGAGAAGCATCACAAGGGAGAAGGCGTCGCTGATTTCGCCGGAAACCGCCATGGCGACCGCCTCGGAAAACGGAACATGGCGTACCGCCAGATCTTCTGACGGGTCTTTTTCCCAGCTGCTGTCGGGCGACAGGCCCCAGGCGATGAAGGCGAAGGCCCGCTCGTCGGTGACCGAATTGGAGAGCTGGACGTTCTCGAACAGCGGCAGCCAGTGATCGGCCTTGAGGCCCGCCTCCTCCGACAGTTCACGCTTCGCGCCCTCGATTGGCGGAAGGGCCGGATCGCCGCCGCCTTCGGGCAGCTCCCAGGAGTACTGGTCGAAGACGAAGCGTTCCTGCCCCACCAGACGCGTGCAGCCCTGATCGTCGATGGGCAGAACGCCCAGCGCCAGATTCTTCATGTGGACCACGCCATAATCCGTATGCGCGCCGGTGGGTGCGATGGCGTCGTAGGTGTGGAGGCTGATCCAGCGGTTCTCGAAAACGGTCGTGCCGGGGCCTCTGGTCCAGCGGCGTCTGTTGTCGGGGATCATCGCAGCCGCTCCCAGCTTCAGCGCGGCGATTATGCGCGCTGCCGGCGCGGCGCAAGCCCCTCGACGAGGCCTCCCGCCGCCACTAGGGTCCGCCGCAAACGAGGGAGCACGACGTCATGGGCCTGAAATCAATAGCGGCGGCCATGCTGTGTCTGGCTTTGGCGGCCGGATGCAATGCGGCGGGCAAGCCGGCGAGCGATCCTGTTTCGGGCGATGCGTTTCTCGGGCCGGCCAACGCGAAAGTGGTGATGACCGAGTTCGCGGCGCCGACCTGCCCCGTGTGCAAGGGTTGGCACGACCAGGTCTTCTCCAAGATCCGCGCCAACTACATCGACACCAACAAGATCAAGTTCGTGCTGCGCGAACTGCCCTCACACAATCCGCCGGTGGATGCGGCGATCTTCGGCATCGCGCGCTGCGCCGGACAGGGCGAGTTCTTCAAGGTGATCGACGACGCCTTCGACAAGCGTGATGAAATCGAGAAAGCGGCGATGAGCGGCGACGGGCCGCGCGGGGCGCTGACCGAACTCGCCAAGCGCCACGGCGTCAGCGCCGACCGCTTCGAGGCCTGCGTGAAATCGCCGGACCTGATGAAACGGCTGAAGGATGTCGAGGACGACGCGCAGGCGCGCGGCGTCGAGGGCACGCCGACGCTGTTCATCGACGGCCAGAAGGTTCCCGAGACAGACTACATGTACGATGCGCTGTCGGCGCGGCTGGATGCGGCCCTTGCAGCCGCCGCTCCGGCGCCCGCAGCAACGACGCCCGCGCCGGCGGATGCGACGCCTCCGGCCGCGCCGGCTCCGGCGCCCTCGAACTAAAGGGGATGAGCGGCCGCAAGCCCCTTCTCGCTCCGCCGGAGTTTGGCGCGCCGGTGTCGCCGATTCATCCGAGTAGCGAGACGCTGGACCTGCTGGCGACGCGACGCTCGACGCCGGTGGCGATGCTGGGCGAGCCCGGACCTCCGGCGGACGATCTGCGCGACATGCTGCGCCTGGCCCTGCGCGTTCCCGACCACCGCAAGCTGGAGCCGTGGCGCGTTCTGGTGATCGAGGGCGCGGCGCGCGAGGCGCTGGGAGAAGCGTTCGCCGCGGCGCTCAAGGCGTCCAGACCGGATGCGTCCGCGCTTGAACTCGACGAGGCGCGCGGCCTGCCAATGCGGGCGCCGGTGATCGCAACCGTGATATCCTCGCCGGTGGATGATCCCAAGAAGACCCCGGTGTGGGAGCAGGAACTGTCGGCGGGCGCCGTCTGCCAGACGCTGATGATCGCGGCGCAGGCCATGGGCTGGGCCGCCTGCTGGATCAGCGAATGGCCGGCCTACGACGCCGGCGTCGCAAAGGCGCTCGGACTGTCGGAGCGCGAACGCGTGGCCGGCTTCATCTATCTCGGCACGGCGAAAGCCGAACCGGTGGAGCGCGCCCGGCCGGACATCGCGAAGAAAGTGCAGAGCTGGCAGGGTTGAAGCGCGGGCGCGGTGTAGTGGGCGGCGATCGGGCTATACAAGACATTGCACGGACGTGGCGGAAAAAGCGCTTCCCCTCATCTTGTCCCGCGCCGACCAAAACAGGTCGCGAGACAGTCGACTGAGCGGCCGGGCGGTCTAGAAACTTCCGGATACGCGGATGGCGTAGGATCGCGTCCCGTAGCCGCCGCGCGCCCGTCGTGTTTCGACTGAAGAGAGGTTGGCCGGGTTCTGCCGATCCGGAGAATAGAATCGGCGGTTGCGTACTTCATTTGGAAGTGTGACGTCGGCCGCCGTGAAGCGAACGACCAAACCCTGAAGCGCCGTCGTTTCAATGAAGAAGTCGATGTGGGGGGAGTCCCATCCAAGCGACCTGATTTCCGCGAGGCGGAAAGTTTCGGTCTTGCCGGCATGCTCGTAGAGGGCGCCCCAGAGGAGCTTCATCCGAGGGAGAGGTTGCCGGAAGTCGACGGAATAGTTCCAGTCGGCCTCGTCGGAGAACCTTCGCTTCTGGCCGGTCGTGGGGTCGGTCACGCGGGTTGTCTGGACCATGCCTTTGAGCCGCAGCTCGGCTTTGGGCAGCCCCAACGGATCTAGCGGCAGCATTGCATCGAGGCGCAGGCCGGTGCGGGTCCCATCGCCTATGTTTCCCGGGCTGTCGAAGCGCTGTTCCGCCGTGCTGGTCGCCGGGTTGGCCGGGATGATGACCGGTATCTGATCCTGAACCTGTTCGACCTGGTCATGAAATGCCGTCAGAACCAGCGCGCCCTTGGCGCCGAAGCGCTTCTCCCATTCCCCCTGAATGCGCCATGTGCGCTCAGGTTCGAGATCGGGATTGCCGAGGCTGACGATGTTGTCAAAGACCGATACCGCCGTGGCGAATTCGGTGAAGTCGAGCTGCGCCACATCGCGCTCCAGCAGCAACCGGAACTGCCCCAGCGAGCCCGGGCTCCAGGTGGCGTTGACGCGAGGCTTCACGAAGGTGAAGCGGCGTTCCTGAACGGCGTCGCCAGACTGGGAAATGGTCGATGCTTCGACCGTGATCCTTGATTCCAGCTTCAGCGCGCTGGAAATCTGCCAGGCATCGGACGCATAGGCCTCCCCGCGCTGCTCCTCGACGCGCGTGTCGGCAACCGGGGGAGTGCGGTCGAGCACCAGGCCCAACGTCTTCACGCGCACATCCAGTTTGCTGTCGAGGAAATTGAATGCGAGTTCTCCGCCGACCTCGATCGAATGCCCATTGGATGGCCGCCAGGAGAAGACGCCCCGCCCGATATACTCGCCACTGTCCGCCGCGCGGGTAATCAGCGTGTCTCGTGACGTGCCGTCGAGGAAGTTCGCCGAATACCTCTCGCCGGAGCCCGTCGTCTTCCAGCTGCCAAGGCCGATCAGCTTGACAGAGGAGTTGGGCGACAAGCGGTGTTCCCAGTCGCCGCCAAGCTCCGTGGCCAGCGCATCATCGCCAACGACCTTGCTGTCTTCCGTCCGCAAAAGCGCGCCGTCCGGTCCATGAACTTCCGAGAACGTGTGACGGCCATCCCGCGATGGCGTGACTTGTGCGTTCAAATTGATCGAGTCGGCGTCGGTCGCCTTCCAGCCGACACGCCCGGAGAACTTGTATTCCCAGTAGTGGCCCTGGAGCATTTCGGGGCCCTGTTCGATCACGTCACCAGACGGAGTGACGAGGACCTTGTCGTATTCGATCCTCCCTCGTCGCGTAGGCTGGGCTTGAAGCGCAAGGTTCACAGTGGCGTCGGCCGCCTTGAAGGCGCTGGTTACCACGACCAGGGGGTTGATCGATCCTGACGGGTCCAGCTGGCTCGCCTGAACCACGAGCGTATTTGTGGCGGCGGCGGTGCGCGGACGTAGTCGAACGTCGACAAATTGCGTTTGCCCGGCTGCGCCGGCGCCTTCCGCGTCACCCGTGAGCAGATCTATTCGGAGCACGTCGCGCGCGGAAATGCGCGAGAGCTGCTCGGAAATCGGCGTCTTCGAGCTTGGCCGCTGGCCATTGATGAGGACGTTTCCGGCGGTTGCGGCAAACCCTCGACGCGTCTCGCCGTCGTTGAGCACGAAACCCGGCACCCGCCTGACCATGTCCTCGGCAGTCACGGGATTGAAGGACGCAAAGTAGGCCGCTTCAAAGGAGTTGGCTGTCGAGCCTTCGTTTGTTGCCGCTTGTTGAGCCGACGCGACGGGTACGCCCAGCAGGGAAGCCGAGGCGAGCCAGACGGCCGCCGCGAAGCCGCGGCTTCGGGGAGTTTCAGGGTTATGCAAGTGGGGCTCCGGGGCGTGCTTCCGTACAGAATTGGACTATGGTCCAAATTCTCCGTCGGCGGCAAGCCTCAGGCCTTGCCCGCGACTCCCACCAGGAAGACTTCCGCAAGTGCGGCAAGCATCCGGCTCAGGCTTGTTCGTGGGCTGCTTTGGAGCCACTGCGTCACGGCGCCCGAAAGAAGACTGTCAAACGCCGTCGCCATCACTTCAGGAGGCAAGGCGCCCGTCACGTCGCCACGCGACTGACCGCGGGCGAATAGCAGAACCAGCCGGTCGAATGTTTCCCTGCGAAGGTCCGAGGACATGCCGCCATCCAGTCCAAGTGATGTCTTTCGAATCTCGACAAAGAGGTGGCGGTATAACTTGCGATTGGCTTCGAGGCCTTTGGCCATCCTGTCGAAGAGCTGGCGAAGAAGACCCAGGGTCGGGGTGAATTCGTCGGCGAGGGCGTCGTCAAGCATGCTCCGGTAATTCTTGAGCGAATCAGCCGCGATGGCGTCCACGATCGATTGCTTGGAGCCGAACTGGTTGAAAACGGTTGCTCGAGAAACGTCCGCGGCATCGGCGACGTCCTGCATCGACACCTTCGCCAGGCCATGGTCGGCGAACAGCCTGCGGGCGGCAGACATTATTAGTTCGCGAGTTTCCATCCCATATGTGCGAACGCCGGCTTTTGTGCGCCTCGTCTGCGATCTCATATCACCGTCTCGATAAAACTGGACACAAGGATATCAGTTGTAAGCCGCCCCTGATGCTTAGCACTCATGCCGCTCAAATGTCGCCTCTCGGCGATTTTCCGCCGCCGGAGCGACGCATGGGCAAAGCGATACGCTCACGCCGCCTTGGCCGCATCGTGGTCGGCGGCGGCGTTGCGGGCGCCGGGGGCGTGGTCGGGGTGGCGGTATTCGTCGAGGACCAGCGCAAGCAACGTCGCAAGCCCGAGGCACACGGGGATGCAGCTGAGGGCTGCGCGATAATCGCCATGGCTGGCGTCGACCAGCTGGCCGACGAGCGGCTGGAAGATCATCGCGCCGGCGATGCCGACCATGTTGACGAAGGCGACCGTCGTGCCGACGAGCGAGTTGTCGAGGCCTTCCTTCGCCATCGCGAAGGTCAGCATCTGGAACCCGCCGAAGAACCCGGCCAGGAAGAGGGCCGCGCTGATGACGACGAGGCCGCTGGCGTAGCCATAGAGCACCAGGGCGTAGGCGACCGCCGTCAGCGCGGCGCCAACCACCACGATCCATTTGCGATGACCCAGCCGGTCGGAAATGTAGCCGCCGGCGATGCTGCCGGCCGCCATGCCCCAGAACACCATTGAGACTGCGAGGCCCGCGTCCGTATCCGACAGGCCGTTGGTCGCCATCAACGCGCTGTGCCCCCAGAGCCCGCCATACACGTTGACCGGCATGTAATAGAGCATGCCGAGGAGCCCGATCATCCAGACGCGGGGACGTTTGAGCACGGCAAGAAGGCTGTCGCGGACATGGGCGGCCGGCGGCGTGTCGTCGGATTGCGCCGGCGACGGCGGCTCGCGCAGGAGGACCAGCGCGGCGAGGAACAGGGCGAAGCCGGCAAGGCCGGTGGCGATGAACACGCCGCGCCAGCCATAGTGTGAGATCGCGGAGCTCAGCTGGGACGTGCCGATCGCCGTGCCCAGCATGCCGAACGCGTTGACGGTTCCCGAAAGCACGGCGAACCGCTCCGGCGCGAACCAGTGATTGACCAGCCACATCGCCGCGACGAAGGCGAAAGACGCGCCGAATCCGGTGAGCATGCGCGCTCCGCCGCCAAGCACGGGCGCCGCGACAAAGGCAAAGGCCGTGACGCCCGCCGCGCAGCACAGGCTGCCGAGAAGGACGAATTTCCGCGCGCCATATCGGTCGAGGGCGAGGCCCACGACGATCTGCATGGGCGCGTAGACCCAGAAGAACAGGCTGGCGAGCGCGCCGAATGCTGCGTTGTTGAGACCGTAGGACGCTGCGATCTGTCCGGCCGCGAGGCTCGGTTCGACCCGCGTGACGAACTCGAACAGGAAGAACAGCGAAGCGATGACAAAGGCAGTCCAGGCGGCGCGCATCTTTCCCTGCTGAAATCGTCTGTCCCGTGGCTGGCAGGCGTTCGGCCTGAAGCCGGCGTCAGCCCCTGCCCCGATAGGCCGCAACGCCGGTATCGGGAACCCACAGAC
Organism: Alphaproteobacteria bacterium; assembly: GCA_016125405.1. Classification (GTDB taxonomy): domain Bacteria; phylum Pseudomonadota; class Alphaproteobacteria; order Caulobacterales; family Hyphomonadaceae; genus UBA7672. The sequence goes on along the minus strand of WGLW01000054.1, from coordinate 17,482 downwards.
CCTTCGGCGCCTCGCCGGTCTGCCAGAAGACATCGATGGGCATGCCACCGCGCGGATACCAGTACCCGGCGATACGAAGCCATTTCGGCGCGAGCGTCTCGACCAGCCGCTTGCCGATCGCGACCGTACAATCCTCGTGGAAGGCGCCGTGATTGCGGAACGAGGTGAGATAGAGCTTCAGGCTCTTGCTTTCGACGATCCACTGGTCCGGCGCGTAGTCGATCACGAGGTGGGCAAAGTCGGGCTGACCCGTGACCGGGCAGAGCGAGGTGAATTCCGGCACCGTGAAGCGCGCGAGATAGAGCGAATCAGCGTGCGGATTCGCAACGCGCTCCAGCACCGCTTCCTGGGGCGAGGCAGGAATTGCTGCGTGAGCGCCCAATTGGCTAAGTGCCGTTTTGTCAGGCTTTGGGGTTCGGGGTTGGGTCATGCCGGTTGATGCCGCTGTCGCAGGAAATTCGCAATAGGCGCAATATTCTTCTGGTAACCGCCGCCAATCAGTCGTTCGACGCAAGAAACTCCCGCACCCACTCTCCCGTCCGGCGAATTGCCGGCCTTTCGCGCAGGGATGGCGCCTAAGTTTTGTGCGGTCGCTTTGTGCACTGCCGCATAAATGGCACGCGGGCGCCCAGAGACTGCTCTGCCGAGGTTATGCGCTTTGGGTGTGTTCGTCCTTTTGCTCATGGTCGCCGCGAAGCCGGACACGCGGTGCGTGGCCGGAATCAATACTCGCCGCGTCCGAAGGACGTATCCACAACGAGGGGAAAAGGGTCTTCATAATGCGTAACCTCTTGATTATCGGAGCTATTGCGGCGGCCGCCGGCGCCGCCCCGGCATTCGCCCAGGATGCCGAGCCGACACCGGCCGTGAGCTTCAGCGGTAACGTCGCCGTCACAAGCGACTATGTGTTCCGCGGTATTTCGCAGTCCAACAGCGACATGGCGCTCCAGGGCGGCTTCGACCTGACCACGTCGTCCGGCTTCTACGCCGGCACCTGGCTGAGCTCGATCGATTTCAACGACGCGTCCGACGCCAACGTCGAATGGGACGTCTACGCCGGCTACACCGGTTCGATCGGTTCGACCGGCCTCAGCTACAACGTCGGCGTGTACGGCTATCTGTACCCGGACGTGAACTCGAGCGCCGACTTCGACTTCTATGAAGTCTATGGCGGCCTCAGCTATGCCATCGGCAACTTCACGGTGGGCGGCACGGTGAACTACTCGCCGGACTTCTTCGCCGGTTCGGGCGATGCGATCTATACGCAGGTGACCGCTGGCTACACGATCAACGACATGTTCTCGCTTTCCGGCGGCGTCGGCTACCAGACGATCGACGATGCGGTCGCCTTCGGTACGAACGACTACACGACCTGGAACGTCGGCGGCACCGTTGCCCTTCCGGGCGCCTTCAAAGGCACCTCGCTGGACCTGCGTTACTCGGACACCGACGACAAGGGCTTCGGCAACCTCAGCGACGGACGCGTGATCTTCACGCTGAAGAAAGCGCTGTAGGTCCAGACCTCCCTGTACCGGCCGCCCCGGGCGGCCGGATCTGTCAGAAATCGAGCCGTCGCGGCGACGCGGCGGCTCTTTTTTTGCCTGTTCGTCCTCTTTCCGCCGCGCCCGGCCTGTATTCAGCCAAGGCGCGAGCCGGTAGGCTTGTCCGAACCCGGAGGAACAGGCCCCGCAATGACCGCGGTCGAAGCACTGCAGCCAGCCATCATCTATCTTGGCGCAGGCCTTGCGGCGGCTTTCGCCTCGCAGGCGGCCCGGCTGAGCCCGGTCGTCGGCTACCTCGTGGCCGGCCTGATTATCGGGCCGTCCGGCTTCGGTCTGGTGCACGAGAACGAGACCACGACCTTCCTCGCCGAACTGGGCGTGGTGTTCCTGCTGTTCGACATCGGGCTGCACTTTTCGCTGCGGGAGATCCGCACGCGGCGCAGCGACATCCTGCTGCTGGCGCCGTTGCAGATCGCCCTCTGCGCCATCGCCTTCGCGATGCTGGCGTTCCTGATGGGGTTCGATGCGCCAGTCGCCCTGGTGGTCGGCGCTTCCCTGGCCCTCTCCTCTACCGCCGTGGTGGCGCGCATCCTGTCTGACCGCAACCTGCCAGGATGCCCGATGGGCCGCTCCGCCACCGCGGTTCTGGTGGCGCAGGATATCGCCGCGATCTTCCTGCTCGTCTTCGCCGCCTCGCTGGGCGAGAAGGCCGACGTCATGGGCGTCTCCATGGCGATCTCGCTTGGCAAGGCGGTGGCGGCGCTGGGCGTCGCCCTGCTCGCGGGCCGGTTTGTCATCCGCCCGCTGTTCCGTTCGCTCGCAGCGACCAACAACCAGGAAGCCTTCACCGTCGTCGCGCTGTTCATCGTACTCGCCGCCAGCGCCGGCACGGCGCGCGTCGGCCTGTCTCTGACGCTGGGCGCTTTCCTGGCCGGCATGGCCATTTCGGATACGCCCTACCGACACGTCGTGCAGAGCGAGGTGAAGCCGTTCCAGGGCCTGCTGCTGGGCCTGTTCTTCATGAGCGTCGGCATGGGCGTGAACCTGCCGGCGATGGCGGCGATCTGGCCAGCGGTGCTGCTGACCGGCCTGATCATCGTGGCGCTGAAGACCGTGATGACCTTCGCCGCAGCGCGCCTCAACAAGTGGGGCACGCCTGGCGCAACGCAGCTTGGCTTCCTTCTGAGCCAGGGATCGGAGTTCACGCTGGTCATCGTCGCGCTGCCGGCGGTGCGGCAGGCCATTCCCGGCGCCTGGGCGGATGTGATCGTCGCGGCTGTCGCCCTGACGCTGGTGGCGGCGCCGATCTGGACGGCGCTTGGCCTGCATATCGCGCGGCTGCTGGCGGAGCGCGCCAAGGCGGATCCCGTCGCGGTCGAGGATGCGGACGAAAATCCTGTCCTGGTGTTCGGCATGACCGAGGAGGGCCGCTTCGCGGTCGACGCGCTGCGCGACCATGACATTCCCTATGTCGCCATCGACAGCGATCCAGAACGCTTCGTCTCGGCGGCGTCGGACGGCTATCAGGTGATTTATGGCGATCCGCGCGACCGCCGGCTGATGCAGTCGCTGGGCGCCGACAGGGCCCGCGCCGTCGTGCTGAGCGCGCCGCGCTTCATCGCCGGTCAGGCGGCGGCGATCGACGGTCATCTGGTCTTCCCGCCGGCGCGGCGTTTCGTGGCGGTCGATTCCCTGGCGGATCGCGACATGCAGGCCCGCCAGGGCGTACGCGCGCACATGACGCTGGCCGAACCGCGCGGGATCGAACTCGCCACCGATCTCCTCGGCGAGATGGGCGTCGACCAGCCGGCGATCGCAGCCTGGCTCGCCGACCAGGCGGACCGGCGCGGCCTCTTGGACCGAGAGGAGCCGGCGGCCGAAGTTGCGTAATCTGCGCGCAAGGGTCTGGCGTCATATGGCCAGTTGCTGGCATAAGCGCCCCTGAAACGGTCAGGAGATCGGCATGAAAATCGGCGTTCCGGCAGAAATCAAGGTACAGGAATATCGTGTCGGCCTGACACCCGAGAGCGTCCATGAGCTGGTCCGCGCCGGGCATGAGGTTGTGGTCCAGACCGGGGCCGGTCTCGGCTCGGGCGCGCCGGACGCGGCGTACACCAAGGCGGGCGCGAAAATCCTTCCCGATGCGCCGGCGGTTTTCGCCGAAGCCGAGATGATCGTGAAGGTGAAGGAGCCGCAGCCGGGCGAGTGCGCCATGCTGACGCCCCGCCATACGCTGTTCACCTATCTCCATCTCGCCGCCGACAAGCCGCAGGCCGAAGCGCTGATGAAATCCGGCGCGATCTGCATCGCCTACGAGACCGTGACCAACGCAGCGGGGAAGCTGCCGCTGCTGCAGCCGATGAGCCAGGTGGCGGGCCGCATGTCGATCACCGTGGGCGGCTACGCGATGATGCGCACGAAGCGCGGAAGAGGCTTGCTGCTGGGCGGCGTGCCGGGCGTACCGCCGGCCAATGTAGTGATCCTCGGCGGCGGCGTTGCAGGCACGCACGCGGCTGAAATGGCGATCGGCGCACGGGCTCAGGTGACGGTGTTCGATCGCTCGATGCCCAGGCTTGAAGAACTCGACGTGCAGTTCGCCGGCGCGGTGCATACAGCCTTCTCGACGCCGGCCGCAGTCGAGGCGGCGGTCGAGCAGGCGGACCTTGTGGTCGGCGCCGTGCTGATCCCCGGCGCTTCGGCGCCCAAGCTGGTTTCACGCGCGCAACTGAAAGAGATGAAGCCCGGCGCGGTGCTGGTGGACATCGCCATCGACCAGGGCGGCTGCTTCGAGACCTCGCGCCCCACGACACACGACGATCCGATCTACGAGGTCGATGGCGTGCTGCACTATTGCGTCGCCAACATGCCCGGCGCGGTGCCGCGCACCTCGACCTATGCGCTCAACAACGTCACCCTGCCCTTCGCGCTCGACATCGCGAACAAGGGCGCGCGGGCGGCGCTCAACGCCGATCCGCACCTGGCGGCGGGGCTCAATGTGGCGGACGGAAAGATCGCGCACCCGGCGGTCGCGCATGATCTCGCCCTGCCCTTCGCGCGGCCGGAGTGGCTGGCCTAACCGTCAGGCTTCGCCCTTGTGGCTTTTCGAATTGTCGGGATCCTCGCTGCGATGCGCCCGGGCGATGGCGCCGCGCATGTCGTGGCCGATCTTGCCGCTGTCGAGGATCACCTTGTCGAAATGCACGTCGTGCACAGCGGCGGCAGGAACGACGAAGTCGCCTGAATTCTCGATATAGACCGTGAGCGGCGTGACCCGGCGCACGGCGCCGACCGCAACCTCGCCATCGTGCAGGAAGACAGGAAAGCCCTCCCGGATCTTTTCGGCCGCCATTGCCTGCTCCCTCGCCCACCGCATCCGCGACAGCGGGATGTACGGCAAGCGTTCATGCATCCGAGATAGGCGTCAGCCGGTTGAAAGCCAATGCCGGCTTATTCCGCCGCCAGACTGGAGCCCGAGATATCCGCCAGCCGGGCGTCGAGCCAGCCGCGCACGAAGGCGTTGGTGCGGCTAGCCATACGGCTTGCCGGGAAGCGGTTGAAGGCGTGCGGCGCATCCGGGGCAATAACGGTTTGCACATCGCCGCTCTGGCGCGACCAGCGCTCCGCCATCAAGCGGGTATCGTCGATCAGCGGATCGATCGTGCCGCACAACAGAAGCGCCGGCGGCAGGCCGGAGAGATCGGCATAGAGTGGCGAGAGCGATGGATCGCGCAGGCCCGCCTCGTCCCTGTCCGGGGCAAGACTCGCAAGGCCACTCCGCATAGCCGGACCATGCAGAACCAGCGTGCCGCGCGCTGCGTTGCGCACGCTGGGCGTCGAGGAAAGATCGTAGACCCCGTAAAACAGCACCGCGCCCTTCAGGCGGTCGAAATCCGCCCTCGCCTTTTTCACCGCAAGCAGGGTGCAAGCCGCAAGATGAGCGCCGGCAGATTCCCCGCCGATAAAGACGGGCGCGGCGCCAAACTCGGTTTCGCCACGCTCGAACACCCAGTCGGCGGCGGCGGCGCACTGCGCCATCATTTGCGGCAGGCGCGTTTCCGGCATCAGTCCGTAATCGACGCTGACAACGACGAGGCCGCATTCCTTGGCGATGCGGAGATTGACCGGATCGTCCATCGCCGCATTGCCAATGGACCAGCCGCCGCCATGATAGTCGACATAGACGCCGCGCGCAGGCGCATCGGGAATGAGGGTGCGCAGCGAAAGATCCTGGTCCTTCCACCGCAGCCTCTGGGTGCGGACGATAACGCCCGGAACGCTGCGCGGAGCGACGGCCTGGCCGAGGCGCATCATCGACTGGATCATCATCTTGCTGAGAACGCCCGGCGCCCGAAAGCGCGGCATGTAGGCCAGGCGGCGGTTGAGGCGCCGCGCTTCGTCGATCTCGGCGTCCGAGAATTCAAGTGCGTCTTCGGTTCGGCTCACCATCATGCCCTGCGCCCCAGACCGCGTGCGAAAACTAGCGCCGTGCCGCCCGCGCGGCAATGCGAAGCCGACATCGGCCGGACACCTTTACGGCATCGGCGCATGACGGATTCTCCATGTCCTGCGCGCAGTCTTCCGCTCGACCTCGTCCACAAAGCCGCCTAGCATCCTCGCGTTCACGCCAGCGGGGCCGGGTCACACAAATCGGATCGCAGCTGGCGATCCTGATGGAGACGCGAATGAGTGTCCGCGCCGCCCTCGGCATCAGCCTGCTGCTTGCGCTCGCCGCATGCGCGTCCAGCCCCACCCCATCCGCCCGCGCGCCGGCGCGACCGGCCCCGGCGGCCGCGCCGCAATTCCGGCTCCAACCCGCGCGGTTCAGCGATATTCCAGGCTGGGCGACTTCGGATTTCGCACCCGCCCTCCTCGCCTTCAAGCGTCAGTGCGACAGCTGGCGCAACCGCACGCCGGATGCGGGCCTGAGCGGCGGACAGTATGGCGGCGATGTCGGCAAGTGGCTCCCCGTGTGCGATGTGGCGGCGACCATTCTGCCGGGACAGGAGCACTGGTTCTTCGAGACCTATTTCGATCCCCAGCTGGTTATCGGCGGCGGAGAGGCGCGGCTGACCTCGTATTTCGAACCCGTGATCGAGGCGAGCCGCGTTCCGGTCTATCCATTCACCGAGCCGCTGCTCCGCCGGCCGACGGACATGCTCACGGTCGATCTCGGCGCGTTCGCCGAAGCCTACGACAATGACGCGCTGCGCGGCGCGCCGCGGGCGCTCAACGGCAAAGTCATCGACGGCAAGGTCGAACCCTATCCCAAGCGCGAGGCGATCACGCCGGCGCCGGGACAGGCATTCGCCTACGCGCATCCAGCGGATGTCTACAACCTTCAGGTCCAGGGTTCGGGTCGCCTGCATTTTCAGGATGGACAACAGGAACGGGCGCAATACGCGGCGCAAAACGGCTACAAGTGGAACTCGGCGCTTGGCGCGCTGAAGTCGTCCGGGCAGTTGCCGAGCGCGACCTGGGATGGGTTCCGCCAGTGGATGGACGCCAATCCTACCGCGATACGCGGGGCGCTGGACGCCGATCCCTCCTATGTCTTCTTCGACGAACAGCCGATCACCGACTATTCAGCCGGTCCGCGCGGCGCAGCCGGCGTTCCGCTGACGGCCATGGGGTCGATCGCGGTCGATCCGGCCTATCACCCCTATGGCGCCGTGATCTTCGTGGCGGGCGTCTATGACGGATACGCCTTCGACCAGCTTCTCGTGGCGCAAGACACCGGCGGCGCCATCCGTCGCGGACCGATGCGCGGCGACGTGTTTGCAGGATCGGGCGCGGCGGCCGGCGCGTGGGCCGAGAAGATGAACGGGCCCGCCCGCTGGTGGACGCTGCTGCCAAGGCAATTCAGCAACGCTCCCGTCGCAAGCCTGGCGCGGGCGCCGACGGGCTAAGTCATGCCGCACGGACCATCGCCGTGGAGTGCGCCAGCATAGCTTTGGCCGCCTCCGCGCCGCTGGCGGCCGCGGCGTCCGAAATCATGCCGGAATCACCCACCCAATCTCCTGCGATGAAGACACCCGATGCGTCGGAGAGGCGAACGCCCGGACGTCTTGCATTCCAACGCGGCACGCCATGGCTGACCGGCATGCCGATCAAGCGCTGTCGCTGACGTTCAAGAGCGCGCCAGCCAGGCAAGGCGACATCAGCCAGCGCTTCCAGCTCCGCAATTGCGTCTGCCTCAGGCTTTTCATCGGGTGCGAGATAGCGCGCGATATGTATCAGCGCGCCCCCATCGGGCGTGAGTTTTGCGGCATCCGAATGCAGCGATAGATAAAGCGCGCGGTCGATGCCCTGCACACGGGTGACGGCGTTTTCAGGTAGACGCTCCAGCCCGAGATCGAGAACATTTGCCCGCGCAGGTATCGCCTGCTCGACGGCTTGTTGCAGCGATGCGACGGGCAACAGCTTGTAAGCCTCGTTCGGACTAACCGCCAGCAGGACAGTGGACGCGCCAATCGCGTCGCCGTCAGTGAGCTTAACACGCACGCCGCTATGTCCTGTCTCAATCGAGACAACCGAAGCTCCAGTGCGGATTTCAACGCCTGTGGAGCGCGCGCGTGTCGCCAACCCGTCTATCAAGGCGGACCATCCGCCGTCGACATAAATGACGCCCTGCATCGCCATCCTCATCTGGTCGAGTGTCGCGGCTGCCGACATATCCGCTGGCGCATTGCCGTAAGTCGAAAGGCGCGCAAAGGCTTCGATGGTGGCGCGCAGCGCCGGCGACAGGCGCTCGCCGTCGAGCCATGCCGCGAAGGAACCAGATGGGCGCTCGCCATCCTTGATAAACGATTGAATTCGCACGAAAGTCAGCTTGTCGCCGACACTGAGCAGGCCGGAGCGCGCCAGAGAGGCAAGTGAGCGCGGCAAGACACCCAGCTTGCCGCGATAGAGCGCCATCGACGTGCCGTTGGTTGCTGGCGGCTTGCCATGTATCGCGATAGCGAACCGCTTTAGCGCGGCGTGAAAAGCGCCGCCGACATAAAGTGCGTGCGCGCCCTGGTTGAATGAGAAACCACCAACATGGTGCGTTCGCGCCCGGCCCCCAAGCTGGGCCGCGCCTTCGAGCAGTGCGACTTCGGCTCCGCGCTGCGCCAGTTCGACGGCCGCGACCAGACCGGCGACGCCCCCACCGATCACCACCGCTCGTTCGGCCCGATGTCGAGTGCTTGCTTCAGGCATATCCACCTCCATATTCGGACAACTTGTATCCGGTATAATTCGGATGCTAAATATCCGCAATAGATCGCGAACAGATTTTCAGCACAGGGCCTAATTGATGCGGATGAGCGATGGCGTGGAGTGGGCGGCGCATGCCTGCGCGCTGCTGGCCGCACTACCCGAAGGCGTGGGCGTGTCGGCGGCGCTGCTGGCCGAGTTCAACGACCTGCCGCCAGCCTACATGGCCAAGCATATGCAGGCTCTGGCGCGCGCTGGCGTTGTGACGTCTGCGCGTGGAGCCGGCGGCGGTTACCGCCTTGCCCGACCGGCATCCGAAGTCACACTCTGGGACATTGTTGAGGCTGTCGAAGGCCCGGAGCCAGCGTTTCGCTGCACGGAAATTCGCCAGAAGGGACCTTGTGCCGCGAAGCCTGCCGAATGCCGACATCCCTGCCAGATCGCAGCCGCCTTCCACGCTGCGGAAAAAGCCTGGCGCGGAAGTCTAAAGGCAGTCTCCCTGGCAAGTATCCTCGCCGATCTGGCAAGGAAGCAGTCTCCTGCGCGGCGCGCGGAGCTTCTCGCCTGGCTTGAGACCAAGCTCTAACCGCCCACGCGCCACGGCGGAAAGCGCCTGTTCCCGCCCGCGCGGTAGAGCTTGATGCGCGTACCGGCCGGGTCGCGGAGCTCGGCCTCGCGCCAGAGCCAGGACTGATCGACCGGATCGGAGACCGTCACACCTGAATTTCGCAGGCGCACCACGACGTCATCGAGATCGTCGACCTCGAGAAAAACTTCCGGCCAGTCGCCGCCCGTCCAGCCTTCGACGAATTCGACCGAGAGCGTCGCCGGTTCGCCGCCGTCGCTGTCGGGGCATTCGAGCCTTGCATAGCGCGGCGGGCTTTCGACGATCAGCTTCAGGCCCAGCGCCATATAGAAAGCCACGCTGGCGGCGTAGTCGGTCATCGGCAGGGTGACCTGGTTGAGTCTCATTTGCCGCGCTTCGCAGCTGGAGCCTTCTTGGCCGGCGCCTTCTTTATTGGCGCTTTCTTCGCGCCGCTCGCTGGTTCGGGCTTTGACTTCGCGGCGGCCAGCGCGTCTGCCTCGGCTGCGGTGGGCGGCGTCCGGCCCAGCTTCGCCAGCAAGGCGACAGCGGCGGCGGGATTGCGCTCTTTTGCGCCCGAGATGAAGAAGGCGAAGACATCCTGCCGTTTCGACCAGCCCTCGAACAGTTTTGCGAAGCGGGCGATTTCGGATGGCGTGTAGCCGGCCGGATGTTCGCTCTTCGATTGCATCAGGCGCGCGCAGGCAAAATCGCCGCCCTCGTGTCTCAGCTTCGGGAATTCGTCGTCCTCGGCATAGACCACGCTGGCGCCGTGCTTCGTCAGCAGGTCGTAGAATTCAGGTGTATCAAATCCCTGCCCGCGCACTTCCAGAACATGGCGAAGGCGCAGCCCGTCCTTCTCCTTTGGCAGTTCAGAGAGGAACATGTCGAAATACGCGGCCTCGAATTTTCGCGTCGCTGGAAACTGCCAGTTGATCGGGCCAAGCTGCTCGCCGAGCGCCGTAATGCCCTGGCCGAGAAACAGGCCGATTGACGTACGCATGTCCTCGCGCGTCTTGCGCACGGTGGAGAAGCGGTGCGCCTTCAGGCAGAAGATGAAATCCTCAGGCGTCTCCTCCGCCCATTTGCGGAAAGTGTCCGGCTTGAAGCTGCTGTAATAGGTGGCGTTGACCTCGACCGCGGTCAGGACTCGGCTGGCGTATTTCAGCTCGTTCTTCTTCGCGAGGCTGGCGGGATAGAAGGTCTCGCGCCAGGGATCGAACTGCCAGCCGCCGACGCCGACGCGGATCGGATGGGTCATGGGTGATCTCTCCTGTCCGGCATGCGTATCAGCCGCGAAGCAGTTGCCGCAGGCCGCCCGTGGTCAGCAGCGCCGTGCGGCCGAGTGCGGCCGAGAGCCGGAAAATCGGCGCAGCCAGATAGCGCGGCTCCCATTCCGGCTCGAACTTCTTCTTGAACTCACGCAGGCCGCCGAACCCATAGAACGAGCCGCCATGCCGGTAGATGAACGCGCCCACCCGCGACAGCATCGGCGCGAGACGCCGGTTCTCGAGGCCCGCCAGCGGCGCCATCCCGAGATCGAAAATGCGATAGCCTTCGCCCTTCGCCCAGAGGATCAGCTCGATGAAAAGCACTTCCATCGCCTGCTTGGGAATGTCGGGCATGGAGCGCATCAGGTCGACCGCGATGTCGCCGCCCGGCCCGCCCGGCCAGACATTGGCGAACGCCTCGATGACGCCGTTTCTGCGAAGCACGCCGATGGGAAAGCGGGCGAGATAGGTCTCGTCGAACCGGCCAAGGCTGAATCCCTTCTCGGTCGCATCGCGCGCCTTGAGCCATGCGTCGGAGACCTCGCGCAGCTGGGCGGCCTCAGGTGAGCCTGGCTCGATCCGCTCGACCGAGAAGACAAAGCCGTCGCGGCCGCCGCGCGCGCGGATCTGGCGCAGACGCGAGCGCGCGGAGCCTTCGAGCGAGAAATCGGCCAGCCTGACCTGCGCGGTTTCACCGACCTTCTGCAGGACAAGACCCGCGTCCAGAAGATCCGGGAGCAATTCGGGGCCGACGGAATAGAAGGCGGGCCATGCATTGGCGATGTCGGCCGCCTCGCGGAACCGCCAGATCATCTCGCGCCGCTCCTCGCTGGGGCCGACGGGGCCGCCCATTGCAATCCACGCATCGCCATGCGCCGCGTACATCACCATCGACCGGCCGCTTTCGCTGAACAGGAAGTTCTTGTCGCCCGTGGCGGCCAGCCAGGCGTCCGGCGTCACGCGGCGAAGCGAGGTCAGGATGGTCATCGCGCGCGCCTTGTCCCCGGCGCAGGCGGGCGCGGGCTTCTGCGGCCCGACATAGCCCCAGATCAGCACCAGCACCGTGACCAGTGCGATACCGGCCAAAGCGCGCAGGAAGCGCGACACGTCGCTGTCGAGCAGGAGCGTCCACCAGAGATCGTCGCTGTAGGGAATCTTTTCGTAGGACGCGAAGCCGGCCCACGCCGCCATGCCCAGCGCGGCGAAGATGGCGGCGATCCACCACCCGCCGGGCCGTACGGCCGCCAGCCGCGACTGCCGGTAATAGGCGGGCTTGGTGACTTTCAGCAACGCGCCGATAAGCAGCAGGTACGCCGCCTCTTCCCACAGGAAGCCCTTGCCGAGCAGGGAGAGCGGCGCGGCAATGAAGCAGAGCGCCATGGCCGCGCGGCGCGCCGTCGCCAGCCGGCGGACGACGCCGTAGGCGAGGAACAGCATCAGCGTGGCGATGATCGACCCGGCAAGATGCGACAACGCGATCAGGCCGAGCGGCGCCACCTCGGCCACCAGCTTCATGCGGCCGGTCAGCTGGGGCGTCACCGCCGAAAGAAGAAGTTCGACGCCGCCGAAGAACAGCAGAAAGCCGGTCAGGACCGGGCTGACCGCATTCAGAAACCTGCGAAAGCGCGATTTCCCGCGCGGCCGCTGCGGGACATCTCCCTGCGCCGCCGTCTCGATCGCCTTGTTCGCGGATGCGCCGGTGTCCGCCATGTCACTCCGCACGCCCAGGGCTGGTGCGGGCAGTCTTAACGTAATCGGCGGCGCTGGGTAGAGGCATCCTTTCGGGACCCGCGCGCGTTAACCTCTCAGGGCGAGAGGTGGGCGACCACCTGGCGCTTCGCTGGCGCGGCGCGGTGTTCGAACAGGAAAATTCCCTGCCACGTCCCCAGCGCCAGACGCCCGTCCGCAACCGGAATCGCAAGGCTTGTCGGCAGCAGGGCGGCGCGGATGTGGGCCGGCATGTCGTCGGGCCCTTCGCTGGTGTGGCGCACCCAGGACATGGAGGGCGCATCCGCCCCCGGCACGAGCCGCCGGAAGAACTCGTCGAGATCCGCCTTCACATCCGGATCGGCATTCTCCTGGATCAGAAGCGAGCACGAGGTATGGCGCACAAACAGGGTGAGCACGCCCTGCTCCCGCCCGGCCCGCCGCACGAAGGCGACAGCCTCCGCCGTGAACTCGTAAAGCCCGGGGCCGTTCGTCGGGAGCGTGAAGACTGTCTGCATGGCGCAAGGATAGGGCCCCGGCGAACCGGATGGAATGCACTGGCGGCAAGTGATGCGCTGCTTTTCCTTTTGTCCGGCTGCATCCTTTTCGCGGCTTCGGCGTTGGCGCTGGACGCGGCTGGCGATATCGTCCGCGCGTGGCGCCGCAGCAGGGAGACGGGACATGCGTTGGCAGGGCGGACGGCGCGGCGGAGACGTCGAGGACAGGCGCGGGCTGGGCGGCGGCGCGGTCGCCGGCGGCGGTATTGGCGTCGCGGCGCTGGCGCTGATCGGTTATTTCTTTTTCGGCATCGATCCCAGCACCACGATGCAGGTCGCCAGCCAGTTCGGCGGCGCAGGCGCAGCCCAGCAGGGAACGGTGGGCACGCCGAAGGACCAGGCGGGACAGTTCGTCGACGTCATCGGATCGAACATCGACGATGTCTGGTCCTCGAAGATCAATGGCTACACCCCGCCCAAGATCGTGCTCTATGACCAGGGAACGCAGACCGGCTGCGGCTTCGGCCAGTCGGCGATGGGCCCGTTCTACTGCCCGAACGACCAGACGGTCTATCTGGACCTCGGCTTCTGGCAGGAGATGGAGACCAAGCTCGGCGCATCCGGCGCGGACTTCGCGCGCGCCTATGTCATCGCCCATGAATTCGGCCATCACGTGCAGAAGCTGACCGGCACGTCCGACAAGGTGCAGCAGGCCGAGCAGCGTGCCAGCGGCCAGGCGGAAGCCAACACGTATTCCGTGGCGCTGGAGCTTCAGGCCGACTGCTACGCCGGCGTCTGGGCGGCCAACGCCTCGGCGGCCTCTGGCGGCAAGGTGGCGCTCGATCCCGGCGACCTCGAAGAAGGCCTCAAGACCGCCAACGCCATCGGCGACGACACGCTGCAGAAGAAGGCGACCGGCCGCGTGCAGCCCGAAGGCTTCACCCACGGCACGTCGGCCCAGCGCGTCGAGTGGTTGCAGCGCGGCTACCAGTCGGGCGATCCCGGCGCCTGCAACACGTTCGACGGGTTGCAGTAATAGCCATCAGACGGCGTCGAGATCGACGTTCTCCGGCTGGCGCACGCTGTAGGCGGCGAAGCGCGCGCGATATTCCGCCGGCGTCATGCCCGTCGCGCGCTTGAACAGCGACCGAAAGTGCGGAACGTCCTCATAGCCGACCCGGGTCGCGACCAGCTGGATCGGGGCGCCATCAATCTCGAGCATCGCCTTGGCCGCCTCCATGCGCGCCGCCTGCAGATAGGCGGCCGGCACGCGGCCGGTGGCGGCCTTGAAGCGCCGCAGGAAGGTGCGTTCGCTCATGCAGGCGACTTCAGCCAGCATTTCGCTGGTCAGGCTGTCGGCGAAGCGGGCCTGCATGAACGCCTCGACCGTGCGGATGCGATCGTCGCCATGCGGCGGCGACAGCGGCAGCACGGCGTAGCCGGACTGGTGCGTGCGCGGCATCGACAGGAGCAGCGACTTGGCGGTCTGCACGGCGACTTCATGCCCGCAGAGCTTTTCAACCAGGTAGAGGCTGACGTCGGCCGCCGCGGTGAGGCCGCCGCTGCAAAGGAGGCGGCTGTCCTCGGTGACGAAATGGTCCGGCTGCCAGTCCACCTTGGGGTAGCGCCGCTTGAGATCGGGGGCGACGGCCCAATGGGTTGTGGCGCGCTTGCCGTCGAGCAGGCCCGCCTCGGCGAGATAGGCGGCGCCCATGCAGACGCCGGCCAGATAGGCGCCCCGCTCGTACCGGGCCCGGAGCCACGGCAACAGCGCGCTGGTTTCGACGAGACGCACATCCAGGTCGAGACCCGGCGTCGGTACAATCACGATGTCTGCGCGGGCAACGTCCGCAATCGAGGCCTGGGGCGTCAGGCTGAGCCCGGCATAAGGCGAGCGGACAGGCTTGCCGTCGATGGAAGCGGTCGTCACCCGGAAGCGCGGCTCCACTTCCTCGCCCTTGAGCTCACTCCAGAGCACGCCGGCGGAATGGAACACCTCGATCGGCATAAGCGCCGTGGAAGCGTACCCGTCATCCAGAAGGATGACGCAAACGTCCAGTTTAGGCCCGAGCGGTGCCCCGGACATGGCTTTCGCCTCCCCCGATCAGCGAAATGTACGCCGGAAGGCGCCGGGTTGGAATATGGGGAGGTCCAACCCGGCAAGGCTTCGGCGTCGTTTCAGTTTCTTGTCTTGATGGCGTCGTTGGTCGACGCCGCGTTCCGGCTAACCGGCCGCCGTGACGGGATCGATGATCCCCGTGACCGCCGTGATCTTGCTGGCCGGGAAGCCGGATAGCCGGGCGTGTTCGCGGATCGCATCCTCGTTTTCGGCGAGATAGATGCAGAACGTCTTGTCCTTGGTGACGTAGGAATGTTCCCACTGCACCTTGGGCGCGAGCTTCGAGAGCGCGGCGTTGGAGGTTTCCGCGGCGCCTTTCAGCTGGTTCTTGTCGAAGGACCCCACCGTCGGGATGTCGCGTTCAATGACGTAGCGCTTGAGCATTTTTGTCTCCTGTTATCACTCAGGGCGCTTCCCTGATGACATGGAGATTGCCTCAACCGGATCAATCCCGTGAGCGACCGGGCCGACATTGAGCAGCGGCGTTTCCGCCACGACTGAGACTGACGGCCAGCTCCAACGCCCGATCTGTCGCTCAGGGTTCACCGTCCTCTTCCAGCAGGGCGCCCAGATTGTCGAGGGCGCTGTCCCACATGGACCGCTGGGCATGAATCCAGTCCTCGATCACGGCGAGACCCTTCTTTTCGAGCTGGCAGGTACGAGTGCGGCCCACCTTCCGCGTGGACACCAGCTTGCAGCCCTCCAGCACATGGAGATGCTGGCGCACTGCCGTCAACGTGATGTCGAGAGGTTCGGCGAGCCGCGAGACGGTTGATGGCCCGCGGCTCAACTGTTCCACGATGGCCCGCCGCGTTGGATCGCCCAGCGCGTTGAATACCTGGTCAGCCTTCAGCGTCGAAGCAGGCATGACCTAGTCCAGCGCTGCGCCGATGCCGTCGAGCAAGACGCCCCACCCGGCTTCCCGCATCCGGGGGCCGTCGGCCCCCTCGAAAAAGGCTGCCTGATGGGTCAGCGTGAGCCTGCAGCCCGGGCCGCTCGCCTCGAGCTCTATGGTCACGAGCGCGACAGATATCCGCGCACCATCGCGGTCCAGCGTCTGGCTGAACACGATGCGGTCATTCTCCACGATGACGTCGAATGTCTGCGCCCACGTCAGGACAGCGCCTGCGATCGGCGTTCCAGGCTTCATCCTGCGCGCCATCACCTCGCGCCCGCCAACGCGAAAGTCGCATTCATAGGAAACCGGGTCGCTCCCCGCTCCAGACGCGTACCATTTCTTTTTCTTGGCAGGGTCCGAAAACGCAGCAAACACGGCTTTTGGTCCCTTCGGATATTCCCTCTCGATCACAAACGTATTGTGCGTGACGCCGCTCATGCTGTTCTCCATACTGAAGTTATGGCTTCAGTATCACGCCCTGCCTAATAGTAAAGTACAGACTTCACTAATCATTCGCCTGGTGACGAGGAAAAGCTCAACCGCGCCGCTACAGCGGCTTCAGCATCGCAAGGTCGAAGCCCTGATAGCCTAGCGACTGGTACAACCCGACTGCAGCGGCGTTGCTGCTCACCACTTCGAGAAAAGCGTGAGTCAGACCAGCGGCGCGCATCTCTTCATCGAGTTTCGCCAGCAGCAGGCGCGCAAGGCCATTCCCGCGTGCGGAGGGATGAACCGCGACGCCGCACACCAGGCCGACGTGGCCCTCCCGATCCTGAAAGGACGGTCCAAGCTGGTGATACGTCCACAACGCGCTCGCGGCGATAGCGCCATCCAATTCCGCTACCCAATAGGCGCCGCCCATCCTGTCGAGCTCGACCAGTAGTCGGCGACGCCCTTCTCCGCCGCATCGCGCGACAGGTCCTTCATCGGCGCGACGACCGAGCCATCAGGAAGAGACGCATGCTCGAAGCGGTTCATCTCCCACTTCAGGTTGATGAGCGAAGGATCGTCTGCCCGGCTGGCGCGACGAAGCCCGAACGTCATGTCAGGTGTCGAGGAAGCTCCGCAGCTTCCGGCTCCGGCTCGGATGCTTCAGCTTGCGCAGGGCCTTCGCCTCGATCTGGCGGATGCGTTCGCGCGTCACCGAGAACTGCTGGCCGACTTCCTCCAGCGTGTGGTCGGTGTTCATGCCGATACCGAAGCGCATGCGCAGCACGCGCTCTTCCCTCGGCGTGAGTGAGGCCAGAACCCGCGTGGTGGTTTCGCGCAGGTTGGACTGGATCGCAGCGTCGACCGGCAATAGCGCCGACTTGTCCTCGATGAAGTCGCCGAGGTTGGAATCCTCGTCGTCGCCGATCGGGGTCTCGAGCGAGATCGGTTCTTTCGCGATCTTGAGAACCTTGCGGATCTTCTCCAGCGGCAGACCCAGCTTTTCGGCCAGCTCTTCCGGCGTCGGCTCGCGGCCGATCTCGTGCAGCATCTGGCGCTGGGTGCGGACGATCTTGTTGATCGTCTCGATCATGTGCACCGGAATACGGATGGTGCGCGCCTGGTCGGCGATCGAGCGGGTGATCGCCTGACGAATCCACCACGTGGCGTAGGTCGAGAACTTGTAGCCGCGGCGGTATTCGAATTTGTCGACCGCCTTCATCAGGCCGATATTGCCTTCCTGGATCAGGTCCAGGAACTGCAGGCCGCGGTTGGTGTATTT
>WGLW01000016.1 GCA_016125405.1 Alphaproteobacteria bacterium | reverse complement strand
GGTACGTGAGCTGGGTTCAGAACGTCGTGAGACAGTTTGGTCCCTATCTGCCGTGGGTGTAGGAAGCTTGAGAGGATCTGTCCCTAGTACGAGAGGACCGGGATGGACATACCTCTGGTGGAGCTGTTGTGGCGCCAGCCGCAGTGCAGCGTAGCTATGTATGGTCGGGATAACCGCTGAAAGCATCTAAGCGGGAAACCCACCTCAAAACCAGGCTTCCCTGAGAGCCGTGAAAGACTATCACGTCGATAGGCCGGGTGTGGAAGCGGAGCGATCCGTGAAGCTTACCGGTACTAATTGCTCGATAGGCTTGATTCACTCTCTTACCCATGCGTGGCGACGAGCATGTCGCCCGTAAACGAATGCTATTTCGGCGCGGGCCGGAATGGTAATTCTATTCCGTTAGACGGTTTCAGTTGTTGTGTGTTCGACTTTGCTGACCTGGTGGTTTTCGCGGGGGTTCCCCACCCGATCCCATTCCGAACTCGGTCGTTAAGTCCCCCAGCGCCAATGGTACTATGTCCTAAGGCATGGGAGAGTAGGTCGCTGCCAGGTCTGCAAAGCCGAACGCACAGCTTAGGTCTGATCCTTTCAGGGGATCGGAGGCCTCCTTTTCGAACTTCGCGTCCGATCGGGCGCAAGGGCGCGGCTCGCTTGGGCGACGCCTGGATCTTCGGGTCCAGCGCTGGTCAGGAGGGCCGCGAAGTCGTTTTGGACGCCGGGTCCATTGCGCATGAACGGTGACGCGGGGTGGAGCAGCCCGGTAGCTCGTCAGGCTCATAACCTGAAGGTCACAGGTTCAAATCCTGTCCCCGCACCCATCAAACTCAGCGGCCCCGCAGCAATGCGGGGCCGTTTGCGTGTTTATGAAACAATTGCAAGCAGTTACAGGCGCCTTAAGCGTTTGCTGTTCGGCGCATGCGATGGTGTCATGACCGTCGCTCTCAAAACCGGGAACCGTCCTCAGTGAATACCGTGCTGATCCTTGAGGATGAACCGCTGATTGCCATGTCGATGCAGGCGCTCGTCGAGGATCAGGGCTGGCAGGTGCTGGGACCGTTCGCGACAGTGGAGGCGGCGCTCGGCGAACTGGAAGCCGGCGCGGCTGTCAGTTGCGCACTTCTGGATTGCAATCTCGGCAGCGAACCATCCTGGCCCGTCGCTGATCTGCTGGCCACGCGAGGCGTACCGTTTGCCTTCACCAGCGGCCAGTCCAGCAACGACATCGAGCCTCGTTTCCAGGGGCGGCCGACTTTCGGCAAGCCGATCGATGACGAGAAGGTCAAGCGCTTCCTCAGAAGCGTCGTGCAGGACCCCGCCGCCGGCTGAGCGCTGGCTTCAATTCCCCATGCTGCGCCGTGCGCGCCGGTCTTGAAGGTATATTTGTCATTGTAGTGGAAACTGGCCAGTACTAGACGGGCCTGCGAAAATCCTTGCTCGCACGAAGTATATCGTTTATCGATATATGTGAGGTCAGACTTCCCCGAAGACATGATGATCCGGCTTGTCCGCGGATTCTGGAGATTGGTTCGTCCGTGAGCCTTGCGCTGTCCACGCTCATCTACGAATGGCGCCGCTATCTGGCTGCGGTAATTTCGCTCGCCCTGGCGAGCGTCCTCATGCTCGCGCTGTCCGCATTCTTTGTCGGCGTGCTCCAGTCCTTCACGGCGACGATCGACAAGTCCAGGGCGCAGCTGATCGTCATGGCCCCCGACGCCAAATCCCTGGTGGGACGGGTGCCGTCGCTGCCGAAACGGATTCTGCCTCTGGTTTATCGGCACCCGGAAGTCGAAGAGGTGCAGGATCTCACCCAGGATTTCGGTCCGTTTTACGGACCGGGCGCCACGGCGCCCACAATGGTCAACGTGATGGTCGTGGAGACGTCACCCAACGCCATTACCTTGCCGGACGACTTCACCGACAGCATGCGCAAGGTGATCGAGACGCCATACAACATCGCCGTCGACAAATCGGCCCTTGCGCAGCTCGGGGTGAAACTTGGCGACCAGGCCACATTGAACGGCAAGACGGTTCGCGTGGCGCTCATTCTTACGGGCTACGCCAACAGCCAGGCGCCGGGCGTCGTCATGTCGCGCCAGACACAACGTCTGATGGGCCGGGCCAATGATGACCAGCTCGGATTGCTCATGGTGCGGATCAAGGATCCATCGCGCGCGGTTCAGGTGCGCGACGAGTTGAACGCGATGGGCAAGGACCAGTTTCGCGTCTGGCTCAAGAAGGAACTCTCGGCCGCGACCATTCGGGATGCGATGAAGCAGGGTCCTATTGCGATCATGATGCTGTTTCTCACGGCGATCGGCTTTGTCATCGGCGTCGTCATCACCTGGCAAACCCTTCGCGGCGCCATTCTCGCCAACATCAAGGAGTTCGCCAGCCTGCGCGCCTTGGGGGTCAGCATGGCCGCGCTTCGCGGCGTGATCATTGAGCTGTCGATCTATGTGGGCGTCATTGGCGTCGTTGCTTCGACGGTTCTCATGTTCGGACTCACCATGCTGGCGAGCGCCTACAATGTGGCGATGAGCTATCAGCTTGGAGCGGTCGTGCAGACGGCGGTGTTGCTGCTCATGATCTCGATCGGCTCTGGCCTCCTGACCCTTGGCGCGCTGAACAAGGGTGATCCGGCGGATCTTCTCAAATGAGCAACGCCCTCGCGACACGGATGGATGCGGCGCCGGCCGTTTCCGCCACCCAGGAAGACGCCAACCCGAAAAAATGGGCGCTTGAGGCGCGCGGCCTGACCAAGAGCTTCAAGGCGGGAAGCCAGAAGGTGAATGTCCTCAAGGGCATCGATCTTCTGATCGAGCCCGGCGAGATCGCTTTGGTCATGGGGCCGTCCGGCTCCGGCAAGTCAACGCTGCTGGCGGCGGTTTCAGGTCTGCTGAGGCCGGATGGCGGAACCGTCAACGCGCTGGGCCAGAATATCTGGAAGCTGCCCAAATCGCGGATCGACAAATTCCGGCTGGCCAATTGCGGCTTCATTTTCCAGGGGTTCAACCTGTTCCCGGCGCTGACCGCGACGCAGCAGGTGGAGGTCGTCCTGAAGTTCATGAAGCTGAAGCCGGCGGAGCGTCGGGACTACGCCCATTCGGCGCTGGTTGATGTCGGCCTCGGACACCGGCTCGGAAACCGGCCCGACAAGCTGTCTGGCGGCGAGAAGCAACGCGTCGCCATTGCGCGGGCGCTGGCCAAGAAGCCGAAGCTGATCTTTGCGGACGAACCGACATCGGCGCTGGACGGCGAGAACGGCCACATCGTGATGGAGCTCCTGCGCAAGTGCGCGAAGGAGCAGGGCGCGACGGTTCTGTGCGTGACGCACGATGCGCGGCTCGCCGTCTTCGCCGACCGCATCATCACCATTGAAGACGGCGTGATCACTTCGACCAACGCCGACCCGGCATTGTTTGCGCACCATCATTGAGACGTCTGATGCAGATCGGAAACCTGTTATGAACCGCCTCTCCGCCGCCGCCCTTGTCGCCAGTTTGCTGGCCGCCGCCAGCATGGCCGGCTGCGTCAAGGTTTCGGCGGGCTCTCCCGCCGCAAAATCCGAAGACAAGGGCGCGGCGATCGACGCGAATTCCGTCGAGACACCCTATTCGACGATCTCGGCTGGCAAGGTCGATATCGAGGGCGGCCTGGTAGACGTCGCCGCGCGCGCGCAGGGCATCATCCAGGATGTTCTGGTGCAGGAAGGCGATGCGGTGAAGAAGGACCAGATCCTCGCCCGTCAGGAAGACGAGGACGCCCGTCTCACCCGCGATCAGGTGGCGGCGACGCTGGCGCAGGCGCAGGCGCAGGTTCCGGTTCTGGAGGTGCAACTCGCCGCGGCGCAACGCGAAGAAAACCGCCTGAAACGTCTCGCCGATCAGGATGCGGCTTCCGTTCAGTCTTACCAGCAGGCCCAGGACAAGACGAAACAGCTCGAAGCGCAGCTCGACGCACAGAAGGCGTCGATAAACCTGGTCCGCGCCCAGCTGGCGGAAGCCAACTACCAGATCGAACTTCGCATCATTCGTGCGCCGGCGGATGGAGTGATCGTCCGCCGCTACGCCAGCCCCGGCACGGGCGCCTCCACCTTGCAGGTGACGCCGCTCTTCCAGCTGCAGCCCGACACGCAACGCATCGTCCGCGCAGAGGTTGAAGAGCGCTCGCTGACCCTGGTGAAGGTCGGACAGAACGTCGAGATCGTTCCGGAATCCGACCAGACAAAATCCTATCCCGGCGTGGTCATGCGGATCGCGGAAGTGATGGGCTCGCGCAAGCTGAAGTCGGACGATCCCAGCGAGCGCACAGACGAGCGGGTGGTCGAGGTCGTGATCGATGCAGAGAAGGCGCCGGTGCTGGTGGGCCAGCGCGTGCTGGTGAAGTTCCTCAAGAAAGACGCCAAGACGGCTGAGGGCTAGGGTCGGCTATTGCGCCACCCAGCCGCCATCGATGGACAGGGCGGCCCCGTTGAACTGGTTCGCCGCGTCGGTCGTGAGGAACACGGCAAGCGCCGCGATATCCTCAACCTTGACGAACTCCTTGGTCGGCTGGGCCGCGAGGATCACGTCGTTGATCACCTGCTCACGCGTCATGTTGCGCGCCTTGGCCGTGTCGCCGATCTGCCCGTCCACAAGCGGGGTATGAACATAGCCTGGGCAGATCGCGTTACAGCGGATGCCGAAGGTCGCGCCCTCCAGCGCCACCGTCTTGGTCATGCCAAGCAGGCCGTGCTTGGCCGACACATAAGCCGACTTGAACGGCGAGGCGACCAGCGCGTGAGCCGACGCGATGTTGATGATCCGGCCCCATTTGCGCTTTTTCATTTCCGGGAAGGCCAATCGCGTCGTGTGGAAAGCGGCGTTGAGATTGAGGCCGATGATCAGGTTCCACTTGTCGACCGGGAAATCCTCGATCGGCGAAACATGCTGGACGCCGGCGTTGTTGACTACGATGTCGACGCCGCCCAGCGTTTCATGCGCGAGGGCGAACATCGCCTCGATCTGATCGGGTTTGGTGAGGTCGGCGGGAGAATAGGCGACCTTCACCTTGTGCTCTGTCTCCAGTCCGCTGCGCAGCGTCTCGATGGCGCCGGCATCGCCAAAGCCGTTGAGCAGGATGTTGCAGCCGGAGGCGGCCATTGCCCGGGCGATTCCTTCGCCGATGCCGCTGGTGGATCCGGTGACGATGGCGGTGCGGGCGGTCGGCATGGGGGGAGGCTCCGTGTCTGTGGCGGGGAGGTTGGCTGCGGGGACTTTCTTCCTCCGTTCACGCGCGCGCAAGGTCGGCGCGCGCCTCACTCCAGCGGCCTTGCGAAGCGGACCGGCCATATCGATAATCGTCAAATTCCTGCGGCCAAAGCCTTGTAAGAACTGGGCGTGAGGGGCACGTATGGACTGTGGGCGCGCGGCGGCCTGTCGGGCGCCGTCCTGGGAGACTTAAGATGGCGGACGTACCCACCAAGGCGGCGACGACGAGCCCGAGCGCGCTGCAGTATCTCGACAAGGCGGTGGGATCGCTTCGCAAGCTCGGCCTGATACCGGCCAAGGCTGGCGATCCGGCGCCTATCGTCGCCCTGCTAAACCAGATTTCCGATCTCCAGCCCGACAAGGTCGCCGCCATCGCGCGGACGCTGGACCAGGCTTCTGTCTTCAATGATGTGGTCCGCGAGAACGTCGCAGCGATTACGGTCGGCGAGCGCTACAAGGGCATCACCGATGCATTCAACTCCATTCGCGACGACGCCAAGTCGCTGGTAGACCAGTATGCCGACGGCAAGATTTCCACATTCGAGCGGATGCAGAACGCCTGGATGAAGATGACGCGCGGCGACATCGCCACCCGGTTCGGCAAGATCAAGTCGCTCTATCTCGACGTGCAGAAGGAAACCAAGCTGCAGATCGAGAAGGAAACGCTGATCCTCGAAGCCTACATGGATTTCCGCGGCGCGATGAAGCAGTCGGAAGTCCTCGCGCTCGATGTATTGAAAACGGCGGAAGGCAAGCTCGAGGATCAACGCAAGGCGATGACGGCCGCGTCCGAGGCGGTGGCCGCCTACACCGGAACAGACCCGGCGCCCCGCGCCGAGCTGGAGCTGAAGCGCGACGAACAGCTGCGCGCGCTGCAGGCCGAGGAAAAGCGCTACCAGGTCGCCAAGGATCTCTCGGACAACATCACCGTCGGCTACAACACCTCCGAAGTGATCATGGCGCGGCTGGTGCAGACGACCAACGCCAAGGAGCGGATCTACGCCCAGTCGGTCTCTTTCTTCGGCACCAACGAAGTGGTGCTGACGGCTCTGACGGCGAGTTTCACCGGCATGCAGGGCCTCGCCGAATCCACCATGACGCTGGATGCGATGAAGAAGGGCGTCGACCAGTCGCTGGTCGTGCTGTCCGACATCGGCGGCAAGGTTCAGGAAGCGGCGCTCAAGTCCGGCTACGGCCCGACGATTTCGGCCGCCGCCGTGAAGACGCTGGTCGATTCCGTCGTGAACTACCAGGAGCGGTCGCTTGGCATCATTTCGGAGATGCGCCAGCTGGCGACACAAAACAGCCAGGAAATCCGCGACGCCGTCGAGGATGGCAAGAAGCGCCTGACGCACCTGATTGAGCAGGGCGCAGCCGCAGCCCTTGTGGCGCCGCCGGCGACCTCTGCTTCATGAGCGAGGCCGAAGCTCCGGTGAAGACGCCGGCGACTGTTCCTGCTGCGCCGGTCGCGTTAGCGACGCCGGGTCAACCCGAAAAGCTCGACGACGTGCTTCTGGCGATGGACGTGGTCGACACCCTCCGCCACCGCGAACGCGTCGTGGACCAGGAACTCGATGCCGAAACGCGCGAAACGCAGCTGATCGCGCGGCTGAAGGAAATCTACACCGCGCAGGGCATCAACGTGCCGGACCGCATCCTCAAGGATGGGGTGAAGGCGCTGGAAGAGCAGCGCTTCGTCTACAAGCCGCCGACGAGCGGTGTCGGCGTGAAGCTGGCGCGTCTTTATGTAAGTCGCTCGCACTGGTTGCCGCAGTCGCTCGGCATTGGGGGCGCGCTCGTCGTGGCGGTTGCGGGCTGGTTCTTCTTCTGGGCGATGCCGCAGGCGAATGAGTGGAAACGCCTGCCGGCGGAACTGACCCAGCTCTCTGCGAAAGCGCAGGCGCTGGCCGTTGATCCGGCGGTCGACCAGAAAATCCTGGCGATCGAACATGCCGGCGAAGCCGCGATCGACGCCAATGACCGAGGCGAAGCGAAGTCCGAACTCAAGGCGATGCAGGACATCTACGCCCAGCTCGGCGAGGAATATTCCGTGCGGATCGTATCGCGCCCCGGCGAGGATACCGGCTTCTATCGCATCCCGGACAATAATCCGGTGGGACGTAATTATTATCTCGTGGTCGAGCCGGTGGCCGCTGGCGGAAAGGTGCTCACCGTTCCGGTGGAAAACGAGGAAACCCAGAAGATCGAGCGCACATCGAAATGGGCCCAGCGCGTGACCAAGAATGAGTTCGACAAGGTCGCAGCCGAAAAAGCGAAGACCCAGATCGTCCAGAACGACATCCTCGGCTACAAGTCTCGCGGCGAACTCCAGCCCAAATACGATGTCGAGACGCCGGGCGGGGCGATCACCAAATGGTAAGCGCGGCATCTTCCGATCTCATTCCCGGCCGGGACGCCCTGCGGCGGCTGGACGACGCGGTCGAGCGGGCGCGGGGCGATTTCAATGCCGCCGTCATCGCCGCCGACGGGCAATCCAAGCGCCGCGCGGACCTGTTGCGGCTACGGGCCGAGGGCTATCGCGAGTTTGCGCGGATCCGGCTGGACGTGCTGAAGGCTGGCTCGGTCGCTCAGCTTTCGGCGGCCGAGGCGCAGGCCGAAAAGCTGCTGGAGGATCACAAGGACTTTGTCGCGACGATCGCCGGCAAGGTCGAGGCGGCCGAAGCCGCCGTCGCGGAGGTCGAGGCGCGGCGCAAGGCGGCGGGGGATCTCGTTGAGCAGGCCGAGCACGCCTACGAAACGCAGGTGGCGGCGACCGAAGCGCGGCTGCAGACCGATGAAACCTATCTCAAACTCAAATCCGCCTTCGAAGAGGCGCGCGCGGTTACGGCGCGCTCGGCGCAGAAGCTCGAGCTGGCCAAGTCGGATCGCACCGAGAAGGGAACGCCGTACGAGAACGATCCGCTGTTTTCCTACCTCTGGGCCCGCAAATTCCGCACGCCGGACTATCACGGCGGCGGTCTTGTAAAGACGCTGGACACCTGGGTCGCGAAGACGTGCGGGTATGATGCGGCTTATCTCAACTACGCCCGGCTCGTGGAGTTGCCGGACCGGTTGGCCGAGCACGCTGCGCGCGTGAAGCTGGATGAAGCCGAAGCGGAGGCGGCGATCGGCCGGTATGAATCCTCCGCCCTGGAAGCGGACGGCGCCAACAAACTGTCGGACAAACTTAAGGACACCCGCGATGCGGTCGCGGCGATCGACGCCGAACTTGCCAGCGCCGAAGCGAAACGCGCTGACCTTCGCGCCCAGCAGGAAAAGGCGGCGACCGGCGACAGCGGCCCGCAGGAAGAGGCGCGGCGCCTGATCGAGGACACGCTGGTCAAGGCAAGCTTTCCCGATCTTCGCGTGCTCGCCGCCGAAACGACGACGCTGGATGACGACAAGATCGTCGACGCGCTGGTGAAGTTGCGAACGGAAGAACTGCAGCTCGAGGTCGACTGGCGTAATGTCGAGGCTGTGCCAACTCGGCGGCGGGCCAGCGTCGACACGCTGGAGCTGGTTCGCCAGCGCTACAAGCAGGCGCGGCTCGATGGTCCCTATGTCAGCGTCGCGCGGGCCGCCTTAGATGCCGCGATCCTCGCCTATGGCCAGGGGCCCAGGCCGGACGCGGAGGCTCTGTGGCGCGCAATCCTCGCGGCGGTCCGGCAGGCGCCGGGACCGGACGACACCTATTTCGGCGGGCCGCGGCGCAGGCGGTCGATCGGCTTGTCGCCGGTCGAGGGCATGATCGTCGGCGCCGTGCTCGGCCAGGCGCTCGGCGGCGGCCGTCATTGGGGCGGCGGCGGTTGGAGCGGTGGTGGCGGCGGCTTCGGCGGAGGATTTGGCGGCGGCGGCCACGGCGGCGGAGGCTTCACGACCGGCGGGCGCTTCTAGCCCGCCTGTCAGCAAGTCCGCGTCGCGGCCGGCCCTCCTACATGCCCTTGAAAACCGGCGCGCGTTTTTCGACGAAGGCTTTCGCAGCTTCGGCATGATCGGCGGTCGTCGCGCCGCGCGACTGGTTCTGCGCCTCGGTGTCGAGGTTGAGTGCAAGGTCGCCGCGTTCGGCCACGTTGAGGCTCTTCTTCATCAGGCCAAGCGTGATGCGCGGACCGCTGGCGAAGCGCTTCGCCAGCGCCATGGTTTCAGCCTCCAGCTCCTTCGGGTCGACCGCGCGGTTGATGACCCCAAGGCGTTCGGCTTCCTCGGCGATCAGAACATCCGACAGGAAGTAAAGCTCGCGCGCTTTCGCGGAGCCGACGAGCTGCGTCAAGAAATACGTGCCGCCAAAGTCGCCGGGCAGCGCCACTTTTGCAAAAGCCGTCGTGATTTTCGCGCCGCGCGCGGCGATGCGGAAATCGCAGGCGAGCGCGATCGCAAGGCCCGCGCCGGCCGCGGCGCCGGGGATAGACGCAATCGTGATCTTCGGCATCTCGTGAAGCCAGCGGGAAACCTCCATGCGCTGGCGCAACGAATGCGTGGCGTCTTCCGTCGAGCGCCCGCGATTGGCGCCGCCTTCGCTTCTGGCGAAGCCTTTTACGTCGCCGCCGGCGCAGAAGGCGCCTCCCGCGCCGGTAAGGACAACTGCGCCGACTGCAGGATCGGCGGCGAGGCGAGGCAGCGCCTCAAGCAGGCCGAGCATCATTTCCTCGGAAAGCGCATTGCGCGCTTCCGGGCGGTTCATGGTGAGGACGGCGACGCCGTCCTTGATCGTTTCCAGAAGGTCGGCCATGGCGTTTCCCCTTGTCTTGTCTTGTCTTGGATAGGACCGGGACCAGAGCGGCGCAAGCAGGCGCCGCGCACGGCCGCCGGCGGGTTGCTTCGACTGACGTTTCGCGCATGTTGGGGCCATGCCGAACCTCCCCGCCGACGATCTCGCCAAGGAACTGGCTGCCGCTGCGCGCATCGTTGTTTTTACCGGCGCAGGCATCTCAACCGAATCCGGCATTCCTGATTTCCGGTCTCCGGGCGGGGTCTGGTCCCGGATGAAGCCGATCTATTTCCAGGACTTCGTCTCCAGCGAAGACAGCCGGCGCGAGGCATGGCGAAGAACCTTCAACGGCGCAGCGGGCTGGGTCGGCAAGGAGCCCAACGCCGGACACTTCGCGGTCGCGCGCCTGATCGCGGAAGACAGAGCGTCCGCTGTGATCACACAGAACGTCGACAATCTGCATCAGGCCTCGGGCGTCGCCGCCGAGCGGGTGATCGAACTGCACGGCAACGCCAGCTACGCAACCTGCCTTGGCTGCGGGCTTCGTCATGAGCTTGAAGATCTGAGGCCCCTGTTCGTCGACAAGGGCCGGATCCCGGTCTGCACCGGCTGCGGCGAGCTGGTGAAGACGGCGACGGTCTCCTTCGGACAGCCCATGCCGGAAGAGCCGATGATGCGGGCGCGGGAGGAAACCGAAGCGTGCGATCTCTTTCTCGTGCTGGGGTCTTCGCTTGTTGTGACCCCGGCGTCGCATTTTCCTGTTCGCGCGAAACGCAACGGCGCGCGGCTGGTAATCGTGAACCGCGAGGCGACGCCGCTCGATGACATCGCCGACGTGGTTCTCAACACCGAGATTGGCCCAACGCTGACGGCCGCGATGCGGGACCTGAGCTGAAGGGCTGCCGCTTGCCTACCAGGCCAGCTCCTTGCCGTTCCACGCGAGGAACTTTCCGGTCGAGGCAAGATCGAGCTTGTCGATCAGTTTCAGCATCCCGCTGGCGGATTCCTCGGGCGTCAGCTGCGCGCCATCCCCGCCCATCTCGGTTTTCACCCAGCCGGGGTGAACGATCAGAACCGGCACGCCCTGGGGTTTCAGTTCGGTCGCAAGACCGCGCATCAGCTTGTTCACTGCGGCTTTCGAGACGCGGTAGGCGAGGCTGTCGGCGGATGCGCTCTGCATCTGGCCCATCTGGCTCGACAGCGTGATGATCTTTCCCTTCGCCGCCTTCACGTTCGGAAGGAATGCGTTGGCGATGCGCAGCGGCGCGATGGAGTTGACGGCGAGCGTTTCAGCCAGGCCCTCGAAATCCATGTCGAGCGCGGACTGGTGATCCGGCCCCGAAATGCCGGCATTGTTGATCAGCACGTCGATCGGTTCGGCTTCCAGCTTGCGCTTGGCGCGGGCGATGTCCACCGCGTCCGCGACGTCCATCTCGATGACTTCAACCCATCCGCGCGCGCTGTTGGCGAAGGCGTCGAGGTCGGTGCGGTCCGAGGAGCCGCGAACGGCGGCGAAGACCTTGTCGCGGCGGCTGGCGTAAGCGTTGACCAGCGCGAGCCCGATGCCGCGGTTGGCTCCGGTGATCAGCGCGACGGCCATGGCCGGTTCCCCTCACAATCAGCGCCATGAAATCCCGCGCGCTGTGCAGTCCTACAATCTTGCATCCTGTTGCGGCGAAGGCGTGACAGTCTTCGCCGCAATTGAGCGGTCAGCGTGTCGGAACCGGGACGTCGCCGCGATAGTCGTAGAAACCGCGACCGGCCTTCTTGCCGACCCAACCCGCCTCTACGTACTTCACCAGCAACGGACATGGTCTGTATTTAGTGTCGGCAAGGCCGTCGTGCAGCACCTGCATGATCGAAAGGCAGGTGTCGAGGCCGATGAAGTCCGCGAGTTCGAGCGGGCCCATCGGATGGTTGGCGCCGAGCTTCATGGCGGTGTCGATGGACTCGACCGTGCCGACGCCCTCGTAGAGCGTGTAGACCGCCTCGTTGATCATCGGCATCAGCACACGGTTGACGATGAACGCCGGAAAGTCTTCCGCGTTGGTGACGTGCTTGCCGAGCTTCTCGACGATCGAGACCGCCGCGTCGTAGGTTTCCTGATCGGTGGCGAGGCCGCGGATCACTTCGACCAGCTGCATCAGCGGCACCGGGTTCATGAAGTGCAGGCCGATGAAGCGTTCCGGCCGGTCGGTGGCCGAGCCAAGCCGGGTGATCGAGATCGACGAGGTGTTGGAGGCGAGGATCGCACTCTTGCGCATCACCGGGCAGAGCTGGTCGAAAATCTTCTTCTTGATGTCTTCCTTCTCGGTCGCCGCCTCGATGGCGAAGTCGACATCGCCGAATTCGGTCAGCGCCGTGACCGTACGGATCCGCTTCAGGGCGGCGGAGCGCTGGTCGGCCGAAATCATCTCGCGATGGACCTGACGATCCATGTTGCGGCTGATGGTTGCGACGCCCGCTTCCAGGCGTTCGGCCGAGACATCGTTCAGCAGGACATCGTATCCAGCCAGGGCGCAGACGTGCGCGATGCCATTTCCCATTTGTCCGGCGCCGACGACGCCAATCGTGCGAATTCCGGTCATGCCGTCCGCCTCATTTCGATTCCATCCCGTTGACGACCGGACGGTATCACGCGGCTGGGCCGTCGCGAGTCATCCTTTTCGCAACTGCACAACAGAAGGTGAAGAAGACGCAAGGTGTGGCGTCGCCGCACTTGGCGGTGTCTTCTCACGAAGGCGTGAGGGCTGCGAACAGCAGCCGGAATTCCGGGGAGTTTTCGGCCCCGGGCGCCATTTTCGCTTCGGATTTGCGTGTGCCGCGGTATAAAATTCCCCGAAACAGGCTGGCCGCTCCCGAGGGGGGCCACAGCGCCGGCGTCAGGGAGAAAACACATGCATAAATGGCTTTG
Source organism: Alphaproteobacteria bacterium (assembly GCA_016125405.1). Lineage (GTDB taxonomy): Bacteria > Pseudomonadota > Alphaproteobacteria > Caulobacterales > Hyphomonadaceae > UBA7672. The sequence continues at coordinate 75,022 of WGLW01000016.1, read as the reverse complement.
CGGAGCCGGGCTGGCTCTGGCGCTTGCTGCGCCCGCGATGGCCCAGAAGCCAGGCGACCATCTTGCCAAGCCGCTGACCGGGCCGGACGTCAAGGTCGTCAAGGAAGCCGTCGACACGGTGAAACAGCCGGGCGAGTGCACCGTGGTGTTCACCATCGGCAAGGACGGCAAGCCGAAGGACCTCAAGCCGACCTGCTCAGTCGACGCCTACGTTCCCTATGTCGAGCGGGCGATGGCGACCGTGACCTACGATCCGGAAGTGTTCGATGGCGAGGTGTTTGAGACCGAGGGCGTGAAGCAGCCCTTCTCGTTCGGCGTGCAGAAAGCCGAGGCCAGCGACACGCCGCCTGTGCCGGTTGTGGCGCTCGACAGCGGCGACATCGGCCGGGCGATCGCCCGGGTCAACAAGACCGGCAGCTGCAACATGAGCTATGTCGTCGGCGCGGATGGCGTGCCGAAGGACGTCAAGCCCAACTGCACGCCGCAGCGGTTCGACCCGTGGATCAAGAAGGCGGTCGAGAAGATGCGGTTCAAGCCCGGCATGAAGGACGGCAAGGCGGTCGACTGGCCGCTGACCGACCAGCCGCTGACGCTGACCGCCCAGCGCTAGACGTCATCCGGACGCACGTTCGCGGCCCGCTTCCCGACCGGAAGCGGGCTGTGTTCGTTTTGGGGCAATCTAACCGACCAAGTCGCGATCCGGGCAGCGCTTCACCGGCGCCGTCGTGCCGGTCGCTGGCCAGTCCGTACGATGCCAGTAGAATGTGTCTCGATCGACCATGATCAGAAGCCACTCCACCTCCCGGCCTGCCGGGGTGAGGCGCTTTTCTCCCTGATAGTGAACCCGGATGTACGGCAGTTCGCGGCCATACAAATCGCGGTCGAGATAGACCGGGCTTGTTGCGATTTCTGAGTCCGGCTTTTCGAATTGGGAGTGGTAGATGAGCCTATTGTCGGCGCTCGTTTCGATCCAGATGTGCTCTGCAAATCTCCTGCAGCCATAGTCGGCCGGAACCTGCTACTTGTCCTGAACCTGCATCGCCCACCGGCCGGGAAGCACGCGGATGATGTCTTCAGGCTGGAGGGTGGTTTGGCCGAAGCAGGCAGGCGCAAGCAACAGCGCGACGGTTAGACCTGAAATCCGCATGTCTTGCTTCCCCCCTTGCGGAGGCAAGCAAGACACGCGGTTATTCGGTGCGCAAGCAACTTTGGGAAAGTGCCTAGTTCATCCCCTTCGCCTTGCCGATCAGGCCGGTGGGGACGCCGTTGAGGGCGAGGGCGCCGTGGTCGACGGAGACTTTCACGTCTTCGCCGTCCTTGATGCGGCCTTCGAGGATCATGCGGGCCAGCGGGTCCTGCAGCTCTTTCTGGATCGCGCGCTTCAGCGGGCGGGCGCCGTAGACCGGATCGTAGCCGCGTTCGGCCAGCCAGTGCATCGCCTTGTCGCCCACCTCGATGGTGATGCGGCGGTCGCCAAGCAGCTTTTCCAGACGCTTGAGCTGGACGCCGACGATGCGGTCGATCTCGGAGCGGCCGAGGCGTTTGAAGAACACGATCTCGTCGACGCGGTTGAGGAATTCCGGCCGGAAGTGGGCGCGGATCGCCTCCATCACGGCGTCGCGCGCCGCGCCCGAGATTTCGCCTTCGGCCTTGTCCTCCGCCAGCGCGTGGGCGCCGAGGTTGGACGTCATGATGATGACCGTGTTGTTGAAGTTCACCGTGCGGCCCTGGCCGTCCGTGAGGCGGCCGTCATCCAGCACCTGAAGCAGGATGTTGAACACGTCCGGGTGCGCCTTCTCGATCTCGTCGAACAGGATCACCTGGTAGGGGCGCCGACGGACGGCCTCGGTGAGGGCGCCGCCTTCCTCGTAGCCGACATAGCCCGGAGGCGCGCCGATCATGCGGGAGACGGCGTGCTTCTCCATGTATTCCGACATGTCGAGGCGGAGCACGGCGTGCTCGTCGTCGAACAGGAATTCCGCGAGCGCCTTGGTCAGCTCGGTTTTGCCGACGCCAGTGGGGCCGACGAAAATGAAGGAGCCGATCGGGCGGTTGGGGTCCTGCAACCCGGCGCGGGCGCGGCGCACGGCGTTGGAGACGATCTCCAGCGCCTCGTCCTGACCCACCACGCGTTCGCGCAGGCTGTCTTCCATGTGAAGCAGCTTTTCGCGTTCGCCTTCCATCATCTTGTCGACCGGCACGCCGGTCCAGCGGCTGACGACCGCGGCGATGGCGTCGGCGTCAACGACTTCCTTCACCAGACCCGCCTTCTGGTCCTTGGCGTTGGCGGCGTCCGCGCCGTTGACTTCCGCGTCGGCGATCAGTTTTTCCAGCGCAGGGATCTCGCCGTATTTCAATTCGCCCGCACGCGCCCAGTCCGAGCGGCGCTCGGCGTCGGCGAGTTCGGCGCGGGCGGTGTCGAGCCGCTGCTTGGCGTTGGTCGCGCCCGCGAGGCGGCCCTTCTCGGCCTGCCACGCGGCGGTGATCTCGTCGGACCTCGCCTGCAGCTCCTTGATCTCGGTTTCGCGGCGCTTGAGGCGATCCTGGCTCGCCTCGTCGGTTTCCTTCTTCAGCGCCTCGACCTCGATGCGCATCTGCATCAGGCGGCGGTCGATCTCGTCGAGTTCTTCCGGCTTGGATTCAACCGCCATTCGCAGGCGCGCGGCCGCCTCGTCCATCAGGTCGATGGCCTTGTCCGGCAGGAAGCGGTCGGTGATGTAGCGGTTGGACAGCGTCGCGGCGGCGACGATGGCGGCGTCGGAAATACGGATGCCGTGGTGCACCTCGTATTTTTCCTTGAGGCCCCGCAGGATCGAGATGGTGTCCTCGACCGAGGGCTCGCCGACGAAGACCGGCTGGAAGCGGCGGGCGAGGGCGGCGTCCTTCTCGATGTTCTTGCGGTACTCGTCCAGCGTGGTGGCGCCGACGCAGTGCAGCTCGCCGCGCGCGAGGGCGGGCTTCAGCAAGTTGGAGGCGTCCATCGCGCCTTCGGACTTCCCGGCGCCGACCAGCGTGTGCATCTCGTCGATGAAGAGGATGATCTCGCCTTCGGCTTGCGTGACTTCGGTGAGCACGCCTTTCAGGCGCTCCTCGAACTCGCCGCGGAATTTCGCGCCGGCGATGAGGCTGCCCATGTCGAGCGCCATCAGCTTCTTGTCCTTGAGGCTGTCCGGCACGTCGCCATTGACGATGCGCAGGGCGAGGCCTTCGGCGATGGCGGTCTTGCCGACGCCGGGTTCGCCGATCAGGACGGGGTTGTTCTTGGTCCGGCGGCTGAGCACCTGGATGCAGCGGCGGATTTCCTCGTCGCGGCCGATCACCGGATCGAGCTTGCCGTCGCGCGCCTGTTCGGTGAGGTCGCGGGAATACTTCTTCAGCGCCTCGTACTTGTCTTCGGACGTGGCGGTGTCAGCCGAACGGCCCTTGCGGATATCGGCGATGGCCTTCACCAGCGCGTTGGTGGTGACGCCAGCGGCCTTGAGCGCTTCGGCGGCCTTGCCCTTGCCCTTGGTGGCCGAAAGCAGGATGCGCTCGACGGTGACGTAGTCGTCGCCGGCCTTCTTGGCGTCTTCCTCGGCCTGCTGGAACAGCTGGGCCAGATCCTGCGTCATGCCGATCTGCTGCTGGCCGGAGACCTTGGGCTGGGCGGCCAGAAGCTTTTCGATGGCCGCCTGGGCCGCTTCCGGGTTGCCGCCCGAGGCGCGGATCAGGTTCAGCGCCAGATGGTCGCGGTCAGCGAAAAGCGCCTTCAGGAGGTGTTCGGGGGTGAGCTGCGGATGGCCCGCCGCAAGCGCGGTCGTCTGGGCGCTCTGAACGGCGGCGCGGGCGCGCTCGGTGTAGTGTTCGAAGTCCATGAATTGCGTGACCCTTTTGAAAAGCAGTCGGAATTCCGGCGAACGCCGGTCGAAAGGATAGAGACCCGCAGGCGGCGTCTCCATAGCGGGAGTCCGCTCCGGGAAGGACACGGAAACCCTGCGCAAGAGTTAGGAGCACGGGACCGCTGTGCAAGGGGACCACGCGCCTGCCAATCCGCCTTGATCGGGATCAGACCTTGCGTCGCTTTCCCACGGCGGAAACCGCGATGGCGTGGACGATGGCGATGATTATGGCGAGGCCGATGCCGCTGAGCAGGCTGTTGATATGGAAGTGCGGCACCACCCAGGACACCAGGCCCAGCATCATGGCGTCCAGGACCAGGGCAAAGAGGCCCAGCGTCAGGATGGTGACGGGCAGGGTAAGGATGAAGAGCACCGGCTTGATCGTGGTGTTGACCAGGCCGATCAGGAAGCCGGCCAGCAGGGCGGCCCAGATGCCGCCGACGAAGACGCCGCCCAGCAGGCGGTCGCCGATCAGGAGGGCGATGGCGGTGGCGAACCAGCTGAGGAGCATGACGGCTTCCCCCAAAGGCAAAGCGGCGGCGCAGGAGATTCGCACCGCATCCATATGTAAGACACCCTGCGGGTGAAAGTCAGGGGGCGCCGATCCGGATATCAGACCCCGCTGTAAAGCTCCGGCAGGGTATGCTTAGACTTTTCACCGGGTCGGCCCGTGAGGGATGGAATGATCGCCAGGTTACTCTGCATGGCGGGCTGCGTTGCGGCGCTGGCGCTGGCCGGGTGCGGCCGGAAGACGGGCGCCAGCAACGCCGGCGCAGCGGCCCCAACGTCCGCCGTCGCGGCGGCGCCTGTTTCGCCAGGAGCGCCCGGTTCGCCGCCGGTCAATGACGGCCCGCCCGTCGATGGCGATGTGACGCTGTCGGCCCCGGCGACCGCGCTGGCCGGATCGTCGATCGCCGTGACGTTCACGGGCCCCGCCAACGCGTCGGACTACATCGACATCGCGCCGCGCGGCGATACGCAGACCTCGGGCGAACTTTCCTACGTCTATGTCAACGCGGCGGCCAAGGGCGCGCGGCTGCGGGTCCTCACGACGCCGGGCGAGTACGACGTCCGCTACATTCTCGACCTCAAGGACGGCGGACGGAAGGTGAAGGCGGTTTCGCCGCTGACCATCACGCCGGCCACGGCGACGCTGACCGTTCCGCCGACGGCGCTGGGCGCCGAGCCCCTGTCGATCGAGTGGACCGGCCCGGCGGGCGACGGCGACTATGTCGATGTCGTGCCTCAGGGCTATACCGACACGTCGGGTGAGATCGCCTACGCCTACACCAGCGCCGGCAGCCCGGCGATGTTCAGCGCGCCGGGGCCGAGCGGCGACTATACGGTGCGGTACGTGCTGGAGGGTCCGGGCGGCCGCCGGGTCCTGACCACGGCGCCGCTATCGGTGACGGCGCCGGAGGCGACGCTCGAGGCGCCCGACACGGCGAAAACCAATGCGACGGTCGCCGTCGTGTGGACCGGGCCGAAACGTTCCGGCGATTACGTGGACCTTGTGAAGAAGGGCTACACGCAGACCTCGGGTGAGATCTCGTACTTCTACACGGACCGGCAGACGGCCAGCGAACTGAAGATGCCGATCGAACCGGGCGAGTATGAAATCCGCTACGTCATGGAAGCACCCAAGCAGCGCGTGGTGCTGGCGAGGCGCGCGATCAGCGTCGACTAGCGCCGGCGAAGGCCCCAACCGACTTTGCCCCTGCCGCAATTATGGCCCTCGCGTGGCCCTCAAGTGTGCCTCAGAAGGCGCGCTACGTGATGATTCTTGGGATTTTTTCAGGGAACTAACATTTGCAAAGTCGCGTTTTCTTCACCTGAGCTAAGGGGCGGAGGGCCCAATAGAAGGTGATCTATGACCACCCACTGCCAACGCAAGAAACCGCGCACAGACTGCAGCCGACCAGCCTCCGCGCATCGGCTCCGCTCGTCCACAACTGTTCCGTCGCGGTAGGCAGGTAGCCGGACAAGATCAATGAGAGTGAATACCGACCTACCCCTGGAAAGGGCCGGAGAGTTTCTGCGTCGCAAAATGTCGACGATCGGCCCTCTGCATGACTCGCTGATACGCGATCTTCGGACGCTGACGCGCGACCGGGTCGAGATTCCCGCCGGCCGTATGGTGGTTGGCGAGGAGGAACGCTGCCCGCAACTCTACCTGATCGATTCCGGTTGGGTGTTCCGTTCGCGCGGACTGGCGTCGGGCCGCAGGCAGATCGTCAACTTTGCGCTGCCTGGTGATTTTCTGTGCAGCGATTCGATTCTGTTCAAGGCGTCGTCGTTCGACCTGATTGCCCGAACCGGCGTCACGCTCTTTCGCATCGAAACGCCGATCCTCGCCGACATGTTCACGCATCATCCTGGACTTGCGGCGGCGCTCGCCTGGGCGGCGGCGCAGGAGGAATCCGTTATCGCAGAGCGCGTGGTGTCGCTCGGCCGGCGCGACAGTCTCGAAAAGCTTGCGCACATCCTGTGCGAGATCGCCGCGCGCCTCGAAGCCATCGGCCGCATGACCGGCGACATCATCGAAACGCCGCTCAACCAGGAAGACTTCGCCGACATTCTCGGCATCAGCGTGATCCACGTTAACCGTACCTTCCGCAAGCTGTCGGAAGACAAGATCGCGGAATACCGGAAGGGCCAGATCGAGTTGCTCGACCGGCAGCGGCTCGCTGAACTGTCAGCCTTTGATCCGGACTACCTGCATTTCGGACATCCGTCCGGCGGCTGATCCTTTCGAGCCGCTGGCTCCTCGCCCCTATCGTATGTTAGAGCGCGGCGTCGCGATCCGGGAATAGTGTCTTCCCCGGGGTCACGATGTGGATTTTCAAGACCAGACAATTTGAATTCCTCCGTCCCTCCGGGGGAGAGATATTTCAATGACGACTTCGAGCCGTCGGCTCAGAATTCCGGTGACGGTGCTGATCGTGGCGCTGATCCTCGCCCTGGCTGCGCCATCGCTGGGGTTTTCGGCGCTGCTATTGCTTCAATCCGACAACATTAACCACCGCCAGATGGCCAACCGCGCGGCGCAGGGCGTGGACCTGATCGGCGACCGTCTGGACCGGGAATTCCGCAACCTGTCCACCAACCTTGCGCTGCTGGCCTCCAGCGGCTGGATCGAAAGCGAAGAGTATGACCGGCTGCATGCGCGCGCGACCGAGGCGCTCGCCGGCACGGACACCTACCTTCTGGCGTTCGACGCCGACATCAACCAGGTGCTCAACACACGTGTGCCCTATGGCACGCCTCTTCCCACCGCCGGCGATCCGGAATCGGTGAGGCATGCGATCGAAACGGGCAATCTGGCGGTTTCGAACGTCTACATGGGTCACGTGGCGAAGGAGCCGGTCTTCAGCCTGACCATGCCGATCATCTCCAACGAGGCGCGGGTGAGGGCGATCATGCTGACCCGCAATGCGGCGACGCTGGGCCAGATCTTCAAGGACGACCTGCCGCCGCAGGGCTGGCGCTACGCCATTCTCGACGGCGCCGGCGCTTTTGTCGTCGGCGACAGGCCGCCAGGCGTCAGTGCGGACCTGATCACCAGACTTTGCAGCAGCGACGGTCCGGGACTGCATCAGATCACGCGCGGCAAGCTGCGCTATTCCGCGGCCACCGAGACGCTGCCGCAGTGGGGCTGGCGCGCCTGCGTGTGGACATCCTCGGACCAGGCCGGCGCGCGACTGTCGCAGCGCTGGCGCGCTTTCATGATCGTGGTGCTTGTGGTTGTCAGCGTCACCGTGCTCGCCGGGATCGCGCTGGGCCAGATGTTGGCCGGCGCCATCCGCCGCGCCGCGACGGTCGGCCGCGCGCTCGATGGAGACGGCGACGTGCCGGAACGCCATTCGATCGTGCGCGAGGTGGACGATGTGCTGGGGTCGCTGACCCGGCAGGCGCGCCGGCGGAAGGCATATGAGGACGAGCTGAAGCTGATCCAGCGCGAAACCTCGCACCGGGCCAAGAACCAGCTTCAGATCGGCGCCTCGCTGGTGCGGCTGTCGGCGCGCTCGGCGACGTCGGTGGAGCAATTGCGCGACGATATTTCGGCGCGGCTCTCGGCGCTGGGCCGGTCGCTGGAGACGATGTCGGAAAGTCCGTCCGGCGAGGTGGCGCTCTCGGCGTTCATCACCGCCCAGCTGGCGCCGTTCGCCTCCGACCAGCCGGACCGCCTGAAGCTGGATGGCGAGGAGGCGTTCATCACGCCGGCCACGGCGCAGTCGCTGGGTCTTTCGCTGCACGAGCTGGCCACCAACGCAGCCAAGTACGGCGCCTGGTCGGCGCCCGGGGGACGTGTGAGCATCGCGTGGAGCCGGGTGGATGGCGGTCTGCGCATCGTCTGGACCGAAACGGGCGGCCCGACGCCGCAGGCGGCCCCCAAACGGACCGGCTTCGGATCGTCGCTGATCGAAACCATGATCGAGCGCAACCTTGGCGGCTCGGTGGAGCGCGCCTACCAGCCCACGGGGCTGGTGTGCACGATCACGCTGCCGGCGGCGGCGCGCGGACTGCTCTAGCGCACCTTCAGTGGCCTGCGGGCGCTGGACCGGGACGTGGCTGCGGCCTGCGCAGGAACGGCACCAGCAGCAGCATGAAGGCGAAGCACACGCCCATCACCAGGAACAGGTTGTTGAAGGTCATCACCATCGATTCCACCTGCATGCGGCGGCCGAGCTGCATCAGCGCCTGCTGCTGCGGGTCAACCTGTCCAAGGGCGCGCAGGCTGGCTTCGGACTGGCTGAGGAAGGCCTGCACCGCGGGCCGCGCCGGATCCAGCGCCGCGCCCAGCTCCTGCTGGTGCAGGTTGTCGTAAGAGAGGCGCAGCGTGTTGAGGCCGGCGAGCCCGACCGCGCCGCCGATATTGCGGCAGACGGTGAAGAGCCCCGTGGCGTTGGGCAGCTTGGGCGGCGGCAGCGTGCCCAGCGCCAGGAAGTTCGCCGGCACCATGCACATGATCAACCCGCCGCCGCGCAGGAGCTGCGGCCAGAACAGTTCGTTGAAGCTGGAGTCGGCCGTGAGGAAGTGGTTCCAGTAAAGCCCGATGGCGGCGAGCGACATCCCGGCCGCCATGACGAAGCGCGGATCGATGCGGCGGATGAGGATGCCGGAGACCGGCCCGCCGATGAACATGGCCATGCCGCCGACGCTCATGATCTCGCCGATCTGCAGCGAGTTGAAGCCGCGCACCGTGCCGAGGAAAAGCGGCGTCAGGTAGACCGAGCCGAACAGGCCGAAGCCGATCACCACCGCCACCAGCGAGCCGAGCGAGAAGTTCCGGTCGCGGAAAATGCTGAGGTCGACAACCGGATTGCTGCGCGTCAGCACGCGCCAGAAGAAGACGGCGCCCGCGCCGGTGCAGAGGATCGACCAGAGGACGATGCCCTGGTCCTCGAACCAGCCGTCGGTCGGGCCCTGTTCGAACACCCATTCGAAGGCGCCGAGGAACAGCGCCATGGCGAGAAGGCCCGTGAAGTCGATGTTGCGGATGACGCGAAGGTCGAGCTGGTCCTTCGGGATATAGGTCAGCACCATGCTGGCCGCGAAGATACCCGGGCCGACATTGACCAGGAAGAGCCAGTGCCAGGAGAGGTGGTCCGTGATCCAGCCGCCAAGCGTCGGTCCGATCGACGGAGCGAGCGTCGCGACCATGCCGATCATCACCTGCTGCACCATCGAGCGGTTGGGGCCGAACAGCGAGAAGGCGGCGGCCATCGTCGTCGGGATCATCGCCGCGCCGACGAAGCCCTGGATGCAGCGGAAGAAGATCAGGCTGTCGAGATTCCACGACAGGGCGCAAAGCGTGCTCGACAGCGTGAAGCCCGCCGCGGAGAAGACGAACAGCAGCCGCATGCCCAGTGCGCGGTTGAGCAGGCCGGAGAGGGGTATGCCGATCACTTCCGCGATCAGATAGGCGGTCTGGATCCAGTGGATCTCGTCGGCCGAGGCCGAGACGCCGGCCTGGATCTGGGTGATCGAGGAGGCGACGATCTGGATATCGAGGATCGCCATGAACATGCCGATCACCATCGACATGAAGCCGATGTTGAGGCGCTTGGCCTCGACGGTTCCCGGCGTCGGCGGCGTGTAGGTCCGCGTCGCGCCGGGTGGTCCGCCCATCGTCGTGGCGGAAGGACCGCTCATCCGCGGTTACTCTTTTACGGGCTTGGTCGAGACGGTGGCGACGACCGCAAGGCCGGACCGCATCAGCCCTTCATCGAGCGCCTTCTTGTCGTCGATGGCGATGCGCACCGGCACGCGCTGGACGATCTTGGTGAAGTTGCCCGTGGCGGTGTCCTGCGGGATCAGGCTGAAGGTCGAGCCGGTGGCGGGCGCGATGCTCTCGACGTGACCTTTCACCTTGAGGCCGGGATAGGCGTCGACGGTGAGGGTGACGCGCTGGCCGCGCTTCATGTGCTGGACCTGCGTTTCCTTGTAGTTGGCGATCACATAGGCCTCGCTGGCCGGCACGATCGACATCGCCACCTGGCCGGGAGAGAGAAGCTGGCCGGTTGCGACCACACGGTTGCCGACAATGCCGGAAATCGGCGCGCGGATCTGCGTGCGGCCAAGATCGAGTTCGGCGGCTTCAAGCTTCGCCCTGGCCGCCTCGACGCGCGCATCCGCCGATGTGGCGGAGGCGGTGGTGGCCGAAACTTCCTGTCTCGCCTGCACGACCGACGACTTGCTGGACGACACCTGGCTCTGTTGCGCGGTGACGGTTGCGCGCGCCTGGGCGGCCTGGGCCTGCGCCGCCTTTTCCATCGCCTCAGCTTCCTCAAGGCGGGCGCGGGGATACCAGCCCTTGTCGGCCAGCGCGGTCAGGCGCTTCAGCTCGGATGTCTTCCACTGCGCCGTCGCCTCGGCGGCGCGGGCGGCGGCTTCGGCTTCGGCGAGCTGGTCGAGCTGGGCCGACGAGCGGCTGCGCGTGGAGGAGACATTGGCGGTCTGCGCGGCGATGCGCGACCGGGCCTGCACCGCATCGGCTTCGGCCTGGGCGAGCGCCGCCTTCGCTTCGGCGACGCGCGCCTTGTAGTCGGCGGCTTCAAGCGTCAGCAGAACGTCGCCGGCCTTCACCGGCTGGTTGTCTTCCACATTCAGCGTCTCGACATAGCCCTGAACCTTGGCGGCGACGTTGGTGATGTCGGCGCGGATGTGGGCGTTGTCGGTCTTGATGAGGAAGCGGCCGTTGATCAGCCATTCGCCGCCGAAGCCGAGAACCGCCAGGGCGACCACTGCGCCGGCGACTGGCATGGCGCGCTTGCGGAAGTCCGGTTTTTCCGGGGCCGCTGCGGCGGCGGGGGGCGGTGTCGAGGCGTCCGCGTCGGCGGGCTGGTCGGACGGGGCGGGGCGAACGTCGTCGAGCTTGACCGGCTGAAGGGCCATGGCCTTGTTTCCCTCGAGATGCGGCCTCGGCTTTGGGGAGGAGGCTCGTTTGTCTTGCGTACGCCTTGTATGTAATTGGCGTTACGTTTCCGTTGAAATGTAACCGCTGTTATTCGAGTATCAAGCCCGCATCGAGACGGGATAGGCTGAATTGATGTCACACGGTGATTCCACAGATACGCGCCCCGAGCCGGAATCCGGACGTGCGGAAATGCGCCGGGCCGCGTTCCTGAAAGCGGCGCGCGAGGTCTTCCTCGAATATGGCTACGAGGCCGCCAACATGGCGGAAATCGTCCGCCGCGCCGGTGGGTCGCTCTCGACGCTCTATGCCCAGTTCGGCGGCAAACAGGGGCTGTTCGAGGCGATGATCGACAGCCGCGTCGAAGAGCTGACCGAGCAGATGCAGATCGAACTCGCCGCCCGTGCGCCGCTGAAGGAAGGCCTGCGGCGGATCGGCGAGCGCTTCATGACGAAACTCTGCGAGCCGGAATCGCTGGATGTGTTCCGGTTGATGGTTGGCCAGGCGCGCAAGTTTCCGGACGCTGCGCTGTCGTTCGCGCGGCACGGGCCGGAGCGCGTGCGCCTCGCGCTCGCCGAGTACCTGCGCAGCCGCGCGGAGGCAGGCGAGATCAAGGTGCGCGACTACAACCTCGCTGCGTCGGTGTTCTTCGATCTGGTGCGCGCCCGCATCCATTTCCGCGCGTTGCTGGATACCAGCTACCGGCCGACGCCCGAGGAAATCGGCGAAACGGTGGAGCGCGCCGTCAACGTGTTTCTCGGCGGCATCGAGTCGATCTGAGTTACAGGCGGCGGCCGCCTTCGCGCCTAGCGGCACTTCTCCCAGCTCAGTTCGGTCGTGCGCGATCCGTCCAGGTTCGAGATCGTGGCGGAGAGCCCGCGCCGTCCGTCCGAGCGATACTGGATGCGCTGCGGATAGGCGTTGGAGCTGTTCTCGAACGTGGCGACCTCGGCAGGCGGCAGCGGCCGCCCGCGTTTGTCGAGTTCGGGCGGCTTGGGCGGGGGCGCCACGAACGCCACCCAGCGGTCCCCGTCGGGCGACACCGAATAGCTGGGGCGCTCGTTGCGAAGATCGATGCGGTCCTGCTCGAAGAAGGCCAGCGCGCCGTCCTTCATCGTCGTGGCGTAACCAAACATCACGCCGCCCACCGGCTCGCTCCACACCTGAACACTGGCGTGGTCAGCCGTTTCCCAGCAGCCGACCATCCAGTCGAGCGGGCCCTGATATCGGGGCTCCGCCGATGCGGCTGTGGCGACGCCCGCCGCGCACACGGTGACGGCAAGCATCCGAGCCAGGGTGATGGAAAGCGTCATGACAGTCCCTCGACCTCAAAGTCCCCGCGCAGGGGTAGCGCAGGGCGGGGGCGGCGGACAATCCCGTGGATGGGATTCGACGACTGTGTGCTGCAGCCTCGCAACGCCTATTCGCGCGATTCCGGCGTGCTGGCGGCAACGACGGGAACCTGCTGGTAGGTCTGCGCCGCATCGGCCGCCGGCGACTGGTCGGCGACCAGCGTGACGCCGGTGTGTTCGGCTGCGCGCAGGGCGTCGATGCGGTCACGTTCGGCATCGAACGCGGCCAGCTGCTCGCCGGTGAGCTTGCGGCCCGTCGGCAGTTTCAGCTTCATCGCGTTGACCGGCTTGCCCTTGATGTGGACCTCGTAGTGCAGGTGCGGCCCGGTGGCGCCGCCGGTCATGCCGACATAGCCGATCACCTGGCCCTGATGCACATGGCTGCCGGCGTGAAGCCCCGGCACGTAGCGGCTCATGTGGCCGTAGGCGGTCTCGTATCCGTTGGCGTGCTTGATCAGCGCGTAATTGCCATAGGTGGAGAAGGGGCCGTAGCGCGCGATGACGCCGTTGCCCGCCGCGTAGATCGGCGTGCCGGTGGGCGCGGCGAAGTCGGTGCCCTTGTGCAGCTTGGTGTAGCCGAGGATGGGATGAACGCGATTGCCGAAGCTGGACGAGATGCGCGCGCCGTTGATCGGCGTCTTCATCAGGAATTTGCGGGCGCTCTGTCCGGTGGCGTCGAAATAGTCGGTCACGCCGTCGTCGGAAGGCGTGAAGCGGTAGAAGGCCTTCTTCAGCGCCTGGCCGTCGAGCGAGGCGTAGAGTATGTCGCCGCCCTTGATCACGTCGCCGCGCTCGTCCTTCGAGGCGCCGTAGAACATCTCGAACTTGTCGCCGGTCTGGATCTCGCGCTGGAAGTCGATGTCGTAGCCGAAGATGGTGGCGTAATCGACGACCTGCTGGTCGGCGGCGCCCTGCGCAACGGCGCTGTCGTAGATCGACTGGTCGACGGTTCCGGTCACCAGCGAATAGCTGGAGGTGAGCTTGGCCTTGAGTTCGTGGGTGACCCACTGTCCGTCGGCGCCGCGCGAGACCAGCACCTGGCGCTCGACATCGGGACGGAGAGAGAGGCCGGTAAGGTTCTGCTGTCCGCTGACGGGATCGGTTTCGAACCAGGCCGTGACGCTGTCGCCGGGGCGCACCTTGCGCAGGTCGACCAGTTCGCCGGCGGCGTAGACGGCGCCGTTGGCCTGGTCGCGCGGGGCGCCGACGCGGTCGAGCACGCCGCTCAGCGTTTCGTTGCGCTGGATCGACACCTGCCGCATCTCGCGCTGGAGCGTTTCGAGCTGGTCGGCGCTGGTGATCGCCGCCAGCATGCGGCGCGGATCGGGCTTGTCAGTCGCCGTCGCCGTCGATGTGGCGGCTTCGCTGACGTGCGAATTCACGGCGACGTAGGTCAGTCCAGTCCCCAGGAGAGCAGCCGCAGCCACTCCCAGCCCCCAATCAAACACACGCTGTTTCATTGGTGCTCCAGATCGTTCCCGCAGGAGGCGAGGTATCAAAGGCGCGCACTCAACCTTATTGACGTCGCGACTACGCCTTCATCGGCAGTAAAAACTGTCCGCTGTCTTTCGACAAGAACGAATGCATAGATTAGCTGCGATGGCTGAAGAATCCCTTGCACCTGCCCACGAAAAGCCCGGCAAATGGCCGCTCTGGCGCACTCTTGCGGCGATAGGTCTCGTTCTGGTTGTGGCGATTCTGCTGGCCCGCCAGCCCATTGGCGAGGCCGTGGGCCGGGCCTGGTGCGCCGGGCAGGGCCTGAAATGCACCCTCAAAATCACCCGGCTGGACCTGGGCGGTCTCACTTTGAAACAGCTCACGGTCAAAGGGCCCAGCGCCAACACGCCGCCCCTGACGGCCGACCAGCTGGCCGTCAATCTGAGCTGGGCCAACCCGTTTTCACCGCGTCCCACCATGGTGGGCGGCAAGGGCATCCGCCTGCTGCTTGACTTGACCGGCCACCAGCCCGTGCTCGGCGACCTTGACCCGACGGTCCAGAAATTCGCCAGCCAGCCCCCGGGCGGCGGCCCGTCGCCAAAAATCGACCTGCAGAACATCACGCTCGTCGCCAACACGCCGCTCGGTCCGGTGGAGGCGAAGGGCCAGCTGGAGATGACCGGCCTCGACGATCTCACGCTGCATCTCGCCGCCGCGCCGATCAAACTCTCCGGGCCCGCAGCAGCGATGGATCTCCGCAGTTTCCAGGTCGACGCAAAAACATCCGGCGCCACGATCACCGGCAAGGCGACGCTCGATCTCAAACAGTTCACGGCGCCGGGCGCGACGATCCAGGATGTGAAACTCGATCTCGACGTGAACCAGGCGGACGGCGTGCTGAAGGGTCAGGGCGCCGCGTCGGCCGGCGAGGTGTCGCTCAAGCAGGGCGGCGTCAAGGGCGCGAGTCTCGGCGCCGATGTCGAGGCCGCCGCGATCGATCTCAACAAGCCGCCGGGCAGCTGGCTCGCCGCGATGCGCAAGCTGACGCTGACCGGCAAGTCCGGCGCCGGCTCGCTGTTCGGCGCCGCCTGGCAGGACTCGGACCTGAACGCCAACCTCGATCCGCAATCCGGCGGCGGTGCGTCCGGCGACCTGTCATTCGTCATGAACCGCCTGAGCCATGAAAAAGGCGCCGCGGAGAAGCTGGGCGTCGACGGCAAGCTCAACCTGCCGGCTGGCTTCGAACGCGCCAGCGCCTTGCAGGCGACCGGCGTCGCGCGGCTTGTCGGCGCCCAGCTTACCAAGGCCGGAAGCGAAGCGCTCGGCGGCGCGGTGGAGACGCCGCTCAAGGATGTCGCGCCCAACTTCTCGGCGGCGGCCGCGCGCGTGCTGAAGCAGGCGGGCCAATCCTTCGATGTCTCGGCGCCGTGGTCGGCGGAAGCCTCGGAAGCCGGTTTCGCAGCGGCGCTGCTTGGCGGCGCCACGGTCAAGGCGAAGAGCGGTCTTGCGCTGACGCTCAACGGCGCCGGGCAGGCGCCGGTCGCGGCGTGGTCGTCGGATGCAGCGAAAGGCTGGACGGCGGCGGGGACGCTGCTGCTCTCTGGCGGCGGCGGGCCGCATCTCGCGCTCACGCTTGCCGGAGCCAGCGGCTCGACCGGCAAGATCAGCGCATCCGGCGCGGTGGAGATGCAGCCCTGGCGCGTCGGCGAGGACACGCTGGCGGCGAAGGTCAGCGGCCTCTCGTTCGAAACGGCGGCAGGCAAGGCCGCCGGTCAGGATACCGGCCAGAATACCGGCAAGGCTGCAGGCGAAGTGTTGCTGACGACCAGCGGCAGCCTCGCGGGCGGCATCTGGACCAACCTCAAGGCGTCCGGCGCCGTGACCGCCACATGGTCGCCCGGCGCCTTCGCCGCCGACGCGCCGCGGGGACTGAACGTCAGCTGGGACAAGGCGGCCTATGGCGACACCACCTTCGGTGCAGCAGCGCTGCGGTATCAGCCGAAGGGCAGGCTGGCTGAACTGCGCGGCGACGCCATGGCGGGCGACGGCACTCTGGGCGCGCTGAACCTTCCTGTCTCTGGCAAGGACTACAAGGCGCACGCGGTGCTCGGCGCCACTGCCGTCAACTGGACGTCCGCTAAAACGGTGAAGGTCGCTTTCAACACGACGGCGCCGAGTTTCACCTTCGACGATCCCGATGCGCCGGCGCCCGTGCCGACGTCTGCCGGCAGCCTCTCCGGCACGGCGGAGCTGGCCGACGGCTGGCGCATCACCGGCGCGCTCAACGGCGCGGTGGTGAAGACCGGGCAGGTCTCTCTCGCGGGCATCAAGGCGAAGCTCGATCTTGCCGGCAAGGCCGGCGGGCTCTCCGGCTCGCTCGCCAATGTGGAAATGGCGATCTCCGATCCGCAGCCCAAGGCAAAGCAACTGTTCGAGCCGGAGACGTTTTCCGGTTCCGCGAAGCTTGCCAACGATGTCGCGACCTTCTCCGGCACGTTCACCCTGGCCAAGTCCGGCGTGCAGGTCGCCAGCGTCACCGGGCAACACAACTTAAAGAGCAGCGCCGGTTCGTTGACGTTCGCGCCCACGCCGCTGCTGTTCAGGGAGAACGGCTTCCAGCCATCGGCGCTGTCGCGGTTGCTGATCGGGCCAGCGAACGTGACCGGTCGCGTCGACATATCCGGCGGCGCAACGTGGACGGCGAAGGACTTCAACTCGACCGCGCTGGTGTCGCTCAGGAAGGTCGGGTTCGTGCTGGCGTCGGCCGGCGAGTTCGCGGGCGTCTCGGGCGACGTTGAGATCGCGGACGTGCTGAACATGAAGTCCGCGCCGCACCAGACTATCACACTCGACAAGGTGACGCTCGGCCTGCCGATCGAGAACGGCGTCATCCATTTTCAGCTCGCCGGTTCGGACGCGATCAAGATTGAAGGCGCCGAATGGCCGTTCGCGGGCGGCTTCCTGCGCATCCAGCCCGCGACGTTTTCCTTCTCCGCAGCCAGCAACCGGATCGTCGCCGAGGCTGTCGACTGGAGCCTTGCGAGCATCATCGAAATGGTCAAACCGCCGGACCTCACCGCCACCGGAAAGGTGAACGGAACCGTGCCTGTGCTGTTCAGCACGGGTTCAGCGAAAATCGACCATGCTGCGCTCAAGTCCTCGCCGGAAGGCGGGGTCATCCACTACACGGGTTCGACGGGAGATGCAGCGAGCCAGTCGAATTCGAGCGCTAAGCTGCTGTTCGATGCGCTGAAGGACTTCCGCTACAAGGAGCTTGAATTGGACGTCGACGGAGATATCGCAGGGCGGCTGACGCTGCAGACACGGCTGGAAGGGTTGAACCCCGCCGTGCTGTCCGGCGCGGCGTTCAAGACGCGCATTTCGATCGATGGGCCGCTGGTCGATCTTTTGAACACCACCTCTCAGGGCAACCCGACAGTCAACGCGATCGTCGACAAGGTTTCAGCAGGAGCAGTGAATTGACGAAGCGCGCGGATAAGGCGAGGGTCAACGCAACGGTCGCAGGGACGGCTGGCGGCCTTGCCGCAGACATGGAGCCATCGATGATCAGACGGCAGGCACTGATGGGCGGCGCCGCGATTGCGTTCGCACTGGCAGGGGCGGCGTGCGCGCCGACTGTGAAGATCCAGGCGCCGGACAAGCCGATCGAGATCAATCTCAACGTCAAGATCGACCAGCAGGTCAGGGTGAAGCTCGACAAGGATGTCGAGGACCTGATCGCCAAGAACCCAGACGCATTCTGAGGCAGCAAGAGGAGCCTCCCATGAGCATGATCCGCAAGATTTCGATCCTGTTTGCCGGCCTCGCAATGGCGGCCAGCCTCGGCGTCGCCCACGCGCAGGACGCGGTGATCGACCAGGCCAAGGCGCAGGGCATCGTCGGCGAGATGTACACCGGCTATCTCGGCATCGCCGACGCCTCGAAGGCGACGCCGGACATCAAGCGCCATGTCGACGAGATCAACGCCAAGCGTCTCGCGATCTACAACGACACGGCCGCGAAGACGAACCAGCCGATGCAGACCATCGCGGCGCTCACCGCCGAAAAGCAGATCGCGCGCGCCGGCTCCGGCGAAGCGGTGAAACCCGGCGCCGACCAGCCCTGGACGAAGAAGCCGTAGGCGTGGCCGGCGCCCGTAAGTCGCGCGGGCGCTAGACCGCCGTCAGCAGCGTGTAGCCGTATTCCTGCGCGCGGTTCACTGCGACGACGCCGGCCGCAACCAGGTGCGAGTTAGGCACAACGTTGGAGACGAAGTCCTTGTAGACCGTCTCGGGATCGCTCTTCACCTTTTGCGCTATGCCGCCGGCGAGGGCGTGCGTCGCGGAATTGCAGACGGCGAACTGCACCTTCTTGTCGACGAGGCTCTGGATGGTGATCCCCATATTGGCGAGCGACCGGCTGGCCGCGGCGGAGTTGTAGAGGTTGGTGACGGGCGCCGCCTTGGTCTCCGGGTCCTTGAAGTTGATCATGCCCGACAGCGCCTCGCCGTATTTCGCCCAGACCGCATCGGTGTAGGCGAACGGCGTCGAGAAGTGCCGCAGCACCACGATCACCGCGAGGTCGTCGGTCTCGAGGCCGTAGCCGGACTTGTTGGCCGAGAAGGTATTGTTGGCATAGAGCAGCGCCGCTCCGCCCGAAGCCGGCGCCGCCGAGTCGATGACGATGCGATGCCCGCCCTTGAGGCCGTCCATCCAGGCGTCTTCCTTGTGGCGCTTCGGTTTGAAGCCGCGTGTCTGCGCGTCGGCCGGCGGGGCGGCGACAAGTCCGGCGCTCAGCCCGGCGCCGATCACCGCGGCCCCGAGGCCCAGCCGTGACAGAAACGACCGCCGCTCCGTCTGGTCCGATACGTCGCGCATCACATTCTCCCTCGTGTTCGCCGTGCGTCCGCAGGATGCGCGAACGGCGGCGGCGCGTCTATCCGCCTTTGCGCGCGCCCTGCAGCGTGTTGACCAGGCTCTTGTTTCCCTCGTGGCAGGCGCTTTCGAACAACCGCTCGGACGAGCGCAGCAGCGGCAGCTCCACCACCAGCGGCTCGGCGTAGAGAACCGGGTCGTCGACCTTGTAGCGGTAAAGGATGACGTCGGGCGAAACGGGGATCAGCCATTCCGTGATCCGCGTGGCGGGCGCGATCGGGAAGCCTGCGGACCCGGGCCCCGAGATCCTGCGGTTGGTGTCCTCTGCCCGGAAGCCGGTGGTCTCGATCACGAAGGTGTCGCCCTCCCAGCGGTGGGTGGACGCGCCCGTCCACGAGCCGCCCGGAACGGGACGCTCATTCCCGGTGAGGGAAAAGATGCGCGGCGGGTCCATCCCCTCCTTGTGAATGACGAGGAAGCCGGGCGTCTGCACGATCTCGAAATACATCTCGCCGGACATCACCCGATAGGGCGCCCGGCCAGCGTCGGCGATGCAGCGTTCGTTGACCGGCCGCCCCTCGGGCCCATCATAGCCGTCAGGTCGCGCGCGCAGGCGGGCCTTGCCGGCGGCGGTCAGCGCAAGCTGGCCGTTCGCCGGGCTCACCACCGCCGACGTGCGGTGCTCCCCGTTCACGACGGCAAGCCCGAGGCCGTCAGGTTCGGACGTGCCGGGATCGAAGCGCTCGGCCGACAGGCGCTCGCCCATCATGTTCGCGATGAAAGCCGGCTCCTCGCTCGCGCTGACAGACGGCGCCGTCACGCCCTTGGGACGGAAGAAGGGCGTCAGCGTCCGCATGGTCCAGACGCCTTCAAGGTCGGGCGTGCCGGCCGGCGTCCGCGGGAAAGCGGTCTGCGCAAACGCGGCGGGCGCAAGCAGCATCAGGCACGCGGCCACGCACGCGCGAAGCGCCGGTCGTCTCAACGATGCGCGGTGGGTAAACCCTGGCAAGCTGAGTCCCCGCCTCTCCGGAATGTCGTGGGCCCGGTTGTGCGACGGCTGACGGCGATTAGCCAGCCCGCGCGCCGCCCGGAGACATCAGACGGCGATGCTCATCCCCGCCGCTGCAACGCTCTTCTCCCGCGCGAGCGGCTTAGTGCAATCGCCGAAACGCGACATCCATGATCGGCGTCGAACCACAGTTAGTTCCGGCGTTCCTGCAGTCCGAGTTCGGCCCACATCCAACCGAAATCGTACTCGGCAATCGGGCCATCATCATGCCGGGCGCTGCGATTTTCCAGGACCTTGAGCCATTCGATCACCTTTTCACGTCCGGCAGCGCTTCGTACAGCTTGGCGAGGCGACTTCCCGCCTAGCGCTGGTATCGGCGCGTCCAGCGTTTCACGATAGTGATTGTCTAGATAATCGCGGGCGACCTGCCTTGCGATCTCAGGCGGGATTTCGTCAGCCTCGTCCTGGCGCTGCGCGTCATGCTTCTCAGCTAGCATCTGTTCGACGGTTCGGATCGTGGTTAGCGGGCGTCCCAAGAGTTTTCCGGCAGCAGCGATCAACAGGGCCTCGACTTTCGCTGCACGTCTAGCCGAATTGACGCTGACCTGCAGGGCCTTCCCCTTCAGTTCGAGGGAGCCCAGCATCGTGCCGCCATCGATTTGTGTTTCCAGCATCAAGCCATCGGCGCTCCTTCCCGCTCGCCCCTTGCGCGGGGCGACCCAGTTCCAGAACTGCCGACTCTCGGCAAGAAGTCCTTTCGCCTTATCCAATCGCGCCGCGACGTCCTTCTGCTTCACACCCGTGGCGAGCGGGAAACGCAGATCGTGGAAGACTATTTCGTCGCCGTCCGAGTTGCAGAGCCTCGGCTGCGCGGGGGTCAGGATGCGAGGCAGTTCAGTGAACAGCCAGGCGCTGGTGAAAACCGGCGCGCACCCTCGAAGCTGATCCCTGGTGAGCCGCAGAACATCAGATTTCTTGAGCCTCAGCGCGTCACGCAACCCGGCAAGCAGCAGATCGACGGCGTCAGCGGAAAACGGCAGGAGCGCTCCGGAGATCACATGGTGTTCATGCTCCGTCACTACGCGTACCGCGATGCGATCCCATTTCTTGAGCGATTGGGTAGCTGACTTCTCTCGAACAATGACTGGCGCGGCGTTCGCAAGAAGGTCGTTTAGCACCATGGAGACGCCCGGCTCGACACCGCCGACCTCATAGAGGCTGACCGGCGCGTCGCGTAACGCCGCGAAATAGGCGCGGTTGAGCGCGGTTTCCCGCCAGCCCCGTCGCTTAAGGTAGAGATCAACTATGTTTTCCTCGCCATAGCGACGTCCGAGAAAATCCTCGAACCCACATCCCCACAACGCCCCCGCCCATGGTTCGCCCAGAACGTCGGCCAATTCATCATGATCGATATCGAATTCTTCAAGCGCCGGCATGAGGTGTTCGCCGACCACATCCTGCAATCGCTGGCGCCAGTTCTCTTCGCGGCTGATGAAGCTCCGCAATCCCGATATGTCGTTACGAACGCTCATCGTCGCCCGGTCTGCCATTGAGTTCGGGCCAGAATTGCTTGAGAGTCGGCCTTCTGGGAAGGGGGCTCGGGTCCCGCAGTCTCTGAACGAACCGACTGCTGGGGCTATCAATGCGAGGGCCGCCACAATATTGCGACGGGCAGAGCCGCCTCAGACCTTCCGTTCCGGGTTTCGTGCCGCGCAGGCAGTTTCTCGCCGACAACGGTCGCAAGACCACGATCGAGCTCCCATCATCATCTTGACCCACTCAAGGTATCTGCTATATTCAAAATGAATAGTGAGGTGCGCATGGCCACGACATCGCTTTCCTTGGGCCCACACTGGGAAAAGTTTGTAAAGCGGGAGATCGCGAGCGGCCGTTTCGCGTCTGCCAGTGAGGTTGTCCGCGCCGCCCTCCGCGAGCTTGAGGAAAGGGGCAATCGACTAAAAGCGCTTCAGGATCATCTCGTTGAGGGTGCTCAACAAGCGAAGCGAGGTGAGTACGTGGATTTTTCAGCCGCTGACGTTTTGAAGCGGGCGAAACAGCGCGCCTCGAGAGCTGATAAGGCTTGAGAAGCTACCGCCTCACCCCGCGAGCGTTGAAGGATCTCGACCAGATCGCGGACTTCACGCTCGCCACATGGGGCGAGCATCAGACGGAGAAATACCTCTCCGACATGGCAAAGCGTTTCGACTGGCTGGGCAAAAACCCTGGCGCCGGACGACCCCGCGAAGAGATTGGTGAAGGCTATCGCAGTTATCGCCAAGGCTCGCACCTGATCTTTTACATCGTCAATGGCGACATGATCGCCATAATTGGCATTCCTCACGGCTCGATGGACTTCGATGCCTATTTTCAATCACCGGCCTGAGCGGCGAGAAAGGGCTGTCCCTCGCGCCTGTCGCCGCTTGAATGCGTCCCTTGCCGAAATCAGCCCTTTGCCCAGACCTGGCCCCGGCATGGGGACGCATCGGCGGCCGGTGGCGCCGAGGGGCGCAGTGGGCTAGCCTCGGGCGCATGTCCCGCAAGATCCTGATCACACTCCTCATCGTGCTCGTTCCTGTCGCGGGACTGATCCTTGCGGCGGTGTTCGGGGCGGGCGAGGTGTTCCGGCAGTTTCCCAACGCGAATTTCATAATCGCTTTCTCTCTGGGCGCGACGCTGGCCGTTCTCCTTTCGGTCGGCCTGTTCTCGCTGACTTTCCTGAGTTCCCGCAGGGGTTTCGACGACCGGATCGAGCCAGGGGCAAAATTTCCCTCTGGCGACGACCCCGACAGGGGATAGCCTCTGGGGATAACTTCCGGCTTGGGGGGCGAAATCCGATCCGCTAGCTTGCTGATTCGGATCAGCCGTCACGAGAGGTCGAAACGATATGGAATCGTCGAGACTGGCGTCGTATGTCGCCTCCCGCATCTGTCATGACGTCGCCTCGCCGCTCACCACGCTGATGCAGAGCTGCGAGCTTCTGTTCGATGAAGGCATGGGCCCGGCCATGCGGGCCGAGGGCGAAAAATCCCTGCGCAGCTCGATCGCCACGCTGGATGCGAAACTGCGCTTCATGCGCTACGCCATCGGCAGCCAGGCCATCAATGACAGCCTGGTGAATGTCGCCGAGGCGCGCGGCATGTTTACCCGGCTGTTCGAGGTCAACACCAAGACCCAGCTCGACTGGAAGGTCGAGACGCTCAACATCACCAACCGCCAGATGCGCCTTCTGATGAACATGACGCTGATCATGGTCGAGCCGGCGGCGCGGGGCGTCTGCCGGGTGTCCGCCCATGAAGAGGGGGACGAACTCGTCATGAACGCCGACGCGATCGGCCAGTATTCGACCTTCAAGCCGGAGGTGCACGACGCGCTGGCCGGCACGGAGCCGCCGGACGGCTGGGGCGGCGGGGCGATCCAGCCCTATTTCACCCGCGTCCTGGCGGACGATATCGGCTTCAGCCTCGTGGCGCGGGCCGAACCCGGCAATTCCGGCCTGATGGCGCGCGGGCCCGTGATCAGGGGCTGAGGGCCCGTCAGGCTGCTCTCGGCAGCCTTTCCTTAACCTTGTCAGCGCCTTCTGGGCGGCATGGTTGCTAGGGGCGCATATTCGGCCCCGTCGGGTCGTTAGATGGCGCTAACCTCTGGGAAATTTCCGTTAACGAAATTGCGGTATCCCCGAAACTGGCGTGCGCCGGGTTCGGACTTGGACTCCGTTTGCGTACGAAGTTCGTCGATGGCGTACCGAACAGGTGAAGTCATGAAGGAATGTCGGTCATGAAACGTTGTCTGATCGTGGACGACAGCCGCGTCGTCCGGAAAGTCGCCCGTCGCATCGTAGAGGACCTCCGTTTCGACGCAGATGAAGCCGCGGACGGACAACAGGCGTTGGATACGTGCCGAAAGGAAATGCCGGACGCCGTTCTGTTGGACTGGAATATGCCCGTCATGAACGGACTGGATTTCCTTCGCGCACTTCGTCGCGAACCGGGCGGTGATCGTCCTGTCGTCGTGTTCTGTACGACCGAAAACGACATGTCGCACATCGCGGAAGCCATCCGTTCGGGCGCGAACGAATACATCATGAAGCCGTTCGACTCGGAAATCGTTGAGTCGAAATTCTCGGAAGTCGGTCTCGTATAGAGTTCGACCTGAACGGAGACGTCGTGTGAACGGCCAGGATTTCGATTTCGTCGCAGATCTGTTGAAGAAGCGGGCCGGCATCGTATTGACGGCCGACAAGACGTATCTGCTGGAAAGCCGTCTTGCGCCGCTGGCGCGCAAGGAAGGCCTGCCGTCGATAGACGACCTCATCGAAGTTGTACGCACGCGCCGCGAAGAACGGCTGGTCGCGCAGCTCGTCGACGTCATGACGGCGAGCGAAACGTACTTCTTTCGCGACCGTACGCCGTTCGTCCATCTCCGCGAAGCGGTCCTGCCGGCGCTCGCCGAAGTTCGTCGCGGCGGCCGCATCCGCATCTGGTGCGCAGCGTGTTCAACCGGTCAGGAAGCGTATTCGATCGCGATGATGCTCGATCAGAACCCGTCGCTCACCGACGGCGTGCCGGTGGAGATCGTCGCGACCGATATTTCGGACCGTTCGCTCGAAAAGGCGCGTGCGGGGTTGTATTCGCAGTTCGAAGTTCAGCGCGGTCTGCCGATACAGATGTTGATGAACTACTTCACGCAACAGGACGATCACTGGCGCATTTCGGAACGCCTTCGCGGCAACGTTGCGTTCCGCAAACAGAACCTCATCGAACCGTTCACGCAGCTCGGCAAGTTCGACGTCGTTCTGTGCCGCAACGTGCTTGTCAATTTCGATCATTCGACCAAAGCCGACGTGCTGAACCGCATCGCCGAACAGATGGCGCCCGGCGGCTACCTGATGCTCGGTGCGCCCGAAACAGTAGTCGGCGTCTCGACAGCGTTCGAGGCAAGCCTTGAGCGGCGCGGTCTCTACCGCACGCCGCAGAAAGCCGTCAAAGCGGCCTGAGCTTCCGACCACAGCGTTTTCGTCAGTTCGCCGGCGGGCATACGGCGCGACAGCGGCGCGGCCTGTCCAGCCCAGAGCGGCGAGAACTCAACCGAACCGGAAGCTTCCGCCGCGCGTCTCAGCGGCGCAACGGCGGGAACGCCGCGTGGAAACTCTGGCGCCTCTTCGGATATTGGTCCCATCTCCCGCACCAGGCGGTTGGCGACGCCCCGCGCCGGCCTTCCTGAAACCACGTTCGTCACCACAATGTCTTCGGCCGGCGCCGCGAAGAGGGCGGTGCGATGATCTTCGCTTATGCCCGCCTCGGGCGTCGCAAGGTAGGCCGTGCCGATCTGGGCGGCGGCTGCGCCAAGCGCGAGGGCGGCCGCGACGCCGCGCCCGTCGGCGATACCGCCTGCAGCGATGACGGGCAGGGACACGACGTCGACGATCAGGGGAACCAGCGCCATGGTTCCGATCATGCCGGAGCCCGTGCGCCAATCTTCCGCGAAGACGCCGCGGTGCCCGCCAGCCTCCGAGCCCTGCGCGATAATTGCGTCCACGCCGCGGCTCGCCAGCCATCTGGCTTCGGTTGGCGTTGTGGCGGAGGCGAGGATGAAGGCGCCGGCTTTGCGAACACGCGTCATCAAAGACTCGGGCGGCAATCCGAAATGAAAGCTGACGACCGCAGGACGGAGATTTTCGACCAGCGCGCAGCTCTCGTCGCCGAATGGCGCGCGACCGCCGTCCAGCGTTTCCGGTGGCGTGGCGCCGAGTTCGGCATAGTAGGGCGCCAATTGCGCAAGCCAGCGCGCTTCGCGTGCAGGATCGGGCGACGGATCGCTGTGGCAGAAAAAATTGAGATTGAACGGCCGGCTCGTCTGCTCCCGGATCGCGGAGACGGTGGCGCTGAGGCTTTCCGCCGAGTGTGTCGCTGCGCCGATCGAGCCGAGGCCTCCGGCGGCGGAAACGGCTGCTGCAAGCTCCGCGCTGTCGGCGCCCGCCATGGGCGCCTGGATGATCGGGATGTTGAGGTCCGGAATGCCGGACAACGCCGGTGATTGTCGCATGATCCTCTCGCCTTGTGCTCCTCATATAATCCGCCGCAGGCGCGGTTGAAACGTGCGGGAGGAGAGCGATACTCGCCTGGCCTCGACCGGGGCGGCGGATCGCGCGATGTGCGCTGGAGGATACATGTTCGGCCTGATCGGAAAAATGCGTGCGGCGCCTGGCCGGCGGGCTGAACTCATCGCGATCATTGGCGGCGGCTCCGGGAAGATGCCAGGTTGCCGCTCTTACGTACTGGCGGAAGATCCGGCGGACCTCGACGTCATATGGATCACGGAAATCTGGGAGAGCGAGGCGGCGCACAAGGCTTCTCTGCAGCTGCAGTCGGTGAAGGATGCGATCGCAAAGGGACGGCCACTGATCGCCGGCTTCGAAATGAGCGTAAAGACGCATCCGGTGGCTGGAGTTTGAGGAGCGGCGAATGTCCCAGAAAGTCTCGACGATGTTGATGTTCACCGGGCAGGCCGAAGAGGCGATGACGTTTTACACCTCGCTGATTCCGGACTCCCGCATCGTTGACGTGCGACGCTACGGCAAGGGAGAGGCGGGCGCCGAAGGAACGGTGATGCTGGCCGTATTCGAACTGGGCGGCACAGAATATCGCACCATCGACTCCAACTTTGATCATGGCTTCACCTTCACCCCGGCGTCCTCGATGGTGGTGGCCTGCGACGACGAGGCGGAGGTCGATCGGCTGTTTGCGGCCCTTTCCGAGGGCGGCCACGTGATGATGCCGCTGGCGGGCTATCCATTTGCACGGAAGTTTGCATGGGTTGCGGACAGGTACGGCGTGTCGTGGCAGCTTAGCCTGACCTGACACGGAACTGTTGCACAATTGGTGGAAAGCAGGATCGGGGACGGGCGGCGGATCACGGGGAGGCGGGAATGAAGCGCAATTGTGTGTTGGCGGCGTCGATGCTTGTGTTGACGGCTTGTGGCGCGCCGCAGGACAAGACCGCGGCGAAATCAGCCACGGAACCGGCCTGCGATCTCAAGGCTGAATCAGCCAGCGCGGCGGAAGCGATCCAGGCCGGCTGCGCCGTCAAATGGATCGACGCCAATGTGCGGATCAACCAGCTGCAGTCTGTCGGCACGCACAACAGCTACAAGGTGAAAATACCCGACAACGAAATGGCGCTGATCCGCGAGAAGAACGCGAGGGCGGCCGAGACGCTGGATTATTCGCACGAAGACCTTTCCGTACAGCTCGACAAGGGCGCGCGGCAGCTTGAACTCGACCCGTCTGACGATCCGGACGGCGGTCTTTTCTCACACCCGCTGGCGCGCAAGATCCTCGCAGACCGTAAGGAGCCCGCGGAGGACTACGATCTTTCGGTAATGGACAAGCCGGGATTGAAGGTCATCCACGTCACCGACATCGACTACCGTTCGCACTGTCTGCTGTTCACGGATTGCCTGAAACAGGTGAAGGCCTGGTCGGATGCGCATCCGGACCATACGCCGATCCTGTTGATGATCAATCCGAAATCCTCGGGGATATCGTGGCCGGGCGCCGCCAAGGTGTTGCCCTGGGGCAAGGATGCGTTCGAGCGGATGGAGACGGAAATCCGGTCGGTCTTTCCGATCGGCCGGATCATCACCCCGGATGAGGTGAAGGGGACCCACGCCACCCTGCGCGAAGCGGTGACCGCGAACGACGGCAATGGCGGCTGGCCGCTCCTCGGGAAGGCGCGCGGACGGATCATATTCGCGATGGATCTTTCGCCGGAAGACAATGCGCCCTACGCCGTGGATCATCCCTCGCTGTCCGGCCGTGTCGCCTTCATGACGACATTTCCGGATGCGCCGGAAGCCGCCTATTTCACCATGAACGAGCCGGTGAAGGATCAGGATCTGATCAAGGAGCGCGTGTCGCAGGGATTTTTGATCCGCACGCGCGCGGACGCCGACACGATGGAGGCGCGATCAGGTGAAACGGCGCGGCGCGAAGCGGCTTTTTCCTCTGGCGCGCAGTTTGTCTCAACTGACTATCAGGACCCCGATCCGCGCTTCGGCACGGGCTATTCCGTGAGGCTGCCCGGCGGCGGCGTCACGCGCTGCGATCCGGTGAATGCGCCAAAGGGGTGCAACGTCAACGCGGAATAGGGTCTGTTGGCGCCGTCTGTGGAATATTGCCTCTTGTAGAATGCAGGCAGATTATCGGCGCGTCTCTGGGATGGAGGCTCGCGAAATGCCCCCTAAAACGCGTCTGGGCGTCATGACCGGCGCCATTTTTCTCGCCGCCGGCTTCGGTTCTGGTCGGGCCAGCGCAGCGCCGCCGGACGACGCTTGTCCGTTGCTGACAGTCGCGCAAGTGGGCGCGACTGTCGAAACGCCTGTGAGTCCAGGCGCCTATGTGACGCCAACGTTCAAGAAAACCTGCACCTGGACAGTGTCCAACCCAACGGATTCGGGCGTGAAGTTTGTCACGCTCATGATCGAGGAGCCGGGCGGCTTCGATGGGGGCAAGCGGGTTCCGAAGGTCAAGGGCGTTGAAGTCACGCCGGCGAGCGGCATCGGCGATGACGCCTATTTTCTCGACGTCGGCGACAATGTCGGCTTGATCGTCAAGAAGGCGGGCGTCGGCTTCAAGGTCGCCGTTTATGGCGGCGTGCCTGTCGAGACGAAGAAAGCGATGGAAAAGGCGCTTGCCGCCGATGTGATCGCCCGGCTTTGACCGCTAGGCTTCTGCGCCAAATCCGTCCGTCAGGAAGGTTTCGGCCACGGCGCAGTGCATTGCTGCGCCGCGCGCCATGACACGCTCATCGAGAACCATCCGGTTGGAATGCAGCGCGCAGCAGGTGCGCCAGTCGCCGCCCTCCGGCGAAGCGCCCAGGAACACCATGGCGCCGGGCGATTTCTGCAGCACATAGGCGAAGTCTTCGGCACCCATCATGGGGTGGGGCATCTCGAACCATGCGTCCTCGCCGAAGAGCCGTTTGGCCGTTCGTCGCGCCAGTGCAGTTGCGCGCCCGTCGCAGACGGTGACGGGAAAGCCGGGGTCGATCTTGAGTTCGCCCTCGCACATGTGCGCCTGCGGGATGTTCTTCACCAGCCGGGCCAGCCCCTCATGGACCAGCGCGCGCGATTTTTCGGAGAAGCTGCGGATCGTGCCTTCGATGAACGCCTTTTCGGGGATCACATTGTTGGTCGTGCCGGAGACGATCCGCGCGATGGTGAGGATTGCGGGGTCGAAGGCGGGAATGCGGCGGGTCATCATTGCCTGCGCCGCCGTCACCAGTTCGCAGGCGACCGGGATCGGGTCGGTTGCGTCGTGCGGCTGCGAAGCGTGGCCGCCACGTCCCTTGATACGGATTTCGAGGCGATCGGCGGCTGCAAGGAGGGGGCCGACACGTCCAGCGATGACGCCCGGCATCAGGTTGGGCGTGACGTGGAGGGCGAAGGCGGCGTCGGGCAGTGGATCGATGATCCCGTCGTCCAGCATGTAGCGCGCGCCATGCCAGCCTTCCTCTCCGGGCTGGAACATGAACTGGACCGTTCCCGCAAGCCTGTCCTTCCTGGCGCAGAGCGCGCGGGCGGCGGCGACCAGCATGGCCGTGTGCGTGTCGTGCCCGCAGGCGTGCATCGCGTTGTCGACCTTCGAGGTGAAGTCGAGGCCGGTATCTTCCTGAAGCGGCAGCGCGTCCATGTCGCCGCGAAGCAGCACCGTCCGGCCATTGGCGGGACCGCGCAGCGTGGCGATGAAACCGGTCGTTGACGTGCTGTCGCGGATTTCAAGCGGCAGGCCGGCGAGCGCCTGTTTGGCCTTCGCGGTGGTGAGCGGCGTCTGGAGGCCGATCTCGGGTTCGAGGTGGATGGCGCGGCGCAGGTCGATCATGTCGGGCAGCAGCGCGTCTGCGTCGGTGATCCAGTCTGCAAGCGTGTCGGGGGTGCTCAAGCGTGGACTCCATCAGCTTCAGGGGCAGACCGTCCCGGACGCATCATCCGCTTTGGCGCTGCACATGCAACCGCCTTCGAAGCTCGCGGCAGCGTGACCGCCCGAACCGCTTGCGTCCGCTGCGGCAGGCGGGTTAGCTGACCGGAAAGCCGCAAAACGACGGCGAGGGAGAGAAACATGGGCTTTCGCAAGTGGGCGATCGGCGCCGCTATCGGTCTCGCGATGATGGGCGCCCCGTCGCTGGCGCAGGCGCCAGACCCGACCGTCGTGCATCCTGATTACGCCAATGATGCCCTCTGGCTGTGCCGCCCAGGCCTCAAGGACAACAAGTGCAAGGTCGATCTGGACGCCACGGTGATCCAGGGATCGGGAAAGACGTCGATTGAAAAATTCAAGGCCGCGACGGACCCCAAGATCGACTGCTTCTTTGTCTATCCCACCGTCTCGCTCGACACGGGCTGGCAGAGCGATTTCGCCCCGGACCACATGGAATTCGACGACGTGAAGCTGCAATTCGCGCGCTACGCATCGGTGTGCCGTCAGTTCGCGCCGCTCTATCGCCAGACGACACTCACCGTGCTGCGCGCGGCGAGCAGCGGCGTCCAGCCGACAGGCGAGCGCCCACCGGCGGGATTCGGCGGCTATAGCGACGTGGTCGACGCCTGGAACTACTACATGAAGCACGACAACAACGGTCGCGGCGTCGTTCTCATCGGACACAGCCAGGGGGCCGGCGTGATCGCGCGGCTGATCGCTCAGGAGATCGAAGGCAAGCCGGCGCAGAAGCAGTTCATCTCCGGCATCATTCTCGGATCGGCCGTCATGGTGCCCGAGGGCAAGGACGTCGGCGGCACGTACAAGGCGATCCCGCTCTGCCGGAAGGAGAACCAGATCGGCTGCGTGATTTCCTATATGACCTTCCGCGACAAGGAGCCGCCGCCGCCGGAAACGCGCTTCGGCAAGTCGCGCGACGGCCTGCTCGCCGCCTGCACCAACCCGGCGAACCTCGCATCCGGCAAGGGAACGCCCGAGAGCTACTTCCTGACCAAGGGATTTCTCAACGGGTCGGGCGGAGCGACGCAGCCCGAGTGGACCAACCCGCCAACCGATATCAAGACACCCTTCGTCAAGACGCCGGGCCTTGTCTCCACACAATGCGTCCACAAGGGCGACTACACCTATCTTGAGCTGCACGTGAATGCGAACCCGAAAGACCCTCGCACCGACGATCTGGCGGGCGAAGTGGTGCGGGCGACCGGGCCTGACCTGACCTGGGGCCTCCACCTGCTGGATTCGGATCACTCGATGGGTGACCTCATCCGAATCGTGAAGAAACAGGCGGCCGCCTACACCGCGAAGTAGGGTCTACTTGCGCTTGAAAGCGAGCGGCAAGTCCACGCCGTTCTGGCTCCATGTGCCGGCGATGCTCGTCCCGTCCGGGGCGACGTCGCCGGCGTAACTGCTACCGACGGCGTCGATCGTGAAGGCGGCCTTGCCGCCCGCTCGTGTAATGCTGGAAACGGGAATGCCGGATGCGCCCTGATCGGGCGAATCGAGAGTGGCCGTGGTTGCGCCGTCATCGGTTTTTACGTGCAGCACCAGGTGAAGCTGGACGCCTTGTACGTCCAGAACACCGGTCCAGTCGCCATTGAGGGAAGCTGTTGCGCTCGTGGCGGCCTGAGGCAGAGCCGGCGGGGCAATGCCGATCATGACGCCTGCGGCGAGCGCGCCTGCCGCCAGCGCCAGAATCGAGCGGCGCGCATAGATCGAGACATGCTGGGGGAGTGACGTACGCATGACCTTAGTCCTCCTTCTGGAATATCTGTTCGATCGGCAGTCCGAACGTGTCGGCGATGCGGAAGGCGAGGGGGAGGGATGGATCGTATTTGCCGGTTTCGATCGCGTTGACCGAATTGCGCGAGACTTTCAGCTGCTCCGCCAGATCGGCCTGGGTCCAGTTGCGTTCGGCGCGCAGCACTTTGATGCGGTTTTTCATGTCGATTGCTGCGCCCATCTCACCGCCGCCGTGCCCACCACCAGAGCCAGGCGAGCAGGAAGCCGCCCATCTGGGCGAGGACGGTCAGAATAATCCCGGCGAAGAGATAGGACTGCTCATGCGGCAGGTCCGTTGGCAGGAACGGCGCGGCGAGGCTGGACATCCATCCGAGACCGCCGGGCGCCTTCATCGCGATGGCCGCTGCGAGAAACGCCGCGCCCAGTCCGAGGCTGCCGCCCCAATACCAGGCCCAGCGATGCGCCTGACGCGCCGCTTCATCGAGGCGCTTCCAGTGGATTGTCACCATCACGCCGGCCCAGACCGTCGCCAGGATCGCAACGGGCAGGCCGATCACATTGGGAAGGGCATCGCCAACCGTGACCACCAGTGCGATCGGTATCACGCCGGCAAGCAGATAGACCCAAGGCTGGAGTCGCGTAAAAGGCATGAAAAGCGTCCTTATCTGTATGATAAGGATACTTTGCACAAACTTGCGACGATGACAAGGATCCTTTGCATCTTTTTCGATGGGCCTGACCCACCCGAAATGCGGCTGCGGCCCTAGGACGCGCCTTCTGAAACATAAGGGGTTTTCGAACCGAGGCTGTCAGGGGCGGTCTTGCTGACGCGCGCGGTAGCGGCTACCTCGCCCTGCCGTTCGGCCGGGCAACCTTCCCGAACGCGGGACGTTGACGAAAGCAAAGGCGCAGAAGCGTTGTGACGGCGATGTTGAACAAGTGCGATGGCGTAACCCGGCTGAAGCGGCTGGAGCAGCGCCTGGACCGGCAGTTCAGGGTATTCGGTGTAAGTTTCGGGTTCGACGGGATCATCGGCCTCGTCCCAGTCGTCGGTGACATCATCACGGCCGCGTTCGGCCTTTACCTGATCCTTGAAGCTCGCCGTCTCGGCGCCCGCCGGTGGACGGTTGTGCGCATGCTGATCAACTGGGGCATCGATCTGGGCGTTGGCGCGGTGCCGGTTCTGGGCGACGTATTCGACATCGCGTTCAAGTCGAACACCAAGAATGTGCGCCTGCTAATCGCCGACCTGGAGCGGCGCGCCGAACACCTTCGCGAAGTCAATCGCGGCATGATGCGGGCGGCGGCCTGAGCTTTAACAGCCAATCGATTTCTTGATTGCCGCCATATCGGCGCGCAGCGCATCGAGCTGCGTGCGGATGGCGTCAGTGCGCGCCATGATCTGATGCTCGCGAAGTTCGTCCAGCTTGTCGTGCAACAGCATGATCTCGAGTTCGGCGCGCAGGTTTATGACGTAGTCGTGCTCGGCCGCCTTGCGATCGATAGCGGCCTGGCGGTTCTGGCTCATCATGATGACCGGCGCCTGCACAGCCGCCAGCATCGACAGCATCAGATTGAGAAAGATGAAGGGGTAGGGGTCGAAGGCGCGGTGGAAGAGAGTGAGGACCATGTTCGATCCAACCCAGAGGGCCAGCACCACGCCGAATGCGGCAATAAAACTCCACGAGCCGCCAATCTGCGCGACGCGGTCGGCAAGACGCTGCCAGTAGGTTCGCTGGTCGACCAGTTCCGGCCCGACGCCGCTCGGCCGCTCGTCAGCGATAAGATCGATGACGCTCTTCTTCTGGGCGGACAGATCCGCATAGGCGCAGTTCAGCAGGTCGCGTGAAAGGTTCTCGCGGATATCCATTTGCCCGTCTCCGTCGGTGGTCGCGATGGCGACCACTGCCGGACCGGATAGCTAGCGCCCGCCGGGGGTGAACGCCAGCAGCAGGTTGTTCGCCCCGGCATTGCCATTATAGCCGGAGTGCATGAACAGCGTGCCGCCGGCGATGGTTGGGCCGCCCATGCTGGTTCCGCCGCCCGGAGCGTCCTTGACGCCGTTGACGGTGTCCACCGGCTGGGCGGTGTTGTAGTCCCAGATCACCTTGCCGGTCTTTGCATCAAAGGCATGCAGCCAGCCGGCGCCGTCGCTGGCGAAGACTGCGCCGGGAATGGCCGTCGCCGCGGCCGAGAAGCCGGTTGAGCAGCGGCCGGACGGCACGCTGCAGACCGGCGGCTCCTTGGCGTCATAGCGCCAGACTTCTTTCCCGTTCGCGAGGTCCACGGCCAGAAAGCCCGGACGGCCGCCGCGAAGCGGATAGTCATTCAGGCCGGCGAACAGCAATTTCCCGTCGGTCGCCTGTCCCCAGTGAAACCCGCCCATCGCGCCGCCTGTCCCCAGCTTGTCCGACTGCCAGATCATCGCTCCGGTGTCGGGGTCCATGGCGTAGATGATGGCGGACTTGTTGGCGGTGACGACAGCCTCCTTGCCGTTCGGCAATTTCACCAGCGCGGGCGCCATGCCGAAATCATAGTCCGGGCCGCGCTCTCCATCCGGGCCGTTGATCGTGCCGGAGACGTAGTTGTCGCCCGCCTGGACCTGGTTGATCCATTTGACCTTCCCGGTCGCGAGATCCATCGCCACGATGGCGTCGGCGGCCGGATGCTCGACTTCCGTGTAGCTGTCGCCGGTGGCGACATAGAGCTGGCCGCGTTTGGCGTCGATGGTCGGCGCTGACCAGATCGCCGCGCCGGCCGGGCCGTACATCTGCGTGCCGGCCTTGTTGAGACGGGTGGCGTGCGGCTTCTCGTCGATGACCGCCTGCTTCCATTTCACCTTGCCGGTGGTGACGTCGACCGCGACGACCGTTCCGTTGAATGTGCAGCATCCGTAGGTGCCGACATTGCCCTGGCTTTCTTCCGCAGCTGAAAGCGGCACATAAAGGACGTTGTTGTAGAGCGTTGGCGAACCGGTGATGCGGCCGACGGGATGGTCATCGACCTTCACCTTCCACAACTCGTCGCCGGTTTGTGCATCGAAGGCGTGAACGAACTCGCGGTCGTCGCCCATGTAGAGCGCATAGCCGGATTTCGCTGCGCTGTTCTTGCCGATGGACATCGAGGCGCGTCCGCCGCCGCGATAGTCGTGCCGCCAGTGCACGCAGCCTGTCTTGGTATCGAGCGAATAGACCTTGCCGCTCATCGAGCCGACATAGACGCGGTCGCCGAAGATCAGCGGTTCGGTGTTCTTGGTG
This sequence comes from Alphaproteobacteria bacterium, assembly GCA_016125405.1. Lineage (GTDB taxonomy): Bacteria > Pseudomonadota > Alphaproteobacteria > Caulobacterales > Hyphomonadaceae > UBA7672. Next base: position 40,066 of record WGLW01000016.1, on the reverse strand, counting down.
CCGACATAGGAGAAGGCCCACTTGACCTTCAGGTTCGGGATGTCGGCGATGGTAAAGCCGGGTTTGGGCTGGTAACGTGTGTTGGTGATGTCGTCGCTCCAGCCATTCCATTGCGGACCGCCGGGCTGCAGCTTCGTCTGGGTCGGGCAGGGGTTCGAATCCGGCGGAGCGACGGCGTTGGGAACCGGCGACCTGCCGGTCAGGTAACGCACGACGCCGTACAGTTCGGCGTCAGACAGGCCCGCGGCATTCGTCTTCATGGCACCGATGGTGAGCGTGTCGTAGATCTCTTCAGGCGCCCTGGCTGCGAGCGCCTCGCGCGTCGGCGCGCGGTCGATCGCTGGTTCGTGGCAACCGGCGCACCGGGCCTTGAAGACGGGTTCGCCGCTCACGGGATAGAGGCCGCCCGAGTTTTCCGGGGGCACGACGTAGCCCGGCAGTGGTTTCGCCTCGGGGAGACGCGCGCGTTGTGCAGTTGGCGCGGACGCCGGCGGGGCAGGCTGGGCGGCGGGTGCTGCGGGCGGCGGCGCGGCGGCAGCCGTCTCCTCGTGGTGCGAGGCGCACGCGGCCAAGGTGAGCCCGGCCACAATCGAGGCGGCGCCCATCAGGAATTTTGCGGACATATGTGTTCTCCCCTGCGCCCCGCTGTTCCGCAGGGTCAGAATCTTTCTAGCACCCATGCCGGAGCAGTCCAGACTGACCGCAAAACGGAAAAAGGCGGAGCCGGGAGCGGCTCCGCCTTGTTTTCTTGGTGATCAGTTCGCCGTCGGGCGATCAGGCGGCCTGTTCAGCGGCCCGCGGATCCGGATCGCGCAGCACATAGCCGCGACCCCAGACGGTTTCGATGAAATGGTCGCCGCCGGTCGCCTGCGCCAGCTTCTTGCGCAGCTTGCAGATGAAGACGTCGATGATCTTGAGTTCCGGCTCGTCCATCCCGCCGTAGAGGTGGTTGAGGAACATTTCCTTGGTGAGCGTCGTCCCTTTGCGAAGGGAGAGCAGCTCGAACATCTGGTATTCCTTGCCGGTGAGGTGAACGCGCTGGTTGTGCACTTCGACCGTCTTGGCGTCGAGATTGACGATGATGTCGCCGGTGCGGATGACGCTTTCGGCGTGGCCTTTCGACCTGCGGACGATCGCCGTGATGCGGGCGATCAGCTCGTCCTTGTTGAATGGCTTGGTGAGGTAATCGTCGGCGCCATAGCCGAGCGTCTTTACCTTGGCGTCGATATCCGGGTTGCCCGAAAGGATCAGGACCGGCGTGTTGACCCGGCCGAGACGCAGTTGTTTGAGGACTTCGTAGCCCGAGATGTCGGGCAGGCCGAGATCCAGAATGATGAGGTCGTATTCGTAGACCTTTCCAAGGTCCACGCCGTCCTCACCCATGTCGGTCGTGTAGATGTTGAAACCGGCTGCTTTCAGCATCAGTTCGATGCTGCGAGCGACCGCTTCATCATCCTCGATCAACAAGACCCGCATAAGCCTCTCCCGAATCGTCCGCGCCATGCGTTGGCTACGTTAACCACCGCATTAGGCAGCCCAAAGGTTAATGAAGTCTGTCAGCCGGGTCAGCTGATTCAAGATAGTTACCGTGATTCTGGAGGCGGCCCACCTGGAAAAAAGCGATTTGCCCCAAGTGCTTGGGATTAAGGACTCATAAACCCGAAGAATGGCTGGTTGCGGTAACACCCGGCATTTACCGGTTAGCGCCTTACGGAGCTGCAATCATGCTGGCCTCGGCCATCCGAGAGGTTAAGGCCCTGGAGCCGCGCCGATTCGAGGGCCGCGTCACCGCGCTTGAAGGCCTCAGGATCGAGGCGTCCGGTCCCGCAGAGGCGCTGAAGCTGGGAGCGTCTGTCCGATTCGCGACCAGGGACGGTCCCCGCGGCGAGCTGGTCGGGTTCGAGGGGGAGCGGGCCATCATCCTGGCTTGCGATCCGCTTGAGGGTCTCGGACTTGGCGCGCCGGTGCTCTTTTCCGCGGGCGTCGATTTCGTCCGTCCGTCCGACACCTGGCTTGGCCGGGTGATCGACGCCTTCGCCGAGCCGCTGGATGGCCTTGGCCCGTTGCGCGCGGGGCTGCGTCAGCGGCCAGTCCGGAGCATCGCGCCCAACGCCCAGTCGCGGGCCCGGGTGCAGGACCGGCTGGCGTTGGGCGTGAAAGCGATTGACGTGTTTGCGCCGTGCGCGACGGGGCAGAGGCTTGGTGTCTTTGCCGGATCCGGGGTCGGCAAGTCGACCCTGATGTCGATGCTTGCCCGCAACGCCGAAGCAGACGTGGTGGTGATCGGCCTGATCGGCGAACGCGGCCGGGAGGTGCGCGAATTCGTGGAAGACACGCTCGGCCCGGAAGGCCTCAAGCGTTCGGTGATCGTGACCGCCACATCGGATGAAGCCGCGCCGCGCCGTCGCCGCGCCGCCTGGTTGACGCTGGCGGTCGCCGAACACTTTCGCGACGAAGGCAAGAAGGTCATCTGCTTCCTGGATAGCGTCACGCGCTTTGCAATGGCCCAGCGCGAGATCGGCCTTGCAGCGGGCGAGCCGCCGACTACGCGCGGCTATACGCCGTCTGTCTTCGCAGAGTTGCCGAAGCTGCTGGAGCGGGCAGGGCCCGGCGTCATTGCCGCTCCCGGCGAACCGCAGGGGCACATCACCGGTCTCTTCACGGTGCTGGTGGACGGCGACGACCATAACGAACCCGTCGCGGACGCGGTGCGCGCAATTCTGGACGGACATGTCACCCTGTCTCGCGCCATAGCCGAGCGGGGTCGCTTCCCGTCGGTCGACGTCCTGAGGTCGATTTCTCGTCTCACGCAGTTGCTCTACACGGCGGACGAAAAGCAGATCGCGACGCGGGCGCGTCGCTTGCTGGCGCTCTACGCCAACATGGAGGAGTTGGTCCGTATCGGCGCTTACGCCAAGGGCGCGGATCCGGAAGTGGACGAAGCCGTGTCCCTATGGCCGAAGATAGAGGCGTTTCTGAACCAGGATACCAACGAGGGCGTCCTTCCTTCGGATGCGTTCGCGTCGCTGGACGCCATCCTGCGCTCCGGCGCGCCGCTCCAGCAGCCCGTGCTGCAGCAGCCGTCCAACCAGCGAAACGCTGCGGGAGCGGGCGGTAGATGAAATCCCTCGAGACGCTTCTCAAGGTCGCGAAACGGCGGCTCGACGATCTCGGCATCGAGGCGGCGAAGCTGAGCATTGAACTCGACAACCTGCGCGCAGAGACGGCGGTTCTGGCTGCGCGAGAACAGTCAGAGGTCGAACTTGCATCGACCGATCTTCAGTTGCTGGCGATGATGCCGGCATACCGGCAGCGCATGGCGCAACAGATCGGCGCGGCGCAGCAATGCGTTGTGGAGAAAGAGGCGCAGCTTGAAGCCGTCCGGGAGCGCCTGACTGCGGCCTACCAGGAAAAATCGAAATTCGAAGAACTGCTGGAGCGGGAACGGCTCCGTGCTGAGATGGCTCGTTCGGCCGCGGAGCAAGCCGCGCTCGATGAAGCCGCCATCAACCGCGTCGGGCGCGATTAGCGCCACACATAATCATCGCTTGGCGTGATCCATCTCGTCGTCGGGCATGTGCGGCGGGCCGTAAATCTTGCCGATCACAAAGAGCACGCCGGCCGCGAGGGCCGCTATGGCGAGGAAAAACACCGCCACCTTGATCGCGACGCCCACAAGAATGGCGCCGACCAGCGCAGCGGCGACGAGAAACAGAAAACCTGAAATCAGAATACGCATTGGTCTGCCTGTGGAAACAAATCTTCACTGACCGAATGCACAGACGCCTGCCCGGTTCCGCGTCGAGTCAGATGTTAGCCTGAAAAACCACATATTAATAAGTGGTTACATCGACAGCGGGCGTAGCCGTCGTGACGCTTTTCGTTTCGCAGCCTGACGCCTCATGCCGACGTCAGCCACGTCGGATCTCAGGCGCTTTGGGCGATGCTCTCCGCGCCGCCACGGATCAGCGCTTCGGCGATCTGTGCGGCGTCGAGAGCTGCCTGCGCCTGTGGGTCCATGGAGATGATCGTCTTTTGCTGACGGATCGCCTCGCGCACTTTCGGATCGCGCAGCACAATCCCCGCCATGGGCGGACGGAAGCCCAGGAAGGTCTGACTCGCGCGGGCCAGGGCTTCGTAGGTTCGACGGCCCGCGACGCGGGTGTCGGCCATGTTGATCGAGATCCATGGCTGCACGCTGGGCGCGTAGCCCCGGAGCACCTTGATGAAGGCGTAAGCGTCGGTCATCGACGTCGGTTCATCGTTGGCGACAATCAGGCAGCGGTCGCAGGCTCGCGCCAGCCGCATGACGTTATCCTCGATGCCGGCGCCGAGATCGACCAGCACCGTGTCGTACTGAAGGGCCAGCGCCGTAAGGCTGGCGGCTAGACGCGACGCCTCCTCGGCCGGCAATCCGGCCAGCGCGCCCGAGCCTGAACGGCCAGGCAGCACGTCAAAGCCCACCGGGCTTCCGGCGCCGCCATTGACCTTGGTGACAGCATCTTCAAGCTCGACCCAGCCGGCGATAACCGCGGCGAGATCTGTTTCTGGCGCGATGCCCAGCTGAACGTCGACGTTGGCGAGCCCGAGGTCGCCGTCGACCAGCAGCGTGCGCCGGCCCATCTTTGCGAAGCAGGCCGCCAGCGTGCACGACATCCACGTCTTGCCGACGCCGCCCTTGCCGGAGGCGACTGCGATGACAGTTGCAGGCGTCACCCTCGATCGAGGCGTCCTGCCGTCCGGTTTTTTACCCAACGCGAAATTCATCACGCGGCTCCTTTGAACAGTTCCGCCTCGGCTTGCGCCTCTGCGAGCAGCAGGCTCGCAACTCGCTCAGACGTGGCCGGAACTAGTCCGCCGCGTACACTAGGCCCCATACCTAGTTGAGCGATGCTTAACCGGGACGAAGAAATTGCTGCGATTGCACCCCCGCGACGTCGCACCGCATCGAGCCGGGTGAGGATGACACGACGGCAGCCGGCAAGGCCGAAAGCCCGCGCATTGTCCTCCATTTCCATCGGATTTCCGTCCGCCGCGAGCACCAGGATCGCCTCGATATTTATCCGGGAAATCAACGCTGTAAGGCGGCTCATATCGCCGCTGTCGAGCGGGTTGAAGGGCGGGCCGTCGATGACGATCCGTTGCCCCTTGTCATCCCGTTCGGCGACCAGGCGGACAAGCCCATCGGGCGTCAGGGCATTGGTTACCGAAACCTTTAGCGTTAACGCCGCGAGCCTTGCGGTCTGGCCGCTGGCGTCGAAATCCGCGGCGACTGCCTCGATCGGCGAATCAGTTTCGGACAGCTCAAAAGCGAGCTTCGCGGCGGTCGTCGTCTTCCCGCAGCCGGGCGGGCCGACCAGCAGGATCGATTTCTCCGGCCGCGAATTGAGCGGGTTGAACGTGAGCAGCCCTTCGAGACCGGCCGACAGCGCACCCTGGGGATCGAGCCCCGCGCCAAGTCGGCCGCCCGCATCCGCCGCCAGCTGAACGAAGCCGTCCGGGGCGCCATGCCAGCGGAGGGAAGTGGAGAGGCGGCTGCGCGTTTCGTCGAACTTCGGCTTCGCCTCTGCGAACTTCGGCGTCGCCAGATTGTTGAACGCACGCTCCACCGCGGCGCGAACCTCCACAATGCCGTCCTCCTCCCGCGTGGCGGTGGAGAGGATAACGGCGTCGGGGCCAAGTTCGCTGCGGACAAGCGCCAGCGCCTCCTTCTCGGTGGGCGCCGTGAACATCTTCATTTTCATCGGCTGGTTCCTTCGGGTACGCGCTACACGGCGCCTGCAGAGCGCAGGCGGGCTTTGGGGTGGATTTCGTTTTGCGACATCACGGTGGTCTGTGGCCGGAATCGCTCAACGAGCGACCGCACATAGGGCCGCACGGGACCGGATGTCAGAAGCACGGGCGAGTCGCCGCTCTGGGCCGCGCGCTCGAATGCGCCGCGCAGGTCGGCCACGAATGCATGAAGACGGGAAGGTTCCAGCGCGAGCTGACGCTCGGCGCCTGAACCGATCAGCGCCTCGGCGAACGTCTTCTCCCAGTTCGGTGACAGGGCCACGACCACGAGCGCGCCGCTGTCGTCGAGGTGCGAGTTGCAGAGCTGGCGCGCGAGGCGCGTGCGTACGTGCTCGGTGACCGAAAGCAGGTCCACGGTTGATCCCGAGGATTCCGCGATCGCTTCGAGAATGGTCGAGAGATCGCGAATGGAAACACGTTCGCGCAAAAGGTTCTGCAGGACGCGCTGCACGCCGGACATGGTGATCTGGCTGGGCGTGATGTCGTCGATCAGCGTCTTCTGGGCTTTCGGCAGGTCGTCCACCAGGGTCTTGACGCCGCCGAAGGTCAGAAGCTCGGCCATGTTCTCCTTGACGATCTCGGTGAAGTGCGTGGTCAGCACGGTTGCAGCGTCGACCAGCGTGTAGCCCTGCACAGCTGCCTGTTCGCGCGTGGCGTCGTCGATCCACACGGCGGGCAGGCCGAAGACCGGCTCGGTCACTTTTTCCCCGGCCATCTGCGGCGCCGTGCCGGATGTATCCATCGCGAGATGCATGCGCGGGCGCAGCGCGCCGCGACCAGCGACGACTTCCTTGACCAGGATGCGGTACTCTTCCGATCCGAGTTCGAGATTGTCGATAATCCGCACCTGCGGAACCACGAAGCCGAACTCGCTGGCGATCTGCCTGCGCACCGCCTTGACCTGATCCGTGAGCTTGCGTCCGGACGTTTCGTTGATGAAACCAAGGAGGCCGAAGCCCAGCTCGATCTTGAGTTCGTCCACCGCGAGGCTTTCGGAAATAGGCGCCTCGGCGACTGGCTTTTTGCGTTCCTTTTCCGCCGTGGCGTGCGCGGCCTGAGCCGCCGCCTGCTGTTCCGTCCGGAAGGCGCGCCAGGCCCACCAGCCCGCCGAACCGGCGAGAAGGGCGAAAGGAAGCTTCGGCATGCCCGGCAGCAGTCCGGCGAACAGCGCCGTTCCCGCAACGATGGCCATGCCGCGCGGGTTGCCGAACAGCTGACCGCCAATCGCCTTGTCGGCCGCGCCTTCGACGCCGGCCTTCGAGACCAGCATGCCGGCCGCGATCGAAACGATCAGGGCGGGGATCTGGGAGACGATGCCGTCGCCGACCGTCAGCGTCGTGTAGGAGTTCGCCGCTTCCTGAAAGGAGACGTGCTGCTGGGCGACGCCGATGATCATGCCGCCAATGATGTTGATGAAGGTGATGAGAATGCCGGCGACCGCGTCGCCCCGCACAAACTTCGACGCGCCGTCCATGGCGCCGAAGAAGTTGCTTTCGCCTTCCAGATCCTTGCGGCGTTGGCGCGCTTCGTCTTCGTTGATCATGCCGGCCGAGAGATCTGCGTCGATCGCCATCTGCTTGCCGGGCATGGCGTCGAGTGTGAACCGGGCGGCGACTTCGGCGATACGTCCCGAACCCTTGGTGACGACGATGAAGTTCACGATCACCAGGATGACGAAGACGACGATGCCGATGACGAAATTGCCCTGCATCACGAAGCCGCCGAACGTGCGAATGATGTTGCCGGCCGCGTCCGGGCCCTGGTGACCATGAGAGAGGATCAGGCGCGTCGTCGCGATGTTCAGCGCCAGCCGCAACAGTGTCGCGAGCAGCAGAACGGTCGGGAAAGCCGAAAACTCCAGCGGTTTTCGGATAAGCAGCGACGTCATCAGGATCAGCACGGAAAGCGTGATCGAGATCGCCAGCAGGAAGTCCAGCAGGAAGGCGGGGATCGGCACGATCAGCATGATGACCAGCGCCATCACGCCGACGCCGAGCGCGTATTCGCCGCGCGCGAACTGCTTGGTCAGCGCGTTCCAGTCGAAACCGCCGGATGCGGGGAGGGCTGCGGCCTGCGCCATCTATTTTACCCCGCCGCCCGTGTTTCGCCGGGCGCCGCGATCTCGATGCCCGCGTCCTGGTAGGCGCGAAGCTTGTTGCGCAGCGTGCGGATCGAAATGCCGAGAATGTTGGCGGCGTGCGTGCGATTGCCCAGGCAGTGATCGAGCGTCGTGAGGATCAGTTCCTGCTCGACTTCGGCGACGGTCTGTCCGACGCGGACGCCCTGAAGGCCGCGGATGGCCCCTTCAGCGGCGGCCACGGCGCGGTCGGCGGCATTGTCGAGAGCGCTGGAGGGAACCGGACGTCCATCCGGCGACCGCAAGGCGTCGCTCGATATTTCCTCGCTTTGCGAAAGGATCACCGCCCTGTGCATCGCGTTTTCGAGTTCGCGCACATTGCCCGGCCATGGCGCAGTCTGGATGCGCTGTCGCGCCTCGTCCGACAGCCGCCTTGCCAGACAGCCGTTCGCTTTCGCGTATTTCGCAATGAAGTGGTCGGCCAGGGCGACAACATCGAGCGGACGCTGGCGCAGGGGCGGGATGTGCAGGTTCACGACGTTCAGCCGGTAGAGCAGGTCCTCGCGGAATTCACCCTGCCGGACCGCTTCGCGAAGGTTTCGGTTTGACGTGGCGATGATGCGGATGTTGACCGGCACCGACTTGCCGCCGCCAACCCTGTCGATCTCGCGTTCCTGGATGGCGCGCAGCAGCTTGGCCTGCAGGCGGATATCCATTTCCGAAATCTCGTCGAGCAGAAGCGTGCCGCCATCGGCCTCCTCGAACTTGCCGATCCGCCGGGCCACGGCGCCGGTGAAGGCGCCCTTCTCGTGACCGAACAGCTCGCTCTCAAGCAGGTTTTCCGGAATCGCGGCGCAGTTCACCGAGATGTATGGCTTTTCGGCGCGGCGCGAACGCTTGTGGAGGTAGCGCGCCATCACTTCCTTGCCGACGCCGCTTTCGCCGGTGATCAGGACCGAGGCGTCGGATGGCGCGATCTGGTCTGCGAGCACCTTCAATTCGGTCATCGCCGCATCGGAAGCGATCATCGGCTTGTCGTCGTCGGCGACGGCCGACAGAACAGCGGCGATCAGTTCCGGGTCGGGAGGCAGCGGAATGAATTCACGGGCGCCGGCGCGAATGGCCGCCGCAGCCCGTTCCGGCGTCGTCGATACGCCGCAGGCAACGACCGGCGCGACGATCCGTTCGGACGTCATCGCGGCGACCAGGCCGGATATGTCCTCGTGAACATCGACCATCAGCAGGTCTGCGCCGCGCCCGGTGCGCAACAGGTCCATCGCTGCGGCGATGGACGGGGCGTGCATCACCTTGGCGCCGCGATCGAAGGCGATCTTCGTTGCGCTGGATAGCTGGCCGTCGAGATTTCCGATGATCAGGACTCTCATGCGGCGGCTCCGGTTTGCTCGGGAACGTCTGGAAGGAAGCGGTGACGTGTCATTCTAGGCGTCCGAGTTCTTGATGATTTCCGTCATGGTCACGCCGAGACGGTCGTCCACGACGACCACCTCGCCGCGCGCGACCAGTCGCGAGTTGACATAGATGTCGATGGCCTCGCCGACGCGCCGGTCGAGTTCGAGCACCGAGCCTGGGCCCATCTGCAACAGCTTCGACACCTCGACGGTCGTCCGGCCGATAACGGCCTGGACCGAAACCGGCACATCGAAGACCGGCCGCAGATCGGCTGCGAGCTTGTCACTGCCATCCTCGTGCGGCTGTTCCTCGGCGGCCTGGGTCTGCACTTGGCCGCCTTGCGAGAGTTCGGGCAGGTTGAGGTCGCTGGAGCTCATGTCTGTGTGTCCCTATGCGACTGAAAAGAGATCGAGTTGCGGTTCCACCGGATCCTGGAGGCGATCCTCGAGAATGGCGTTGATGGCGGCTTCGACATCGTCCCGGCTGAAGCCTTGCGATCCTTCAGCCCAGTCGATGCGCCAGTCGCCAGGTTTCGCGTTCGCATCCGGCGTGAAGCTGATGGCGCTGACGCGGCCTTCCTTGCGCAGCGTCTCCAGGCGTTGCTCGATCTCCGGCGCCGCATCCGCTGCAGCACTGACGACGACCTTGGGCCCGTTCTTCAGCAGGCGCACCGCGCTGGAGATGGCCTCGGCGGCGACCTTTGCGCCGTTGGCGTCGAGGGCGTGTCCGGCGATCCGGCTCGCCGCCGCAATCGCAAGTTCGGCGGCTTCGCGGCGCAGGGTTTCCGCAATCGCGGCGAGTTGCGGCGCGACCGGTGCAATATGACTGGCCATGCGGTCGATGGAGGCGAACCCGCGCGCCTGTTCGGCCTGGGCGCCTTCCGAGCGCGCAGAGGCGGACATGCGTTCCACTTCCTCGCGCGTATAATACCTGCGGTGCTCGCCGCCGATGACGTCGCCAGTCGGCGTGAACTCGGTCTGGAATGCGAACGAGCGAGGGGCGGATTGATCGGACATCAGTAGATCAACTCATCCTGGCCGGCGCTGTCGGCGAGCATGATCTCGCCTTTGTCAGCCAGCGCCTTCGCCACGGTCACGAGCTCCTGCTGGGCGTTTTCGACGTCCTTCAGCTTGACGGGCCCCATCGCGCCCATGTCTTCGCGCATGAGCTTCGCGGCGCGTTCCGACATGTTCGACATGAAGAGATTGCGCATTTCGTCGTTGGCGCCTTTCAGCGCCAGGGCGAGCTTTCCCTTGTCGATATTGCGCAGCAACGTCTGAACGCCGCCGGGATCGAGCTTTGAGAGATCCTCGAACACGAACATCAGCGAACGGATGCGATCGGCCGATTCCTTGCTCTTTTCCTCCAGCATCGCGATGAAGCGGCCTTCGGTCTGCCGGTCGAACGAGTTGAAGATCGCCGCCATCTGCTCGTGGCTGTCGCGTTTGGTCGTGCGCGCAAGGTTGGTCATGAACTCGACGCGCAGCGTCGATTCAATTTTCTCGAGAATGTCGCGCTGCACCGGCTCCATGCGCAGCATGCGCTGGATCACTTCAAGTGCGAATTCGATCGGAAGAGACGTCAGCACGCGCGCGGCGTGTTCCGTCTTCACTTTCGAAAGGATCACCGAGACGGTCTGCGGGTATTCGTTCTTGAGGTAGTTCGCGAGGACGATCTCGTTAACGTTGCCCAGCTTGTCCCACATGGTCCGGCCGGCTGGTCCGCGCAGTTCTTCCATCAGCGCGTCGACCTTTTCGCGCGGCAGGAACTGCATCAACAGACGGTGCGTCTGTTCGTAGGATCCAGTGACCGCGCCCGAGCCAGCGAGGCGGTTGACGAAGTCCTTAATCAGGAATTCCACCGTCTCGGCCTTCACGGAGCCGAGGTTTGACATGGCGGAGGAAATCTCGCGCAACTCGTCGTCGTCGAGGCGGTCCCAGACCGGCTTGGCGGCCTCACCCAGCGCGAGCAGCAGGACGGCGGCTTTTTCCGACCCGTGCATGCCCTTGATCGCGGCGATCGTGTCGGCGATCCGGCGATTGGTCTCGCTGCTCTGCATCGAGGCCGGAACCTGGTCTGCAGACGCCTTTGTGGCTTCAGCTGCCTGGCTCATGCGGCTCGATCTCCGCCTTCTTCAGCCATCCAGCTGCGGATGATGCCGACGGATTCATCCGGATGGGTCGACACGACTTCGGAAATCTTCTTGATCGAAGATGCCTTCACCTGACCAGACACGCGCGCCACATCGATGCCGGCATCAAGCCGGTCCGGCGTTGGCATGTCGATGGCGACAGATTTGGCCTCGTTCATGCCGACTGCAGGCGGCGCGTCGCCGCCGCCCGCGCCACCCTGACCGGCGATGGCGCGGCCCGATGCCGGCCCGCCAAGTTCAGCTGCAAGCTTGTCTTCCTCGCGCGAGAACAGACCTTTCACAAGCGGCCGCAGGACGAAAAGCACAAGCGCGAGCGCGGTGATGAAGAGGGCGCCGATCTCGACACCATGGACAATGTCAAACTTGTCGAAGTCGAACGGCCCCGGGGCCTTGGCTTCGTCGAGCGGGATATCGGGACGCGCGAAAGCGATGTTGTCGACCGTCACCGTGTCGCCGCGCTTTTCGTCGAAGCCGACGGCCGATTTGACCAGCTCCGTGATGCTTTTAAGCTGTTCTGGCGTTCTGGGCACCCATTTCGCGGGCGACTTGCCGTCTGCGCTGGGCACGCGCTGGTCATCGACCGCCACCGCCACAGACAGCCGCTTGATCTGTCCGCCTTCGATGATCTCGGTGCGGGTGTTCGAAGAGATCTTGTAGTTGACGGTCTCTTCGCTGTGGTTGGTCTGGTTCTGGTTGGTCGGTTTGGACTGGGCCGGGGCGGCCGGCGTCCCGGTCGGTACGTTGTTGGCGATCGTCGTCGTGTCGCCAGGGTCCGTGGTCACGTTCTTGGATGAATCGTCGATGGTGGTGGACGACAGGAGCACCTTGCTGTCCGGATCGAATGTCTCGGCGCTCTGGGTCACCTTGTTGAAATCGACATCGAGCGAGACGGTCACCTTCGCGGCGTCGGGTCCGGCGATATTCTGAACGATTTCAAGGACTTTCTTGCGGTAGCTGTCCTCCATCGCGACCTGGCGCTCATCGGCCGCCGCGCCGCCCAGACTGCCGTTGTCGGACTCGGCGCCCGAGGCCAGCAGGCGCATCTGGTCATCGACGACGGTGATGTGGTCGACTGTCATGCCGGCGACAGCGCTGGCCACAAGGTTGCGGACGGCGCGCACCTTGTCCGGACTGATCGGATGCGTGCGTAGCTGCAGCACAACCGTGGCGGTCGGCGGCGTCGAATCCTTCTGGAACAGAGTCTTGTCGGGGATGTTCAGGTGCACCCGCGCTGATTTCACCATGTTGAGCGAATCAATGCTGCGCTCGAGTTCACCCTCGGTCGCACGCACCTTGTTGATGTTCTGGACGAAGCTCGTCTGGCCCAGCGCGTCGGTCTTGTCGAAAATCTCCCAGCCAACCGACCCATGCGTCGGCAGTCCCTGTTCGGAGAGCATCATGCGGGCGTCTTCGACCCGCGAGCGTTCGACGAAGATCGCCGAGCCGCCCCCCTGCAGGTCGTATTTGATGTTGGCGGTGCCCAGTTTACCGGCGATTTCGGCCGCTTCTTTCACATCGAGGCCGGAATAGAGCAGCGCCTTGTCGCCCGACTGGCCGCGCAACATGATTACGCCAAGTCCGCCGCCCACCAGGGCGGTGACGACCAGCGCCGCCACGATCTGCATCCGCCCGGACCGAGCGAGCGTCGAAATAAGATTGGTATTGTCCGCCATGCCCGCCCGGAAAAAACTGCCTGCCGATCATTCGACTAGGCAGGAATTTCCCAGCGCAGCGTAAACGGCGCCTTAATGCCGGAGGCCTCGGGCGGCGATTGGCGGTTAAAAGAATAAACCGCCCGACCCGGCCTGCTTCGGGGTCCGGCTATCTTCCGAGTCGTTTCCGCGCGGCGTCCGGGCCCCGGCTCTGGCCGGGATGGGCGGTTTCAAGGTCCGAAGCGGCCGGTTAGGGCGCGGCTACCGGTAGTTCTGGAGGCGCGTGGTCCGAAGTCCCTTGACGCCGTGGCGTTCATAAAGCCGTTCCCAGCCGCTGAACTCCTCCTGGGTCAATTCGTAACGGCCGCAAACGTCGTCGACGGACAGCAGGCCGCCGCGGACAGCGGCGACCACTTCCGCCTTGCGGCGCGTCACCCAGCGCTTGATGCCCGGGGGCGGCAAGTCGTCCAACGTCAGTTTGCGTCCGTCGGGTCCAATGACGGCCGCGCTTATCGCGCTTTGGCTCAGCATCGATGGCTCCCTAATGCTGCTCTTCTCAGCGTTGGAGACTACCGCAGCGGCTTTAAGGTCACGCTGAGCGCGAGGGTCGGGTTTTGCTGAAAATTTGCCGAAACGAGGAACGCCCCGGCGACCAATTGAGGGTCTCCGGGGCGTTTCTGTTTCAAACTGGAGCGAATTGGCTCCGGGACGTCGTATTAGGGCTAACGCCTAGCGTTTCAAGCGGATCAGCTCGTCGAGCATTTCGTCGGCGGTCGTGATAATTTTCGACGACGCCGAATAGGCCCGCTGGGTCATGATCAGGTTGGAGAACTCTTCGGCGAGGTCGACGGTCGAGCTTTCCAGGGCGTGCGACTTGATCTGGCCGGCGCCCGCAACGCCTGCACCGCGCATTGAGAGAGCGCCGGCGCCAGGGCCCAGGCGATAGACGCCACCCTGTTCGGCCAGCAGCCCGTCCTCGTTGCCAAAGGTGGCAAGCGGCACCTGGTAGATCTTCCGCGTCAGGCCGTTGGTGAAGATGGCGGTGACGAAGCCGTCATTATCGACATCAACGGACGCGAGCGAACCGAAGGGCGTGCCGTTGACCTGGCTGGTGCCCAGCACGGACGGGCTGTCGTAGTTGGTGAGACCGCCCGGGGCGCCCGGTCCGCCGAAGTCGAGGGTGATTTGCTGGGTGGCGAGGCCCAGCGACGAAACCCATTGCGGATTGCCGGCCGTGCCGTTCTCGTTGATCGTAATCGTTGTCGGCAAAGTGGACGTCGCCGCGTTGATCTGGCCGAACGGCGTGAAGTTGACGATGCCGGAAGCAAGCTGACCATCGACAAGGCCTGCAGTTGGCACGACCTCTCCGGCGGGCAGGTGAACCTCCGCATACCAGGAGTTGGCGTCCCGCTTCAGGAACGACACGGTCAGAGTGTGCAGGCCGCCCTCGGAATCGTAGATCTGGATCGGGGTTTCGAAATCAGGCGTGACAGCGCCGGATGACATGTTGTTGGTCAGCGCGTTATAGGTCGCGGCGTCGGGCGAGACGGCTTGCGACGATTGAAGATTCGCCGAAAGGGAAACAAGGTCCGTCGCTTCAGCGCCGCCGGCGATCCCGGAAACGCGGATCGGTTCCAGCGCGTTCAAGTCGGTCGGGTTGGCTGTCACCTGGCCCTGGCTGTCCACTGGCCAGCCTTCAAGGAAGTATCCGGCCGAGTTCTTGAGATAGCCGTTTGCATCCGGCGTGAACTGCCCGGCGCGGGTATAGAAGTAGGGGTCGCGAGAAGTGGCGTCGCTGCTGCGCGCCCGGACCACGAAAAAGCCGTTACCCGAAACCGCAAGGTTTGTCGGCACCGATGAGGCCTGCGTCGATCCCTGCTCCGACATCAGCGGAGAGCTTGTCGATAGCACGCCGCCTGCGTTGTAGGATGTCTGCCCCTGTTGTGAGGCGAGCAGCGAGGTGAAATCGCTGCGCAGTCGCTTGTAGCCAACGGTGTTGACGTTGGCGATGTTGTCGGAGATGGCGGCGAGTGCGCTGGAGTTGGCGCGCATTCCGGCGGCGCCGGCCAGCATGGCGGAATTGATACTCATAACTTCGAAGCTCCCCTCAGGGCTACTTGGGACTGTGTTCGGCCGCTTTGCGACCTGGCCGGCGCGCTTCTACGCCGGATCGATTGGTTGCCGGGCTATTGCTCGGTGAGGCGTTTGACGTCGGAGTAGGAGTAGACGCCCGCAGACGTCGTCAGGGCCGGCTCTCCATAAGAGAGATCGACGCCGCTTATCTTCGCGATCACCGATTGCTGCGGTGTGATCGCCGTTCCGTCCTGGCTCTTGGCGATGACCGATATCCAGTAGGGGCCGTCGGATGCCGTCTGGCCGTTCAGCTGCGTTCCATCCCATATGAAATCGTGGCTGCCGGCGGCGGTTTCTCCGGTCTCCGAGTAGAGAACATGCCCCGCCGCGTCCTGAACTGTG
Source organism: Alphaproteobacteria bacterium (assembly GCA_016125405.1). Taxonomy (GTDB): domain Bacteria; phylum Pseudomonadota; class Alphaproteobacteria; order Caulobacterales; family Hyphomonadaceae; genus UBA7672. Next base: position 24,507 of record WGLW01000016.1, on the reverse strand, counting down.
ACCGTCGAGGTCGCGGCGTCCGATGGCAGCGAATACTTCCAGTGAATGGGGTCGCCGCTGAATTGCGCGCCATCGCTGTTTATTTCGGCATACTGCCCGAGATAACCGGACAGAGCCGCACCGGCTGTCGAGTTTGAAGCGGAGATCAGCGTATCGAGCGAGCTGTTGGTCTTGATCTGCTGCTCGACGCCGGAGAACTGCACCAGCTGCTGCGTGAACTGCGAGGAGTCCATCGGTTGCAGAGGGTCCTGGTTCTGGATCTGCGCCGTGAGGATTTTCAGGAACGTGTCGAAGTTGCCCGAAAGCTCAGCCGTCGAGTTCGTGCCGGTGCTCGTCGAAGGCGGCGTAACAAAGGAGATCATGTCGGTCATGCGCGTCTCCGTTAGGCCATGAGGTCGAGACGTTGCGCGCCCCGGCCCGTGCGAATGTGTGCGACCGGAACATCGGCAGAATCGACAGGAATTCCCGCGATCGACGCGCCGCGTCCCCAGCCGCCATCGGATTGGGGCGTCCAGCCGTTCGAGCGGTCCTGTCCGCCCGCCGCGCCGCCGTCCGCCGAAAGTTCGAACCGGATTCCGTTGTCGGCAAGGTCGATGCCCGCATCGCTGAGCGCCTTCTCGAGCGCCCGCGATCCGCGCATCAGGTCGGATAGCGCGGCGCTGTCGTGCGCCGCGAGGACAGCGTGCACCTTGCGGTCGGCGCCGACTTCAATGCGCACATCCACGCGTCCAAGCTCGGCGGGATCCAGGCGTACGTCAAAGCGCTGCGCGCGGCCGTCGAAACGCTCGATGGCGCGGGTCGCAACTTGCAGCACCGCGCTGGACGCATAGGCCGGAGCAGCCGGCGTCGTGGCCGGCGAAGCTGTCGACGATGAAGCAGGGGAGGCGGACGCAGCGCCTGCTGTCGAGGAGAGCCCCGACGCCAGCGGATCGCTGGCGCTGGCGTCGCCGCGTGGGGCGTCCTGCGGAGCGGATTGTTGACCTGATTGCAAGGCGGCCGTCGCGGTGTTCGCGCCTGCCGGGTTGGCGGCCGGATTTGCTGGAGCGGCCGCATGGGCATGGCTGGCGCCGGTCTGGGCGGCGGGAGCGGCGCTTGCCGAAGAAGCGACGTTGGCGCCAGCGTCCGCCGTCGCGCCAGCATGATGCGTTTCCGTTTCCGTACCTTTTCCGATTGCGGACGAAGGCGTTGATCCCTCCGGCGCGGCATTCGGCGCTGGCTTGGAAGCCGGATCTGCCTTGGAGTTAGGCGTTACCGCAGCCGGTCCGCCGATGCCCGAGCTGGACGCTTTCACCGCCCCCGCATCGCCGTCTGACTCGACGGAAGAACCGGACGGGGCGCTCACGGCGAGTTGCGTTGGAGCAGCGAGCACGATCGGCGCCGCCTCAACCTTTATTGCGGACTGTGAAGCCGGCTGCGCAGATGGAGCTGCACCTGTGTCGCTTGCGCTTGCTTTTCCGGCGTCGCCGGCGGTCGCAGACTTTTTCCCGGTCTTGCCCGCCGGTTTCGTCCCCGCGTCGCCATCTCCGGTCGCATCTGTCGCTGGTGCGGATGATGCAGCCTGCGCCACGAGGGCGGCGGCGGTCTGCGCCGGAGCGGCCGGGGACTCGGTCGCCACGACTGGGGCGGCGACCTTCGCCGGAGCCGTGGCGTGGGGCGTCCCCGCAGACGCTTCCGCCGTCGGCGGCTTCGCCGGTTTGGATCCAACGGTCGAAGCGGCGGGTGCATCGCTCTTGTCATCCGCAGCTCCGGTTGAATCGCGCGCCGTGTCTTGCTGCTTCGCGGGGCGTTCGGGTGAGGCATCCGGTTTCGTGTTCGATTTTGCGGCGTCCGCGCGAGCGGTCTGGACGCGCTCCGATGCCCGCTTGTCCGACGCCGCATCGACCAGGGAGGCGAAATCACGCCCGTTTTCATGCCCCGTCGCAGCCGCTTTGCGCGGCGCGGGTGCATCCGGCCTTGGCGCCGGCTGCGGAGCGGAAATCGGATCGGAATAGCTCATGACGGTCCATTGCACGCACGGGCTCCACACCGGGCGGACGTGGAGCGTGATCAGGGCGTGCAACCGTCGGGCCAGAAATATTACCGTAAAAATGCTATAAAATCAGATGCTTGTTTCGCGTGCTTTCCCTCGGCGCGGCAGCTTTTGTCAGGTCGGGTGGGCAGCAATTGCCGGGTTTCGCGGCGCCGCCAGCCGCATCGGCGCGCAGTTCCGTGGCGCCGATGCGCTTGCGAACGGGGAACTCAGCCTTCGCTTGCACTTGGTGAGTTTATTGATTATCGATAAACCCGTCAGGCGAAGAATCGCCGACATGGGGCGCGAGGCGGTATGTCGAAACTCACATGTCTTCTGGCCGCCCCGGCATTATTGGCGACATTCATCTCGCCCGCAACCGCGCAGGACGCCCAGCAGGCCGCGTCCGAAGGCCAGGCGGATCAGCAGGGCGTGATCTCCTACACGCCGGCTGATTTCGCATCGGCCGCTCCGAATACCGCTCTCGACATGATCAACCGCTTGCCCGGTTTCACGCTCGAAACGGGCGATCAGGTTCGTGGCTTCGCCGGAGCGGCGGGCAATGTGTTGATCGACGGACAGCGCCCGACGATCAAGACGGACGATCTGTCCAGCGTGCTCTCACGTATCCCCATCGGCCAGGTCGAGCGCATCGACGTGATCCGTGGCGGCGCCGCAGGCATCGACATGCAGGGCCGGACGGTGATCGCCAACGTGATCCGCAAGAAGGTGGATTCCTTCCAGCAGGTCTTCTCGCTCAACGACACCGTTTACGCAGAGACCGGCCATTCCATTCCTGGCGGCAGCTATCAGGTCATCCAGCAATCCGGCGACCGGCATTTCGATCTCCAGCTCAGCCGCGGCACGTCCTATGACGACTCTGTCGGTCCCGCCTCCCGCACCACGCTCAATGTGAAGTCGGGCGACGTTCTCTTCCAGAACGCCGACACGGAAGCCGACGGCTTCGTAAACAGCCTGAGGGCCAACTACAACTCGCCGCTGGCTGGCGGAACCTTCAGCGCGAACGTTCTGATCAGTACAGACGAGTTCAAGGACGAGGAACACTTCTACAACGACACGACCAACGAGAAGTACGTCTCCCGCTCGGCCAACGACCGGGGCGAGGTCGGGATCAACTACAAGCGACCCTTCGCCACGAAGTGGGAGGTGGAAGTCCTCGGCCTTTCCAAGCTGGCAAAGGGAACAGGTGACGCGACCGGAGATGATGGCAGCTCCAGCCTTCTGTCCGAAGTGACGGCCCAGGCGGGAGAATCAATCGGGCGCGGCATTCTTCGCTATGCGCCAACCTCGAAACTGTCGTTCGAGGGCGGCGGCGAGGCGGCCTTCAATTACCGGGAACAGTCCATCGGTCTCACCCTCAATGATCAGCCCGTTGTGCTGCCGGCCTCCGATGTTCGCGTCGAGGAGGCGCGCGGCGAGGGCTTTCTTCAGGGCACATGGCGGCCCAGTCCGAAATATTCGTTCGAGGCCGGCGTTAGGGTCGAGCGTTCGAAAATTACCGAGTCCGGCGATACGCCGCTGGAAAGATCCTTTGTGTATCCAAAGCCGCGGTTTGTCGCGACATGGTCGCCGACAAAGACGGATCAGATACGCCTGCGTGTGGAGCGCGAAGTCGGCCAGCTCAATTTCCAGGACTTCATTTCAGCTGTCGACCTCAGCACCAGCGTGCTCAGCGCGGGCAACTCCGAACTCCGGCCAGACAAGACCTGGGCCTACGAAGTCGCCTATGAAAAGCACTTCTGGGGCAATGGCGCCGCCGTGCTGACCTTGCGCCACGAAGAGATCACCGACGTCGTCGATGGGTATCCCTTCCTCGTCTATGTCGACGCCAACCATGACGGCGTGCCGGATGACGCCAACAATGATGGCCAGCCAGACCAGCAACTGGTGAGCGGCCCGGGAAATATTGGCGACGGAACCAACGACGTCCTCGACTTCAACCTGACGCTGCCGATGAGCAAGCTCGGCATCCAGGGCGGAGAGCTCAAGGTGCAGTCGATGTTCCAGAACAGCGAGGTGCGCGACCCGCTGACCGGTGAGAAGCGCCGCATCGCTGGCCAGCGCCCGAACAAGAACCAGATCAGCTACCGCCAGGATCTGCCGGCAAGGCATCTTACGCTTGGTCTCGTCTGGTTCGCCGGCTGGAGCGAGCGCTACTACAATCTGGATGATGTGCAGAGCCTCGACCTGCGGAACTACTGGGCGACGTATCTCGAGTACAAGCCAACCCCGCAATTCTCGCTGCGCGCGGACATCAAGAACTTCAACCCGTACAGCTTCTCCATTCGCCGGGACATTTTTGACGGGCCGCGCGGGTCAAGCGACCTGCAGACAATTCAGATCCAGCGCCGCTATTCGCAGGTGATGGGCATGCTGACGGCGCGCTGGACAATCGGCTGATTGCGACGCGCTGGCCTGTCAGGGCGTGAACCAGATCGGCGACGTCCATGCGCGCTCCTGGATCGTTGCGGCGACGCGGTCCGGAACGGGCAGGTGGGTCTTCAGCGCCAGCAATGTCGACCATCGCGGCGTCGGAATTTCCAGAACGCGTGCATAATAGACGGCTGGCTTGCCGGGATCGAATTCCGGATCGCGCCAGACAGTGCTCAGCATGGTTGCGCCGATCGTGTTCGTATAGGCGCCCGTCGAAAGGTCGACCGTATTGCCAACCGCAGGGGCTTTGCCCGTCTTCGCGTTGACCTTGCGCTTTCCAGAAAGCGCCACGTCGAAGACCTTCTCCTTGTAGGTCTTTCCTTCAAGCCAAACCTTGATGACCTGGATGCGGTCGAGATTAGCGCCCGACGGATCCTTCATCGCTTCGATCACGAAGCTCGGCGCCTTTGCGCCCTTGGGTGGCTGGGGAAGGTCGCCGCCCATGGCGACGCCTGTCGTGTAGGCTTTGGCCACCCAGTTTCGGTCTTTGAGCAAGGCGGACGGGTAGCTCCATCCGCCAAACATCCGCACGCGAATGCGGGTTCCGGTGGTGGCGAAGGTTTCCTTTCGCTTCAACGCCGCAAAAATGGCGTTGCGTGTGTTTTCTTCCGCCCATACGCCAGTGATCGCAGCCGAACTGTATTGCAGAGGATCGTTCTCGCGCTGGCCGTTGGGGCGGATAACCTTGCTCTGTCCATTCATGTCGAGCGCGGCGCGGGCCGTGTCGCCGCTGGGCGTCATGGTCGAAGGATCAAGGCCGCTTACGCCGCCGGCATAGCCGTTCTCGTCGCTGACGGAGAGTCCGTTATGAATGTCGGCCGCTCCGACAAAACCCATCTTGAAAGGGTTTGCGCCGACGCCGGATGCAACGACCAGTCCGCGCCCCAGCGCTTCGCGCACATAGCCGCCATGACGCGTCGCCTTTGTTTCGCCGGCATAGACATGGTCCATGATCTCGAAGTCGGCGAACTCGTCGGTGGGCGAAAGCTCCGGCGTGGTTTCTGACTGCCCCTTGGTCTGGGCGATCTCGACAAGCGGTTCGTTCAGCGCCCTCTGCGCCGCATACTGCGCGTCGATGGGTTTGCCGTCCGACATGTTCCAGTCGAAATCGCGGCCGTCGCTGAAATTGCTGTTGTGCGGAATCGCCAGCACGTCGATGCCCTGTTTCCGCACGCCGTCGAGATACGCCCACAGGTCCTCGGGTTTGTTGGACTCGACCGCGGTGAAAGGCGTCGGCGCGGTGTCGCTGTTGAAGATGACATTCCGGTGCATGTGGACGCCATGGCCGGGCGTCGCCGTCCATTCGTAGGCGACGAACGTTGTGAATACGCCGGGCGCATAGTTGGCGTTGGCGGCCCGCATTTCGACGTTCCAGCCGTCGGCCGCCGCCGCCGCCTGCTTGAGGTCGGGCGTCGCCTCGTTGTTCTCTCCTTCGACGATCGCCGCCGCGGCGGTGTAAAATGCGCGCCGGCCGCCCGCCTGCAGCTGCCGTCCAAGCTGGCTTTTGGAAAAGGCGCTACCGGGAACGTCGAGCTGGGCGACCGCGCCGAGATATTCGGAGTGGTCAGTGACGGCGGCGAAGTCCAGCGGCCACGCGCGCTTCGCAGGCACGTCCGCCTGGCCGTTCATGCCTTGCTCGCGCTGCACCTGCACGGCGGGCACCATCACCGTTTCGCCCCGTGCGAACTTGTAGGCCTGGTCCGGCGTCACCTTCGTGCCAAACGTCCAGGCGTCGAAGGACATTTCGGTATGCAGGTGCAACTCGCCGAAATAAGCGCGCCGCGCTTCCGGCGGCGTGTGGCTGACATAGGGCTGGCCGGGCGGCGTCGGCTTTTCCTGCGCGAGCGCCGGCGCGTTCGCCAACACGGCCGCAAGGGCGATCAACAAGCGCCGCTGGATCATTGTTCAGGCCCTCCGGACCGCCATCATGAACATGGTTCCGGCGGCTTGTGAACAAATCAACCCGCCGGTCCGCCCGACGTAGCGTCAGCCGAAATCGGCCACTGGCCCGGGGTTTGCTTGGTTAAGGCCGAACTGGCGGCCACCGAGGCTGGCGGGTCTGGCGCAGAAGCGCGGGCGTGAAGAAATTTCACGTATCCATTCAGGAAGTTGGGAACCTCCCAGGCCGAGACTGGCGCCATCCGGGCGATCCGGCGGACTGCGCCTTCCGAATGGATCGGTGGGCAAAATCTGCAGGGTGACCGGCAGCTAACGCACCTCCCGGCGCCGCGGGAGCGATGGGTCGGAGACGCAAGTTGAGCCTCACGAGCATCATGCAGACCGGGTTGTCGGCGCTGACCGCCAACCAGCAGGCTCTGAAGGCGACGTCGACCAACGTCGCCAACGTCAACACGGCCGGATATTCCCGGCTTGATGTCCAGTTCGTCTCACGCGAAGCCGTCGGCGGCGTCGCCGGCGTGCAGGTGGACATAAAGCGCGTCTCCAACGCCTATCTCGCCGCCGCCGAAATGCGCGGTTCCTCGGAAGTGTCCTCGGCCCAGGTTCTGGCTGACTTCATGGACCGGGCGCAGGGCCTGCTCGGCGACCCGTCGCAATCGGGTTCGGTATTCTCGACGCTCGATCCCGTGTTCGCTGCATTTGGATCGCTCTCTGTCGATCCGTCCTCGGCGCTGCGCCGCAGTGAATCGCTTTCCGACGTCCAGACGCTGCTGAGCCAGTTGCAGTCGACCTCGAACGAACTGAGTTCGTTGCGCGACGAGGCCAATTCGCGGGCCGTGGGCGTGATGGAAGAGGCGAACTCGCTGCTGAGCGGCATCGCCAGTCTCAACAAGACCATCCAGAACGCCACGATATCCGGCGCCGCCGCCGCAGACGCCCAGACGGAACAGCAGGGCATGCTGGACCGGCTTGCGGAAATCATGGACATCCGCGTGCAGCAGCGCCCGCTTGGCGGCGTCGAAGTCCGCACGTCCGACGGCCTTATTCTCGCCGATCTCGACTCAGCGACGCTTGGCATGTCCAGCACGTCGAACGGCGAGGCCTATCCCACCGCCGTGATGATCCCGCCGCGCTCGACCAGCGAAGTGCAGCTGGACACGCATCTCAATGGCGGCGAGCTGAAGGGGCTGTTGAAAGCGCGCGATTCAGACATCGTCGATCTCCAGCAGCAATTCGGAGAATACGCCGCCGGCGTCGCCAATGCGCTCAACACCGCGCACAACGCGGCCTCGTCCGTCCCGCCGCCCGCAACCATGACGGGTCGCGACACCGGACTGCTCGCGACCGACCGTCTCAACTTCACCGGCGCCACCAACATCGCGCTGGTCAACAATGACGGAACGTTGACGCACAACTACCGCGTCGACTTTGGCGCCGGCACCATCACCGACGAAGCCGGCACGGTCACCAACTTCGCCAACTCCATCGGCGACTTCCAGACGGCGCTCAACACTGCTCTCGGGGCCAACGGAACGGCCTCGTTCTCCGGCGGGTCGCTCAAGCTTACCAGCAGCATCGCCAACACCGGCCTCGCCATCACCGATGACCCGAATACGCCCGCCCGTCGCGCCGGAGCCGGCTTCTCGATGACGTTCGGCCTGAACGACCTGGTCACCAAGGGCGGCGGCGCACTCAACTATGCGACCGGTCTTTCGAACGCCGATCTCAACGGATTCACGGCGGGCCAGACCATGACCTTCGCGGTCCGCAATGCGGACGGCGCGATCACCAAGACGATCAATTTCACGGTTGGCGCCGGCACGACGATCGCCGCCTTGCGCGCGGACCTGGATACGGCGCTGTCGGGCTATGCGCAAACCAGTCTCGACGCAAACGGGCGCCTCACCTTGCAGGCAACCAACAATTCCGTTGCGAACATCGATGTTCTTCAGGACAACACGTCGCGCGGGGATACGGAGATGTCGCTTTCGGCGATTTTCGGCCTCGGCCAGACGCTGCCGGGGCAACGCGCATCGGGGCAGGCCATCCGCTCGGACATCGCCGCAAATCCCAATCTGCTCGGCACGGCCCAGGCCGATCTTGCGGGTACGGCGACTGGCGCAATCGTCCTTGCGTCCGGCGACGGGCGTGGCGCGCTGGCGCTCGAAGCCGCTGGTTCGACGCCGCAAACCTTTTACTCGGCCGGTTCGCTGACCGGGCAGGTCACTTCACTCGACGATTACGCCGCCCGTCTCGCGGGATCGGCCGGCAGCCGCGCCACGGCGCTCGCCAACGCCGCCTCCGCCGCCCAGTCGGTGAAGGATGAAGTTCACGATCGCCGGCTCAGCGACGAGGGCGTCAACCTCGACGAGGAACTGGTGAACATGACGACCTACCAGCAGTCCTATTCGGCCGCCTCGCGCCTGATCCAGGCGGCCAAGGACATGTTCGATATCGTTCTTGGCATGGTCTGAGAGAGTACTGGACGATGGCTGACCGCATCTCCTCCGCAATGATCCCGCTCTCGGCGCTGGCGAACATCTCGCTGGCCCAGCAGCAGCTGGTCGAGGCTGCCCGGCAGAGCTCGGCGCAGACCAAGGCGACCGACATGATGGGTTACGGGCAACAGACCCAGACCCTCATCTCCGCCCAGCGCCTGATCGCCCGCTCGCAGAGTTTCATCTCGACATCGAACGAGATGAAGACGCGCATGTCGATCCAGGATGTGGCGCTGGGCCGCGCAGCCGACCAGATCGCCAAACTGAAGGACGACCTTTTTCAGAACCTCAGCCTGGAGAGCGGCGAAGGCGTGCGCTCTGAACTGGAAGAGACGTTTTCTGTGCTGAAGGATGCGATGAACACCAATGTCGGCGGACGCTACCTGTTCGGCGGCGTGCAGAATGACAAGCAGCCCATCACGGCGACCTCGCTGGACAACCTCGCGGCCAATCCGCTCACCAGTTCGATCCAGCAGGGATCCACCTCGCAGGTGGTTCGCATCGAGGATGGCCGCACGATCAGCACGGGTCTTGTCGCCAGCGACATCATCACCCAGTCGCTTGCCGCCGTGCAGAGCCTGACACAGACGGACAACGGAACGGACGGTCCCTTCGGCGGCACGCTGACCGACAACCAGAAGACGGCAATTACCAATGTGCTGAGCCAGCTTACCGACGCCTACAACGGGCTTCTCAGCGCGCAGGCGGAAAACGGTCGCCTGCAGAAGGATGTCGAATCCGCCGCGACGCGCCAGCAGTCGCAACTCGACTCGCTTAACGGAGCGGTTGGCGACATAACCAATGTCGATCTTGCGGAAGTGGCGGTGAAGCTGAACCAGGCGCAGTACGCCTATCAGGCGTCCGCCAGCGTCTTCGCCTCGATCAAGGGGCTTTCGCTGCTGAACTATCTCAACACCAGCGTCACCAACTAGAGCCGGCGTTCGCCCGCCGGAAACACCTGAAAGACATCGCGGCCATCGCGAACGATGACCTCGCCTCGCTGGGCCAGCGCCATCTCGGCCCAGCGTCGGATCTGGCTGTTGAAGGGTTCGCGCCGCCACGCGTCGCGTCGATCCTTGTCGACATGGATGACGATGCGGCGCGGCTCGAACTTCACCACCATTCGGCATCTCTCGGGGCGCCAGTCCTCCGGGATCGACGCATCGAGCACCCAGCCGCAATAGAATGTGCGGCATTCCTCCGGTCTCGCATCGTATATCCTGCAGCCGGCCCCGATGTCGCAATGGTCACACCAGGTCTGCGGCGGCTTCGCCAGCGCCTCGACGGCCGGCAGTTTGCAGCAGGCGGTGCATCCCGCGCACGAGCGGCCGGGAACCAGCGGCGGCGCCGCTTCCGTCACGCCAGCCGCCTGGCGTTCAATCCTGTAAAGGGTGGGCGGTCACGCATACCGGAGGCTCCTGCGGTCAGCATCGCTGTCAGACCAGAGTGTCCGGGCGCCGTGGTTGCGACAAGGAAAATCGATCAGATCGACACAGCGGCGCCCCGGAGAGAGGTTCGGGGCGCCGCCACCTGTCCTGTGTCGTCTCGTAGGTGCGTCTAGTTGTTGGCGATGATCGCGGCGATCAGTCCGCCGGCCAGTGCGGCGAGAATGAAGTCGCCATTGTCATCCTCGACCCACCGGTATCCGTAAGGCGGGCGCTCGAGGCGATAGTCGCGATAGTCGATCTCGCGATAGCGGTTGTTGTAATACCCGAGCCGCTCGCCGCGCTGCCAGCGGTGGCTGTAGTGCGGATAGACCGGGCGCACATAGGCGTATGTCCGCGGCGGAGAGACATGGCGGCCGCGGTAGGCGCGCGCGTACCGGTCGTGGTGGTGGTCATTTCCGCTCCAGCGGTTGCCGCCGCGCGAATGGCGGTCGCCACGATCGCTGTGGTCGTTTCTGTTTCTCTGCTCGCCGCGCGCGTTGTGCGAGTCATGCGGCGCGCCCGCCAGATGATGTCCGCCACGCGGCGCATCGGCGAAGGCTGGAAGGCTGAGCGAGCCGGCAAGCACCAGGCTGGCGGCGGCGGTCATCAGCATGCGTTTCATCGTTTCGGCTCCTTTCGAGTCGGGCGCCGGCCGGGTTTCAATTTCTGGCCCGATTTCCGGCTTGAACCGCAACCTGCATCGCCGCGCCTGAACCCGACGTGGCCCTCGTGTTGAGCTGTGTTCATCTTCGGGCTGGCTCGATCTCCCCAACTGGCGCGAAATATCCTAGCCAGACGGCATGACCTCGCCCGACCCTGATCTTCCTCGACCGCCCAACAAGCCCGAGCCCTTCGAGTGCTGCGAACGCGGCTGCAGTCCGTGCATCTTCGACTATTACTGGGACGCCCTGGCGCGCTGGGAAGAGGCCGTGCGCGAACTGGGTCGCGATCCGGACGAGGTGTTGGCGGCGATGGGGCGAAAACGGTGAGGGGCTATCGCCGCGGAACAAGGTTTCGCTTCGCCGCGCCCGGCTTCGGCCCTAGATAGCGGTGTATCGCCCGGGAGCTGGAATAGGATCGCGCGCCATGCCTGTTGAACGCCTGAAGCTGCTTGCCGCGTCCGCGCTTGCGCTTGCGCTTGCGGCCTGCGCCGGTGCAGCGAAGGAGCCGGTCACGATCGGCATTGGCGATAATCCCACCTTGCCGCCGCCGCAGTCGTCGCTCATCCCGATGGTCAACACCGCCAAGCCGATCGGATGGGCGTCGGGCGCAACACCCGTCGCAGCCCAGGGCCTGAAAGTCGAAGCGTTCGCAACGGGCCTCGATCATCCCCGCTGGCTTCATGTGCTTCCGAATGGCGATGTGCTTGTCGCTGAAACCAACTCGCCGCCGCAGCCGGGCGACAACAGGGGCATCAAGGGATTCTTCGCCAAGCTGATCATGGGCGGCGCCGGCGCGGGCGTCAAAAGCCCCAACCGCATCACCTTGCTGCGCGACGCCGACGGCGACGGGAAGGCGGAAACGACGTCCGTATTCGAAGAGGGCCTCAATTCGCCCTTCGGCATGGCTCTGGTAGGCGACACCTTCTACATCGCCAACACCGACGGCGTGGTGGCGTTTCCATACGTCGAGGGCGAGACGCGGCTGGCCGGAACGGGGAAGCTCCTAACCGACCTGCCGGCCGGCCCGATCGACCATCACTGGACCAAGAACGTCATCGCGTCGCCCGACGGTTCGAAACTCTTTGCGACGGTCGGCTCCAACTCGAATGTCGGCGAGAACGGCATGGCGGTGGAAGAAGGCCGCGCCGCGATCTGGGAGATTGATCGTGCAACCGGCGCGAAGCGCCTGTTCGCCACGGGCATCCGCAATCCCAATGGCATGGACTGGAACCCGACCACCGGCGCGCTGTGGGTCGCCGTCAACGAACGCGACGAGCTCGGCAACAACCTCGTTCCGGACTACATGACCTCCGTTCAGGACGGCGCATTCTATGGCTGGCCGTACAGCTATTATGGGCAACACGTGGACAAGCGACCGAAGCCGCCGCGCCCGGACCTTGTCGCAAAAGCGATCCCGCCGGACTACGCCCTCGGCGCCCACACGGCTTCGCTGGGCCTGACGTTCGCGACGGGCGCCACGCTCGGTCCGCAGTTCTCGAGCGGCGCGTTCGTCGGTCAGCACGGGTCATGGAACCGCAAGCCGCCGAGCGGCTACAAGGTGATCTTTGTTCCCTTCGCCAACGGCATGCCGAAAGGCCAGCCGGTTGATGTGCTGACCGGATTTCTCGACAGCAAGGGCCGCGCGCATGGCCGTCCGGTTGGCGTCGCCATTGCAAAGGATGGCGCATTGCTTGTCGCGGATGATGTCGGAAACACGATCTGGCGCGTTACGGCGGCGAACTAGGGCGGTTATCGCCTTCAGGGCGCCGCGTGCGCGTCGTAGGTTTCCAGGTCGATTTCGCCTTCCCATTTTCCAACTGTCGTGGCGACGGCAAGGTCGCCGGTGACGTTGGTCGCTGTGCGCATCATGTCGAGGATGCGGTCGAAGGGAAGAATGAAGCCAACGACCAGCGCCGTCTGTTCTGCGGTGATGCCGATTGCGGTCAGCACCGCTGCGAGCAGGAAGAGCGACGCGGAGGGTACGGACGCGGTTCCGATGGAGACCAGAACGGTCGTCAGCATGATGACCAGGTAGTCACCCAATCCCAGCGGCACGCCGAACGCTTGCGCCGCGAACACCGCGACCAGCCCGACATAAAGCGCGGTGCCGTCCATGTTGATGGTCGCGCCCAGGGGCAAGACTGAAGAGAACACCGGCGGTTTGAGTCCGAGATTCTTTTCCGCGACACGCATCGACACCGGCAGCGTCGCCGCGCTGGAGCTGGTGGAATAGGCCAGAAGCTGGGCCTCCGTGATGTCGCGGAAGAACCGCACCGCCCGGAGATTCGCGAACAGGCGCACCAGGCCGCCCTGCGTGATCGCCATGTGCAGGAGGCAGCCGCCATAAACGGCGATCGCAAGCTTGAAGATGCTGGTGAAGGCTGAGGGTCCGGTCGTTCCCATAACTCCGGCGATCAGGGCGAACACGCCGAAGGGGGCGACTTCCATGACGATGCGCGTTGCACCCAGGAGTGCTGCGGACGCCTGGTCTAGAATGCTGGCCATCGGACGCGCTGTCTCGCCCTGCACAAGGATGCCGGCGCCGAAGATCAGCGCGAAGAAGATGATCGCCAGCATGTCGCCATTGGCCAGCGCCGCCACCGGATTGATCGGCACGATGTTCATCAGCATGTCGCCGATCGAGGGCGGCTGGCCCAGCTCGCGCGGCGTGGCGTCGCCGAGGCTCACTCCGGCGCCGGGCTGCAGGATGATCGCGAAGCCGAGGCCGATCGCAACCGCAATGACGCTTGTCAGCATGTAGAGCGCGAGCGCCTTGAGACCGATGCCGCCCAGGCGCCGGATATCGCCCATCGCTGCGACGCCGCCTGCGAGCGTGACAAACACCAGCGGCACGACAATCATCCGGATCATGCGGACAAAGAGAGCGCCGATCCACTGGATGCTGGCCGCGCCTTCGCCCCAGAAATAGCCCACCAGCGCGCCAAGCAGCACCGCCAGGAGGATTCGCTTCCACAACGCGGTCGCAAACCAGAGTGTCAGCGGGCCGCGCCGCCCTTCGGTCGGTGTGTCCATCGGCGAAGCCTAGCAGCAAGTTTCGCCGGCGCCTAATTCGCATAACGCTAGCCGACCTCGGCGCCGAGATAGTGGTCCATCGCAATCTCGACGCGTTCGAGCGCGGCGGCGACGCGGTCGCGGTGGCCGCGCTCCGCGCGGGCGAGATAGACCGGCTGCACGACGGCGAGATGCCGGATGATCCCGCATGCATTGATCGCCAGGGGCGGAATCTCCCTCAGGTCGATCATCCAGCCGTCGTCGCTGAAATGCAGGAAGGTATTGCGCAGGTCGACCAAGTCGTCGAAGGCGCGCGTCATCTCGTGGGTCAGCGCCAGCTGGAAGGGCGGCTTGAGAAAATAGGGGTCGCCGACACGCCGCAGCAGCTCCAGCGGCGAGACGATGCGCGGCTCGGTCAGCGCGTGTGGCGGCGGTCCGCGCCGCCCGCCGCGCGTCCAGCGGCGAATGTCGCGTGCGTCGGTTCGGGTCATGCCCTTGGTGCCGTATTCGTCGTGCGCATCCAGCGCGCAGAGGCAGGCGTTCTGCACCCCCAGCGTCATGGCGATGCAGAGCCAGCGCCACGCGCCCTTGTCCTCGATGACCTTCTCGGCCTGTTCGGCGGAAAACTCGACACAGGCCAGAAGCTCCCGCGGCTGGCTGGTCTGGAAATGATGGGGCGAGGTCGCGTTGGCCATGGCCGAAGATTGCACGCGATCACGCGAGGCCGTCCAGTATCGCAGGTCCTGTCGTCGCGGCGCCTCGCGCATGGACCTCGACAACGCCGCGTCGTTGGGGGGTGAGCGCGATCACCATGCAGCACCCTGGCCATGCGCCTATCATTTGACAGTGAAAAATGCGCGCGCCATACGGAGATGAGCAGCAGGCAGGAGCCGCGCGATGAAGCTGGTAAACGCGATGGCGTTTGGCGCCCTGATCCTCGGCTCATCACTCCCGGGATCGCAAGTGACTCAGGCTCAGGCCCAATCGGTCGAGGCGGTTGGGGCGGTCGGTGAAAAGACGATCGTTTCGCGAGACGGGCACAAGATTGCGTTCTATGTCACCGCTGGCCGGGAACCTGCAATCGTGCTCGACGCCGGTGGCGGCCTTGATGCTTCGTACTGGAACACCCTCATCCCGGCGCTTTCCAGGGCCACTGGCGCCAGGATCATCACCTATGACCGCGCCGGGTTTGGCGGAAGCGATAATGTCGATGGCCCGTGGGATGTACACGCGGCGACGAGGGATCTTGAGGCCGGTCTGAAAAAACTGGGTGCAACCAGAAAGGTCGTGCTTGTTTCACATTCACTTGCCGGAGAGATCGCAACCTATGCGGCGCTAGATCATGCTTCCTGGTTTTCCGGGGTGGTTCTGGTGGATGCCAACGTTCCGCAGTTTTATACGGACGCCACCATCGCCCAACAGGAAGCCAGCTATGCGCCGGTGGTCGCGGCGCTGAAAAAAGCCCCGACATCGCCGGCCAACCGTCAACTTCTCGCGCTTGCCGCGTCTTTCTCGGAGACGTCCCGCGCGTTTCATCAGGTCAAATGGCCAACGGCGCTTCCTGTCACCGTCATCGTGTCGGGTGGAACGCCGTTTGACGACGACGCCACCGCGCAGTGGTGGAAGGACTCCCATGCTTCGTTTGCCGCGGCGGCGCCCAACCGCACGCTGGTCCGGGCCGACGACAGCTCTCACGATGTCGCCCACGACCGGCCGGACATCGTGGTCGACGCCGTTGTCGCCATGGACCAGGCGCGCTCGAAGTGACTGGCCGCTGAACAGTCCGCTCTCCGCGACGTGACGCGCGGACCCTGCGGCTACCCCTTGTCCGCCGCCTCCGCCGCGCTGACCATGCCGAGCAGGCTGCCGGGGTTCATGGCGTCGACCATGCTGGTGGGGATGAGGATGGTGGCGCCGCGCTCCTTGGTGGTCTCGTAGATGATGTTCATGGCGCGCAGCTGCATCGCCGCCGGATTGGTGGCGTAGATTTCCGCCGCTTCGACGAACTTTGCCGCCACCTCCTGTTCGGCCTGGCCGAGCAGCACCCGCGCCTGGCGTTCCCGTTCGGCCTGCGCCTGCCGGCTCATGGCGTCCTGCAATGCCGGCGGCACGCTGATGTCGCGGATTTCGACCGAGATCACCGAGACGCCCCATTCGGAGGTCTTGCGTCCGATTTCCTCGCGCAGCACCTCGTCGCCCTGTTTGCGGTCGGACAAGATCGCCGACAGCGCCGATGAGCCCACCATTTCCCGCAGCGACGTCTGCGCCACGCGCTCGACCGCCTGCCGGTAGTCGGTGATCTCCAGCGCGGCGCGCTGCGGATCGTGGATCTGCCAGAAGATCACGGCGTCGATGTTCACCGGCACGGTGTCCTTCGACAGCGCCTGTTCGGCGTTGAACATCGTGGTCTGAATGCGCTGGTCGATCCAGGACGAGATGTTGTCGACGAAGGGGACGATCAGGAACAGCCCCGGCCCGCGCACCGCGTGCAGCTTGCCGAGACGCAGGATGATCGCCCGCTCCCACTGGTCGGCCATCCGCAACGCGCCGGGGATCAGCGCGGCGAGGATCAGCAGGGCGACCCCGCCCCAGAGATAAAGTGGTGAAGGGTTTGACCCGCTAAGCCAGATCAGCGCGGCCCCAGCCGCCGCCGTCACTGCCGCGAGCAGCAGGGCCGTCTGGTTCATGCCCGAGATCGACGTTTTCGTCCCCATGTCAGTGTTCCTTCTGCTTCACGAGCCCTGGTCCTTGATGAGTCTGGCCAGATGGCGGACCAGTGCGCCCGGATCGATGCCCTGTGCGACCGCCGTCGCCAGCGTCTGCGCGGCGAACGCCTCGGTCGCCTTTTCGCGCTTCGCCTCGCTGGGCGGGCTGGGCGGCGTGGCGACAAAGCTGCCGCGCCCGCGCACGAGATCGATGGCGCCCATGCCTTCCAGTTCGTCATAGGCGTGGCGCACGGTGTTGAGGTCAATTTTCAGGGCGACGGCAACCTGGCGCATCGTCGGCATCTGGTCGCCCTGGCTTAGCAGTCCCTGGCCGAGCGCCCGGAGAAACTGGTCGCGCAGCTGCACATAGATCGGGGCGCCGTTGCCCTCAATGCGGAGACTGTCGAGTATGTGTTGCAGTGTATGCATACACTCATACAATATGCACATACACCGCCCGGCGTCAACAAGGCGCCCGCGCCTACACTTCGCCGCGATCTTCCTGTATCAGCCTGCCTCAACATCCATCTGCTTCGGGCCTTGACCCCGTGGGAGAGACATCATGCCGACCCTCATCGGGCCGCGCGGCAGCGCGCCCGGCCCCGCCATTCCTGCGCTTCCGGTCGCAGACGGGCTCTGTGATTTCTCGAAGCTCGCCGGCGTCGACCTCTCCGGCGCCGACCTTGATTTCGGCTTCGACAAGCCGCGGTCGGAAACCAGGATCGTGGTCGCCATGTCCGGCGGCGTCGACAGCTCCGTCGCCGCGGCGCTGGCGGCCTATGCCGGCTACGACGTGGTCGGCGTCACGCTGCAGCTCTATGACCATGGCGCCGCGCTGAAGAAACAGGGCGCGTGCTGCGCCGGACAGGACATCCACGACGCCCGCCGCGTCGCCGAGGCGCTGGGCGTGCCGCACTATGTGCTGGACTACGAAAGCCGCTTCCGCGCGCAGGTGATGGAGGATTTCGCCGACACCTATCTTAAGGGGTCGACCCCGATCCCGTGCGTGCGCTGCAACCAGACGGTCAAGTTCAAGGACCTGCTGGCGACGGCGCGCGACCTCGGCGCCGATGCGATGGTGACCGGCCACTACATCCGCCGCACCCTGGGCGCGGCCGGGCCCGAACTCGCGCGCGCCGCCGATCCCGATCGCGACCAGTCCTATTTCCTTTTCGCCACCACGCGCGAACAGCTCGAGTTCCTGCGCTTCCCGCTGGGCGGCATGCGGAAAGACGACGTGCGGCGCGCGGCGGCGGCCCTCGGCCTCGCCGTCGCGGCCAAGCCGGACAGCCAGGACATCTGCTTCGTGCCAGCCGGCAAATACTCCGACATCGTCGAGAAGCTGCGTCCCGGCGCCAGCGAACCCGGCGACATCGTCCACATGGATGGCCGCGTCATGGGCCGCCACGAAGGCGTCATCCGCTACACCATCGGTCAGCGCCGCGGTCTCGGCATCGCGACGGGCGAGCCTCTGTTCGTGGTGAAGCTGGATGCGCCGGGCAAGCGGGTGATCGTCGGCCCGCGCGAAGCGCTGGCGACCTCGGCGCTGGCGATCGGCGAATCCAACTGGCTGGGCGAAGGAACGCTGGAGGCGGCCTGCACGGCGGGTCTGCCGGCGCTTGCGCGCGTCCGCTCCACACGGGCGCCGGTGGCGGGCCGCATGGCGCTGGTCGCCAATTTTGAAGGAGTAAGCCAACCCGGTTTTGTCTTCGACGAACCCGAAGAAGGCGTCGCGCCGGGTCAGGCCTGCGTGCTCTACGCCGCGCCGGACGGCAGCACAGTCCTCGGCGGCGGCTTCATCACGGCGACGGTCAGCGCTGCGGAGGATTAGGAGCGGTTCATGCCGGTGAATGCAACGACGCCTATCCTGAATGTGTCGGACGTCGCGGCAAGCGTCGCCTGGTTCGCGCAGTTCGGCTGGCGGCAGGGGTTTCTGTGGCCAGCCGGCGCGACGCCGGACTTCGGAAGCGTCTGCACCGACAACGCCGAAATCTTCCTCTGCCTCAACGGTCAGGGACAGCGCGGCACGCCGGCTCCCGCGCCCGAAGGTCAGCCCGCAACGGACGGCGCATGGATGAGCTGGTGGATGGCCAGCCCGGCCGAGGTCGATGCGCTTTATGCAAAGGCCGTATCCCTCGGCTGCGTCGTCCTCCAGGCGCCGGCGGACTATCCGTGGGGCGTGAGGGAATTCGGCCTGCGTCACCCCGACGGCCACGTTTTCCGGGTCAGCGCAGGAACCGGGGCGGCGGACGACTGATCCCGCTCAGTTCCCCGTAAAATCCGGGTCCCGGCCTTCCAGAAACGACGTCACGCCCTCCGCGAAATCATCCGACCGCTCCATCAGCGCGAAGGCTTCAAGATCAGCGCGAGCGGTGACGCGGCTCAGCGCCAGCGCCGCGGCGTTGACGTCATGCTTCACCAGCTTCATCGCTGTCGGCGGCAGGGCGGCGGCGGTTTTGGCGAACGCCATGGCGCGATCCAGCGCCGCACCATCCCCGGTCACCGCGTCGGCGAGGCCCCAGCTTTCGCAGGTTGGCGCGTCAACTTTCTCGCACAGCGCCGCCAGCCGCTTGGCTCGCGCGGGGCCGACGAGGGCGGTAAGCCGCGGAATCGAGCCCCAGCTCATGTTCATGCCGCGCGCCACTTCCGGAATATAAAGCCGCGCCGATTTTCCCATAACGCGCAGGTCGCAGCTCACCGCCAGCGCCGCGCCGCCGCCCACGCACCAGCCCTCGATCGCCATGATCGTGATGGCGTCCACTTTTTCCCACGCCTCGCACATCTCCGGTCCGGCGCGCAGCGACACGCGGCGTTCGGCGAGACCCTGTTTCCGCAACGCCGCCGAGGCAGGGTCCTTGAGATCGGCGCCGAGCGTGAAGTTCGCGGACCCGCCTGTGAGGATCACGGCGGAAATTTCCGGCCGACCGTGGAATCCGCGCGCCGCTTCCGTGAGCTGCCGGATGGCCTCGGCGCTGAGCGCGTTCGACCTCGAGCCGCGATCGAAGCGGACGATGGCGATCCGCCCATCGATGGTGATTTCGACATAACTGTCAGCGGTGTCTGTCATGTGCGTCCCATGCTCCGGCCGGGCGCCGGTGGGCAAGTATGGGCGCCGCACGGCGGAACGTCCACGCCGGCGCCATTTGTGACAGTCTCGTGCCTCGCGTGCATGGGTTTGCATGTCGGGCCTCGATGCGCTTTGCTTTGTCTGCCGAATGGAATGGAGGGGGCGCGCCGATGAAAATCCTCAAGTCGGAACAGATCCTGACGGAATCCTCGAAGTCGTTCGAGGATGCGATCCAGACCGCGGTAGCGCGCTTCCACAAGACCGTGCGCGGTCTCAAGTCGGCCAACGTCAACAATATGTCGGCCGTGATCGAAGACGGAAAAGTCGTATCCTATCGCGTCAACCTGCAGATGACCTTCGAGGTCGAACCCGCCAACGGGTCGAAGAAGAAGCGCAAGAAGTAGCGCCCAGCCCGCCCGCCTGCCTGCGGCGTGACGCGGCGGCTCTGATCTGCGAAACTGTCGCGATGGCGACGCTTCATCTTGTTTGCGGCCTGCCCGGCGCCGGAAAGTCGACGCTCGCGGCCCGCCTGGAGTCGGAATATTCCGCCCTGCGCCTGACGCCGGATGAATGGCTCAGCCGCCTCGGCAGCGAGGACGGCCGGGATCCGGACGCCCGCGACCGCATTGAAGAGCTCCAGCTTGAAGTGGCGCTGCGCACCCTCGGGCTCGGCGTCGACGTCGTGCTCGACAACGGTTTCTGGAGCCGCTCCGAGCGCGACGCCTACCGCGCCCGTGCAAAGACTGCGGGTGCGGAAACCGCACTCTATTTCCTCGATGTCCCAAAGGACGAGCTGAAGCGCCGTCTTGAACTGCGAAACCGGGCCCTGCCGCCGCACACGTTTCACGTCACCGGCAAGGATATCGACGAATGGCTCAGGATTTTCGAGGCGCCGACAGCGGATGAACCGGGGCTTGTCCGCATTTCGACGTGAGATGCGCCGGGACCGGCGCCTCAGTCGTCCTCGGAGACGTCGTCATCCAGATGGTCGGCCGGATCGTCATCGTCGCTGCGGTCATCGGCGTTCATGCCCGTCGAGCCCAGTTCCGCTCCGGTTTCGAGCGGATTGCCAAGCGCCGCGAGCCGGTCTGCGATGTGATCCGATAGCTCTTCCATGTCGTTCATGAAGTCGCCCGACCGCCGCGCCGCCAGTTCGTCGCGCAACTGGATCAGTTTCCACCGCCGCTCGGCCAACGGCACGGCGGCGTCCATGGCGATGTCGTCAATGTCGTCCGTGGTCAGTTCGAGCGCCAGGCCGGGCAGGTCATTATCGCCGATTTCAACGTCCACGGCGCGAATGTCATCGGAAGATCGGCTGGGCGTGGTCATGGGGGGACGCTCCTCGCTGGTCTGGCGTTTCGCCCCGGGCCCGGGTGGGGACCTGACAGCAAACTGCTGCGGGACTAAAGTGTATCTGGAGCGATCTGGACCGAAGGCCATGCCATTCCCAGATATCTGGCTCCGGCGCGCCACTCCGGGGCGCCGCTTGACTTGTTGGCGGGGCGGCGCCGATGGTGCGCCGCACATAACCAGGCCGCATAACCAGGAAGGACGTTTCCCATGCCCGCATCGCAGACTGCTTCGGATCCGGTGGTGATTGTGGGCATGGCGCGGACCCCGATGGGCGGTCTGCTGGGGGAACTGGCTGGTTTCTCGGCCAACGAGCTGGGCGCGCTGGCGATCAAGGGCGCGGTGAAGGATGCCGGCGTCAAGGGCGACGACGTCGAACTGGTTTACATGGGCAACTGCCTTCCCGCTGGTCAGGGTCAGGCGCCCGCCCGTCAGGCCGGCATCAAGGGCGACCTGCCCAAGGGTGCGCAGGCCACAACGGTCAACAAGATGTGTGGCTCGGGCATGCAGGCGGCGGTCATGGGCCGCAACGCCATCCTCGCCGGCGACGCCACAGTCGTGGTGGCGGGCGGCATGGAAAGCATGACCAACGCGCCTCACCTCGTCGATCTGCGCAAGGGCCACAAGTACGGCGCCGCGGCGATGAAGGATCACATGGCCACCGATGGCCTCGAAGACGCGTACGGCGGCGGCGCGATGGGCAACTTTGCCGACATGATCGCTAGGGAATACCAGTTCACGCGCCAGCAGCAGGACGCCTACGCGCTCGAAACCCTGAACCGCGCCCAGTCCGCCACCAAGGAAGGCCGCTTCAAGCGCGAGATCACGCCGGTCACCGTGAAATCGAAGAAGGGCGACGTCACCATCGACACCGATGAACTGCCGCGCCTCGCGAAGCCTGAAAAGATTCCCGAGCTCAAGCCCGCCTTCTCGAAGGACGGCACGGTCACCGCCGCCAACGCCTCGGCGATTTCCGATGGCGCCGCCGCGCTGGTGCTGATGAAGGAATCCGAAGCGAAGAAGCGCGGCCTCAAGCCGCTCGCCCGCATTGTCGCCACCGCCTCGCACAGCCACGAGCCGGCCTACTTCACCACGGCCCCCGTGCCGGCGATGAAGAAAGCGCTCGAGAAAGCGGGCTGGAGCGCGTCCGACGTCGACCTCTGGGAAATCAACGAGGCCTTCGCCGTGGTGCCGATGATCGCCATGAAGGAACTCGGCATCGGCCACGAGAAGCTGAACGTGAACGGCGGCGCCTGCGCGCTGGGCCACCCGATCGGCGCTTCCGGCGCCCGCGTGGTCGTCACGCTGATCAACGCCATGGAACAGCAGAATGCGAAGAAGGGCGTCGCAGCCCTCTGCATCGGCGGCGGCGAAGGCATCGCCATGGCCATCGAGCGCGCCTGACCGCTCGTCCCGGCTGCCGGACTGACCGGCGGCCGGGTTTCCTGCCTGTCATCCCGCCATCCGTTGAGCGCCTGGCCCGGATTTATCCGGCCAACCGGCCTGTTTTCGTAGGCGTGAGCATCTTGTTCGGCCGCCGCAAAAGCAGTCTCCTTTGACTGTGAAGAGCGATCTGGTTTCCAGAAAAGATCGCCTGCGGCGGAGGGACGGGCCATGCGTAATCAAGCGAAGTCAGGATACGCGGCGAGGTGGGCGGCAGCGGTGATGGCCCTGTCAATCGGCCTGCCCGCCATGGCGCAAACCCAGTCTGCTTATGTGAAGCCGCACACGAGTTGGGGCGCGCCCGACCTTCAGGGTTTCTGGACCAACGCCTCGATCACACACATGACGCGCCCGCCTGGCATCACCTCGCTGGTCATCACGGCCGAGCAGGCGAAGCAGCTGGAGGCGGGCGACTTCAACAATCGCCGGCTCGCCGCCGACCAGAAGCCGACCGACCAGAGCGTCGGGGCGCCCGAAGTGGGCAAGCTTCCCGCCAACGGCAACTACAATGCGTTCTGGTGGGATCCCGGTTCGAAGGTCGCCCAGATCAATGGCGAATACCGGTCATCATGGATTGTCGAGCCCGCCGACGGCCACATCCCCTACAAGGCCCGTCCGCAGCGGCCTGCTCTGGCCCGTGCGTCTACCCCGGCCAGGTCGGCCGCCCCGAAGCCGGCCAAGACGAAACCGGCGGCGTCCGCCAACAATCCGAAGCCATTCGTCGAGCCGGGGCCATCCTATGCGCCGGTGCGGGTCCGCGACCTCGACGCCGCCGCAAAATCCTATGAAGGGCCCGAAGCCCGCAGCCTGGGCGAGCGCTGCCTGATCGGGTTCGGCGGCACGGGCGGGCCGGTGCTCAACAACGTTCTCTACAACAACATGTACCAGATCGTTCAGTCGCCCGGTTACGCGCTGATCCTCACCGAGATGGTGCACGACGCCCGCATCATCCCGATCACGCACGACCGCACGCGGCCGGACGTCATCAAGCCGTGGCTTGGCGATTCCATCGGCTGGTATGAGGGCGACACGCTGGTCGTCGAAACCCGCAACGTGAACCCGGAGCAGAAAGGCTACATCTCCGCCAGGGGCAAGCTCACCGAGCGGTTCACCCGCATCGACGATCACGTCATCCTCTACCAGTTCGAGGTCGATGACCCCGATCTCTATACATCGGTCTGGAGGGGCGAAATGCCGCTGACGACGGGAACCGGCGGGCTTTACGAATACGCCTGCCACGAAGGCAATTACGGCCTGAGGGACATTCTCCAGGGCGCACGCCACAAGGAAGCGATCGGAGAACCTCTGGAACTCACCGCGGACAGCGAGTAAACGGCGGCCGCCTGTCCATTTTGCCTGGACGAGGCGAGGGCTTTTTGCCGGAGGGTCGTCAATGTCTGTCGTCAAGGTGCCGAGCGGGTCGAAGCTTGGGCTTGGGTTTTCCCGTGCAGTGAGAGCGGGCAATCTGGTCTTCGTCTCGGGTTGTGCGCCCATAGCGCCCGAGGGCGGTGTCGCCGCCCCGGGCGACATGAAGGCCCAGACATTGCGGTGTTTCGAAATCATCGAGGCCGCGCTCGAGGGAGCCGGCGCCGAGATGCGTCACGTGGTTCGCACCCGCGTGTTCCTGAAGGACATGTCGCGCTGGAAGGAAGCCGGCGAGGCGCACGGCGAGGTCTTCCGCGACATCGAGCCCGCCTGCTCCTTCATCGGCAGCCCGGGCTTCATCGATCCCGGCTGGCTGGTCGAGATCGAGGCCGACGCGGTAATCAGCTAGCCCCGCATCCCCGGCGAAAGCCGGGGTCCAGCAGGTCTATCCCCCGCACGAACCCGGACATCCCCAACCGCCATCGGAGACGGGAAAATACTTATCCGACCGGCTTGGCGCCCTCCTATCTTGAGAGCCATCGCCGTTGCGGGAGGGCAGTCGTGCACCCTGTTCCACGAAGCGGCGGCGATGCGGTCGAGCGTGATGAGCCTTGCGT
>WGLW01000035.1 GCA_016125405.1 Alphaproteobacteria bacterium | reverse complement strand
CCGGGGCTGTTCGCCCCCGGTCCCCGGAAACACTCCTGCGCCTGGAGGGGTTAGCTCATTCACGCAAGGCTCATCACGCTCGACCGCATCGCCGCCGCATCGGGGAACAGGGTGCACGACTGCCCTCCCGCAACGGCGATGCGGTCAATGTAGGAGCCCGCCAGGCCGGTCGGATAAGAATCGTGGAAGCATCAGTGGGCATTGGGAAATTCACGTCACGGGCGGTGGATTAACGACTCGCCGCGCGGCGCCAAAAAGTTAACGCTGCGACGTTGGCTATTTGCGGGTCAATTGGCGGGCAAAAGCCGCCAAAATTTTCCATTTCAATGCGCGGACACGTTGCCCGAAAGGCGCAAACCTGACATGGATTTGCTACTCGCAATTGCGGTCGGGTGCGCAGCGAGGGGGGTCCACAAACGTGGCGAACGAGATTTTCATAAGCTACCGCCGGACGGACGAGCCGCGCGCGCGCCTTCTTTACAATCTGCTCAAGGAACGCGGCGTCGAAGCCTGGTACGACGCGAAGATCGCGGCTGGTGAAGACTGGCGCACGACGACGGCGAACGCGCTCGATGCAGCGCCGATCTTCGTCCTGCTGATGTCGCGTACCGCCTCCGAATCCGGAGACATCGCCAAGGAGCTGGCGGCTGCGACGCACAAGCGGAAGCTGGTCGTTCCGGTCCGCCTCGATGACATGCAACTTGAAGGCATGTTCCTGTACGAACTCGCGTCGCGGAACTGGACTGATGCGTTCCAGGATCCCGAGGCTCAGTTGGCGGATCTGGCCGACAAGCTGGCGGATCTCGTAAAGGCCGAGCTGAGCCCGGAAGCCGTCGAAGAGCTGGAAGACAACGTGGCGCACATCGCCGCGGAAAAGGAAGAGGCGGCAAAAGCGAAACGCGCCGGCCTCGCCCTGCGCAGCGGCAGCGTCGCCCTGATCACCGCTGTGGTCGCCGCCGTCGTGGTCGCCGTCGGCGCCGGAGTTTCGTATTTCCACATCACGCCGTGGAGCAATCCGGCTGTCGCTTCGACGACATCGGATGGAGCGGCTTCCGCTTCCGCTGATGGGACGGCAAAACAGACTGTCGACCTCGCCGCTTCGCTGAAGTCGCTGGCGGACACGGCGAAGGCCGCCGGACGAAGCGATGCGGATGTCGCTAACCTGACGGACGCCGCCACCAAGGTCGCGGACCTCACCAACAAGGCGGCGGAGGGCGGCGACGCCGCCGCACTCTCCGCGCTGGCGACCGAGATGAACAACACGGCGCTGGATGCGGCGCGCAAGGAAATCGCCGCCATCGCCGCCGAGCCGGTGGTGTCTGCCACGCGCAATGATTTCAAGGTGGCGGAGGCTGAGCAAAAGGCTTCCGG
This sequence comes from Alphaproteobacteria bacterium, assembly GCA_016125405.1. Lineage (GTDB taxonomy): Bacteria > Pseudomonadota > Alphaproteobacteria > Caulobacterales > Hyphomonadaceae > UBA7672. The sequence continues at coordinate 88,468 of WGLW01000035.1, read as the reverse complement.
CGGGACGATGAACGCCGATCTCGCGCAATCGCTCGAGGACGCCAACAACGCGCAGGACGCGATCAAGGCGGCAGGCGAAACCGCCGGCGGCGCCGATCCGGCCGCAGCGCTCGGCGCGGCGAAGAGCGCGCAGGATGCGCTCGCCGTTCTCGTCTCGCTGCAATCGACCGCAAGTGATGCGTACCTGAAGGGCAAGCGCCTCGCCTATGCCTCGAACAGCTCGGCTGCACGCAGCTATGCCGGCCAGATCGCCCAGGTGCTGGCGTCCGCCAAGAAACCCAACGTGTTCTCCAGCTCTGAGCGCAAGGAAGCCTACAAGTTCCTGGTGCAGACGGATGAGTGGGCGCGGGAGCGGATGGCGCAGGTTGACGTCGTCGCGTCTTCCGTCGCGAACGCTGACCGCAAGGCAGCGGCGAAATACGCATCGATGGCTGCAGCCGCGAAGCGCGAGATCGAGGCGGCGCTGGCCAACTGTCGTATCTCGGCGGCTAAGCTGAATTAGCCGGCTGAAATAGCCGAGCCGACCGGGCTATCTCGCAGAGACCCTACCCCTGAAGTCCCGCCTGTTTCGCGCAGGCGTAGGCGAACTTTGCAAGGGGGGCGACGCGGCCCTCGTTCTGGGCGGCCATCGCGTTCGAGGCGGTGCCGTCGCGCACCCGGCCGACAATACCCTGAAGGATGCCTGCGAGCCGGAAGGCGTTGTACGCGAAATAGTAGTCCAGTTCGGGCAGGCCATCGCGACCGGTGAGTTCGCAATAGCGGGCGACGTATTGATCGATCGTGGGAATGCCGCGCGCCTCCTTGTCCTCGACCTGCGCCAGCGAGGGACGCGCCGGATCGGACGACGGCATTTTCCATTGCATCAGGTGGTAGGTGAAATCCGCCAGCGGATCGCCCAGTGTCGAAAGCTCCCAGTCGAGCACTGCGATCACTTTCGGCTCTGTGGGGTGAAGGACCATGTTGTCGATGCGATAGTCGCCATGGACGATGGTGGTGCGCTCGCCTGGCGGAATGTTCTTCGGCAACCACTCGATCAGCTTGTCCATCTCCGGAATCTTCGTGGTCTCGGACATCTGGTATTGCTTGGTCCAGCGGTGGATCTGGCGCGCGATGTAGTCGCCTTCCTTGCCGAAGCCCTCGAGGCCGATCCTGCGCCAGTCGGTGTTGTGCAGCGCTGCAAAGGTGGAGAGCTTGGCGTCGAAGATTTTCCGGCGCATGGGCGGGTCGTATTCCGGCAGCGTGGCGTCCCAGAGGATGCGGCCTTCGACCATGTCCATCACGTAGAACATGGTGCCTATGACGCTGTCGTCCTCGCAGAGACCGTAGGGCCGCGCGACCGGGAAGCCGGTCGGATAGAGCGCCGAGATCACCCGGAATTCGCGGTCGACCGCGTGCGCGGACGGCAGCAGCTTGCCCGGCGGCTTGCGGCGCATGACGTATTTCTTATTCGGGGTGATGAGCTGGTAGGTCGGGTTGGACTGCCCGCCCTTGAACTGGCGCACTTCGAGCGGGCCGGCATAGCCCTCGACATTCGCCTTCAGCCAGCGGTCGAGCGCGGCCTCGTCGAACTTGTGCGTGTCGGCGACCGCTTTGGTGCCGGTGTAGACGTCCGAGGGGTTCGCCGACTCAGTCATGTCCTGCCCTTGATCAACGCAAGTCTTCTTCCGGCCACCATAGCGGGACTTCGGGCCGGTCCGAAACGAAAGGCTTTACCTGTCGCAGCGTAAAGCTCAACCCCGCTGCAGGGCCCTCCAGCCGATGTCGCGCCGGCAGAAGCCATCCGGCCAGTCGATCCGGTCGACGGCGGCGTAGGCGGCGCTGACGGCCTCCTGGAGCGTGTGCCCCGTGGCGGTGACATTGAGCACCCGGCCGCCGTTTGCGACCAGCTGGCCGTCCTTCAGGGCTGTGCCGGCATGGAAAACGGTGACGTCCGGGACCTGCTCGGCCGCCGCGATCCCGCCAATGACGCCGCCCTTGACCGGGGCGTCGGGATAGCCCTTCGCGGCCATGACGACGGTGACGGCCGGATCGGCGAACCGTTCCATCCGCCGGCAGCCGGCAAGGCCGCCGGTGGCGCAGGCCAGGAACTGGGCCAGCGGGTCGTCCTTCAGCCGGGTCATGATGACCTGGCATTCCGGGTCTCCGAACCGGCAATTGTATTCGACCACGCGCGCCTCGCCGTTGGCGATCATCAGGCCGACGAACAGCACGCCGCGATAGGGGCGGCCCTCGGCGGCCATGCCCTGCACGGTGGGCAGCACGATCCGCTCCATCACCTGGGCCTGCATCGCCATGTCGAGGATGGGGGCGGGCGAATAGGCGCCCATGCCGCCCGTATTGGGTCCGGTGTCGCCCTCGCCCACGCGTTTGTGGTCCTGCGCGCCGGCGAGGGCCACCGCCGTTTCGCCGTCGCAGAGGGCGAAGAAGCTGGCCTCCTCGCCGGGCATGAACTCCTCGATGACGAGGCTGGCGGAGGCCGCGCCAAAGCGTCCGGCCAGCATGGCGTCGATCTCGGCTTCGGCTTCAGCGCGCGTCCCGGCGATCACCACGCCTTTGCCGGCGGCGAGGCCATCGGCCTTCAGCACGTAAGGCGGCGCGAGCGTGTCGAGGAAGGCGCGGGCCTTTGAGGCGTCGGTGAAGCGGCCATAGGCGGCGGTGGGAATGTTGTGGCGGGCCATGAAATCCTTGGAGAAGCCCTTGGAGCCCTCCAGCGCCGCGGCCCTGGCCGAGGGGCCGAAAACAGGAATATCGATTTCGCGCAGGCGATCGGCGAGGCCGGCAACCAGGGGGACTTCCGGGCCCACGATGACGAGGTGGGGCCGTTCGCGCTTCGCCAGGGCGACCTGACCCTCGATATCATCTGCGGCGACCGGCTCGCACTGGGCCACCGTGGCGATGCCCGGATTGCCGGGGGCGCAGAGCAGGTCCGTGACGCGGGCGCTCTGTTTCAGCTTCCAGGCCAGGGCGTGTTCGCGTCCGCCGCCGCCAACGATTAAGATTTTCATGTGAAATCGCCCGCGCGGCTTATTCGTGGGTTATGCTGAAAGCGGGATTAGTACGGTTGCGGGGGCAAGTACAAGGCAGGCCGCGATGGTGAGGAAATCCGCCAATTTCTCGCGCGACAGCGATCTCACGGGCGTGTGGTCCGGCGAGTACTGGTACAATGTCGGCGGGACGCCGACGCCGTTCACGGCGCACTTTGTCGATTCCGGCGGCACGCTGACGGGAACGACGCTGGAGCCCAACACATTCGCCAGGTCGGCGGTGACCGAACTTTCCGCCACGCTGCGCGGCGCCCGGGGCGATCTCTCCGTCCGGTTCGTCAAGCTCTACGACACGGCGCCCGGCGTTCACCAGAAGCCCATCCACTACGCCGGAACCGTGGATTCGAAGTTCACGATGATCGACGGCGAGTGGAGTTTTGGCGGGCACAGCAATTATGCAGGGCGCTTTGTGCTGGTCCGCGTGTCGCGCGGGGCGGAGGCGAAGGCCGTGGAGCGCGAAGAGGCGCTGGAGCTGCGGCGCTAGGCGGGGGTTCTGACCCCGGCCATCCCGGCCTAGATTGCGCCGATGGATGAGTTTCCCGAATCAAGTGCTGAAGGCGGCGCGCCGCCCTCGTTGAGCAACCTGCCGGAACTGACGGTTTCCGAACTGGCGGGGCAGCTGAAGCGCACCATCGAGGACGCCTATGGCTTCGTGCGGGTGCGCGGCGAGCTGGGGCGCGTGGTGGTTGCGAAGTCAGGCCACGTCTATTTCGACATCAAGGACGCCAACGCGACGCTGAACTCGGTGATGTGGAAGGGCCAGGCGGCGCGCCTGCCGTTCAAGCCGGAGGAAGGCCTGGAGGTCGTCGCCGAGGGGAAGCTCTCCACCTACCCCGGCCGGTCGAACTATCAGCTGATCGCGGAGCGGATGCGGCCGGCGGGTCTTGGCGCGCTGATGCAGCTGCTGGAGGAGCGCAAGAAGAAGCTCGCGGCGGAAGGCCTGTTCGATGCGGACCGCAAGAAGCCGATCCCCTATCTGCCGAACGTGATCGGCGTGGTGACCAGCCCGACCGGCGCGGTGATCCGCGACATCGTGCACCGGGTGCGCGAGCGCTTTCCCGTGCGGGTGATCGTCTGGCCGGCGCTGGTGCAGGGCGAGCGCGCGGCGGCGGAGATCGAGGCGGGAATACGCGGGTTCAACGCCATGGCGCCGGGTGGGCCGATCCCGAGGCCGGACGTCATCATCGTCGCGCGGGGCGGCGGCTCGATCGAGGACCTGTGGCCGTTCAACGAGGAGCGCGTGGCGCGCGCTGCATCTGACAGCGTGATCCCGCTGATCTCGGCGGTGGGGCACGAGACCGATACGACGCTGATCGACTACGTCTCTGACCGCAGGGCGCCGACGCCCACCGGCGCAGCCGAGATCGCCGTGCCCGTGCGCGCGGATCTGCTGGCCGCGGTGATGGATTTGGGCGCCCGCTCGGGGCGATCGCTGACGCGGCAGATGGAGAAGCGGCGGCTGGAATTCCGCTCGGCCGCGGCGCGGCTGCCGAAGCTGGATGCGGTGCTGCAGGGGCCGAGGCAGCGGCTGGATCTTGCGGCGCAGAAATTCGGCGGCGCGCTGGGCCGGGCGCTGGGGCGCAAGCGGGCGACGTTCGACCGGACTGGCGGGGCGCTGCGTCCGGCGGCGCTGCGGCGCGAGGTGGCGACGAAGCGCGCCGAGCAACAGCGGCTGACGGCCCGGCTGAGGCCGGCGGTGGACCGGCGGCTGGAGCAGACGCGGCGGCGACTGGAAACGCAGGCGCGCGTGCTGACGAGCCTGTCGTATGAAGGCGTGCTGAAACGCGGCTTCGCGCTTGTCACAACGCCCAACGGCAGCCTGATCCGTTCGGCGGGCTCGGTGGGCAATGGCGATCCGTTGCGGTTGCGCTTTGCAGATGGCGAAGCCTTTGCGGTCGGCGGAACAGGCGGTGCGCCGCCGCCGTCCGGGCGCGGGAAGAAGAAAGCTGACGAGCCCCTGCCGCAGAAGCCGCGCATCCGCAGGCGCAAGCGGCCGGAAGATCAGGGCGACCTGTTCTAGGCAGTCGCCGCGCTGCCTGAAAGCCGCCATGCCGCCCAAACGCCTGCGAGCGCGAGCGGTATTGCGGTGACGAACACCCAGACGCCTGCGGCGTGAGCGGTGGAAGCGCTGAGGCCGGCGCCGAAGCCTGCAAGGTTGGCGGACACGCCGGCGATTGCGGCGCCGGCCGCGCTGCCGGCCTGCCGTACGGCTATGAACGCGGATGCGCCGATCGCCCGGTCGGGTTCGGACAGGGCGCGCAGGACGCGGCGGTTCATCAGGCTTGAACTGAAGCCGAAGCCCGCGCCCATCAGTCCCCCGCCCGCGACGACCCAGACGATTGTCGCCTGGCGCATTACAACGGCCAGCAAGACGGCGCCGGCGAGAATGCAGCCGGCTCCGGTGCGGATCCAGAAGCGCTCGCCATCGGGCGTGGTGACGCCGGCGACCACGAACGCCATCAGCGTCCAGGCCAGCGCCTCTGAGCCGACGACATAACCGGCAAGAAGCGGGGTGAGCCCGTGGAGCTGCTGAAGGATTGCGGGACCATAGATGGTGAGGCCCATCGAGGCTGCGGTAAGCGCGAACATGGCCGCGTAGCCAGCGCCGGAGATTGTCGTGAGGTCTCCCGCGCGGTGGGGCAACATCCGGACTGGTGCGCGGTGATCGACCCACAAAACCAGAAGCAGGAAGCCAATTCCGATGGCCATCAGGGCGATTGCGAGCGCCGGGCTCGTAAGGTTGGCGACGGAAATTGCACCAACGCCAAGGGCCAGCACCGCGAGTTGGGTCCAGGGAATGCCCGATGCGCGCCGTGATGTGTCGCTACCAACAAGCAGAATGGGAGAGGCCACGCTGAACAGCACGGCTTGTGCGGCGAACAGCCAGAAGACGGCTCGCCAGTCTCCGGCCTCGGCGAAGAGTCCGCCTACAAGAGGCCCAAGCACCGTGGCGACGCCCCAGATTGCGGCGACGCCGGCAAAGACCCGCGCGATATGACGTTCCGGGAACAGCAGGGCGATGGCCACCATGGCGAAGCCGGATATCCAGCCGCTGCCGACGCCCTGGATCACGCGGCCCGCGAGGAAGAGGCCGATCCCCGGCGCGAGCGCGCTAAGTAGGCAACCAACAGCCAGAACGACGCCGGCAAAAGCCGTCGCCTTGCGCAGGCCCATGATTTCAGACAGGCGCCCTGCGCTGGCCCCGGCCAGGATCGCGCCGATCAGGAAGCCGGCGACGGCCCAGCTGAAATAGGCGTATCCCGACAGGTCGGCGCCGACACTCGGCATGATCGTGGCGGTGACGAGTGTGTCCGCGGCGTTGAGCCAGACGCCGAGGCATATCAGCGCAAATTTCGGCAGCCGCCCTTCCGAAAGGAGATCGGCCCAAGAGTTGTTTCTGGTGATGGGCGCTTGCCTCATCTGGCCTGGGCGCCCCCTTGTGGCCTGCCGCTGTTGCGCGGGCTTAGGTGAAGCGGTTCAGCTGTTCAACCGCTTCACGAACCACTCGGTGAGGTGGGACCAGACGGCGGTCTTTTCGCTCGCGTCCTCGATGCCGTGTTCGAGATTGGGGTTGTCGTTGATCTCGATCACCACGGGGCCATCCGGGCCGGTCTTGATGTCGACGCCGTAGAACCCGTCGCCGATCAGGTTGGCGGCGCGCAGGCCGATATCAACGACGTCAGCCGGAGCATCGGCGACCGACAGGGAATTGAACCCGCCCTCGACGGCGCGGCCATCGCCCTTGTGGTTGACGATCTGCCAGTGGCCCCGCGCCATCTTGTACTGGCAGACGAAGATCGGGCGCCGGTCAAGCACGCCGATCCGCCAATCGAATTCGGTGGGCACGAATTTCTGGGCGATGACGAGGTCGGTGTCTTCCAGGAAGTCGTGCACCAGCTGTTTCAGCTCGGCCATGTCGTTGGCCTTCTTGATGCCGCGCGAGAACGAGCCGTCGGGGATTTTCAGTACGACCGGAAAGTTCAGCGTGTCGGCGACTTCTTCCAGGTTGGTCTTGTCCTGCACCAGCACAGTCTGCGGTGAAGGCAGGCCGGCGCCGATGAGCCGCTCCCAGATGTAGACCTTGTTGGTGCAGCGCATCATGGAGATCGGGTCGTCGATCACCGGCATGCCTTCCGACCACGCGCGACGGGCGAAGCGATAGGTATGGTTGGTGATCGACGTGGTCTCGCGGATGAACAGCGCGTCGAATTCGGCCAGCTTGGCGAGATCGCGCTTGGTGATCGGTTCGATCTCGACGCCATCCTTTTCCGCCAGCCGCGCCCAGTATTGCAGCGTCTCGACGCTGGATGGCGGCAGCTGTTCGTTGGGGTCGTACAGCACCGCGATGGAATGCTTGGCGATGGTGCGCGCCTTGGGGCTTTTCCAGACGCGGCCGGTGTATTTGGTCAGCGCATCGACGAAGAACTTCAGATCGTCGCCCTTCAGCGTGGTGAAGGGCGTCAGCTTGATGCGTTTGATCTCGACCGTCGGCGCCTTGCCGTTGATCTCGGTCGTGACGACCAGGACGGGGGCGCGATACCAGTCGAACAGGAGGCGACCGAAGGGTTTGAGACGCTCGTCCTCGGTTTCTCCGAAACAAACGAGGATGCGGTCGGGGACCACATACTTCTCGCCGGCCTTGGCGCGGTCCTTGTTGAGCGCTTCTTCAAGGTCCGGGATGGAGGTGTCTTCGGATATCTCGCTGTCGTAGAGGTCGAGCATGGTCTCGACGCTGGGAATGACGCGGTGGCCCCGCGCCTCGGCCAGCAGCGAGGCGTAGTACCCGTCCGTCTGGTAGTTGTAGTTGCGGGCGAGGTTGATGATCTTCGGGCGCGAGCCGGAGAGCAGCTTGGGCTGCAGGACGTAGTCCCGCGAGGTCATCATGCGGAAGGGCGCGCCGAGAGAGGCGAGGTCGCGCAGATCGTCGGCGATCAGGATCCAGTCCCTCATGCCGCAGCGACTTTCGATCCGGAGAGCGCTTTCTCAAGGCGAAGCGCGGCCTGGCCGTCTTCGTAGTAGTCCTCGTGACGGCCGAAGTCGTGATAGCCGAGGCGGTGGTAAAGGCCGATCGCGGCGTCGTTGTCGACGCGGACTTCGAGGCGAAGCGTATCTGCGCCGCGCCGCGCCGCCGCCTTTTCCCCAGCCGCCATCAGGGCGCCAGCAACGCCGTGGCCGCGGGCTTCGGGAACCGTGGCGATGGAGTAGAGGCGGGCGATGCGGGAGTTGCGTCTGTAGAACAGCATCGAATAGCCCACGATCCGCCCGGCCAGTTCAGCGACGAAGGCGTCGCAGGTGGGCGATTGAAGATGGTGGTTGATGCTCCGCCGCGACAGGCGGTCGCCGTCGAAGGACACGGCCTCGATCCGCTCCAGGACAGCTGCATCCTCGGCTTGTGCGACGCGTACTGCGACGCGAGACCCTGAAGGGCCCATGAAATAGTCGCTCCCGTAACAGAATCGCGGAGTAGCGCGCATGGACCGGGTGTGTCGAGTGTCTTTTCGTAGAGTTCTGAGGGCAAACGCAGGAGGGTTGTGGACGGCCATGGCGATATACGCCCAAAACCGGGCGGCGGTCCGTGATTCGGGCCCGGCGGAATGAAACCGCCGGCATGTCCGGGCGTAGATGTGCGGGTGGTCAGCATTTGCACGAGACTGGCGATGAACCGCCCCGCCCGATCCGATATTCTCCACCAGAAGATCAGCCTTCTGGCCGAGCATATGGCCCGGCTGATCGAGATGCTGGACCGCTCGGCGGCGGCCGGGCGCGACGTCACCGCCATGGAAGAGAAGATGGCCGTCCTCGAGGGGATGCTTTGGCGACTGCACGCCAGCCTGAAGCGGGGCCGCGAAGACGAAGGCGGGCGCCTAGCCCAGTAGCTGCGCGGCGCGCTCGGCAAAGTAGGTGATGACCCCGCTGGCCCCGGCCCGCTTGAACGCCGAGAGGGTTTCCACGATGGCCTTGTCCTCATCCAGCCATCCCTGGGCGGCGGCGGCCTTGATCTGCGCGTATTCCCCCGAGATCTGGAAGACCAGCGTCGGCACGCCGAACTCGGAGCTGACGCGCTGGACGATGTCGAGATAGGGCAGGCCGGGCTTCACCATCACCATGTCCGCTCCCTCCTCGATATCCATGGCGGTTTCGCGGAGCGCTTCCTCGGTGTTTCCGAAGTCCATCTGGTACGTCTTCTTGTCGCCTTTCAGCACGGCGGCGGTGCCCACCGCGTCGCGGTAGGGGCCATAGAAGGCGGAGGCATACTTGGCGGCGTAGGACAGGATCATCACGTTGTGATGGCCGTCTTCGTCCAGCATGTCGCGGATGGCGCCGATGCGGCCGTCCATCATGTCGGAAGGGGCGACGATGTCGGCGCCGGCGCGGGCCTGGACCAGCGCCTGTTCCGTGAGCGCGGCGACCGTCTCGTCGTTGAGGACATAGCCCGCCTCGTCGAGGAGGCCGTCATGGCCGTGGCTGGTGAAGGGGTCGAGCGCAACGTCGCAGGCGATGCCGACCTCGGGGGCGGCCGCCTTCATGGCCTGGATGACGGCCGGGACCAGCCCTTCCGGGTTGCCGGCTTCCGAGCCGGCGTCGTTCTTTTTCGAGCCGTCGATATGGGGGAAGACGGCGATGGCCGGGATGCCGAGTTCACGGGCACGGACGGCGGCCTTCGCGGCTTCGTCGATATTCAGCCGGTCGACGCCCGGCATGGTTTTCACCGGGATGCGCTTTTCCTTGCCGTCGTGGACGATGAGGCCCCAGACCAGATCGTCCGGCGACGGCTTGCTTTCGCGCACCAGCCGGCGCGACCAGTCGTGCTGGCGGACGCGCCGCATACGGCTGGACGGAAAGGCGCCGGTGACGAGGGATTTGGGCATGGGGGCACTCTCTGCAATCTGAAGGTGTTGGTACCTCGCAACCCCTCTGATTGTCATCCCGGAAGCGCGCAGCGCTGTCCGGGAGCCGTTCGGCTGCGCGGGTTGCCCAAATGGGTCCCGGCTCTCCGCCCTTCGGGCTCCGGCCGGGATGACAAGCTGGGCTACGTTTGAGGCCCTCTAGCGCCCGCGTTTGACCCGGCGATGCATGAAGCAGCGGAGGCGGACATCCATGGTCTGCTTCTGGAGCTCACGGATTTCCAGCTGCCAGTCCTGGAGCCGCCAGGGCGGGACTTCGCGGAAGCCCAGCGTGCGGTAGAACGGGCCATTCCACGCCACCTTGCGGAAGGTGGAGAGCGAGACGCGCTTGTAGGACCGGGCTTCGCCCTCCTGCAGGCAGCGGCGCACCAGACGCGTGCCCAGGCCCTTGCGGCCGTGGCGGGGCAGGACGGAGAGCTGCTCGAGATAGAGATCCTCGCCCCGGTCCGAGCAGAGGGCGAAGCCGACCAGCTCCTCCATCTCATCGACGGCGACCCAGATCAGCCCGTCGCCAAAGCCCTTGCGCAGCCGGTCTTCCGGGATCGGCTGGCTGGGTTCGCCCGTGGGGCCGAAGTCGATCAGGCCCAGGCCGCGAAACAGGGTCGCGGAGGCGAGGTCGATGTTCTGGAGTTCGCCCACCTCGTCGCCCCGTGCGGGACGAATCCGGTAAAGCGGAGCCGGGTCAACTGTCAGGGTCGCCATCAGGGAGGTGTCAGCCTGGGAGCCAATCGGGTAGGTTGGTTTGGTTACGCGCGTCGAACAGATATTGTCCGGCACGGGCCCAAGGACCAGAGCGGATGACAGTCAATCTGACTAGTGAACAAAATCTGATTCGACAAACGGCGTCTTCCTTCGCCGCTGACCGGTTAAGACCCTTTGCCGCCCAATGGGATGAAAACAAACACTTTCCTGTGGACGTGATCAAAAGCGCCGCCGAACTGGGTCTGGCGGGTTTGTACGTTAACGAAGACGTGGGCGGCTCGGGCCTCACGCGGTTCGACGCCGTACTTGTGTTCGAGCAGCTTTCGATGGGGTGCGTGTCGACCGCCGCCTACATCTCGATCCACAACATGTGCTGCTGGATGATCGACCAGTTCGGGGCCGAGGCCCTGCGCCAGGAGTGGCTGCCGCGCCTGACCTCCATGGAGCTTCTGGCCAGCTATTGCCTGACCGAGCCGGGCTCCGGCTCCGACGCCGCCAGCCTGCGCACGAAGGCGGTGAAGGATGGCGACGACTACGTGCTGAACGGCGGCAAGGCCTTCATCTCCGGCGCGGGCGTCAGCGACGTTTATGTCGTGATGGCGCGGACTGGGGGAGAGGGCGCGAAAGGCGTTTCGGCTTTCGTGGTGGAGAAGTCAGACAAGGGACTCTCCTTTGGCGCGAACGAAAAGAAGATGGGCTGGAATTCGCAGCCGACGCGGCAGGTGATCTTCGAGGACGTGCGCATTCCCGCCAGCCGGCGCATCGGCGCCGAGGGTGACGGTTTTCGCTTTGCCATGGCCGGACTGGACGGCGGGCGGCTCAACATTGCGGCGTGCTCGCTGGGTGGGATGCAGGAGGCGCTGAACAAGTCGCTCGCCTATGTGAAGGAGCGCAAGCAGTTCGGCCAGGCGATCGCGGACTTCCAGGCGACGCAGTTCAAGCTCGCCGACATGGAGACGGAAACGCAGTCGGCGCGCGCCACGCTCTACGCCGCCGCGCAGGCGCTGGACGCCAAGGCGCCGGACGCGACACGCTGGTGCGCCATGGCCAAGCGCTATGTGACGGACACGGGATCGAAGGTCGCCAACGACGCGCTTCAGCTGCATGGGGGCTATGGCTATCTCGCGGACTACGGCATCGAACGCATCGTGCGGGATTTGAGGGTGCACCAGATTCTGGAGGGCACGAACGAGGTGATGCGGGTGATTATCTCGCGGGACTTGCTGAGGCAGTGATGGGATCTGCTCTGAAGACCAGGACAGGTAAGTAAATTTGCCAGCATTGACGCGTGACCATTTTGTTTGACCCGCTCTCTCGCCCCCTCGTTCCGCATCGTTCGTTCGATCAGCTCGAAGTTGGTGAGCGGTTCCCATTGCCGGCGCGGACGTTGACGGATGCGCACTTCTCGGCGTTCCAGCTGCTCTCGGGCGACAATCATCCGGTGCACTATGACCGGCCTTATTGCCACGCGATGGGTCACAAGGACCTGCTGGCGCACGGGCTGCATATCCTGACGCTCACGGCGGCGGGGGCGGGGCTGTTTCCGCATGTGATCGGCGAGGACCTGATCGGTTTCATCGAGGTGCAGGCGAAATTCCGGAAGGGCGTGTTTCCCGGCGACACGCTCTACCCGCTGCTGGAGATCACCGCGCTGGAACGCCAGCGCACCACGGGCGTGGTGCGGATGAGGGCGACGATCCACAATCAGGACAACGTCGTCGTGCTGGACGGGACGCACGCCTATCTGGTGAAGCTTCCCGTTCAGGAGCTTCAGTAATCCAGCCGATGAGCCTAGCGCAGTCGCCGCTGATTATCTCAGCGATTGCCGGCGGACCTGACGATCGTAGGTGCGGCCGCGCAGGAACGCCGTCCGGTCGCTGACAATATCCCTCTGGCCTGACTTGCAGAGGGAATGTTCGGTCCGGTTGGCGGAGATGGTTCTGGAGCCAAACTCGCCGGCGTCCGCGCTTCCCAGGTTTACCGAGCAGGCGACGTCGTTCGAAGCGAGTTGCTGTTGCGGTCCCGTTGAAGCGCACGCGCCCGCAAGGGTCGCTGCACATGCAGCAATAAGCAGTTTCATGAGTAATCCTCCCAACACGAATGTGACCCTAGGACTCGTCGCGGGGCGAGACCAGAAGAAACTTGGCTCGGATTACATTATGATTGCGAATGGCCTCGCAGCGGCTGTCCGCGCGCTCAGTGCGTCGGCTGCACGACCGGCTGGTCGGGGCTTAGCCAGAGTTCGACCTGTCCGGCCAGTTGGTCCGACTGTTTCTCGTAGCCGCCGATCGGACGGGGCTCCGGCTCGATGCCCGGCAGATAGGGTTGCAACGCCTTGATCGCCGTTTCCGCATAGGCCCGGTCTTCCGGACGGAAATAGCGGACATGCGTCGTGCCCGTATAGCCGCGCACCACTTCGATGTTGTTCGCTACGAAGGCGTCGGGTCCGAGCGCGCCGCTGGTGCGCAGCGCGTTGTCCACGGGCTGGAGCTGTTGCTTCAGTTCGTTGTTGGGCGTTTGCGCGAAGAGGCGGAGGCCCCTCGCGGCTTGCGGTGCGGCTTGCGGTGCGGCTTGCGGTGCGGGTTTTGGCGCGGCTGCCCTGGGCTGGACCCGGGCAGCGACGCTGCCTGGTGCGCCAGCGCCAGCGCTTGCGCCCGGGGCGGCGGCCGTCGGCGGCGGGGCGGCTGTGAAAGGCGCGCTTTCCACCTCGGAAGCCATTGCGGCGGGCTGGTCCGCCGCTGCTTCTTCCATCGGCTCTTCGGGACTGGCGGCGGCTGGGGCTGGCGCTTCAGCGGCGACTTCCTGGATGGCGATCTCGCGGGACGAGACCAGCCGCCCGCAATTGTTGCGGACATGCTCGATGACGCAGTGCTGGACTTCAGCCTCGTTGCACTCCAGCGCCTGTGCTACGCCGCGCATGAAGAAGGTGCGCTGGTCGTTGTTGTCAGTGACGCAGGCGGCGACGAACTGGTTGAGGTTGCCGGTGATCAACGATCCCTGGAACTGCTGGCGGATCTGTTCACGCTGCGCCGTCAGCGTGTCGCGGAAACTCTGCTGTTGCAGGAAGTAGGTCGAGCCGGAGCTGATGCCGCCCGTGAAGAGGCCAGTCAGCACGATCGCCCAGACCTTGGCGCCATCAGCCATGTCCCCGTCTCCCCTGTGGACCTTGACCGGCGAAAGCTAGCACGGCGCGCGCTCGCGCGCGACGGGTTCGGGCCCGTGGGCTCCTAGTTGAGTCCCAGCGCCTTTCGCACCTCGGGGTTGTCGACCAGCAGGATGCGGCCGAGCCAGCCGGCCAGCTGGTCGGCGGCGGCCATCGACTGGCCGAACTTGTCGAGGCCGGCCTCGACCAGGATCAGGGGCTCGCCGTCATCAAAATCCCGGTCGTGGCGATAGACCTCGACCGTCTTGCTTTTCTCGTCGTAGCGGACTGTGTGCCAGTGCATCATGCGTCTCCAGTCTGGCGTTGATGACCATCGAACGCGTACAGGACGACAGGGCGCCCCAGGGGACCCGGCGCGCGAACGCGCCAGGTCAGGTTTTGGGGACCATGGGTGCAAGTGATCCGCTGATTCTGTGACGATCCGGATTCCTCTGGCCGGGCCAGGGCCGTTGCGCCGCTGCGCCGCATGACAACCAGCCGGGCTTGGACTAGGGAACAGGGGCGGTCCGGACGGTGGAGTGTCCCGAATTTCGCCATATGGATCGGGCGCATGGGCGGGCGAAACGATTGTAGAGAGGGTCTCGAATGATCAAGCTTCTGACCGCCGCCCTGCTTACCTCTGGAGTAGCGCTCGCCGCCGCCGCGCAGACGCCGCAAACCGGATCTGACGCCCCGGTCGATCCGGCGCTGGTGGCGAAGATCGAGCAGACCGCGGTGCTGCCAACCGGCGCGCTGAAGCTGGCCGACTACGACCGCTATTACGGCCGGGCCACCATGCCGTTCCTGACCAAGGATAGCGCAGGGGATCATGACGTCATCGCCGGGGTCTGGCTGAAGCGCGGGGCGTTCGGGCCGGTGCAGCGCGGCGCCCGGGAGATCGCGGGCGATGCCGGCGCCTACGCCATCGTGGGGGACGGCAACCTGCCGCTGGTGTTCGACGGTGGCTGCAACGTCATTACACTCTATTTTGATCTCAAGACGCAGACCTTTCTGTTCCGCGGCGTGCGACCCTCCGCTTCGCAACCGGACGCATCTGCGGTTTGCAACGGCACGGCCTGAGGGGACATGGCGGACGTCATCATTCATCGTCAGGGCGTCGCGGGACGCATCACGCTGAACCGGCCGCAGGCGCTGCACGCGCTCAACGAGGAAATGTGCCTCGCCATGGACGAGGCCCTGATCGCCTGGACTGACGATCCGGAAATCGAGCTGGTGGTGATCGACCACGCCCAGGGCACGCGCGGCTTCTGCGCCGGCGGCGACATTCGCATGCTTGCAGAAAGCGGCGCGCATGATGGCTCGGCCGCGGCGGCGTTCTTCCGCGCTGAATACCGGCTGAACGCGCGGATCAAGAACTATCCCAAGCCCTACGTCGCCTTCATGGACGGCGTCACCATGGGTGGGGGAGTGGGCGTCAGCGTGCACGGCTCGCACCGGGTGGCGACGGAGCGCACGGTGTTCGCCATGCCGGAAACCGGTATCGGACTCTTTCCCGATGTTGGCGGCGGATGGTTCCTGCCAAGGCTCGGCCCGCCGCTGGGGATGTGGCTGGCGTTGACCGGGCAGCGGTTGAAAGGCGGGGAGGTCGCCGCCGCGGGGATTGCGACCAACTATGTCGAGTCCTCGGTGCTCGACGTCGTCAAGGCGTCGGTGTGCGACGGCGGACTGACCCTGCTGGATGCGATGGACTGGGATGAATCGGCGGCGTTCGAGAAGCGCCGCGACCTGATCGACCGGTGCTTCTGGCTGCCCAGCGTCGAGGAAATCGTCGCGGCGCTGGATGCCGAAACCGATCCATGGGCAGCCGAGCAGCTGGCTGTCCTGCGCACGAAATCACCGCAGACACTGAAAGTGGCGCACCGCCAGCTGATGCGCGGGCTTGAACTCAAATCGTTCGAGGAGAACATGCGGATGGAATACCGCATCGGTTGCCGCGTGGTGTCGCGCCACGACTTTCAGGAGGGGGTGCGCGCGGTGATCGTCGACAAGGACAACAAGCCGGAATGGGATCCGTCGACGCTGGCGGGCGTCACCCCGCAGATGCTCGACGATATTTTCGCGCCACTCGAGGACGGCGAGCTGACGTTCGACTGATCCCGCGAGCGGCTTGACCTTTTCCAACCCCAGCCAGAGTGTTCACTGCACAGGCAGAACGAGCGCGAGCGCGTCAGACGCTCCGCCGTATGGGAGGAATGGCCATGGCGATGAAGCGTCGCATCGGGACGTCGCGCCGCGATATTCTCAAGGCGGGGGCAGCTGTGCCGGCATTGGGCGCTTTCGGCGGACTTGCCGCCTGCGCCCGCGCCGCAGGGCAGGCCGCCGGCGCCAGTCCGATTCCCGGGCATGTCGCCTCGGCAGTTCCTTCGCCTGATACGCTGGGCGGCTGGCTCAAGCAGCTTCACGACGTCGGGCCCATTCGCGCCACCGGCACGCCGCAGGCGCGCGCCTTCGAGGAGTTCCTCGCCGCAGAGTTCACGAAGCTGGGTTGCACGATCGAGCGCGACCAGTTCCGCCTCACCGCGTGGGAGTGCGATATCAAGGACTGCTCCATCAGCGTGACCGAAGACGGCGGCGCCACGCGGAATCTCGAAATCGTTTCGTATTATCCGTTCGGCGGATCGACGCGCGGCAAGGACGCCGTTTCGGGCCGGGTGATCTTCGGCGGCGTCGGCGAAAAATGCGGCGAGGACATCCTCAAGGCCCATTCCGCCGAAGAGCTCGCAAAATCGATCGTCGTTGTCGACATGCCGCTGGCCGGCGGAGGCGTGCGCGGAAGTGTGAAATACTATCCGGGCTCGTTTCCCGACCCGCTGCCACCCGTCGTCAACGCGCCTCACGTCGCCAAGCAGGGCGGACGCGGGCCGATGCAGGCGCTGGAAGGAAAATGCAAAGGCATCATCCTCTGCTACACGGACGTGTCGAACGAGGCGGCCCGCTACAATTACCTGCCGTTCAGCGACAAGCATCGCACGATGCCGGGCCTCTGGGTGGGCAAGGCGGACAGCGACTATCTCAAGTCAGTCTCCGGCAAGGCGACGGCGACCATGCGGTGCGATGCGAAGCTGACGCCGGATGCGCGCGCCGACACCATCGTCGCGACCATGAAGGGCGCCACCGACGAAGTGATCTTCATGACCACCCAGACGGACGGTCCCAACGAGTGCAACGAGAATGGCGCGCTGGGGTTGCTGGCGGCGGCGACCTATCTGGCGAAGATTCCGGACCGGAAGCGGACGGTCGTCTTCTGCCTGCCGACCGGACATTATGCGGCCGGCGCCATTGCCGATCCGGACACAGGATCAGGACGGCGCGCGGGAACGGCCGGCGTGATCAGCGGCCATCCCGACGTGATGGCGCGTACGGTGGCGCAGATTCATCTGGAGCAGATGGCCGCGATGGAGTGGGCCGATCTCGATGGCCATTGGCAGGCGACCGGCATACCGGCCGAAGAAAACTGGATCCCGACGCCTGTCGTGCATGATCTCGTCAACCGGATGTTTCTTGCGACGACAGCGGGGCTCGCCCCGAAGTATTCCCGCTCGGGTCTGGTGGAGAGCGGCCAGGCGCCGGGCGAGGGCGGGCAATTGCGCTCGATGGGCATCCCCGGAATCGGGCTGATGGGTTCGCCACACTATTTCTTCCGGGCGGATCCGAACGGTGTTCTCGACAAGCTGAGCCCGCAGGTGATGCACAACCAGGTCGAGATCGCTACGCGCCTGCTCGCGATGATGGACCGCTTGACGCCCGAGCAGATGAAGGGCGCGGCGCCGATCAGTGCTGCGGAACTTGGACAGGCCTAGCTGTCGGCGGCGGCGCGGCGGCTGATCTCGCGATAGGAGAGCCGTGCGCCGTGAACGTCGCATTCGGCTGACAGATAGTATGGGACGAGCCCGGCGACGTCTTCGGGCGTCGGGAGCGTGCTGGCGTCCTCGCCCGGCATGGCTTTGTGACGCATGTCGGTGGCGGTTGGGCCCGGGTCGTAGAGGTTGACGCGGATCGGCACGTTTTCGGTCTCGTCTATGTAGCAACCGATCATGGCTTCCAGACCCGCCTTCGATGCCGAATACGGCCCCCAATAGGCGCGATGGCGCACGGCGGCGCCGGAGGTGATGAACAGCGCGCGGCCGGCCGGGCTCATGCGCAGGAGCGGGTGGACGGCGCGGATCAGGCGCCAGTTGGCGGTTAGGTTGACGTCCAGCGTTTCCGCGAAGCTTTGCGGCGAGACGGTTTCGAGCGGTCCGATGTTTCCCAGCACGCCGGCATTGCCAACGAGCCCGTCCAGCCGGCCAAAGCGTTCCAGCAAGGCTCCGGCGAGGCGGTCGACCGCAGCAAAGTCGCGCAGGTCCAGCGGCACGAGCGTGGCGGTCTGGCCGGTCAGTGTCTTGATCTCGTCGTCGAGCGCGGTCAGCGCCTTTTCGGACCGCGCGGTGGCGATGATGTGGTTGTCGGCGCGAGCGAGGGCGAGGGCAATGGCCCGCCCTATGCCCCTTGAGGCCCCTGTGACGAGAACGATGCGGCGATCCATGGTCGTCTAGTCGTCCAGCAGCGAAAGTTGCTGCTCCTTGCGCGCCATGTCGTGGTCGCGGTCGACAAGCCGGGTCGGATAATCGCCCGTGAAGCAATGGTCGGCGAATTGCGGCGCAGCGTCGTTGCGCGGACCTGCCCCGAGCGCCTCGTAGAAGCCGGGAAGGGAGATGAAGCCGAGGCTGTCGACCCTCAGATAGCGAGTCATCTGCTCGATCGACATGGCGCTGGCGATCAACTCTTCCTTGGACGGCATGTCGATGCCGTAGAAGTCGGGATACTTGATCGGCGGGCTGGCGACGCGGACGTGGATTTCCGCGGCGCCCGCATCGCGCACCATCTGGATGATCTTGGCCGACGTGTTGCCGCGAACGATGGAGTCATCGACGAGAATGACCCGCTTGCCATCAAGCAGGGGCTTGTTGGCCGCGTGCTTCTTGGAGATCGAGCGCTGGCGGCCGGTCTGCGTCGGCTGGATGAAGGTGCGGCCGACATAGTGGTTGCGAATGATGCCGAAACCGAAGGGGATGCCGGAGGCCTCCGCATAGCCCAGCGCGGCAGGATTGCCGCCATCGGGCACCGGGCAGACGATGTCGGCGTCCACGGCATGTTCGCGCGACAGCACCTGGCCGAAACGGTGGCGCGTCTCATAGACGCTCCGCCCGTGCATGATGCTGTCGGGCCGCGCGAAATAGACATACTCGAACACGCAGGGGCTGGCGTGCAGCGACGGGAAGGGTGTCAGGCTTTCGACGCCGTCCGCCGTGATGACCACTACTTCGCCGGCTTCGATGTTGCGTACGAAGCTGGCGCCGATGGCGTCGAGCGCGCAGGTTTCGGACGCCAGCACGGGTGCGCCATCGATCTCGCCGAGCACCAGCGGGCGCAGGCCCCAAGGATCGCGGGCGCCCAGCAGCTTGCCGTTCGTCAGTGCAACAAAGGCATAGCCGCCGTCGACCTGCCGCAGGGCATCGATGAAACGATCCTCGATGCGGTTGCGGTTGGAGCGCGCGATCAGCTGAAGCACGACTTCGGTGTCCATCGTGGACTGGAAAATGGCGCCGTTGTCGACAAGCTCGCGGTGGATGGCGCGTGCGTTGGTCAGGTTGCCGTTGTGCGCGATCGCGAAACCGCCATGGGCGAGATCGGCATAGATCGGCTGGATGTTGCGCAGGACGACGCGCCCCGACGTCGAATAGCGGTTGTGGCCGATGGCGGCGCGGCCGGGCAGGCGGGAGATCGCGCCCTGCTCCTCGCTGAAGCTGTCGCCGACAAGACCCATGTGGCGTTCGGAGAAGAAGCGGCCGCCCTTGCTGTCGTCAAAGGTGACGATGCCGGCGGCTTCCTGGCCGCGATGCTGGAGAGCGTGAAGCCCAAGCGCTGTGAGGACTGCCGCGTCGTCGCGCCCGAAGACGCCGAAGACGCCGCACTTGTGGCGCATGCCGTCCTTGCTGGCCGGGCCGAAGTCGTCCTGTGAGATGTCCGGGACGTCTGCGGGATAGGCGGCCAATCAAGCCTCCGGAGCTTTAGCTGTCGGACCCCTCAGACCTAGCCGTGCTGCTCGTCGATATGGTTCTGGACGGGCGACTCTATGGTCTTTCGGGCGCGGTCGACAAATCCGGGTACGTTGGTCCGGATCCAGCCGGCTGCGGCGTCCGCATACGGGAAAACGCGCGAGTCTGCAACAAAGCGGGGTGTACCTTCTTCAGGCAGCACCTGTTGCATCAGCAATACGAACAAAACGATCGAAAGCGCCCCCCGGACGACGCCAAAAACCGCCCCGGCCAGACGGTCCACCAGGCCGATTTCCGGGTTGGCGTGGATCAGCTTCGAGACCCGCCCGCCAAGGAAGGCCGCGAGCGAATAGGCGGCGAGGAAGCCGACAACCACAAGGATCGCCGCCGGGGTCACGGCGGGCCAGCTTTTTGGCAGGATGCTGGCCAGGGGACGTTCGAACAGGACCAGCGCGTAATAGGCGGCAAGCCCGCCGACAATGAAGGAAATGACAGAGGAGCCTTCGCGGATCAGGCCCCGGCCGAGCGACATGACGGCTGAAACCACGATGATGGCGAGCACGATGATGTCGAAGGCGGTGAGGCCGCCCTTGAACAGATCCGCCACGGCTTACTCCCCTTGCAGCACCTCGATGAGGTCCTGGAGCCTCGATACCCCATGGACCGCCATGCCGTCGACTAGTTCTGGCGCCCCGGCGGGGGCGTAGGCCTGTGTGAAGCCCAGCCGCGCCGCCTCGCGCAGGCGGGGCTCGATACGTCCCACGGGGCGGATGGCGCCAGAGAGGGCGACCTCGCCAAAGAACACCGAGCCGGGCGCCGTTGGGCGGTCCAGCAGCGAGGAGGCAAGCGCCGCGGCTGCTGCGAGGTCGCCAGCCGGTTCGGCGATGCGGTAACCGCCTGTGACGCTGAGATAGACGTCGCGCGAGCCGAGACGCAGTCCGCAGCGTGTTTCGAAGACGGCGAGCAGCATGGCGAGGCGCGAGGCTTCCCATCCGACCACGGAGCGGCGCGGGCTGCCGGCGGCTTCCGGTCCGGCCAGCGCCTGCACTTCGGACAGCATCGGGCGCGAGCCCTCCATCGCGGCGAAAACGGCCCGGCCCGACGCGCCGTCGTCAGCTCCGCCGAGGAAGAAGGCCGACGGGTCCTTCGCGCCCGAAAGGCCCTGTTCGCCCATCTCGAAGACGCCGATTTCGTCTGTCGGACCGAAGCGGTTCTTGACCGAACGCAACACGCGAAACTGGTGGCCGCGTTCGCCCTCGAAATAGAAGACCGCGTCGACCATGTGTTCGAGTACGCGGGGACCGGCAATTTGCCCGTCCTTGGTGACATGCCCGATGAGAATGACCGAGGCGCCGGTCTTCTTGGCGAAACGGGTCAGTTCCTGCGCGCAGGCGCGCACCTGGGCGACGGATCCCGGGGCCGCGTCGAACGAGTCCGACCAGAGCGTTTGCACGCTGTCGACCACGACAAGTTCGGGCGGATGGGCCTTGAGCGCCTTGAGGATGGCGCGAAGGTCGGTTTCGGCTGCGAGCTGGACGGGCGCTGAAGCCACGCCCAGCCGGCGGGCGCGCGCCTGGATCTGGGAAATGGCTTCCTCGCCCGAGATATAGACCGACCGGACGCCGGCCTGCGCCATCTGGGCGGCCGCCTGCAGCAGGAGTGTGGACTTGCCGATGCCTGGATCGCCGCCCACCAGCACGGCGGAGGACCGCGCCACGCCGCCGCCGAACACGCGGTCGAGTTCGGCGACGCCGGTGGAGAGCCTAGGTGGCGGCGGGTCGGCGCTGTCGAGCGGGGAGAAGTCGACATTGGCGATCCGCGTTTTCGCGCTTCCCGTGGCCACTGACAGGCCGCCCGGGGGCGCGCTGATGCTCTCCTCGACCAGCGTGTTCCAGCCGCCGCAGGCGTCGCATCGGCCCGACCACTTCGCGTGGGCGGCGCCGCAGGACTGGCAAACGAAGGCTGTGGCGGCTTTGGCCATGAATGGGGACCGAATCGACTTCCGGAGAGGGTGGCAGACAAAGCCGGCCGGGGGAATCTACGCAACCCGCCCGGCCACCTTGGGCAGATTGCTGGAAACACCCAGTGTAACCATTGGCGTCGCGAGAGCGAATGACCTCGAACGTTGGTATCAGGCCAACCTCGGGAGATGCGGATGAAATTTCGGATACTTCTGGCGATCGCCGCCATGATGTGGGCGCCGGCGGCCCTGGCGCTCGATGTCGGTCCGGCCGTGGGGACGCATATCCCGGAATTTCATGCGCAGGACGATCAGGCGAAGCCTGTCGGGCTCAAGGACATTGCCGGGAAGAACGGCACGGTGCTGGTGTTCTTCCGGTCGGCAAAATGGTGCCCCTATTGTCAGGCCCAGCTTATCGATCTCAAAAAGGCCGCAGCGCCGTTGGAGCAGCGCGGCTACCGCCTTGTGGCTATCAGCTATGATGATCCGGAGGTCCTCGCGACATTCACAAAACGGCGGGACATTCCCTACACGCTGCTCTCCGACAAGGGCTCGGTGATGATCGACGCCTTCAAGTTGCGCGATCCGCAGTACCCGCCGGGGAACATGGCCTACGGCGTGCCGCAGCCATCGATATTCGTGATTTCTCCGGACGGGATCGTGCGCGCGAAGCTGGCCGAGGAGGGCTTCAAGCACCGGCCGTCGAATGAGGCAATCCTGGCCGCCGTCGATGGGCTGAAGTGACGGGACGCTAGCGGGACTGGCTGTCCCACTGCGCCTGCATTTGGGCTTCGAGCTGATCCGGATCCGTGCGTGTCGCGTTCCAGATCATGTCGGCGCGATCGTCGGCGCGGACATGGTTGGCGTTCGTGCGGATGCCTTCCAGCGTGCGTTCCGCTACCTGACGGGGCGACGTCTTTTTCACGTCCAGCGATCCGACCATGTCGGTGTCGATGTAGCCCGCGTAGATGCTGACGACGTGGGTGCCTTGCGCCTTCAGTTCCATGCGGGCTGCGTCGGACACAGCCTTCGCCGCGTGCTTGGAGGCGCAGTAGGTCGCGTTGATCGGATTCACGAACCAGCTGACCACCGAGAGCATGTTGGCGATGGCGCCGCCGCCATTGCGCGCGAGCACCGGCGAGAAGGCGCGGATCATCCGCTGCATGCCGAAGACATTGACCTCCATCTCCTGGCGCAGCGCCTCCTCGGAATGAGGCTGCAGCATTGGCGACGCCAGCATGATGCCGGCATTGTTGATCAGCAGGTTGACATCACGGCAGTGCTCAGTCGCCGCAAGCGTCACGTCTGCGGGCGAAGTGACATCGAGTTTGACAGGGACGGCGCGGCTGTCCGCCACCGATCCGGGATCGCGGGCGCCGGCGTAGACTTTCGATGCGCCTGCCGCGAACAGGGCCTCGACATAGGCTTTTCCCAAACCACGGTTGGCGCCTGTTACGAGCGCGGTGCAGCCCTTGATGTCCATGTTGCAGATCCCTGCTGGCGAGACGCCAGCCTAGCCCACCTGCGGCGCCCTACAAGGCCGGCTGGATCGGGCCTTCGGCGCGGCCGTGGACGAACTGGTCGATGTAGTCGCTGCCGGACTGGTCGATGTCGGCTGCCGGCCCGCGCCAGATGATGCGGCCTTCGTGGAGCATGGCCACTTCATCAGCGATCTTGCGCACGCTGGCCATGTCGTGGGTGATGGTGACCGCAGCGGCGCCCAGCGCCTTGACCTGCGCCACGATGAGGTCGTTGACCGCGTCCGCCGTGATCGGGTCGAGGCCGGTTGTGGGCTCATCGAAGAAAATCAGGTCGGGTTTGGCGATAATGGCGCGCGCGAGAGCGACGCGTTTCTGCATGCCGCCAGACAGTTCGGCCGTGCGCAGATCGGCGGTTGATGGTCCAAGACGCACCTTGGCGAGCGCCTCGATGGCGCGCTTCTTCGCTTCGCCGCGGCCGACGCCGTCGCGATGGAGCAGGGCGAAAGAGACATTTTCCCAGACGCTCAGGCTGTCGAACAGTGCGCCGCCCTGAAACAGCATGCCGGTTCGCCGCCGGAGGGCGTCCATGGCCTTGCGGGTCGTGGCGGGCAGGCCGTCGAAGAAGACCTCGCCCTTGTCCGGCCGGAGCAAGCCAAGCGCACATTTGATCGTGACGGACTTGCCCGTACCCGAACCGCCGATGATGACCAGCGACTGGCCGGCGCGGACGGACAGGTCGACGCCGCACAGCACCTGTTTCGGACCGAAGGCCTTGTGGACGTTCTTCAGCTCGAGGATCGGCGTCTCGCCGAACCGCGGGCCGGATGTCGTATCCGCGCTCACAGCCCGATCCTCACGAAGATCGAGGTCATCACGTAGTTGGAGGCGAGGATCAGAACCGCCGCGCCGACCACGGCGAGCGTGGCGGCGCGGCCCACGCCTCCGGCGCCGCCCTTAGAGCGGTCGCCTTGGTAACACCCCATCAATGCGATAATGGCGCCGAAGACGGCGGCTTTGATGAGCCCCGAGACGATGTCGTTGTTGGTGACGAACTGCCAAGTGTTTCGCAGGTAGGTGTCGCCGTTGAAGTTGAGCGAACCGACGCTCACGAGATACCCGCCCATCACGCCGATGATGTCAGTGACGACGACAAGGATCGGCAGCGTGATGATCGCCGCCAGGACACGTGGGGCGTAGAGATAGCGTTCGGGCTTGGTCGACAGCGTCAGCAGGGCGTCGATCTGTTCGGTCACGCGCATGGCGCCGATTTCGGCGGCGATGCCCGCGCTGACGCGGCCAGCCAGCATCAGGCCTGCGAGGGTGGGGCCGAGTTCGCGGCTGATCCCGAGCACCACGATGTTGGGGACAAACTGCTCGGCGTTGAAGCGGGAGCCGCCGGTGTAGATGTTGAGCGCGAGCGCGGCGCCGATGAACACGGCGGTGAGCCCGACCACCGGCATGGAATAGAAGCCAATCTTGAGGCACTGCCGAAGGAATTCGCGGACATAGATCGTCGGCGTTACGCAGGCGAGGAGAACCCGGCCCCAGAACACGGCGATCCGGCCGATTTCGCGCAGCGCCGCAAGCACGGTGCGGCCGATGAGCTGGAACGGGTTCGCGCGCGGCGCCCTGGCCGCCGCAAACGGAGCAGATGAGGTCATGCGCCGCCCACCCAGCTGCGGGGGAAGCGCCGGCCCAGGCGGGTCAGAAGTTCATAGTCGATTGTCGACATCGCCTCGGCCTGATCCGCTATCGGGAGATTCGGTCCCATGAACTCGACTTCGTCTCCCACATGGGCGCCGAGCCCCGTCACATCCAGTACGGTGAGGTCCATCGACACGCGGCCCAGGACAGGCCGGCGAGCGCCCCGGACCACGCCATAACCCTTATTCGAGGCCGCGCGCAAGAAACCGTCGGCATAGCCAATTCCGACGGTGGCGAGGGTGTGGCGGGCCTGGGCTGTGAAGGTTGCGCCATAGCCGATCGTCTCGCCCGGGCCGATTTCGCGGATCTGGAGGATCGGGGCGGTAAGCGTCACCACGGGCAGAGGGGCGGGGCCCTCTGCTGGCGTCGGTCCACCGCCATAAAGGCCGATGCCAGGGCGGACCTCGTCCAGCGCATATGCCGGCCCGAGATAGACGCCGGCGGTTGCCGCAAAGCTGCGCGGGGCGTTGGGCCAGAAGGTGGCGGCGCGGTTGAAGGCTTCGAGCTGGGACGGGTTTTTTGGGTGGGCGCCGGGCTCGTCGGCGCATGCGAGATGGCTCACCAGCGTCGAGGGCGCCGGCCAGGCGGTTGCCGCCGCCCGCCAGTCCGTCTCAGCGAGGCCCAGGCGGTTCATTCCGGTATCGACGTGAATGGAGGCCGGCGCCGCGCCGGCGAAAATCCAGAGGCCGATCTGTTCGGGCGTGTTGAGCACGGGCTCAAGCGACGCGTCCCTGAACACCGGCAGGGCGTCAGCCGAGGGGCCGTGGAAGACGGCGATAGACGGTTCCGGCCCCAGCACACTGCGGATTTCGGCGCCTTCCTTCGCCCAGGCGACATAGAAGCGGCGGCACCCGGCCTTCGCCAGCGCTTTCACCACCGGCTCGGCGCCGAGGCCGTAGGCGTCAGCCTTGACCACGGCGGCCGCCTTGGCAGGCGCGGCGCGCCTGGACAGCATGCGCCAGTTCGCGACCAGCGCGCCGAGATCGACTGTCACGCGTGGTCCGGTCACCGATGCGGCTCTCTAGCGGCGATCGTCATCGATATAGCCGGCCTGCACCCGATCGAAGAAGCGCACACGGTTGGCGTCGAAGCCGACCTCGATCTTGCCGATGGGGCCGTGACGCTGTTTCGAGACGATGATTTCGGCCAGTCGCAGCTTGGCGTTCATCTGGTCCTGCCATTCGGCGTGCTTGGGATCATCCTCGCCGGGTTCCTGACGCTCCAGATAGTAGGCCTCCCGGTAAATGAACATGACCACGTCGGCGTCCTGCTCGATGGAGCCGGACTCGCGAAGGTCGGACAACTGTGGACGCTTGTCGTCGCGGTTTTCCACCTGCCGGGACAGCTGCGACAGGGCGACGATCGGAATCTGGAGTTCCTTGGCCAGCGCCTTCAGCGACTTGGTGATCATCGTGACCTCCTGCACGCGGTTGTCGTTTCGACCGCCGCCGGATGTCGTGATGAGCTGGAGATAGTCGATGATCAGCAGGTCGAGGCCGTGCGTGCGCTGCAGGCGGCGGGCGCGCGCCGCGAGTTGGGAGATCGAGATGCCGCCCATGTCGTCGATGTAGAGCGGCAGGCCCTCCATCTCGCGGGCCGCCTCGCGGATGCTTTCATAGTCGCGCGGTTTGAGTTCGCCGCGGCGGATCAGGTCCGAGGGTACGCCGGAAATGTCGGCGAGAACCCGCGTCGCCAGCTGATCCGCGGACATCTCGAGCGAGAAAAAGCCGACGACGGCGCCGTTGTCGGTGCGCATCGCGCCGGTGGGTCCGACCGAGCGCTTGCAATGCTTGGCGGCGCTGTAGGCGATGTTCACGGCCAGCGCCGTTTTTCCCATTGAGGGGCGGGCGGCGAGTATGACCAGGTCGGACTTGTGCAGGCCGCCGAGTTTGCGGTCGAGTTCGGCGAGGCCGGTTGCGACACCGGCGATCTTGCCTTCGCGCTTGAAGGCGTTGGTCGCCATTTCGATCGAGCCGGCAAGCGCCGTGTTGAAGGTCTGGAAGCCCTGCATGCCCGCGCCGCGCTCGGCAAGGCTGAACAGCTTCTTCTCCGCATCCTGGATCTGCATCTCGCCCGGTTCTTCCAGGTCGGGCTGGGTGGCCTTCTGCACCATTTCCGAGCCGATCTGGATCAGCTCCCGCCGCAGGGCGAGGTCGTGGACGAGGCGGGCATAGTCGACGATCTCGGGGCCGAACGCAGCGGAGTCGAGTAGATCGGCGAGGTAGCGCGCGCCGCCAATGTCAGCCAGCTGGCCGTCGCGCTCGAAATGTTCGCGCAGCGTCACGCCGTCGGCGACCCGTCCTCCGGAGATCATCCGGTCGATGACTGTATAAATTGCCTGGTTGGCGGGGTTGCAGAAATCGCCGGGCTTCAGAATGTCCGAGACGCGCTGGTGCGCGTTGTTGTCGAACAGAATTGCGCCAAGCACGCCCATTTCGGCGGCGAGGTTGTGAGGCGGCGCCGCTGGCGGCGAGAGATCGTGATCTTTCGGCATGGAGATGTTGGTAGCCCGGCGGAAAAAACGAATCGCGACTTGATTCCAAGATACTCACGGGAAGCTTGCCGCTGTGTATGGCGAAAGAATAGCAGGCCCGACTGCACCCAACGGGTGGAGCTAGAAAACCGCGCAATTTCAGACAGCTGCGTGCAAGCGCTGAAATTGTCGATCAGTGATCGGGGCGTTTGTAGCCTGGGCGGGCCTGGTTGGCCGGCACGTTGGCGATGATGCCGGCCTCATTGCCGGTCTCGCCCGGCGGAATGAGTTCGTAGAATCCGCTGACCTTCAGGTGGATGACGACGTCGGTGTCGCCGCCATTGGAAAACTGCCAGCCCTGAATGCCGTCGAACGGCGCAGTCAGCGCGCCCTGCTGCTTGAGGCCGTAGGATTGCTTGTACGTGGCGACCTGCATCAGGTCCTTTGATCCGGCGGCGGGCGTCGTGTGGCCGTGAAAGTCGTAGCTAAGATCCTTGGGACGTTCGGCGCCGGTGGCTTCCCATGCATAGATCAGAGTCGCGCCTTCCTTCATGCGGAACTTGTATTCCAGCTCCGATCCGTTCGCGCCGCCGAGAAACCCGGTGAGCGGAATTTCGATTTCGTCGGACCGGAAGGGCGTCGCGTACTCGCGGGCCAGAGGCGCAGAGCCACTGTTGACGTCGAATTTTTTCTCGGGCGGCGACCAGATACGGGCGATGCCGGTGAGCTTGCCGATCCCAAGTGGGTCGCTGTGGAATTCAGCAGGCAGGATGGCGCCAAGGACGATCAATGCGCCGATCACCACGGCGCCGAGCGTGACGCCGATCAGTGTTCGCGGCGTGACCGTCAGTTGCGATGGAGGTTGAGCGTGTTCCGACATCAGGCGCCTCCCGAAAAGACATAACCAGCTATCTGTTCGCCTGTCAGCACGACACCCGCGAGCAGGATCAGCGCGTTGGTCGTCAGGGCGAAGCGGTTGAACGTGGGCGACAAGCGCCACAGCGTGATGAGGCCCAGAATGACGCTCAGCGCGATGAGCTGGCCAATTTCCACGCCTACGTTGAACGAGACCAGATTTACGATCAGGCCGTTGGGCTGGAGGTGCAGCGCCTGAAGCTTGGTGGCGAGGCCAAGCCCGTGAACCAGACCGAAGGCGCCGACTGCGATCCGCGTATCGGGTTCGAAACCCAGCCGGCGGAAGCCCCCCAGGTTTTCAAACGCCTTGTAGCAGACGGAAAGGCCGATCACCGCATCAACCAGATGCGAGGAAACCTGCCAGTTGAACAGCACACCGAGCAGCAGGGTCGTCGAGTGCCCGAGCGAAAACAGCGAGACGTAGAGCAGGACGTCCTTGAGCCGGTAGAGAAAGAAGACGACGCCGGCGAGGAAGAGCAGGTGGTCGTATCCCGTCACCATGTGTTTGGCGCCGAGATAGAGGAACGGGAACGGGTCCGGCCCGGTCGTGGCGGCGACAAATGCCGCGTCCTTGCCCCCGATCGCATGCGCGAACGCTGGCGCCGCCAAAATCGTGGCCGCCGCTACCGGGAGCGTCAGACGAAGAAATTTCATGATGGCTCGTTGCGGCTGTCCCATGCGGAGCGTAGGTCAGCCGGACATTGTATGCAATCAATGAAGTCACTAGTTGTGGCCATCACAAATCGAGCCGCAATTCGCCGCGAAGCTCAACTTCTAGACGCTCGAAAAGGGTGGATCGCTGTACATCGTCTGTCTGACGGTGTCTTACGTGGGGAAGGGGATTTTGTCTGATTTGAGCCAGCTCAAGTCGCAGCTGGGATATTATTCGTTCATGGGGAGCTATTGCGCTCCGAATTAGGCCAGAAATCATGGCGATCCAGTCGTTTGTCGAACGCCGGCAGGCGGGCCCAAGTTTTGTGGAGCTCTTCACTCCCAAACTGGTGACGGTGCTGCGGGAGGGATACAGTCTTTCCAACCTGCGCACGGATGCGATGGCTGGGCTGACGGTCGCCATTGTGGCGTTGCCACTGTCCATGGCGATTGCCATCGCTTCTGGCGCCACTCCTGGGCAGGGCCTGCTGACCGCTATAGTTGGCGGATTCTTTGTATCCGCGCTCGGCGGCAGCCGTTTCCAGATCGGAGGGCCGGCCGGAGCGTTTATCGTGCTGGTCGCCACGACCGTGCACACGCACGGAATGGACGGGCTCCTGCTGGCTGTCCTGATGTCGGGAGTGATGCTGGCCGCCGTGGGCTTTCTGAGGTTGGGCACCTACGTCAAATTCATTCCCTACCCGGTGACCGTCGGCTTCACCTCGGGAATTGCAGTCATCATCTTTGCGAGTCAGATCAAGGATCTTCTTGGCCTGACTCTGCAAGGCCCCGAACCTGGCCCGTTGCTCGCAAAGCTACCGGTGATCTGGGCCGCCCTGCCGACCTTCAAGCCGTACACGCTTGTCCTCTCTGTAGTGACGATTGCGATCATTCTGGGGTTGCGGCGTGTAAGGCCAAACTGGCCCGGAATGTTGATCGCAGTCGCCGGAGCATCCGTCGCCGCGGTTTTTCTGAACCTGCATGTTCCAACCATCGGCACGGTATTCGGCGGCATCGCCAGCTCCGTCCCGCTTCCGAGTCTGCCCCCGATCAGCTTTGCGCGGGTCGAGGCGGTGCTGCCGAATGCGATCTCGTTCACGCTTCTCGGGGCCATCGAATCTCTGTTGTCGGCGGTTGTGGCCGATGGGATGACCGGCCGGCGGCACCGGTCCAACTGCGAACTCGTTGCGCAGGGCGTCGCCAATATTGGTTCGGCGCTAGTCGGCGGCGTTTGCGTAACCGGAACAATTGCCCGTACCGCGACGAATGTTCGGGCTGGCGCGCACGGCCCGATCGCCGGGATGTTGCATTCGGTTTTCTTGCTCGCATTCATCCTCGTGGCGGCGCCGCTGGCTTCCTACATTCCGCTGGCCAGCCTTGCCGGCGTGCTGGCGGTCGTCGCCTGGAACATGGTGGAGAAAGAGGCCATCGCCACACTGGTGCGCGCCTCGCGCGGCGATGCGGCCGTTCTCCTCGCGACGCTGGGGCTCACCATATTCCGCGACCTGACGGAGGCGATCATTGTCGGGTTCGCCCTCGGTTCGGTGTTGTTCATTCACCGGATGTCGCAAACCACCGCAGTTGAAACCGATGCGCCGCTCGTCGTCGAGGACCAGGCCGATCAGAAAGGGGCCGACCGGACGCCCTATGACGAAACCGCTGCACGCGATTCCGAGACCGTGATCTACCGGATATCCGGCGCGTTCTTCTTCGGCGCCGCCGCCTCGATCGGATCGGTTGTGGAACAGATATCGGATCACCACCGTGTCCTGATCATCGACTTTTCCGCCGTTCCCTTCATTGACTCCACGGCGGCGCACACAATTGAAGGCCTTGCCAGGAAGGCGGTCCGCAAGGGCGTCGAGGTTCATCTTTCCGGAACGTCGCAGACTGTCCGGCGGGACCTGGTCGTACATGGCCTCAAACCGCCGCTGGTGCAGTACGAAAAATCGATCGCGGAGGCGCGCGAGGACGTGAAGTTGCGGCGGGGCGCGGTTGCGTCCTGAGCGGACCGGCAGGCTGCAGGAACAGGAAGCTGCTGCCTCCACGCGACGTAGAAAAAGGGGAGGTCCTTTTGGACCTCCCCTCTTTTTCGTTCTCGAATCCTGGCCGGACTATTCGTCCGCAGGGCCACGCTCGGCGTTCGCAGCCGCGGCGGCCGCTGCGAGTTCCTGGGCCTGTTCGTCGGCCTGGGCGCGATCGGCGGCGAGACCCGCCTCGATCACGTTCTCGCCCCGGGCCTGACGCTCGGCTTCGTCCGGCGAGCGGGCGACGTTGAGCTGGATCTTGACCGTCACTTCAGGGTGCAGCCGGATCGAGACCTCGTGCATCCCGATGATCTTGATCGGGTTGTTGAGCTGCACGTGGCGACGCTCGACTGGGTGGCCGGCTTCGGTGGCGGCTTCCGCGATGTCGCGAGCCGAAACCGAGCCATAGAGCTGGCCGGTTTCGCCAGCCTGACGGATCAGGATGTAGACCGCGCCCTCGATGGCCGAGGCTTCTGTGCTTGCCGCTTCCCGGGCCTTCTCGTTGCGCGCCTCGATCGCCGCACGCTCGCGCTCGAAGCGCTGCTTGTTGGCGTCGGTGGCGAGCAGGGCCTTGTGCTGCGGCAGAAGGTAATTGCGGGCAAAGCCGTTCTTGACCTTCACCACGTCGCCGATGGAGCCGAGGCTCTCGACGCGTTCAAGGAGGATGACGTCCATTGTGATGTCCTCCTAGGCTACGATGTAGGGCAGCAGCGACAGGTGCCGCGCGCGCTTGATGGCCTGGCTAAGCAGGCGTTGCTTCTTCGCCGACACGGCTGTGATCCGCGCGGGGACGATCTTGCCCTTCTCCGAGATGTAGCGCTGGAGAAGCTTGACGTCCTTGTAGTCGATCGCCGGAGCGTTGGCGCCGGAGAACGGGCAAACCTTCCTGCGGCGACCGAACGGACGGCGCGAGGGCAGGTTGGCGATATTGATCTTCTGTTGAGCCATGTGTCTGTCCTCCTAGCGGTCGCGGCCGCCGCCGAAACCACCGCGCGGACCGCGGTCGTCGCGACCGCCGCCGAAGCCGCCTTCATCGCGGTCCCGGCGCTTGCCGCCACGGTCGTCGCGATCCTTGCGGGCGATGACCGGGGAAGGCTCGTCGGTGAATTCCTCGACCTTCACGGTCAGGAAGCGCAGCACGTCCTCGTTGATCCGGTGACGGCGCTCGACCTCGTGGATCGCATCGCCCGGAGCGTCGATGTTGATCAGGGAATAGTGCGCCTTGCGCGACTTCTTGATCGGATAGGCGAGGTTGCGCAGGCCCCAGTATTCGGTGCGGCCGACCTTGCCGTTCTTCTCGGCGACAATGCGGGTGATGTCTTCCACCAGCGCGTCGACCTGCTGGGGAGAAATATCGGGCCGGGTTACGACCACGTGTTCGTAGAGAGCCATGTTTTATCCCTTCTGCGAGCGGCGGCGCGTGCCGGTCGAAGGGCGACCGGCAGACGATGGATCCCGCGCACCCGGAATGGGCCTTGGGACCGCCGCTCATTGCGAAGCGGGGTCAATACCTGAAAATGCGGGGGAATCAAGCCCGCAGGGGCCCGCTAGACGCTGTCCCTTGCGCGGCCTCGCCCCAGTTTCTAGGAAAGCCCACGCCCCGGCGGGTGATTCCAGAGGTTTTCCATGTCGTCCATCGCGTTCATCTTTCCCGGCCAGGGCGCGCAGGCGGTTGGCATGGGCAAGGAGCTGGCGGACGCCTTCCCGGCTGCGAAGGCCGTTTTTGACGAGGTGGACGAGGCGCTCGGCGAGAAACTCTCCGCCGTGATCTGGGAGGGGCCGGCAGATGCCCTGACCCTTACAGCCAACACTCAGCCAGCGCTGATGGCGGTGAGCCTCGCCGCCATGGCGGCGCTTGAGGCCGGCTTCGGGATCAAGGCGGATAAAGCTGCCTTTCTGGCGGGCCATTCCCTCGGCGAATACAGCGCCCTGTGCGCGGGCGGGGCTATTTCGCTGGCGGACACGGCCCGGCTGCTGCGTCAGCGCGGACAGGCGATGCAGGCGGCGGTTCCGGTTGGCGAAGGCGCCATGGCGGCGCTGATCGGCAAGGTGGACGTTGCGACGGCGGAGGAGATCGCGGCCGAGGGCGCCAAGACGGCGCTGGTGGTGGTCGCCAACGACAACAATGCGGGCAATGTGGTGATCTCGGGCGCCAAGGCAGGCGTCGAGGCCGCCATCGAGGCGGCCAAGACGCGCGGCGTCCGCGCCATGCTGTTGCCGGTGTCCGCACCCTTCCATTGCCCTTTGATGGCGCCCGCCGCGACCGAGATGGCGAAAGCGCTCTCGTCGACGACCATCACGGCGCCGGCCGCACCTCTTGTCGCCAACGTCACGGCCCGGCCAGTGACTGACCCCGACGAAATTCGCGCCCTTCTGGTGCAGCAGGTGACCGGTCGCGTGCGCTGGCGCGAAAGCGTGCAGTGGATGGCCAGCGAGGGCGGCGTAACGCGCTTTGTCGAGGTCGGGGCCGGCAAGCAACTGTCGGGCATGGTGAAGCGCAATGTGGACGGCGCCGAGACGTCGGCGTTGAACGCGCCGGCCGATCTCGAAAAGTTCGCAGCGTCGCTGGGTTAGGGAGAAACCGGGATGTTCAGCCTGGAAGGACGCACAGCCCTGGTGACCGGCGCTTCCGGGGGCATCGGCGCCGCGATCGCCAAGACTTTGGCGGCGCAAGGGGCCAAGGTCGCTCTGTCCGGCACCCGGATGGACGCGCTGGAGGCCACGGCGAATGAGATTGGCGGCTCGCCTGCCATTCTTGCCTGCAACCTCTCGGACCCCGAGGCTACGGCGGCGCTGGCCGGGCGGGCGGAAGAAGCCCTGGGCGGGCTGGACATTCTTGTCTCCAACGCAGGGCTGACCCGCGACGGTCTGCTGATGCGGATGAAGGATGAGGACTGGGCGACCGTGCTCGAGGTCAATCTGGGCGCCTATTTTCGGCTGACGCGGGCCGCCCTGCGGGGCATGATGAAGCGCCGGCACGGCCGGATTATCGGGATCACATCGATCGTCGGGGTCACCGGCAATCCGGGGCAGGCCAATTACGCAGCCTCCAAGGCCGGCATGATCGGGTTTACCAAGGCGCTGGCCGCGGAAGTCGCCAGCCGGAACATTACCGCCAACTGCGTCGCCCCGGGTTTCATCGCCACGGCGATGACCGACGCCCTCAAGGACGAACAGAAGGACGCCCTGGTCAAAAATATTCCGTCGGGGCGGCTGGGTTCTACAGCTGACATTGCTTCAGCGGTAGCGTATCTCGCCAGCGATGAATCTGCTTACATTACAGGCCAGACCCTGCATGTTAATGGCGGGATGGCTATGTTCTAGCTCTTGCGCCCTAACCGGCGCCTATGGTCAATGAAAATCAGGCGTGTTAACGCGCCGCAACGTTCCCCCGTGTCGCAAGAATCCGGGGCGGCATACTGAGAAGGGATTGATATGTCCGACGTTATCGAGCGCGTGAAAAAGATCGTGGTCGAGCGCCTGGAGGTGGACGCCGAGAAGGTCACCGAGAAAGCCAGCTTCATCGACGATCTGGGCGCCGACTCGCTCGATCTCGTCGAGCTGGTCATGGCGTTCGAGGAAGAATTCGGGATCGAGATCCCGGACGATGTCCAGGAACAGATCGGCACGGTCGGCGATGCGGTGCGCTTCATCAAGGAACGTGTCTGAGACGCTGAACCCGAATTAACGGGAGCCCTCACCATGCGGCGCGTCGTCATCACCGGTATCGGTCTGGTCACCCCGCTCGCCAACGGGCGGGAAGCCTCATGGCGCAAACTCATCGAAGGGAAGTCGGGCCTCAAGCCGATCGACATCTTCGATACCTCCGACCTCGCCTGCAAGGTCGCCGGCCAGGTGCCGTGGACCAGCGGGCGTGGCGGCGGATCGGCGGACGACCCGGATTCCTTCAATCCGGAAAAGACCATGTCGGCGAAAGAACAACGCCGCGTCGATGAGTTCATTCTGTACGGCGTGGCGGCGGCCGATGAGGCGATCGCCGATTCCGGATGGAAGCCGGAAAGCTATGAAGACAAGTGCCGCACGGGCGTGCTGCTCGGCTCCGGCATTGGCGGCCTGGCGACAATCGCGGACACGGCTGTCGAGCTGCACTTGAAGGGGCCGCGCAAGATCAGCCCGTTCTTCATTCCCTCCGCGCTGATCAACCTCGCCTCCGGCCAGATCTCGATCAAGTACGGTTTCAAGGGCCCCAATCACGCGGTGGTCACCGCCTGCGCAACCGGCGCGCATGCGATCGGCGATTCCATGCGGTTGATCCAGCTGGGCGATGCCGACGTCATGGTCGCAGGCGGGACGGAAGCGTCGGTCTGCCGGATCGGCGTCGCCGGATTTATCGCCTGCCGCGCCATGTCGACGTCGTTCAACGACACGCCCGAAAAGGCGTCGCGTCCCTATGACAAGGACCGCGACGGCTTCGTCATGGGCGAGGGCGCGGGTGTGGTGGTGCTAGAGGAGTACGAGCACGCCAAGGCGCGTGGCGCGAGAATCTACGCCGAAGTGGTCGGCTATGGTCTGACGGGCGACGCCTTTCACATCACGACGCCTGACGAGACCGGCGACGGCGGCGAACGGGCGATGCGCACGGCGCTGCAGCGTTCCGGCCTGGACCCGTCCGAGATCGACTACGTCAATGCGCACGGCACATCGACGCCAGCGGGTGACGAGATCGAGGTTCACGCGGTTGAACGCGTGCTGGGCGACGCCGCCAAGAATACGCATCTCTCCTCGACTAAATCCGCGATTGGCCACTTGCTCGGCGCGGCCGGCGCTGTTGAGGCGATTTTCTGCGTCCTGGCGATGCGTGATGGCGTGATCCCGCCTACGCTCAACCTCGACAATCCTTCCTTCGAGACGCCCTTGAACCTGACGCCGCACAAGGCGGTGAAGAAAAAGGTCCGGGCGGCGCTGTCGAATTCGTTTGGCTTCGGGGGCACAAACGCAGCCTTGGTGCTGAAACAGGCCGACTAGTGTGAGCAGGAAGTCCAGGTCTGCGGCGTCCGTCGGGAGGAAGGGCGGCGCCGTGGGAAAACTCACCGGATTTCTGGTTGCCGTGGTTTTGCTGGCTGGTGCGCTGGCCGCGGGTGGCTGGTTCTACGCGCAACACGTCTATGCCGGGGCTGGCCCGTCGACGGCCGATGGTGCGGCGCGCACGGTCCTCATCGAGCCGAAATCGAGCGTGCCGACAATTGCCCGGAAGCTGGCTGAAGCCGGCGCCATCCGGAATGCGCTGTCGTTCCGGCTCGCCGTCAAGGCGACGGATGCAAGTCTCAAGTTGAAGGCTGGCGAATACGCCATCGCTTCTGGCGCAAGCATGAAGTCGATCATCGATCAGATGATCGCTCATCGCGTTCTGCTGCATCCGGTCAGTGCGCCTGAGGGACTCACGAGCGCGATGATCCTTCGGCGGCTTGCTGACGAGCCGATCCTTGCCGGTCCGCTGCCTGATGTAGAGCCCGCGGAAGGCGTGCTTTTGCCCGACACCTACATGGTGGCGCGTGGCCAGAAGCGAACTGACGTTGTGGCGCGCATGATCTCGGCCCAGCAGACCCTGCTTTCCGACCTGTGGCCGAAGCGCCAGGCCGGGCTTCCGTTCGACACGCCGGAGCAGGCGGTCATCCTGGCCTCGATCGTTGAAAAGGAAACCGGCATCGAGGCGGAGCGGCCCCAGGTGGCCGCCGTATTCGTCAACCGGCTGAAGCGGGGCATGCGGCTGGAAAGCGATCCGACGATCATTTACGGCCTCACCAAGGGTGAACCGCTGGGGCATGGCCTGCGGCGAAGCGAACTGGACCAGCCCAATGCCTGGAACACCTACCAGATCGACGGTCTGCCGCCGACGCCCATCTGCAACCCGGGCCGGGCCGCCATCGAAGCGGTGTTGAACCCGCCTGTGACGGATGCGCTCTATTTCGTCGCCAAGGGCAGCGATGGCCATTCGGCTTTCGCATCGACTTATGCCGAGCACATGAAGAATGTGGCGAATCTCCGCTCCTACGAGCGGGACGCGCTGAAGGCGCAGGCGGACGACGCCAATAAGGGCGACGCGCCGACGTTCGAGAAATCCGAGGCGCCGCCGAAGCCTGCCCAGCAGAAGGTTCCTCCGCCGCCGAAACCGGGCGAAGGAAGCTGATGGGAGAGACGCCATGATCCGGGGGATGACGGGCTTTGGCCGGTCGCAGGGCCAGGCCGCGTGGGGCGCATGGGCGTGGGAAGCGCGCTCGGTCAACGGCAAGTCGCTTGATGTGCGGGTGGCGTCGCCGCCCGGATTCGACGCGGTCGATTTCGAAGCCAAGAAGAAGGTTCGCGAACGCTTTGCGCGGGGCAGCGTCCAGCTTCAGTTAAGGGTCGATTTCACGCGGGACGAAAGCGGCCCATCGATCGACAGCCGCGCGCTGGCCCGGCTTGCGCGAACCGCCAGGAGCTGGAGCACGGCCGGGCTGGCGAAGCCGGCGCTGGAGGGCCTGCTGGCGGCGCCCGGCATCGTGCGAACCGGGTCTCGCGCAGCCCAGCTCGTGGATGAAGGTATGGCGGCAGATTTGCTCGCCAGTCTCGATCAGGCGCTTGACGGGCTGGCCGAGGCGCGCCGGGGCGAGGGAGAGGCGTTGATGAAACTGTTCGCCTCGATGCTCGACCAGATCGGCGAGACTGTCGTGCGCGCCGGCGAACTGGCGTCCACTCAGCCGGAACTGGTGCGCGAACGGTTTCGTAGCAGGCTGACCGAGCTGGCCGGAGAGGGCGGCGTCGAGCCTGAACGCGTGATGCAGGAAGCTGCCGTGCTGGCGGCCAAGGCGGACGTGCGCGAGGAGCTGGACCGGCTGGCCGCACACATCGAAAGCGCCAGGAAAATCCTCGTCTCGGGCGAAGCGGCGGGGCGCAAGCTGGACTTCCTGTGCCAGGAGTTCAATCGCGAGGCCAACACGCTGTGTTCCAAATCCGCCAGTCTGGAGCTGACGAACGCCGGATTGTCGCTTAAGTCGGTAATCGACCAGTTCCGGGAGCAGGTCCAGAATGTCGAATGACCGGCCGCGCCGTGGGGTGATGTTCGTGATTTCCAGCCCGTCCGGGGCCGGGAAGACGACCTTGTGTCGGCGTCTGATAACCGAAGTGCCGGGCGTCGAACTGTCCATATCCGCGACCACACGGGCGAAGCGGCCGAACGAGGTCGATGGCGTCGATTATCACTTCCGTACGGTCGCGCAGTTCAAGGACATGATCGACAAGAATGCGTTCATCGAATGGGCGAAGGTGTTCGAGCATTATTACGGAACGCCGGTGAGCGAGGTGGAGCAGCGCCTTCAGGCCGGAATCGACGTAGTGTTTGACGTCGACTGGCAGGGTGCTCGGGCCTTGAAGACGATTCGTGCGGGCGATGTGGTTTCGGCGTTCATCCTGCCGCCCTCGATCGCAAAGCTGAAGGAACGGCTGGAGGGACGGCCTGGCGCCACCGCGAAGGGCGTTGCTGGCCGCCTCGCCGGGGCCGGGCAAGATATCCTGCGCTGGGGCGAATACGACTACGCCATCGTGAACGACAATCTCGACAGCGCCTTCAGCGAGTTGCGGGCAATCCTGCTGGCCGAACGTACGCGCAGGCAGCGAGCCTCCCTGGGCAACATGGTCGACCAGCTGCTGAAGGACTCCGGCCTGGGCGACTAATGCGCGGAGGCTTTCCGCGTCTCAGGCCGACGCCTGACCCTGGTATTGTGGCAGGCCGTCGGCGAGTTCCAACCAGTCCGGCTTTTCCGATACCCAGTGATGCAGGGTCGGCGAAAATGCGTTTCGATCGTCGAACAGCATGAGCGCAATGCCGGTTTGCGACCCGTCGCGCCGGCGCGAGAACAGACGCGTGCCGCACTGCGTGCAGAAGACTCTTTCAATGCGGTCGGAGGTTGGCCAGGCAGCGGTCGGGCCGGTGATGGTCACGGACGAGAGGTCGAACTGTGCTCGGGCGTAGAAGGGTGACCCCATCGCCCTCTGGCACGCCCGGCAATGGCAACAGCGCACATTGATCGGCTCTCCTTCCGCCTTGAATCTCACAGCGCCGCAGAGGCATCCGCCCTCATGAACCATTTTCGCTGTCCTTTTATTTTTCAGTGTCCTGCGATTGTGCTGCCCGCCAGACCTCGGCCAAGCGCCGGAACTCCGCCTGTGTCAGCGTTTCGGCGCGCCGGGTTCCGTCGATCCCTGCGCGCTGTAGCAGCATATCGGGCGTGAGCGGTCCCCCCAGCGTTTTCAGGGCAGCGCGGAGCATCTTCCGGCGCTGGCCGAAAGCCGATGCCGAGACCGTTTCGAGAGCTTCCAGATCGGCGAACGCATCTTCGGGCCCAAGCGGTTCGAGAACCACAACCGCGCTGTCGACCTTGGGCGGCGGCCGGAACTCGCCGGGGGGCAGGGTCATGGCGATGTGCGCCCGGCAGGCGCCATGGGCGAGGACGGCGAGGC
Organism: Alphaproteobacteria bacterium; assembly: GCA_016125405.1. GTDB lineage: Bacteria > Pseudomonadota > Alphaproteobacteria > Caulobacterales > Hyphomonadaceae > UBA7672. The sequence continues at coordinate 48,948 of WGLW01000035.1, read as the reverse complement.
GGCCATAGTGATCCTCACCGGGCGCCGCGCAGATGCGCTCGGCCACTTCTTTCTGGAACATCAGCACCATCGTGTCTCGCCACGACTGCCCGGCGGGACCCGCCTTCAGCCAGTTCACAACAAGCGGCGTGCCGACATTGTAGGGAAGGTTGGCCACGATCAGCGCGGGAAGCGAGCCACCGGCCGTCGCAATCAGCGCGGGCGCATCGATGGTGCGCGCATCGGCGTGCTGGACCTCAAGACGGCCCGCCGCAAACTCCGGCCAGGAAGCAAGATCAGCGGCAAAGCGGTCGTCCATTTCGACAGCGATGAGTTTGGCGACACCCGCATCGAGCAATGCGCGAGTGAGGCCCCCTGGGCCGGGCCCCACTTCAATGACTGTTCTGCCCTCAACCGGTCCGCCAGCCAGCGCGATGCGCCGCAGCAGGTCGCGATCAAACAGGAAGTGCTGACCGAGCGACTTCTTGGCGGCGCCGAACGGCGTATTGCGGTTCACGTTGTAGAAGCCCTGGCCAGCGCCATCCGGTCGGCCAGCTTCAGGGCCGCGATCAGGCTGTCGGGTTTCGCCGAGCCGTTCGCCGCCGCGTCATAAGCCGTGCCGTGATCCGGGGAGGTGCGAATAAAGGGCAGGCCAAGGGTGACGTTGACGCCGCCCCAGATGTCGAGCGTCTTCACCGGGATGAGGCCCTGATCGTGGTACATCGCAAGGATCGCATCGAAGCGGCCCTGCAGCATTTCATGGAAGACGGTGTCGCCGGGGCGCGCATCAGAAATGTTGACGCCCTCGGCGCGAAGGCGGGCTGCGGCGGGGTTTATGATGTCGATTTCTTCGCGGCCCATCGATCCCGCTTCGCCGGCGTGAGGGTTAAGTCCGCAAAGGCCGATGCGCGGCGCGGGAAGGCTGAAGTCCCGCTTCAGCGCGTCATGCATGATACGTCCGGTCTGCGCGATGAGATCAGCTGTCAGGACGGCCGGCACGCTGGCGAGCGGACGATGGATCGTCGCAAGCGCCACGCGCAGCCCACCGCCGGCGAGCATCATGACTGGATGGGGCGCCTTGCCGTCTGCCGCTGCAAGTTCGGCGAGAAATTCGGTGTGGCCGGGATGTTTGAAGCCGGCCTTGTAAAGCAGTTCCTTGGCGATCGGGTTGGTGACGACCGCCGCCGCCTTGCCAGCGCGAACGTGGCCGACAGCGAGGCGGATGGATTCAATGATGGGGGATGCGGTTGCGGGATCGGGGCTGCCGGGTGTGGGCGCCGTGCAAACTATCGGCAGGACGGGCAGCGCGTCCGGAAAGGCCGAAACTGCTTCGGCGGGCTCGGCGATCTGGCGCATGGTCACGCCGGTAGCGCCCTGGCCGGCGAGGGCGGCAAAGCCCTGTGTCGCCACGTCGGTTGAAGCGATTACGTAGAAGGGCCTCTGGCCGCTCTGGCGCTGCAGCCAGGCCCACCACGTAATCTGGGGACCGACCCCGGCGGGATCTCCCATGGTCACGGCGAGGGGAAGCGCATTGCTCATTGCAAGCGGTAGAGCATGAAGCGCGCGCGATGTGTAGGGCGGGCTAGCGGCGGATGATCGTCGCTTCGCGCTTCAGGTCGCGCAGGTAGCGATCGGCCAGCATGGTGATTTCCGTGTCGAACAGTTTGGCCTTGACCTGTTCGCGCGTGGGCATGGCCGCGCCCCCCGTGGTGCGTTTGCAGACGAAGAGGACCGCCTTGCCGTTGGTCACGTCGATGATGTCGGTCGAACCACCAACTTCGACCGGCTTGAGCGCCGCGCGAATGGTGTCTGACATTCCATCGAGCGCAACGTCGTTGAGATCAATCGCCGTGAGGCCCGGATTGTCCGAGACTGTCTTGGCTACCTCGTCGCAGGATTTCGTTCTCGCCTTGGCGATCTTCAGCAGGGCTTCGGCCCCATCTCCGCGTGCAACGATCTGCTTGAGGCTGAGTTTCGCCTCATCCGGGTTGGCCGCCTCGCGCTTGCCCAGCAGGGCGATGAGATAGACGCCGCCCTCGGTTTCTATCGGGGGAAGGAAGGTTGGCGGTTTGGCCTTCACGACGGCAGCCTCGATTTCGGGGCGCATGTCGGCCTGCGTGATCCAGCCGAGGTCGCCGCCTGCGGACGCGGATGGCGCCGCGGAGAATTGCTGCGCCACCATTTCGAACGGAGCGCCCTTCTCGATCTGGCTTTGCAGGGTGGCGGCGCGCTGGAGCGCATTTTTTCGCGATTCGACATCCGGGGCGTAGAGGAAGATCTCGGCCAGGCGATATTGCGGCTTGTCGAGGCTTTCCTTGAAACGGGTCATCATTTCGTTGATCCGCAGGTCGGATACGCGGACATCGTTGCGGAAACGGCCGCGAACCAGATTCTGCCAGGCGATATCCGCCTTGATCTGATCGCGCAAGGTTTGCGGATTAATGCCGCGCGCGGCGATATCCGCGACGAACTTGTCTTTGGTCGTGTTGTTCTGCTTGGCGATGCCGGCCAGCTCGTCGTCGATCTCTTCCTCACTGATGTCGTGATCCGGCGACAGCTTGTGGAATTCCTTCAGCTGCACCTTCTCCTCGATCAGGCTTTCGATCGCGCGCTGCTGGGCTTCCTTGGCCGTGGCGTCGTCAACCTTGCCGCCGAAGCTGAGCAGGATGAGCTTCGCCCTGTTCTTGACGTCCGAATAGGAAATGACCTCGTCGTTCACCAGCACGGCGACGCCGTCGACCGCCTGGCTGCGATCGGCGACGCCTTTCGATGCACTAGCCGCCGCGGCCACGCTCGCGCCGTTATTCGCGTCTGTTACGGGCGGCGGGGTTTGGGACTTGGCGGAGGGAATTTCCGCAACGGGCGCCCGCGCAGCCTCTTGGGCGAGCGAGGCCTGCGAAAGGGCCGCGCTGCTGGCCAACAGGCCGGCTGCAAGACAGGTCGCAATGGAAAGCTTCATCCCTACACCTTGGCTCGCCAGCACCCTAACGGGCTGGACAGGGCGAAATCATGGCCGCCAGCCGCGTTATAGCCGGAGCGGGCGGAGAATAGCGAGCCGGGCCGCCGCGGCGCAACGGCACGGCTGCATTACCCGGCCGCATGGGCGCTAGTTTCCGACTTTCTTGCCCCCCAGCCCGGTCAGGGCGAAGTGGAACTGGATCGAATCGGACGGACCCAGAGTGCGATCGACGGAACCGGTCCGCTGATAGGTCAGCGAAAAGTACGAACAATCGTCCTGATAGGCGACCCCAAGGGCGAGGCGCAGGTTTCGCTGGTCTGTAATGTTGCGGAATTGCTGGAAGATGGCCGACCAGTGGTTCGCCACCCGGACCGAACCATCAAGGACGATGCCTTGCTGCTCGCTGCCGGATGCGTCCTCCGCGATGCGATAATATCGGGCCGAGCCGTTCAGTCGCCAGACATTTGCGTTGGCGTTGAGATCAATCCGGCTGAAATTGAAATTATCATCGTAGCGTACCCGGACGCCGGTCGAGAACGCCCGGCCAATGTTCGTCTGCACGGAAGCCACGTAGTCGGACTTCTTGCCCGCAAGGTTGCTGAGTTGGGTAAAGGCCGGATCAGCCTGCTCGCGCCAGCGACGGCCGACGATACCGGTCACATCAACGCCGTTGCCAAAATTGGCTTGCGCGCTGAGGCCGATGCTGGCCCGCGTCCCGCCTTCCCAGAGATCATAGTTGGAGACCGAGTTGGGTTTGAACAGGTTGCTGTCGTCGGATTCAAGGAGGAGGCTATCCTCGTTGACGATACGCGGATCATTCGCATCCGGCGTGCCGTAGCCAACCATGGCAATTGGCTCGACAAGCAGGTCCATGTGCCGGCCGCGACGAATGAACGGCATGCTGACCTGCGTGCCGACAAGCCCCAGAAACCGGGAGATGGTTTCCGCCCCGACATTGGCGCCGGTTGAGGTGGTTGCGCCGCTGTCTATCCGGTAAACATCGCCGCGGCCCTGCGCGAAAGGCTGCAGAACGACGCCTGGTCCGAATATGTACTGCGCATCCCATTCGGCCGAACCCGTCACCCGCGAGCTGTCGAGCGTGGTCTGGCCGTTGGGCAACGTCTCTACTTCATCACGGAACAATGCGACGGCGCTAAGGTCGGCGGCGATCTGGCCGGCGGATCCTAGGTCGTACACCTTTTCCGCAAAGAGGTTTGGCGCGATGCGCGGCGTTTGCGCGTTGACGTCGGTCGCCCTCAGGCCCTGGACGACAGCGCCCGCGATTTCCGCGTAGAAATCCTGCGTCTGGCCTGTCGTGAACAGCTGGCTGACGAGCTGGCGGGGCTGGCTGGTATAGAGGCCATGCTGGTTGTCTTCCCCATCGATGCCATAGCGGCGGTCGTAGAGATCGTCGGATTGGCGTTCGACGCCAAAGCCCCATTTCCACGTATCATTTATGGCGAACTGACCGCCGCCATAGAGGTGGCTACGCCAGGTCTTGTCACCGAACTTGTCTCCGTGGCTGGTGAATTCCTGCTCGTATGTGGCGCTGCCGTCGAGCTGGATGTAGCCGGAGAAAAACCGCTTTCGATAACCCAGCTTCAGCAGCGGGTTTACCGCCGTCGAGAACATCGGGCTGATCGTCAGATCCTGCGATGGGGATATCGCCCAATAGTAGGGTTGCTCGTAGAAACCGCCGAGTTTTGAATCGATCCCTGCATCCGGGATCAGCAGGCCGGAGCGCCGCTCGGACGTCGGGTCGGGATGTGCGAAGTAGGGAACATAGAGGATGGGTACCCCTTTGATTTCCAGGACGGCGTCCTGGTAGGTGATCATCTCGGTGTCCTGGTTCTGCACCGCGCGGCGTGCGCGAAGAGACCAGGTTGGCGAGGTTCCTTCCGCCTCGCAGATCTCGCAGCTTGTGAAGATCACCTGATCCATCGCGTTGCGCGTCGAGTCCGTTCGAACGGCGGATGAAGCCGTCGCGACGGCGTTGCCGGGCATGCGTGTCGAGAAACGGGTAGCGAAGCCGTTGGCGAAATCCTTGTCGATCTCGATCTCGTCGGCGAACTGCGTGGTCCCGCTGGAATCGGTGATCTGGACGTGGCCCTGCGCGCGGATTGTTTCCTTGGCCTGATCGTAGATCACCTTGTCAGCCCGCAGCACGCGATCCCCGACGCGCACTTCGACATCGCCTTCAGCGGTGATGACTTGCGCATTCTTGTCGTTGACCACGGTGGTGGCGTGCACCATCACGTCGGGCTTGGCGGACTGATCGGAGGCTGGCGCGGCGGATGGCGGGGTTTGCGCATGGGCCGCCATGCCTGTCGAGAGCGCGGCTATCGCTGTGAGAAGGAAAGTCTGGCGCAACACGTACTAGTCTCCCCTCGCCGACGGGCCACGCTCTCCAGCGTCATGACGGATACGGGAAGGCGGGCAACGCGTCCAGAGCGCCAGCGGCATTTAGCCGTGCTCCAACCGGTTGAAATCCAGAAGCTTTTGTCGGTTGTGCGATTAGATATGAAACCTGTGGCGCAGTCTCCGCACCGGCTTCAACTGTTGCGCGATCGTTAGAGGAGGATCAGCCGTCCTCTGCGTGGGCGATCAGGGTCAACACCGCAAACAGGGCAAAAAGAGGGGGGCACCAGGCGGCCGCCTCGGGCGGCGTGGCGCCGGAATCCGAAAGCCCGGCGGCTATCTTGATCACGAAAAACAGTACGAAACCGGTGAGGGCGCCAGCCCCGATCAGGCGGGACAGTCCGCCGGATCGCGCCAGCCGAAGACAGACCACGGCTCCAATGAGGGCCATCGCCACCATCATGACCGGCGTCGCCAGCAGCGTGTTCAGCTTGAGGACGTAGCGGTCGACTTCCAGCCCGGCGCTCCGGGTCTGTTTGATGAACTGCGGCAGATCCCAGAAGGGAATGGTCTTCGAGGAGGCGTAGCGGGAAAGCAAGGTGTCCGGCCTGAGGCTGGTCGGGAGCGCCAGCTTGTCCTCGCGTCGAACCTCGCCGCCGAGGCGGTTTTCGACCACGCCTTCGAGCTGCCAGAAGCCTGGCACAAGAACAGCGCGCTTTGCGTCGATCCGGTTGGTGAACTCGCGGGCGCCTGAAGGATCGGATTTGAAGAAGTAGAATGTAACGTCCTCCAGCGCTTCGGCGCGGCCAACCACACGTCTGGCGCTGATGATCGCCTGACCTTCCGGGTTGCCCGTCGCGTCGCCGGCCTTTCCGCTCTTGCCGGCTTCAGTGTCGCCCTGACTGAGCCAGACACCGTCGTTGCCGGCAGGCGCCACATTTTTGAATCGCGAATTCAGAATTCGCGCCCGCGTTGTTTCAAAATCGGAACTAAGCTGCGTGGCCAGTGGGTCGAGCACCGTCACCATGAGCACGCCAAGTATAAGCGCGAGTGCGATGACTGGGCCGAGAAAGCGCCACGCCGAAACGCCGGCGGCCCGGATTGCCGGAATCTCGCTGCGCCGGCTGAGCCGGGAGAACGTGAGGATCGAGCCCACCAGCATGGCGAAAGGCAGCGTCTCGAAGACCAAACCGGGTGTCTTCAAGAGCGTTAGCGAGAACGCCGTGCCGATTCCGATCGGGGTCCGTGTGCCGACATCGCGCATTTGTTCGACGACGTCGACAAGAACGATCGCCAGCATGATGATGCCGAGCACGAGCAGGAAGCCCATAAGCGCTTCCCGGAAGATGTAGCGCTGGATTCGCCCCACCAGAACCATCAGGCGCGACTTTCTGTAAGCGTTGAGGGGGCTGGCGAGCGTATTTTTCGTCCGGCGCCGGGCAGTCGTTTGCCGCGAGTCGGCTTCACAAAATGCAGCAAGGAGACGAGCACGATAGCTGCAATTGGCAGGCCGTACTGGAGGGCGTTGAAGTTGGGATTGTCGACCGCGGCGGATGCCGTGCCGAACGCCGCAAGCCGCAAGGCTACGGCCGCCGCCGAAGCAAATGCGATGCGCATCGAATAGCCGCGCCGGCTGAAGTCACCGCCCAGCACGGCGTACACGGCGATAAGGGCCATGGCTATGTTGAGCAGCGGCGCCGCGATGCGCGCGTGTCCTTCGGCCAGCAAACGTTGCCGATTGGCGTGGTCGTAGAAGTTGGTCATGTCAGGAAAGAACAGTTCGGGCAGGTAGCGATCTGACTCTTTGAGGATGACCGCTTTCTGGTCGGCGACAAAAGGCGCGAGGTCGAAAGTCGACTGGTCGAACCGAACGAGATTGCGAACGCCGTTGGCGTTGAGCTGCTCGACATGGCCATCCGTCATGACGATTGCCGGGATGCCCTCAAGCTCGGCAATGTAGCCTTTCTTGGCGATATAGGTGGACACTTCGTCCGGATTGCGGCTGTCGGCGATGAGCAGGTCGCTCATCTGGGATCCATTTACCTCACGCGCGAAGGTCGTGAGCCCGTCTGACAGGTGCATGAACTGACCCTCGCGGACGAGCGAGGCGGCGAGGTCGGTGGAGGCGTCCGACAGAGTTGTCCTCATCTCCCGGAAGGCCGCCGGCTGGATCCAGAGATTCAGACCGAGATGGAGGATGGACGCAAGTACGGCCAGCCGCAGGACCGGTGAGGCGACCCCCCAGTTGGACATGCCGGAGGCCTGGGCCACGACGATCTCGTTCTCGCGATGGGAGATATTCAGCGCATTGGTTGTCGCCACGAAAAGGGCGATGGGCATCAGCAGGGAGATGATTTGCGGCGCCGCAAGAACCGATACCCAGAGATACACCAGAAGCGACTGGCGGTTGTCGAGGATCGGGTCTATCTCCTTGAGGCCTTCGGTTAGCAGCGCGATCATGGCGAGTCCGCCGACGATCGCCAGCAGGGTCCTCAGCACGTTGCGGAAGAGATAGCGTTGAAACCCTGTCATGCGGAAACCTGGTGACGGCCCCCCGTGCGGTACGGCGCAGCCTCTGGCCCGCCAGTGCTAGCGACGCGGGGCCGGTTCGTCGATGTTAATATGTAGCCACAACTCCACCGGAATTCTCTCCCATGCAGATAAAGTTCACAGCTGAACCGGCCGGCGACGCACTCGCCTACTTCGCCTACGAGGGCGAAAAGGGCGCAGAATTCGGAGGCGGCGTCGACAAGGCCGCTGAAGCGGCCTTTCGACGCGCCATCACGGCATCGTCCTTCAAAGGAAGCGGGGGGCAGATGCTGGAGTTCCTCGCGCCGGAATGGAGCGATTCGGCCAGGGTGATCCTGTTCGGCGTCGGCAAGAAAAAGGCGATCAACGACGTGGCCTGGCAAAAGGCCGCCGCGGGCGTAGTCAAGAAACTGCTGATTTCGGGCGCCAAGTCCCTGTCGATCGTTGGGGCTCCGGACAGAATGGTCGCCGCCAATTTCGGCTTCGGCGCGCGTCTGGCCGCCTACCGGTTCGACCAGTACCGCCTCACGCTGAAGTCTGAAAAGAAGCCAACGCTGACGACCGTATCGATCGTGACGGACAGCGCCGCCGGCGCCCGGTCTGATTTCGCCCCGCTGGCCGCGCGGGCGGAGGGCGTGGAATTCGCCCGCGATCTCGTCTCCGAGCCGCCGAACGTGCTCTATCCCGAAAGCTACGCTGAGCGGATCGCCAAGCTCTCCGAACTGGGCCTTGAAATTGAGGTGCTGGACGTGCCGGCGATGACCAAGCTGGGCATGGGGTCGTTGCTTGGCGTGGGACAGGGCAGCGCGCGGCCTTCAAGGCTCTGCGTGCTCAAATGGATGGGCTCCAAAGAGAAGAAGTCCGCGCCGGTCGCCCTTGTCGGCAAGGGGGTAACTTTCGATACGGGCGGCATTTCGCTGAAACCCGGACCCGGTATGGAAGACATGAAGGGGGATATGGGCGGTTCGGCCGCAGTTGTCGGCGCCATGATCGCGATCGCCAAGCGCAAGGCCAAGGCGAACGTGGTTGGCCTCGTCGGGCTGGTCGAAAACATGCCCGACGGCAATGCGCAGCGCCCAGGCGATATCGTGAAGGCCGCAGCCGGAAAAACCATTGAGGTTCTTAATACGGACGCGGAAGGCCGCCTCGTGCTGGCTGACGTGCTCTGGTACGCCCAGAAGAAGTTCAACCCGAAGGCGATTGTCGATCTTGCTACCCTGACGGGAGCGATCATCATCTCGCTCGGGCACGAACACGCTGGCGTATTTTCCAACAACGACGAGCTTGCCGACAAACTGACAGTTGCCGGCAAGGCGGCGGGAGAGCCGGTCTGGCGTCTGCCGCTCGGTCCTGGCTATGACAAGCAGCTCGATTCCGATGTCGCCGACATGAAGAATATCGGCGGCAGGTCTGCAGGTTCGATCACCGCCGCCCAGTTCCTGCAGCGGTTCGTCGATGAGGGCAGGGCCTGGGCGCACCTAGATATTGCCGGGACTGCGTGGAAGCCTGGCAATGACAACCCTATGGAGCCGGTGTGGGCGACAGGGTGGGGAGTGCGCATCCTGGACCAGCTGGTCGCCGACAACTACGAGGACTAGGCTGTGGCGGGTTCCCCGGACAGCGGACCAGGCGCCGAATGGTGGTTCTACCATATCGAGCATGGTTCGCTGGACCAGGCGATCGGGCCTCTACTGGAAAAATGCCTCGATCGGCGCTGGCGGGTCGTTGTGGCCGGCCGCGAAGAGACCATCAACAAACTGGACGGAACGCTGTGGACCTGGCGGGACGACAGCTTTTTGCCGCATGGTCGTGGCCGGTCGGCGCCGGCGAGGCAACCTGTATTGCTGTCGACCGTGGCTGAACCTGACAATGGCGCTCGGGTTGCGCTGTTGCTTGACGGCCTAGAGGCCGACGCAGCGAAATTCGATCGCTGTATGGTTGTTTTCGATGGCGGCGACGCCGAAACGCGGGCCAAGGCCCGCAAACAATACAAGGCGGCGGCTGATGCAGGCGCTGTTGCCCGATATTTCCAGCAGGAGCGCGGCGGCTGGAAGGAAATGACACCGTCGAAGCCCGCAAGGAGCGACGAAACGCCCGAAGGTTCCGGGGCCAAGAATTAGCGTTCAGCCTGTTGAGGGCTGCCCGTGCTGAGGCTATAGGGGCCGTCCGAGAATTGCTCACAGCCTTCCGAAGGACGCCCCATGCCGGTGCAACGCACGCTTTCGATCATCAAGCCAGACGCAACGGCGCGCAATCTGACCGGCGCCATCAATGCCGTGTTCGAAAAGTCCGGCCTGCGGATCGTCGGACAGAAGCGCGTTCGTCTGAGCCGCGAGCAGGCCGAGGGCTTCTACGCCGAACACAAGGCGCGACCGTTCTTTGGCGAACTGGTGGATTTCATGACGTCCGGACCGGTCGTGCTCCAGGTCCTGGAAGGTGAGAACGCCGTCGCCCACCATCGCGAAGTGATGGGCGCGACTGACCCCGCCAAAGCCGCGGAAGGCACCGTGCGCAAGCTTTACGCGCAGTCGATCGGCGAAAACTCGGTTCATGGTTCGGACAGCGAAGCCAGCGCCGAGCGCGAGATCGCTTACTTCTTCAAGCCGGCGGAAATCGTCGGCTAGTCGTCGGGTTATCCCAACGCCACCTTGACCTGACCGGCATCCAGCCCGACGCATACGGAAACGTGCGAGGAGCTGACATGACCGACCAAGTCACCATCACCCAGGCGGACGGCGTTCTGGAAATCCTCTGGAACCGGCCGGACAAGAAGAACGCACTGAGCCAGGCGATGTACGCCAAGGCGGCGGACGCGCTGCTTGCTGCGTCCGAGGACAAATCTGTCCGGGTCGTTCTGCTCGGCTCGACCGGCGACGCCTTCACGTCTGGCAACGACCTGTCGGATTTTGCCGCCGCCAACGCGAGCGGTAGCAGCGAACCGCGCCAGTCCAGCCGGTTCATCGACACGATCATTGCATTCGACAAGCCCATCGTCGCAGCCGTTCCGGGCCTTGCCGTGGGTGTGGGCACGACCATGCTGTTGCATTGTGATCTCGTGTACGTCGCGAAAGATGCGAAACTGACGGTTCCGTTCGTCAACCTGGCACTGTCGCCCGAGGCTGCGTCCTCGATCACGCTGCCCGCGCGCATCGGCTATGTCCGCGCCTTTGCGATGTTTGCGCTCGGCGAGGCACTGACGGGTGAGCAGGCTGCGAACACCGGGTTCGCCAACGCCGCTTTGCCCGCCACTGAGGTGCTGCCAGCCGCTCGCGCGGCCGCCAAAGCGCTCGCGCAACGCCCTGTCGGCGCGGTGATGGCGACCAAGAAGTTGATGCGCAATGCCGAGGCGCTCACCGAGCGGGCCAACACCGAGGTGAAGATCTTCAGCGAGCGTCTGCGTTCGGCAGAAGCGGCGGAAGCGTTCACCGCGTTTCGGGAAAAGCGCCCGCCGGATTTCTCGAAGGTTTAGGGCGCCAGCAATCTAATCGTGTCGCCGCCGACTTCGACACTGGAGGCCCGCTGAGGGCCTTCGGCGCCGCTTGCCACCGCGGCGACGCATCGCGGGTAGAGCAGGTGTTCCGCCTTCAGCACGCGGGCGGCGAGGGTGTCTGCGGTGTCGCCCGGCTTTATGTCGACTTCGGCGCGGCCGATCACCGGGCCTTCATCCACGCCCGCCGTCACATAGTGAACCGAGCAGCCATGGACAGCGTCGCCTGCCGCCAGCGCACGCTCGTGCGTGTCGACGCCCGGGTATTTCGGCAGCAGCGATGGATGGATGTTCAGTAGCTTTCCCTGCCACTGGTTGACGAACCACGGCGTCAGAACGCGCATGAATCCGGCGAGCGCGATCAGTTCCACCCCCTCGCGATGCACCCAGATATCGAGATCGCGCTCGAACGCTTCGCGGTCCTTGCCATAAGGTTTGTGGTCGATGGCGAACGCCTTGACGCCGTAGCTGGCGGCCTTTTCGAGGCCGGGCGCGCCGGGACGGTTCGAGAGCACCAGCACAGCTTCCGCGGGCCACGCCGGATCAGCCGACGCCTTGAGCAGCGCCTCCATGTTGGAGCCGCGGCCGGAGATCAGGATCCCGAGGCGCTTGCGGTTCACGCGGGTCCCAGCTCGCCAATGACAAATGGCGCTTCGCCCGCTGCAAGCAGGTCTGCCATGACGGCCGGCGCTTCAGCCTGCGCAACCGCGATCACCAGCCCGACGCCGCAGTTGAACGTGCGCCGCATTTCCTCGTCTGCGACACTGCCAGCCGCCTGTAGCCATTGAAAGACCGGCGGCAGGTCGTAGCTGGCGTAGTCCAGGCGCGGGACCAGCTGGTCGGGGCACATGCGCGGCGTGTTTTCCGTGAGGCCGCCACCGGTGATGTGGGCCAGACCCTTTATTCGGTGTGCGCGGATCAGTGGCAGCAGCGCCTTCACATAGATGCGCGTCGGCGCCAGCAGGGCTTCTCCCAGCTTCAGCTTGTCGTCGAATGGCGCGCAGTCGGTCCAGGCAAGGCCGGAGCGTTCGACGATCCGGCGGACAAGCGAATAGCCGTTGGAATGTGGGCCCGACGACGGCAGGGCGATCAGCACGTCGCCGGCCCGCATGTCCTGGGTGCGCGGCAGAAGATCGGTGCGTTCCGCGGCGCCGACCGAAAAGCCCGCGAGGTCGTAGTGTCCAGCTGCGTACATGCCGGGCATTTCGGCAGTTTCGCCGCCGACAAGTGTGCAGCCGGCCTGGCGGCATCCCTCGGCGATCCCGGCCACCACCTTGGCGGCGACGCCCGTCTCCAACTTTCCGGTTGCGAAATAATCGAGAAAGAAGAGTGGCTCCGCGCCTTGCGCCAGGATGTCGTTGACGCACATGGCGACGAGGTCGACGCCGATGGTCTCGTGACGCCCCGTGGCGAAGGCCAGCATCAGCTTGGTGCCCACCCCGTCCGTGCCGGATACCAGCACCGGGTCCTTGAAGCCCGCTGCCTTGAGATCGAACAGCCCGCCAAACCCGCCGAGTGAGCCGTCGGCGCCCGCGCGCCGGGTCGAGGCGGCCAGAGGCTTGATCGCATCCACAAGGGCGTCGCCAGCGTCGATATCGACCCCGGCGTCACGGTAGGTCAGGCCATTGCGGGATGGGTCGCGCGTCATGGCGCTGGCGTTAACATGTGCGGCCCCGGCTCGCCAGCCTCGCCTCGCGGCTGCTCACAGCCTGCCTTCGCAACGCCAAACTCGGCTGCTAACGTGATCAGATGAAAGCTCTCGCAAGATTCGCCGTGCTCTGCCTCGCCGCGGTCGGCTCGGCCTCCGCAGCTTTTGCGGTGGATCCGCCAAAGCCTTATATTGTCAGGGATCTCAGCGTTGATGTCACAGCTGGCAGCGCCACGGAGGCTCAGACCCAGGCGTGGGCCCAGGCCCGGGTGACGGCCGCAGGACGCCTGATCGACCGGCTGACCCTGCCAGAAGATCGCGCCGCCGCGACATCGCCGCTGGAGACCGCGGACGTCGCGCGTCTTTACAAGGGCATGCAGACCCAAAGCACCGAGAAGCGCACCTCGACCCGGTATATTTCGACGTTGATCGTGCCTTTCGACGACAAGCCCGTGCGGGACTATCTGGACGCGCACGGCGTGCCTTTTGTCGACACGCAGGCGGGCCTTGCCATTGTTGCACCTGTGGCGGGGGCTGGCGTCAATCCAGGCGACTGGGCGTCGGTCTGGGCTGGTAAATCCGACGGCAACGTGCTGACCCCCTACGTCGCCTCGACGCGGCCCTGGGATCACACGCCGGCCTGGGGCGAAGTTCAGCCAGAGGCGGACGCGGCGGGCGCGCTGCGTGCGGTTGACGCCGAGGCGATCAATCAGAATGGCCAGATCTACGTGCGGCTGACTGATGTGCGACCCGGAACGGCGCCGACTTCGTTGGGTGTCGCCGGCCCGTTTCCCGATTATGCCAGAGCCCAGACCGGAACGGTCGAGGCAATGGAAACGGCCTGGAAGCGGGCCACTATTGTTCGCACATCCGGCACGAGCGATGTGTCTGCTGTCGCGAGCTTTCATAGCCTGCCGGAGTGGGTGAAAATCCAGAAGGGCATCACGGACTCGCGCATTATCAGCGGTCTCAAGATCCAGTCCCTGTCCACCCAGGGCGCGGATCTCACCTTCACCTATGCCGGGCGGCCCGATCAACTCGCGAACGACCTGCGTGCGCGGGGACTTTCGATCCAGAACGCGGGGCAGGGCTGGTTGATCGAGGTCGCTTCCTCGCAATGACAGCCGGCGCTTCTTCGGGGCGGCAACTTCTTCTCGACTTTCCTCGCATTGATGCGGCCCAGCGGCCGCTGCTGGAAATGGCCGCCCAGCAGGCGGCGCGCGGCGCGATCCGGCGATGGCGCAATTGGCCGGAGGGCCAGCTGGCGCTCACTGGAGAGCCGTTCTCGGGGCGCACGAACCTGTTGCGGATCTGGGCCTCGGATACGGGGGCTGCGCTGGTAACCGGCCCCGGGCTGGCGGCGGCTGACATCGATGAAATCGCCGGTCTCTCCATTACTGCGCTGGCGGTGGATGATGCGGACCAATGCTCCAATGGTCGCGCCCTGCTGGCGGCCATCAATCTGTGCCGCGATCGGCGGGCGCCGATCCTGCTCTCCGGACGAGGCGACCCGGGCGGATGGTTCGCCGATCCCAAGGACCTGAGGTCACGCATGCAGGCGATGCCTGCTGTGGCTATCGAAGAGCCTGACGAGGAAGGTCTCGCACTGCGCCTGATAGAGGAGTGCGCTCGCAGATATATCGTCCTGCCAGAGGAGTCCGCCGGCTATCTGGCGCAACGCATGGAGCGGTCGTGGGCGGCGGTTGGCCTGTTGGTGGACGAGATCGAACGCTCGCCGGACAAGGCGTCGAGCCCTCGGAATGCACGCAATATACTGATTTCACTGGGAATAGACCCCGGTTGAGCGAGTAGCCGTCATCATTTCCCGCCGATCGCCCCAAACAAAACGTAACAATTCCGTGGTAGAACCAGTTCCTCGCGTCGGCAGAAGCCCGCGAAACCAAAAGAAACGACCGGTGGGTAAGGCGGCCATGGCCGACAGGACTGAGACAAGTTCGCGAGAAACCGCAAAGGCGACAAAGTCGGAAACGGCCAAGGCGGCCCAGCTGCTGGCCTCGCCGGAGCGGTTCTTCAACCGCGAACTTTCCTGGCTGAAGTTCAACACGCGCGTGCTTGAGGAGGCGGAAAACCCACGCCACCCGCTGCTGGAGCGGCTGCGTTTCCTCTCGATTTCGGCCAGCAACCTTGATGAATTCTACATGGTGCGCGTGGCTGGCCTGCGCGAGCAGGCGCGCGCCGGCGTGACCCGGCCCAGTCAGGATGGCCTGACCCCGCAAGAACAGCTCGTGCAGATCGGCGCCGCGGCGGGTGAACTGATGGCCGGTCAGCAGCGCATCTGGATCGCTCTGCGCACCGCAATGGCGGAGGCGGGCCTCCGCGTTCTCGATCCTGGCCAGCTCGACGAGGAAGAAATCGCGGTTCTTCGCGCCGAGTTCATGAAGAATGTTTTTCCGCTTCTGACGCCGCTGGCGATCGATCCGGCCCACCCGTTTCCGTTCATTCCCAATCAGGGTTTTGCTGTCGGCTTTTCCCTCGACCGCTCCAGCGACCACACGCGCCTGCAAGCGCTTGTGCCGATCCCAAGCTCGATCTCGCGGTTCATCGAGTTGCCGGTCAAGGACGCAGCCAGGCGTTTCATCTCGCTTGAGAACGTCATCACCCTTTTTCAGGATGCGCTCTTTCCGGACTGTATTTCGAAAGGACGCTGCGTGCTGCGCGTCATTCGTGACAGCGACATCGAGGTGGAGGAAGAAGCCGAAGACCTCGTGCGGGAATTTGAAATCCTGCTGAAGCGCCGCAAGCGTGGCCGGATCGTCCGCCTGAAAATCGAACGCAACGCGCCAGAGGACCTGAAACGGTTCTTCATTCACGAGATCGAGGCCGAACCCATCGATGTCGTCGAGGTCGATGGCGTGATGGGTATCAACCAGCTTTCCGACTTGATCGTCGACAACCGGCCGGACCTTGTGTTCAAGCCCTTTGAACCGCGCTTCCCGGAGCGCATTCGCGAATTCAACGGCGACATTTTCGCCGCGACGCGCCAGAAAGACATTCTTGTCCACCACCCGTACGAAAGCTTCGATGTGGTGCTGCAGTTCCTGCGGCAGGCGGCGAGCGATCCGGACGTGGTTGCGATCAAGCAGACGCTCTACCGCACCTCGAAGAACTCGCCGATCGTCGCGGCGCTGATCGCGGCGGCTGAAGCCGGCAAGAACGTGACCGCGCTGGTGGAAATCAAGGCGCGCTTCGATGAGGAAGCGAACCTGCGCTGGGCGCGCGATCTCGAACGCGCCGGCGTACAGGTGGTCTACGGCTTCATCGAACTGAAGACCCATTCAAAAGTCAGTTTGGTGATCCGGCGCGAGCAGGGGCAACTGCGTTCCTACACTCACTTTGGCACCGGCAACTACCACCCGATCACCGCACGCATCTATGACGACCTGTCGCTATTCACGGCTGATGAGGCGCTGGGCCGTGATGCGGGGCGGCTGTTCAATTATGTCACGGGCTACTCCAAGCCGGATACGCTGGAGCGGATCGCCATGTCGCCGCTCAACCTTAAATCGACCCTTTTGAAGCTGATCGGAGAGGAAGCTGACCATGCCCGCGCCGGCCGGCCGGGTGCGATCTGGGCCAAGCTCAACGCTCTCGTTGACGCCGAGATTATCGATGCGCTTTACCAGGCCAGCCGGGCCGGCGTGTCGATCCAGCTGATTGTGAGGGGCATCTGCTGTCTGCGCCCGGGCGTGCCGGGCATGTCGGAGAACATCGAAGTTCGCTCGATCGTCGGGCGGTTTCTCGAACATGGCAGGATTGTCTGTTTCGGGGCTGGGAGCGCGCTCCCATCGGATTCGGCTAAGGTGTTCATTTCCTCGGCTGACTGGATGCCGCGCAACCTCGATCGCCGGGTCGAGGCGCTGACCCCCATCCTCAACCCGACGGTGCATAATCAGGTGCTGGACCAGATCATGCTGGCGAACCTGAACGACCGCGCGCAAAGCTGGACTCTGAAGCCGGATGGAAGCTATGTCCGTAACTCGTCGGGCAAGGGTCGCGCCCCGTTCACGGCGCACGACTACTTCCTGGAGAATCCGAGCCTGTCGGGACGCGGCAGCGCCCTCGGCGCGGCGACGCCGCCCCAGCTGAAACCCAGGGGCTAGCCCGGCGACACGGGTTTGGCCTCTGACCAGAGAGGACCAGACCCTGCCGATCCTCACTCCTTCAACGGTCAGAAGCAAAATCAGCGGCCGCAATCTGCGCTGGCGCCGGGTTGGCGTTATCGATGTTGGATCCAACTCGGTCCGTCTGATCGTGCACGACGTGCGCGGACGAGCGATGCAGCCGCGCTTCAACGAGAAGGTGCTGGCCGGGCTGGGCCGAGGCCTCGCGACCTCGGGGAAACTGAACGAGGAAGGCGTGGAGCTGGCTGTCGCTTCACTCGTCCGTTTTGCGGCGATCACGCGTGCGCAGAAGGTTGACACGCTGTTCGCGTTCGCCACGGCGGCGGTGCGCGAGGCGTCTGACGGACGCGCATTCTGCGATCGAGTAAAGCGCGAGGCCGGGCTTTCGCTTCGTATTCTGTCGGGTGACGACGAGGCGCGATATGCGGCGCAGGGTGTTCTCGCAGGCAGTCCCGGCACGGACGGCATTGTCGGCGACCTGGGCGGCTCAAGTCTCGAGTTGGCGCGGCTCAATGGCGGCAAGTACGATGGCGGAACATCCTATCCTCTCGGCCCGCTGGCGCTGGACACGGGCGGATCTTTCAACGCCGACAAGATTTCTTCGCGCGTCCGCAAAGCGCTGTCGGACTCGCCGGAGCTGAAACGTACGGGTGATGTCTTCTACGCAGTGGGTGGCGCCTGGCGATCAATCGCCACAATTCATATGGAGCTCCAGCGCGCGCCGCTTCACATGTTGCAGAACTACGAAATGGGCGTGCCCAAGCTACTTACGTTGCTCGACGAACTGATGGCCGGAAAGAAGCACGGCGATCTGGTGCAGGAAGTGGCTCGTCGCCGGTCCGCAACAATACCCTATGCCGCTTCGGTGCTGGCGGCCGTTCTGGACATCGGCAAGTTCAAGAGCGTGATGGTGTCGTCCTATGGCGTTCGGGAAGGCATCATTTTCGACAACATGGACGAAGCCGAGCGAATGGAAGATCCGCTTGAGGCCGGGCTTGACGCCCTGGTGGACGATGACGATCCGTCAGCGGAGTTCGGGAGGGCCTTGATCGACTGGCTCGCCGAGGCCGGCGCCTACACTCTGCCACGTCGCCTGTGCGTCGCGGCCTGCCGGCTGGTGGATATCGGCGCCTTGCTTCATCCGGACCACCGCGCGGACCTGGCTTTCGACCTGGTTGCTCGCGCCCCACTGCCGGGATTGACCCACAAGGACCGTGCGGCGCTGGCGCTGGCGGTGGCGACACGTTTCAAGCGGGGCGCCCGCAATGACGTCAGCGCGGCGTTGCTCGACAATGAGACCGCCGGCAAAGCCCGCGCGCTGGGTTCGCTGATGCGACTTGCAGCCGATTTCTCGGGGCGGTCGGCCTCGCTCCTCAAGCATGCCCGCTTGAAGTGCGACGGCGCCACGTTGGAGCTCAAGGTCAGCAGCCAGTACCGCGCGCTTGTTTCGGAGTCCGTGCAGAAGCGCCTTCAATTCGCAGCCGAGGAACTCGGTTTCGATTATTCCGTAACGAGCTGAGAGCCGGTCGCTAAACCTCGATAACCCGGACGCCATTGGGAGATGCGGCAAGCGCCACCTTGCCTGTCTTCAGCGCAAGCGCTTTTTCGCCGAAAACCTGACGACGCCATCCCCGCAGGGCTGCGACATCTGGATTGGGCTCGCGCGCAATGCGTTCAATGTCCGAAGCGTTGGCGATCAGGCGTGTGGCCACATCGTTTTCATCGGCGACCTGTTTCAGCAGCACCTTGAGAAGCTCGGTCAGGGCGCCCGGCGGCGGACCATGAGACTCCTGACGTTCGACCACGGGGGCGTATTTTTCCGGATCGGCCAGCGCTGCGTTGATGGCGGCCACTAGCGACTGGCCATGCCGTGAGCGGGAAAAGCCGGACGGCACCGCGCGCAACCGCTCTACGGCTTCGCCGCTGCGTGGCCGTTGCTGGGCGATCTCCTGAATGGCGTCGTCCTTGAGAATGCGGCCGCGCGGCTTGTCGCTTTCCTGCGCCACCGTCTCACGCCATTCGGCGACAGATGCGAGCACGGCGAGATAATCGTTTTTGTACTTGCGCAGCTTCAGGCGCTTCCACGCCTGCTTCGGATCAAAGGCATAGATCTGCGGGTCGACCAGCGCCGCCATCTCGTCCTCGATCCAGTCGAGGCGGTCGAGTTTCGTAAGCTTGTCGCGAAGAATGATGTAGATGCGACGAAGATAGGTGACATCGCCACGGGCGTATTTCAGCTGCTTCTCTGACAGCGGACGGCGCGCCCAATCGGTGAATTGGGAGGACTTGTCGATCGTGCCTTTGAGCACCCGGCTCACGAGATTCTCGTAACTGATCGAATCGCCCAGACCGCAGGCCATGGCCGCGACTTGCGTGTCGAACACCGGGCTGGGAACCTCGCCCATGATGCGGACAAGGATTTCAAGGTCCTGTCTGGCCGCGTGGAACACCTTCATCCGGGATTTGTCGGCGATCAGCTTCAGCAAAGGCGACAGGTCCATGTCCTTGGCCAGCGGATCGACCAGGACGTCGAAATCGTCATTGGCGGCCTGGACCAGACAAAGCTGCGGCCAATAAGTGGTTTCGCGGTGGAATTCGGTGTCCAGCGCAAGAAAATCGCCGGCCGCCAGCCGATCACAGGCCTCTTTGAGGGACGCCGTATCGGTAATGAGCCGGATGGGTCCGGCTTCGTCTTCTGTCAAACCCAGGTCTCCTGACGCGGCCGTCTCCCCCGAGGCGGCGGTAGCCGATATTGACAAGCTTGACGGCGACATGCGCTTGTCCGGCCATTCAAATCAAGCCCGGCCTCCCCATGCCGGTACGTAAGCAGGAGTCTTTTCCTAATGCACGCCTACAGGACGCACACCTGCGGCCAGCTTCGCGCGGAAAATGTCGGCGGAACCGCGCGCCTTTCGGGCTGGGTTCACCGCAAACGCGATCACGGCGGCCTGCTTTTTATCGATCTGCGCGATCATTACGGCCTCACCCAGTGCGTGGTGACCCCGTCCAACCCGCAGTTTGCACTGTTTGAGCGCATGCGGGTCGAGACCGTGATTACGGTTACCGGCGAGGTGCTGGCGCGAGGCGAGGCGACCATCAACCCGAACCTGGCCACCGGTCAGATCGAGCTGAAGGTTGCCGAGGTCGCGATCCAGTCGGAGGCCGAGGAATTGCCGCTGCCCGTGTTTGGCGAGCCGGATTACCCGGAAGACATCCGCCTGAAATATCGCTTTCTCGATCTCCGGCGTGAAAGTCTCCATCGCAGCGTAATCCTGCGCTCGGCTGTGATCGCGAGCCTGCGTCAGCGAATGATCGCCCAGGGATTCCAGGAATTTCAGACGCCGATCCTGACGGCGTCGAGCCCCGAAGGCGCGCGCGACTTTCTGGTTCCTAGCCGGCTGCACCCAGGCAAATTCTACGCGCTGCCGCAGGCGCCGCAGCAGTTCAAGCAGTTGCTGATGGTGGCCGGCTTCGACCGGTACTTCCAGATCGCTCCCTGTTTCCGGGATGAAGATGCCCGCGCCGACCGTTCGCCGGGAGAGTTCTATCAGCTCGACTTCGAGATGAGCTTTGTGACGCAGGAAGACGTTTTCGCGGCCATCGAACCGGTTCTGGCTGGCGTGTTCGAGGAGTTTGGCGAGGGCAAGCCGGTGACGAAGGCCGGCGAGTTTCCGCGCATCAAGTATGCGGATGCGATCAGGACCTATGGTTCGGACAAGCCGGACCTTCGCAATCCCATCGAGATGCAGGAAGTCTCCATCCATTTCCGGGACTCCGGGTTCAAGGTGTTCGCCGCGATGCTGGAGAAAGACCCTGAGACCGAAGTGTGGGGCATTCCCGCACCGGGCGGCGGCAGCCGGGCTTTCTGTGACAAGATGAATTCCTGGGCCCAGGGCGAGGGCGCGCCGGGCCTTGGCTACATCTTCTGGCGCGAAGGCGAGGAAAGCGGCGCGGGGCCGGTTGCGAAGAATATCGGTCCTGAACGGGCGGAAGCCATCCGCGCGCAGTTCGGGCTCAAGGCCGGCGACGCAATCTTCTTTGCGGCGGGCAAGCCGAAATCGTTCTTCAAGTTCGCCGGCGAGGCGCGGAACCGCGTTGGCCGCGAACTCAAGCTTACGGACGACAACCAGTTCAGGTTCTGCTGGATTGTCGATTTCCCGATGTACGAGTGGAATGAAGATGAGAAGAAGATCGACTTCTCGCACAACCCTTTCTCGATGCCGAACTACGACCACGATGCCTTTCTCAAGCTGGACAACCACAACCGGGAAATCATCGAAGGCATCACGGCGTTCCAGTACGATATCGTGTGCAATGGCGTGGAGCTGTCGTCAGGCGCGATCCGGAACCACAAGCCCGAGATCATGCTTAAGGCGTTCGAGATCGCCGGATATGGGCGGGATGTGGTGGAAGAGAAGTTTGGCGGCATGCTGAACGCGTTCCGCTATGGCGCCCCGCCGCACGGCGGATCCGCGCCTGGTGTTGACCGAATTGTCATGCTGCTGGCGGGTGTGTCCAACCTGCGTGAGGTCATCGCTTTCCCGCTGAACCAGCAGGCGCAGGACCTGATGATGGGGGCACCGGGGGAGGTTTCCGCGAAACAGCTCCGCGAACTCAACATTCGCGTCACTGCGGGCGAGAAGAAGTAATTCGGCGTATCACTGCGTCGCGGCAAATGAGGGCCCGAAGTGCACCCCCATTTGCCGCGCCAGCAGCAGCCAGTCTCTAGATTTGGGCCAGCACGTTTTGCGGCGAGCTTTCGCCGTACGGATCGTCCGCGCAGTTATCGGTGCGACCGGGCTCCTCAAACCATTTGGTGACCTTGCCGTCCTCAATCAGCGCGGCGTAGCGCCATGAGCGATGACCGAATCCGAGGTTGTCCTTGTCGACCAGCATATCCATTCCGCGGGTGAATTTGCCCGATCCGTCGGGGATGACCTGGATGTTCTGAAGGTTCTGGCTTTTCGCCCACTGGTTCATCACAAACGCGTCGTTGACCGAAATACAGTAGATATCGTCGACGCCCTTGGCTTTGAATTCCGGGGCGAGTTTTTCGAAATCAGGAAGCTGGTAGGTCGAGCATGTGGGTGTGAAGGCGCCCGGCAGCGAGAACACGACAACCTTTTTGCCGCCAAAATAGTCGCTGCTTGTCTTGTCTTCCCAACGGAAGGGGTTAGGTCCCCCGACGCTGTCGTCCCGCACGCGGGTTTTGAAGGTTACGTCGGGGACTTGGCGGCCAATCATTGAAATTCCTGCTCCATGCAATTGCTGCGGCGCAATATTTTAGAAGAATTCCAATTATTGACTTAGGGTCAACCTCGCAAGCCTGCAGGCCCGCCTGCGACAATCTGGCGTTTACCAGAAGGGGCTGGTTGCCGGGCCCGTTCGACGTGCAAATCGCTCAAAATTTGCCAGATCAACCTAATCCTGCGTCAAGGCGCTCACCCTCACCATGCGATCATGCAGTGTCCCTTGCGCATGCGTCGGGGCGGAGGGTGAGGAGAGTCGTGATGGCCGAAGGCGCGCGCGTTGTCGTCTTTGCGTCCCAGAAAGGCGGGTCCGGCAAGACCACCCTGTCTGGACACATTGCCGTTGAAGCGGAGCGTGCGGGCGATGGACCCGTGGCGCTGATCGATACGGACCCGCAAGGCAGTCTGGCCAAGTGGTGGAACTCGCGGGCGGCGGCGACGCCGGCGTTTGCCCATACGCCGCTGGAAGAGCTCGATTCGAGCCTGACCCGCCTGAAAGGGCTGGGGTACCGCCTGATCATCGTGGATACACCACCTGCGGTTACAGCAACGATCTCCCATGTCGTTGCTCGCGCAGACATGGTTGTGGTGCCGACCCGCCCCAGCCCGCACGACCTGCGCGCTGTCGGACCGACTGTCGACATTGCCGAAAGCCTGAAGAAACCGCTGGTGTTCGTGGTCAACTCCGCGACGCCTCGCGCCCGCATAACCTCAGAAACTGCGGTGGCGCTCTCCCAGCACGGGATGGTTGCGCCTGTCACCCTGCATCACCGCGTCGATTTCGCCGCTTCGATGATCGACGGGCGCACCGTGGGCGATATCCGGCCGGACTCCAAATCCGCCAAGGAAGTTTCTTCACTCTGGCTCTACTTGCGCGACCGCCTCGCCAAGGTTGGAGACAATGGTCTGGCGTGGGCGTCGGCCCCGCGCACCGATTTTTCGACGGCTGTTCTGACGCCTGAATCCGGCGGGGAGTCCGTTATGGATCCGATGGATGCCTCGGATTCCGATGGCGGCGATGACGGGTTCGATCTCGACATGCCGAGCTGGGCAAGCGCCGCGACAGCCGCGGTCACTAGCCCAAAACGCCCCGTAGCGAGGCGTGAAGCGCCGAAACCGGATGAGGAGTTCGACGCAATCGACGCCTGGGATGGCGTTGAACGTCGTCAGAACAATCGCGGGCCGGCGCCGGGAGGCGTTGAGCGCCGCCAACCTCGCGTGTTTGGCCGCCGTGGTGGGCACCAGGCGCCGGTACGCACTCGCGCCACCACTCGGGAGCTGAGCTGAGGATCATGCGGAGCGCCACGTTCGCCTCACTTCACGCCGGCCTGCTCGCGCGCAAGGGCGACGCCAAGCCCAGCAGCGAACCGCCGCACCCGCCGTCGCATGTCGAGCCCGCGGGATTTGGCCAGTTGCGTCGGCCTCAGGGCGGGCCGTCGTGGATTGCCACCAGGCCGCTGGAGCAGCCGGAGACCGAACCACCGCCGCAGACAGTCGGTGAAGAACATGGCGCACATGTTCCATCGCGCTCGACTGTTCGCATGACGCGAGACCGCGCCCGCGCGCTTCGCCTCGCCGCCTTGATTCTCGATCGCCCGCAACAGGAGATCCTGGCTGAGGGTCTCGACCTCCAGTTCGAGGAACTGGCGTGTGGGGACCTGTCGAACTGCGCCTGCTTCAAGGCGCTTGCTGGCAAGATGGGCGACTAGCGCCGCCTCACGCTGTTTGCACGACCGACCCGCAGGCGTCGCAAACGGCAACGCCATCATCTGCCTTCAGCGTGAAATGCCCGCAGCTGGGGCAAGCGTCGGACAGATAGTCGGGATCATGCTGCGGCGTGATTGTTGGCGCATCGGCCTGTTCAGTGCGTTCGCCAGCGGAGCGGCGTGTCTGGAAGGGCACAATATTATCCGGCATGACGCCACGCGAGAAACCGCGGGAAATCAGCTGTTCGGCGTGAGGGGCGGGATGTTCCGCACCCTCATGTTCGCCGCTGCCCAGACCATCATGACTGACATTGTCGGCCTCGGCCAGGTCATCTCGCCCGAGATAGGAGACGGCCAACTCGCGGAATATGTAGTCGAGTATCGATGTCGCCCGGCGAATTGAATCGTTGCCGGTTACTTCGCCCGCCGGTTCGAAACGGGTGAACACGAACGCGTCCACGAATTCCTCGAGCGGCACGCCGTATTGCAGGCCGATCGAGATGGCGATGGCGAAATTGTTCATCAGGGAGCGGAAAGCGGCGCCTTCCTTGTGCATGTCGATGAATATCTCGCCCAGCTCGCCATCATCGAATTCACCGGTGTGAAGGTAGACCTTGTGACCGCCGACACTCGCCTTCTGGATATAGCCCTTGCGGCGATCTGGAAGACGCTGCCGTTCGGCGACATAGGGCTCGTTCGAATGCTGCACTGGTGGCGCCGGGCGTTCGAACGATGTCGCCAGCGTGTGGGTGTCCGGACCAACCGGCGCCCGGGCGCGACGCCGCGCTTCGGCAATCCGGTTTCTCAACTCACCGTCGACACCTGGACGGCCGGCTTCGATACGCAAGCCAAGTCCGTGCTTCATCGCCGCGCGTACTGAGGCATGAACAGTCATACGCGCCTGGTCGGACATATCGCATTCCGGAATGGTCAATACGGCGGGCCGGGCCAGAAATGGCGAACAGGCTGCCGCCATTCGCGCCCGTGCTTCCGTCGTTACGCCATCCGAGCGCGCCAGAATTTTCGCCAGCGGTGATTTGGGGTTTGAGACCGGGCGGCGGCGACCCTGCACGGTGACACGCGCTTCCTCGATCTCTTTCGGGCTGATGCCCAAAGCGCGCAACAGTGCTTCGCCGTCAGTATCGAATGCTTCCGGAGAAAGTCCGAGCCGCTTCCGGATAACCTCATCACCGACCACCCAGCGGGAGAAGGCGGCTGCCAGGCTCAGTCCATCCTTCAGGGCCTGCTCGACCTTGTCGAGTGCGTCCGTTGTTAGACCGCGGGATTCCAGCCTGGATCGTTCCAGGCCGTCGATCTGGTCGAGCGTGCGTGCCCCCAGGATGCGCAGGCGCACATCCTGTGCATCGGATTTCGAAGCGACCGTATCGAGCGCGGCCCCAACGCAGGTCGAAAGCTGAGGAATCTGCTCGTCTTCTGCCGTCAGCAGGAGATCGACCGGATCTGCACCGCTGCTCTCAGCCATGGTCCAACGCAGACCCGATGCGGAAATGCGGTCCAACAAAACTCGCCCTGGCCGATCGGGCACAGCAGTCGGCAAGTTAAGACCAGCCAAGGGTGCAAGATCAGCGGCTTTTGTGCGGCCAGGTGCGTCCAGCGTGCCTGAGCCGATCGCTGCAAGCGCGCACAGACTGGCTGCTGCGGCAACACCGTCCGGGCTGTCGTAGGCAAGGCCTCGAGACATGACGGCAGCGCCGAGACCTGCGAGATAGACCGTGCATCCCGGCGCAACGGTTGAAAGCGCAAGCAGATCGGCGGCAAGCACTTCCAGGTCAGCTCCGCCGCCAATGGCGTAGCGCGCAAGGTTGACGGCCACAGCAGGTTCAGCCGCGGAAACCGGCATTTCGCCCAGTCGAACTTCAAGCGCGAGCCGCGTCTTGGCGATGCGCTCGAATGCGCCCGCTATGTCAGCCGCCTCCAGATTGTCCCAGCCCGGGATGGCGTACGCGTAGCTGCCGGGTTCACGGGCTCCTGCTGCCTGGCGGCGCAACGTGATCGCAGCTGCTCTTGGTCCGCCCGGCGTGCACAGCGCGATTTCGACGAGGTCTGCGTCGGCGCCCGCGCGGAAGGCGTCGATCAGTGCTGCTGTGGTTGGCCGGCCGTGTTCGTCGGTTTCGATCGTCAGTGTTTCCAGGGCATCAGCGACGGCGACAAATGCCTGCGTCGCCACCATGCGGGCCGATGCAGTCGAAGCGGCGTCCGAAAGGGCTGCGGGCAGGGCGGAGGCCGCGAGTGTTGTAAGTCGGGCGCCGTCGAGCAGGGAGGCGGGCGTGATGGGGGTGAACTTGCGCGCCCGGACGGCGTCACACACCGCATCGGCGGCTTCGGATTCGCCCGCGAGCGTACGGATCGCGGCGAAGTGAGCGTTCAGATGGCGGGTCGCCGGCGCTTCGCCATCTGCGAGGTCCAGCAAGGCAGCCCCGGTCTCGAGAGCGCGTGCAAGCTGGCGATTGCTCGCCTTGGACCGGGCTTCGGGCATGAACAGACTCCGCGTACGCCGCGAGCGTGGAGCGCTTTGAGCGAATCAGCCAGATTCTGCATCTTCGCGCAGGCCCTTGCCCACAGGAAATCTCGCGTCTTACCGGGACATCGCGACAGTCTAGCCGGTGTTTGCCCCATGCACGGGCATGCCCCCGGCGCTTCGCTGGCATATTCAACGGGGGGGCAACGGGGACGCCCGCAGGGCGCAGTAACGGTCGGCCCGCCTGCTGGACCCGACCGTTCGCAGGCGCCATATTCGCGCCGCTTCGGCCGGGCATGGACGGGGTGGATTCGGGCGGAGCACTGATGCTGAAAGCAATTTTCTCCTGGTGGAACGGAGCGACGATCGGCGCCCGGTTCGACATTGGCCGGCGTGCGGCGCTGGTCGGCACTGATGACCAGGGCAACAAGTATTACGAGGAGCGCAAACCCAGCCTGGAAGGCCGCAAGCGGCGCTATGTGATTTACAAAGGTTATGCGGACGGCTCGAAAGTCCCGCCCGACTGGCATGGCTGGATGCACCACACTTTCGACAAACCGCCATCGGAAAGTCCGCTTCCGAAGAAGAGCTGGGAACTGCCCCACAAGCCCAACCTAACCGGAACGCTGGAGGCCTATCGGCCAAAAGGCAGCCTGGCCGAAGGCGGCGAACGGGCGGCCAGCACCGGGGATTACGAGGCCTGGAAACCGGATGCGTGAATCCCTCTTTGAAACGCTGGTGGGCGTCCTAGTGGTCGCCGTGGCCGGCGCATTCCTGTTTTTCTCACTGCAGCAGCGCAGCTCGGCGGCTTCGCTTGCGGACAGCTATGCCCTGAGCGCCAAATTCAACCGGATCGATGGCGTTTCGACGGGCACCGATGTGCGCGTTGCCGGCGTCAAGGTTGGATCCGTCACGAGCATCAAGCTCGATCCCAAGAGCTACAAGGCCGTGGTCGACTTCTCGGTGAAGAAGGGCGTTGAAATACCAGACGACACAACGGCCCAGGTCATTTCTGACGGCCTTCTGGGTGGCTCGTACATCGGCTTGCTGATCGGCGGTTCGTCGGAATTCCTGCCGGACGACGGGACGGGCATGGTCGAGTATACGCGCGGGAGCGTGGATCTGCTTACCGTGCTGTCCGAATTCGCGAGCAGCGCAGGCAAGAGCAACAGTGATGGCGGGGGCCAAAGTCAGCAAGGAGCCCCGCAGTGAAACCGTTTGGCGTCGTCGCCGTTGGTATCGCCGTCGTCGGCCTTGCTGCGTCGGCGAATGCGCTTGAACCCCGCCAGGGCGCGCATCTTCGGGCTCTTGAGAAGATTACGGGCGATGCGACCGACCTGACCGTGAAGGTTGGCGAGACGAAGGATTTCGGCCGGATCGCAATTACGCTTCGGGCTTGCTGGCAGGCGCCTCCGGAGGACACGCCGGAATCGGAAGCGTTTCTGGAAATTCGCTCGCGCGGCGCTGCGCAGGACAAGCCGCTGGCCGAGTTGGGGCCGGACAAGGAAAAGCCCAAGTCAGCCTCACTTGGACCTGACGCCCCGTTGTTCTCTGGCTGGATGTTTGCTTCTTCGCCGGGCCTGAATGCGCTGGAGCATCCCGTCTACGATGTCTGGGTAATCAGCTGCACCGCGGCCTCGGCGCCACCTCCGGCGGGCGGATCTGTCGAACCGCCGGCAGCGCCGGCGTCCGCGCCAGCCGACGCGCCAGTCGGCGTTCCGCTTCCCGATCCGTCCGTTCCGTCCAACCAGTAGGCCTCGCTTCCGAACGAGGCTTCAACCGACATGGCGTCGGCCAGCCGGCGCTGGAATTCGTCCCGGTCGATTTCCACGGCTCCGAACTGCCTCAGGTGTTGGGTGATGAACTGCGTGTCGAGGAGGCGGAAGCCCCCGTGCAGAAGCCTTCCGACAAGATGCACCAGCGCAACCTTTGATGCGTCAGTGCGCCTGGAGAACATGCTCTCCCCGAAAAACGCTCCTCTGACGTGCACGCCATAAAGGCCGCCCACGAGATCGTCTCCCTCCCAGCACTCGACGCTGTGGGCATAACCCATGCGATGCAGCGCGCCGTAGAGGTTGTGAATCGGGGCATTGATCCAGGTATTGATCCGGCCGGGGGCGGGTTCGGCGCAGCAATCCATCACCTGGGCGAAGGCAGTGTCGACGCGTACTGTGAACCGGTTGGCGAGCACAGTCTTGCGCAGTTTGCGCGATAGGTGGAAGCCGTCGAGGGGCAACACGCCGCGTTGATCAGGGTCGACGAGAAAGAGGCGTGGATCATCGGCCGAGTCGGCCATCGGGAAGACGCCGCGGCGATAGCAATCGAGGAGCTCATTCGGGCCGAATACCCGGCTCACGTCACGTCGCCTTTCCCGCCTTCTGTTTCGCTTCGGCGTCGACCTTCAGGAAGTTTTCCAGCCAGTGAATGTCATATTCGCCCGACTGGAAGTCTGGGTTTTCCATCAAGCGCATATGCAACGGGAGGGTCGTCTCGACGCCGTTGACGACCATTTCATCGAGCGACCGCTTCATCCGCATCAGCGCTTCAGGTCGCGTCTGCCCGTGCACGATCAGTTTGCCGATCAGGCTGTCGTAGGTCGGCGGTACGCGATAGCCGGAATAGACGGCGCTATCGAGACGGACGCCCAGACCACCGGGCGCGTGGAAGTCCGTCACCAATCCCGGGCAGGGCGTGAACGTTTCGGGGTTTTCGGCGTTGATCCGGCATTCGATAGCGTGACCTGAGAACGTGACGTCCTTCTGGGTGAATGACAGCTTGGCGCCTGCGGCAATGCGGATCTGTTCGCGCACCAGATCGATGCCGGTGATCATCTCGGTTACCGGATGCTCGACCTGCAGCCGGGTGTTCATCTCGATGAAGTAGAATTCATCGTTTTCGTAGAGAAACTCGATTGTACCGACGCCAAGATAGCCAAGCTTCTTGATCGCCGTGCAGACCGTGCGACCAATCGCTTCGCGTTGTTTGGCGCTGAGAGCGGGCGAGGGCGCTTCCTCGAGTATTTTCTGGTGGCGCCGTTGCAGCGAGCAGTCGCGTTCGCCGAGGTGAACGACGTTGCCGTGACTGTCGGCGATCACTTGAAGTTCGATGTGGCGCGGTTTTTCAAGATACTTCTCAAGATAGACGCTGTCGTTCCCAAAGGCGGCCTTTGCTTCGGTGCGCGCTGTTCGCCAGGCGACCTCGATCTCGTCGGCCGTGCGCGCCACCTTCATGCCCCGCCCGCCGCCACCAGCTGTCGCTTTCACCAGAACAGGGTAGCCAATGTCCTTGGCGATCTTTTTGACTTCTTCGGCGGTGTCCACGCCGCCATCCGAGCCGGGCACGACCGGTACACCAGCGGCCTTGATCGCATCCTTGGCAGTGATTTTGTCGCCCATCATGCGGATATGTTCAGCGCGTGGGCCGATGAAGGTGATGTTGTGCTTTTCGACGATCTCCGCGAACTTCGCGTTCTCGGAGAGGAAGCCGTAACCTGGATGGATAGCCTGAGCGCCGGTGATCTCGGCGGCGGCGATGATCGAGGGGATGTGAAGATAGGACTTCACCGACGGCGCCGGCCCGATGCAAACGCTTTCGTCGGCGAGCCGAACGTGCATGGCGCTGCGGTCGGCCTCGGAATGCACGGCGACCGTGGAGATACCCATCTCCTTGCACGCACGATGAATGCGAAGAGCGATCTCTCCGCGGTTGGCTATGAGGATCTTCTCGAACATCTCTGTGGCGCTATTCGATGACGACGAGGGCTTCGCCGTACTCGACTGGCTGCTCGTTCGACACCAGCAACTGGGTCACTGTTCCCGCGCGCGGAGCGAGAACCGGGTTGAAGGTCTTCATTGCTTCGACAAGCAAGAGCGTCTGGCCTTCTTTCACCGTGTCGCCAACTTTTACGAATGGGGCGGCGCCTGCTTCCGCCGCCAGATAGACGGTGCCCACCATTGGCGATTTCACGGTACCAGGATGGTCGCCGGCCGGAGCGGCCGCGGCCGCCGGGGACTGCGCCGCCGGGGCCGGCGCGTGAGCGACCGGAGGGGCGACGTAAGCCGGCGCCGACATCGTGACCGCGGGTGATTCCGGTTTGGACACGCGAATGCGCAGGTCGCCCTGTTGAATCTCGACCTCGCCGAGATCTGCCTCGCGGAGGATCGCCGCGAGCTCGCGGATCAGCCCGGTGTCGAACTTGCCGTTCTTCTCTGGCATGGTTCTCAGTTGCTCCGTTGTTCCGCAAGTTGTGCTGCCGCTTCGATGGCGAGGCGGTATCCATAGGCGCCGAACCCGGCGATGAGGCCCGACGCCGCAGGAGAAACAAGGCTCTTGTGCCGAAATTCCTCCCGAATCCCCGGATTGCTCAGGTGCACTTCCACGACCGGGATGGTCAAGACCTTGAGGGCGTCGTGCAGGGCGACCGAAGTATGCGTATACCCACCCGCGTTGATCACGACCGCTGACGCCTTTGTGCGGGCTTCCTGAACCCAGTCCACAAGGTCGCCCTCCTGGTTGGATTGCCGGAAGACCAGCTGGGCTTTCACCCCCGCCGCAGCCTGTTCCGACAGGGCCTTCAGGTCTTCCAGCGTTCCCTTGCCGTATATGGCGGGCTCGCGGGTCCCCAGCAGGTTGAGGTTGGGCCCGTTGAGGCAGTAGATGGTCAAAGTCATTGACGGACCTTACCTGAAGACGCCTGTGATGCGCCACAGCAGTTGGCGCGCAGGTTTAGGCGAATCCCGAGGCGGATCAAATGAATCTCTTCCTCAATGGCGAACCAGCGACCGCTCCGGACAGGGCCACAATAGCGGACTTCGTGGCCAGCCTGGGCCTGCCTGAAAAGGGAATCGCGGTGGAGCGCAACCGGGAAATTGTGCCGAAATCCGCCTATGGCGTAACGGCCCTTACGGATGGCGACCGGATCGAAATCGTCCAGTTCGTCGGCGGCGGGTGAGCGGAGCAAAAGATGCCTGACACAACCACCCTTCTCAACGATCCCCTTGTCATAGCCGGAAAGGCTTATGGCTCCCGGCTGATCGTCGGCACCGGCAAGTACAAGACCTATGCGGAGAACGCTGCGGCGGCCGAGGCCGCCGGCGCCGAGATCGTGACTGTGGCCCTGCGTCGCGTGAACGTGATGGACAATACGTCTGACAGGCTGATCGACCATCTCGATCCCAAGCGCTTCACGTATCTGCCGAACACGGCGGGTTGTTACACCGGCGAAGAGGCCGTGCGCACGCTGCGTCTGGCGCGCGAGGCGGGAGGTTGGTCCTTGGTGAAGCTGGAGGTTCTTTCAAACACTCCGCACCTTTATCCTGACATGATCGAGACTTTGCGCGCGCTCGAGATGCTCGTCGCCGATGGCTTCCAGGTGATGGTCTATTGCACGGACGATGTCGTGTTCGCCAAGCGGCTTGAGGACGCTGGCGCGGCGGCGATCATGCCTGCGGCGTCGCCCATCGGTTCAGGGCTGGGAATTCAGAACCGGGTCAATATCCGTCTGATCGTCGAGCAGGCGAAGGTGCCTGTGCTGGTGGACGCAGGGGTCGGCACGGCGTCGGATGCGACTATCGCGATGGAACTGGGCTGCGACGCCGTGATCGCCAACACTGCGATCGCCGGAGCAAAGGATCCCGTCGGCATGGCCCGCGCCATGAAGCACGCCGTGATCGCGGGCAGGGAAGCTTACCTCGCTGGCCGCATGGCCAAGAAGCGCTACGCCGATCCGTCGAGCCCGCTCGGCGGACTGATCTGATCCTCAGCCTTCCTTCTTGCGGGCTTCGGCGATCATCTCGTCGAGCTTGGCTTCGTTGTAGCCGTTGAGGAACTGGCCGTTGATGAAGAAGCCGGGCGTGCCCTGCACGTCGGCTTCCTGGCCCTCCTTCAGCACACGATCGATGTGAGCGGCGATGTCCGCTCCCTTCATGTCCTTGTGCAGCTTGTCGAGGTCGAGGCCGATCGAGGTTGCAATCTTGTCGATCGTTTCAGGCGACAGGTCGTGGCTCTTGATCAGGGCGAGGTGCATTTCGCGGTACTTGCCTTGCTTGCGCGCGGCCAGCGCCGCCGTCGAGGCGAGATGCGAGGATTGGGCAAGGACAGGGTATTCCTTGAACACCACTTTCACGTCGCCCTTCTTGGAGTCGATCTTGTCGAACACCCAGGGGTTGGCGGCTTTGCAGTACCCGCAGTTGTAGTCGAAAAATTCAACCATCGTGATCGGGGCGTCCGGATTGCCGAGAACCGGATCGTCCTTGTTGCCGATCAGCTTGGCGTATGCCTTCGCGTTTTCGCGGATCTGCAATTCGTTGAATGCGGCGACCAGCACTTCGGGATTTTTCAGCAGATAGTCGTGCACGATCGCTTCGACCTCGGCGCGAGGCATGCGATCGACAGCTTCCGGCGCCTTGACCGTTTCAGCCTTTGGCCCGGAACAGGCGACCGCCCCCAGGGCAAGCGCAGCAGCGAAAATCAGTGGCAGTCGCATCGGGGCGTTTCTCATTTGGCGTCGGCCAGCGTTGGCGAGACAGGTTCGAATATGGAGCCGGCCTGTCCAGGGACAAACTCAACCCTTGGTGTTCTTGCAGAAATCGCGCTCGTTAGCGCCCCCGCTGGGCTTGAAGGCGGGGGTCGGTCACCGAGGCGATATCCTGCGCCCGCCTGCCTTCCGGCGTCTGCGGGTTGAGCTTCATCGTTGCCCGGGTTGCAAATGTGTGCGCGCGCGACATGGCGCCCACATAGTAGGCCTCTTCCGCGGTGGCCAGGTCGGCTTCGGGCTCCTTGCCCAGCTTGCCGTATGCGTTGGCCAGTGAGAACCAGGCGAACGGATTTGACCGCTCCTGAGCGATTGAGTCCTTGAGGACGTTCAAGGCCTCTTTCACGTTGTCCATGTTCTTGGACTCGGTGAGCGAGCGCGCGAGGTTGATCTTCAGGATCGGCTGGTCCGGCGCCAGTTCAACAGACTTGCGGTGGTATGTAATCGATTCATCGATCTTGCCGCTCTCAAACAGGATCTGGCCCATCAATTCGTCGTAGTACGGATTGTCCGGGTGATCATCGATCAGCTTCTGCGTGTCCTTGATCGCGGTCTGGATATCGGTCGAGCGATAGGCCGAGAAGGCTCGCGCGTACTGTGCGGGTTCGGACGTGTCGCTTAGCGGGTATTTGTTGAACACGCGGTTGGGCGGTCCAAGATAGCCGATCAGTTTCGCCTTGATGAGGGCGAGTTCGTGAATGTCGTGCTCGCTTTGAGGTTGGGCGCGCGCTTCGATTTCACCTGCACGCCGGCGAATTTGCTGGATCCGGTCGCTGGAGATCGGGTGGGAGACGAAATAGGGGTCCTGTTTCGACTCCGACATCAGTTCCTCGTAGCGGAACTTTTCGAAGAACTGGATCAGACCCATCGGCGATTGATGCGTCTTGTCCAGATAGGTCAGTGCGGCCTGGTCGGCGGCGCTTTCCTCGATGCGCGTGTACTTGAAGATGGTCAGGATCCCGAACTCGGACGAGCTGCCGATCAGGGCGACGCCGGCATCCGGGTGCCCGGCCGCCATCGCCAGAATGCCGAGGCCCATCGAAATGAGCGAGATGCCGCTGCCGGCCCGCATTGCGTTGTCACGCGTGATGGCGTGCCCAAGCGTGATGTGGCCGGTTTCGTGCGCCAGCACCCCCTTCAGCTGTTCGGGGGTGTCCGTCTGAATGATGGTGCCGGTGTTGACGTGGATGTGCTGGCCGTTCGCGACGAAGGCGTTCAGCGTCGGATCCTGCACCAGCACGAGGTAGACCTCAGAAGGCTTGAGGCCCGCGGCAACGAAGATGGGGTCCATAAATTCGTGCAAGACCTGCTCGGTCTCGGCGTCGCGAAGGCAGTTCGGCACATCGCAGACCTGAGCGGCGGCCGTCAGCGGCAGCAAGAGGGCGGCGCCGGCGGCAAGGACCGCACGCGTCAGATATCTGGCTACGCCCATCGCGACGTCTCCTTCACTGTCGGTGCGCCTTTGGATCGCACGACAAACCGTATCGAACGCCCGATTGCCCCCAGGGTCAAACATTGACGCCAGCGGACAGACAAGCGCGATCTAGCCGGCCTTCTTGCGGGACCACCAGCCGAACCGGCGCGGAGTTCCTTCCGGAGCTGGCGCAGGCTCCTCGATGGGGCCATGCAGCGCATGCTGTCTTGGCGCTTCAGCGAGAGCCGGCTCGTCTTCGGCCTGATCTGGCTCCGCAGCCTCGGTTGCAACGGCGGGCGCCGGCTGGGTCTCGGGTTCGGGATCAGGATCGCTCTCCGGTGTGGCGGCTTCGGCAGCCTCCGGTTCAGTTGCGGCGATTTCATGGTCATCCGCCGCGGGTTCTACCGCAGCAGGTTGCTCAGTCTCGCCAACTGGCTGGCCCACCACTTCAACAACTGCTTCGGCGCCGAGGCCTCCCTCGGGCACGCCGCCTTCGCCCGGTGCGGGAAGAAACGGCGCAGACGCGATCGCGTCGAGCATTTCGCCGCCATCGGCCGCGATGTCCGGAATGCGGGCGCGCTGGCGGTCGTCTCGCCCTCCGCGACGGCGGCGCCCCCTACCGGAACGGCCGCCCGCCTCCTCGCGGGTGTTGTCGTCCTGCGGTTCTATGACTTCCAAACCGGGCGGAGTAGCTCCATCCCGCCCGCCGCGACGACGGCGGCCGCCGCGACGTCCCCTGCGGCTCGACCGGCCGCTTTCTTCGTCACGCGATTGTGGCGCATCGACATCGTCGTCGTCGGCAAGGGTTTCCTCGCCGGTTTCGCCATCGTCCGCGTCATCATCCGCGGTATCTTCAAGCTCCTCATCGTCGATCTCTTCCTCGACGATGTCGCCCTCGCCGGGCGGGGGCAGGGGGCGCGCCTTGGCGTAATCAATTGGCTTGATCGGCTTGTAGGCGACAACCTCGCCATCCGCGCTCGCCTCGATTTCGGACTCGCCAGCCTTGAGTGTGGCGTTTGCCTCGATGCGGACGCTGACATGGCAGCTGGACTCGATGCCGGCGATCGATGCCCGCTTCTCGTTCAGGATGTAGAGCGCGACTTCAGGCGGCGCTCCGACGTTGATCGTGTCCACCCGATCATCCGCCGCCCGCGCCTCAATCATGCGAAGAAGCTGCAGCGCCGCGGACTCGATCGCCCTTACGCGCCCGGTGCCGCCACAGTGCTTGCAAACCTCGCTTGAGAGCTCCAGCACGCCCGCGCGGCGACGTTGGCGCGAAATTTCGAAAAGGCCGAACTGGCTGATGCGTCCCGTCTGTACCCGCGCCCGGTCGATCTTCAGGCTGTCCTTCATGCGCTTTTCGACAGCGCGATTGTTCTTCGTCTCCTCCATGTCGATGAAGTCGATGACGATCAGGCCGGCGAGATCGCGCAGGCGCATCTGGCGGCACGCTTCGGATGCGGCTTCAAGGTTGGTTTTGAGCGCGGTCGCTTCGATGTTCCGTTCGCGCGTGGCCTTGCCCGAGTTCACGTCGATGGCGACGAGCGCTTCGGTCTGATTGATCACGATGTAGCCGCCTGAGGGCAGCTGGACGACCGGCGAGAAGATGTTCTCAAGCTGGTCCTCGACGCCCGTCGCCACGAACAGAGGCGGAGGACCGTCGTGCAGTACAACCTTCCTGGCGTGACTGGGCATAAGCATCTTCACGAAGGTCTTGGCCTCGTCGTAGGCCTCCTGACCCTCGACGACGATCTGCTCGACATCCTTGTCGTAAAGATCGCGCACGGCCCGCAGGACCAGATGCCCTTCCTCGTGGATGAGGGCCGGAGCCATCGAATCCATCGTTCTGGATACAATCTGCTGCCAGAGCTTTGTCAGGTACTCGAAATCGCGGCTGATTTCCGTCTTGGTTCGTTTTGCTCCTGCAGTGCGGACAATGAGGCCGGCTCCGCGGGGCACTTCGAATTCCGACGTGATCTTCTTCAGGCGCTTGCGATCGGCCGCGTTGGTGATCTTGCGGGAGATGCCGCCGCCACGAGCAGTGTTGGGCATCAGCACGCAGTACCGGCCGGCCAGCGACAGATAGGTCGTCACTGCCGCGCCCTTGTTGCCGCGTTCCTCCTTGACCACCTGGATCAGGATGACCTGACGGCGGCGGATGACTTCCTGGATCTTGTACTTGCGCAGGAAGATCGCCGCGCGGCGACGCGACTCATCTTCGTCGTCATCCTCGTCGTCTTCCGATCCATCCGCGCCGCCTTCCTCTTCTTCGGCGGCTTCCGCCATCAGGCGTTCGCGGTCTTCCTTGGGGATCTGGTAGTAGTCCGGGTGGATCTCGCTGAAAGCCAGGAAGCCGTGGCGGTTTCCGCCGTAGTCGACAAACGCCGCCTGAAGCGACGGTTCGACCCGGGTAACCTTGGCGAGATAGATGTTGCCGCGAAGCTGGCGCTTGTCGCGCGCCTCGAAATCAAAATCTTCGATTTGTCCATTTGCAACGACGGCCACCCGGGTTTCTTCCGGGTGGGTAGCGTCGATCAGCATGAGCTTGCTCATGTAGGCGAACCTCATTGTGTGGGAGGCGATCGGCGCGCAGCTGCGCGAAGCTCGACCGCGAAAGGATGGGATGGGCGTGATTGAGGATTTCGCGTCTGGCTGACCCGAGAGATGCTCGCGAATACGCGCTCATTATTGGTCCTGACCACGAAGGCGGGCGTCCCGCCTCGTATGACGCTGAAAACCGGCGACTTTGCCCGCCGAACGCCGCTCCACTTGTCCGGAGGCGTCGGCGCGGGCTGTAAGGCCATCTTTCAAATGGGCCTGCAGTCACATTGCACAAGTCGGACCCAAATTGGAAGCCGAATGACGGGAACCAATGGTTAAGGGAGGCCGTGTAGCCCTTTACCTCGGGTCAGAATGACCGTGTTTTCGAGCCAATAGGGGCTTTTGGGGACTGTGCGCGCCTGGATCATTTTCTTGCTGTGGGCGCTCGCTGGCGCTGCCGGCGCGTCGGCGGAGCCGCTGGACCGGGTGACCGCGGTACGGTTCGTCAGCGCCGATGACCATACCCGCGTGATCATCGAATCTTCTAATGAATTGAAATATGACATTTTTTCCTTGTCCGCGGGGTCGCAACGGATTGTCATCGACCTCCCGCGGATTCGCTGGTCGATTGATGGCCTCACGGCCGAATCGGGCTCGGGAAAGGGCAGCGGGCTGGTTGCCGGCTACCGCTACGCCCAAAACACGGCGTCCACGTCGCGTCTGGTGCTCGACCTGGCAGCGCCCGCTCTCGTCACACGGGATTATGTGATTACGCCCCGCAGCGAGGGCGTGAATTCGCGCCTTGTGATCGATCTCGACAGCACAAGCGACACCGCCTTTGTCCGGGCGGCCGAGGCTGATCGCGGGGGGCACAAGACGGAGGCCCGCAAGGTCGTCCGCAAACCGCTGGTCGTCATCGATCCCGGCCACGGCGGCAAGGATCCCGGGGCGTCAGCGCCGGACGGCACGCAGGAAAAGGACATAACGCTGGCGATCGCGCTGGCTCTGCGGGACGAGTTGGTCGCCACCGGACGTTATGATGTCGCACTGACGCGCTCCACAGACACGTTCATCGAGCTGGAAGACCGCGTCACCAAGGCCAGGGACCTGGGGGCCGACCTGTTCATCGCCCTTCACGCCGATGCCGGGAAGGACCGCGACACGCGCGGGGCGTCCATCTACACGCTTTCGCCGGAGGGGGAGAAACGTGCCGAAAACCTGCGCCACAAGAACGACTGGGTTCTGGCGGTGGAAACCGACCAGACGCGCCCACAGGAAGTGAACCAGATACTTGCCGACCTCGTGACGCGGGAGACCAAGAACCAGTCGGCCCGTTTCGCCCAGACGCTCGCGCCGGCGCTCGCTGACGCTGGCTGGCCTGTTCTTGAGAACACCTTGCGAAAGCGCGGCTTTTACGTGCTCCTGAGCCCGGACGTCCCGGCGATCCTGCTGGAGATGGGGTTCATCACGAACGCGGGCGACGAGGCGATGATGACCTCGCAGACGCGGCGCAAGAAACTTGTGCGCGGCATCCGGGAGGCGATCGATTCCTTTTTCGACACCGAAACGAGAGTGCTGGCGCAGCGGTGACCGCTGCCGGCCGTCATCCGGCGACCACGGCCAAAGGTGACCAAAAGCTTAAGAAATCCCGGCCCTGATTGTGTCCCTGCGGTCTTACGCCACTGGGCGTGACGCCATAAAGTGACCGCATTGATCGGTGATTCCGGGCTCCCGGTCAGCCGGTGTATCCGGCTCTTTGGAGCCTCCCCACGCGCCTCGTCGACGAGGCTTATAATCGGTGAGCCATGCTGGAAGAGATCAAGTCTCAGCTGACGATCAAGCGGATGTTCATCGGGGCATTCTCGCTCGCCGTGCTGATGGCGGTGCTGTTCTTCGGATGGATTCTGTACCTGATGCAGGGGCTGCCCTCGGCAAGCCAGCTTGCTCACTACGAGCCGCCGATCACCAGCCGCATTCACGCCGGCGACGGTCACCTGGTCGCCGAGTTCGCCAACCAGCACCGGATCTACGTCCCCTCTGACGAACTGCCGCAGCAGCTGATCGAGGCGTTCATCTCGGCTGAGGACAAGTCATTCTTCGAACACTCCGGCGTCGACTGGATGGGCATGCTGCGTGGCACGCTGGGCAACCTGATCCGCGGCCGGCGAATGGCGGGCGGCTCCACGATCACGCAGCAGGTGGTCAAGAACATGCTGGTCGGGTCCGACCGGTCGATCA
This sequence comes from Alphaproteobacteria bacterium, assembly GCA_016125405.1. Classification (GTDB taxonomy): domain Bacteria; phylum Pseudomonadota; class Alphaproteobacteria; order Caulobacterales; family Hyphomonadaceae; genus UBA7672. Next base: position 9,687 of record WGLW01000035.1, on the reverse strand, counting down.
CGCGCAAGGTTCGCGAACTGATCCTCGCCCAGCGCATCGAGAAACTCTACACGAAGCAGCAGATTCTCGAACTCTACATGAACGAGAACTACCTGGGCGGTTCGTCCTGGGGCGTGGGCGCGGCGTCGCTAGCCTACTTCGGCAAGTCGCTCGGCGATCTCACGCTGGCGGAGTCCGCCATGCTGGCCGGTCTCCCGCAGCGCCCCAGCGAAGCCAACCCCTATAACCACCCTGATGCCGCGGTTCGCCGGCGCAACTATGTGCTCGATCGCATGGCGGCCAACGGCTACATCACCAAGGCTGCTGCGGAGAAGGCCAAGGCCGAACCGCTGAAAACTGTCGACCGTCTGGACACCGACGAGAACGCGGCTGCGAAATACTACGTTGAGCAGGTGCGGCGGGAGATCCTTCGCCTCGGGCAGGAGAAGAAGCTCGCCGGCTTCGGCAACGAGAAGGAAGCCACCAAGGCCTTCTACGAGGGCGGCCTCTCGATCCGTTCGACTCTGGACACGCGCCTGCAGCTGATCGCCCAAAGCGCCCTGCGCGCCGGACTGGAAAGCTATGACAAGCGCCACGGCTGGCGCGGCGCCCTGGCCAACATCAAGGCCGGCGACGATTTCGAGCAGGCGTTGACCGATTTCGCCAAGGCCAAGGACAACAGAGCCAAGATCGCCGGTGCGGGCGAAGACTGGGTGCTTGCGGTCGTTCGTTCGGCGTCGAAGGGCGCCGTAAATCTGGGCCTCGCCGATGGCACGAAGGGTTCGCTGGCGTCCAGCGACGTCGATTGGGCCATGAAGAGCAAGTCCGGCATCAAGACAGGCGACGTGCTGCTGGTGTCACGCAATCCGACGCCGGATGTTTCGAGCCAGACGATCGCGGACTACGGCGTCCGCAAGAAGGTGACGGCGAACTCTCCGTGGTATCTGCGGCAAATCCCGCTCGTGGAGGGCGCTGTCGTGGCGATGGACCCGCACACCGGCCGTGTGCTCGCGATGGCGGGCGGCTATTCCTTCGACCGGAGCCAGTTCAACCGCGTGGTTCAGGCGATGCGCCAGCCCGGGTCCTCGTTCAAGCCGATCGTCTATTCTGCAGCGATGGAAAATGGCTGGACGCCGTCGACGCGGGTGCTTGATGCGCCCTATGTCGACTGCTCCGACCAGACGCAGGAAAAATGCTACAAACCGGAGAACTACGAACGGAACTATTATGGCCTGATGCCGCTGCGGTTCGGAATCGAGGAATCGCGCAACACGATGACTGTGCGCCTCGCGACGGACATGGGCCTCAACAAGGTTTCGGAAATTGGCGAGCGGATGGGCGTCTACGATCATCTGCCGCCCTATACCGCGATGGCGCTCGGCGCCGGCGAGACGACGCCCCTGCGGATGGTGACGGCCTATTCGGCCTTTGTGAACGGCGGCAAGCAGGTGAAGCCGATCCTGCTCGACCGGATTCAGAACCGGTACGGAAAAACGGTCTACAAGACGGACGATCGCGCCTGCGATGGCTGTGAAGCCAACTGGCAGCCGGGCCTGCAGCCGCCTGTTCTCGCTGATCCGCGCAAACAGTTGCTGGATCCGGTCACGGCCTACCAGATGGTGTCGATGCTGGAAGGCGTCGTGCAGCGTGGCACGGGGCAGGGGCTCAAGGTGGTTGGCAAACCTCTCGGAGCCAAGACCGGCACGACCAACGACTATACCGACGCCTGGATGATGGGCTTCAGTCCCAATCTCGCTCTGGGCGTCTGGGTCGGCTACGACCAGCCGCGCACCCTTGGGTCCGGTGAAACCGGATCGAAGGACGCCGGCCCGATCTTCCGGGACTTCATGATGGAAGCCCTGAAGAACCTGCCGACCGAGGACTTCCGGATTCCTCAGGGCGTCCGTCTCGTTGAGGTGGACCACGACACAGGCTGCCTGCCGGGGTCTGAGACGCGGCTGATCATTCTTGAGGCCTTCAAGCCCGGCACGGAGCCGACGGAGCGTTGCAAGGTCGGCGGTGGCTCGGGGGAATACACGATCGACCTCAGCAATGTCAGTGCGGGCGATGAGGCCTACACGCCGCCGCCTCCTGGCGGAGAGGTGGCGTCCGCGCAAGGCGTGTCCCAACCGGTTCCCGGACAGCCCGCAACGCCGCCGAAGCCGTCGGACGATCAATTGACTCTCAAGAGCCCGATCTTCTAGACCGCACCTCTTAGCGATCGGGCCTTTCTGGCTCCGGTCACGAATGACGCCGCAAGCGGATTGGATACATGCAGCCCGAACTCGAAGAGATGGTCTCGACGATCCGCCAGTCGGTCTCCCTGCTGCGGAGGCGTCTTTGACTGGGGCGTCGCCGAAAAACGCCTCGATGAGCTAAACGCGCTCTCAGAAGACCCCGCCTTCTGGAATGACCCGGCCAAGGCCCAGACGCTGATGCGCGAGCGGAACCGCCTCGCGTCGGCCATGGACGACGTCCGCGAACTGGAGCGCGAGACGCAGGACGCGGTCGATCTCTGGGATCTGGCCGACGCCGAGGGCGATAGCGGCATGTTCGCGGAGGTCGAAGCCTCCTTGCGCTCCGCCATGGAGAAGGCGGAGGCCGCCGAGCTGAAAGCGCTGCTGTCAGGCGAGGTCGATGGCAATGATTGCTACCTCGAAATCCACGCGGGCGAGGGCGGCACCGAAAGCCAGGACTGGGCGTCGATGCTGCGCCGGATGTATGTGCGGTGGGCGGGCAAGCGCGGCTTCAAGGTCGAGGAAATCGAGGAGTCGCCCGGCGAGACGGCCGGCATCAAGTCCGCGACACTGGCGATCCATGGCGACAGCGCCTATGGCTGGCTCAAGAGTGAAAGCGGCGTGCACCGTCTTGTCCGCATCTCGCCGTTCGATGCAAACGCGCGCCGACACACAAGCTTTGCCGCGGTTTCGGTCTATCCAGTGATCGACGACACGATCGAGGTCGAGATCAACGAGAAGGATGTGCGCGTTGATACCTACCGGGCCAGCGGCGCGGGCGGCCAGCACATCAACAAGACGGACTCGGCCGTGCGCCTCACGCACATTCCGACGGGCATCGTCGTCTCGAGTCAGCAGGACCGGTCCCAGCACAAGAACCGCGCCATCGTCTGGGAAATGCTGCGAGCCCGACTTTACGAGCTGGAGCTCAAGAAGCGGGAGGACGCCGCCCAGGCCGAGCAGGACGCAAAGAGCCGCATCGGCTTTGGCCGGCAGATCCGCTCGTACGTCCTGCAGCCCTATCAGATGGTGAAGGATCTCCGCACCGGAGTGGAGACGTCGGACAGCCAGGGCGTGCTGGACGGCGACATCGATCGTTTCTTGTCTGCTGCGCTGTCGCAGAAGGTGGGGTCGGGAACGGAAGTCGAGGATCTCGACTAGGCCGGCTGTGCACGTAGCCCCCGAAACTGAAGAGGCCGCGCTTGCGCGCGGCCTCTTGCAGATCGTTGATCCGGATAAGGGTCAGGCGGCCGGAGATGACAGGCTCGCGCTGGACGACGACGGCTGCTCGGCCGTTGGGTCCTGAGCGTGTTTCACGGCGCCTTCGAAGACCGCGTTGGGCTCGATCGCCAGAGAGGCGTGGAAGATATCGCCCTTGACCTTCGCGCCGCTGCAGAGCTGGACCTTGCGGCCGCGGATGCAGCCTTCGATCGATCCGCGAACCACGACGGATTCAGCGACGACCTCGCCCTTTACGGCGCCGGTGTCGCCGATGGTGAGGGCCGAGGCGCGGACGTCGCCCTCGATGTGGCCATCAATCTGGAGCTCGCCCTGCGAACTGATCGAGCCCTTCATCTTGACGTCGGCGCTGATGATGGACGGGCCGGCCGCGCGCGAGGTTGCGGCGCGAGGCTTTGGCGGCTCAGGCGCCAAGGGCTTCATCGTCACGGGTGGAGCTTCTGGAGTCTTACCCCTGGTAAACATGCTTGCCGGCCCTCAAAAACTTGATCGGATCGTATGACTTGCCGTGGAACCACACTTCGTAATGGAGGTGTGGACCCGTGCTGCGCCCGGAGGAACCCATCGTACCCAATTTGGATCCGATAGCCACCTTGGCGCCCACTTTGACTGCAATTGTATTCATGTGGCCATAGCGTGTCTTGAACCCGAGGCCGTGATCGACCTCGACGCAGCGCCCATAACCAGACTTGTTCCCCGCGAAAGTAACCGTCCCCGGCGCCGTCGCACGAATGGGCGCCCCGAGATAAGCTGCAAGATCCGCGCCTTCATGCCAGGCAGGCCGGTGGGTGAACGGGTCGGACCGGTAGCCGAAGCCCGAGGTTTCGCGGTAGGGCGACTCCAGCGGCGCGCCGAGCGGCACGGTGTGGATCAGCGTTTCGAACTTGCGGGCCTCCTGGAGGCGGGCGGCGACTTCCTCGGCGCGTTCCCGGAACCCATCGGTGTCGGGACCGGTCCCAAAATCCTTGTCGCTTATCTTGATCAGCGGGCCGCCGGCGCCATCCGGCTCGTCCATGACCCGGGACACCTGAACCCCCGTCAGGCGGAGAACGCCGCGGGCCCGCTCGGAGCGCTCGACGGCCTCATCCTCGGCCGCGTCCAGAAAGGACACCTGCTCGGCCCCGAGCTTGTTGAACTCGGCCCGGTAGCCCGCGACGTCGTTGGAGGCCACGACGGTGTTTGCGGGGCGGCTCTGGCGAGCGTCGGCTTCCTCGATCGAGGAATCGACGAGAATTTGCTGGTTATCGCCATTCAGGGCCGTGGCGACGCCTTCCTGGCCCTGCAGGCTGGCGAACAGGTTCTTCAACGTCTGGTGACGCTGTTCAGCTTCCTTGATGTCCTTCTGGAAGTCGTTGGTCCGCTGCTCAAGCAGCGAGAGCGCGATGGCTTCGGCGGCCTTGGCGTCGTGGACCTCGCGTTCGTAACGGGCGATCCGGCGGTCGCCTGTGCCGGAAATGGAATCGTGCGTCGGGCCGCGAAGAAGAACGCTGACAGTCGCGAAGAGGCACCAGCCAACCACCAGCGTCGCGGCGCCGGCCATCACCGCCTGGCGCCAGGGAGAGATCGATACGTAGCGTACCGAGCCGCCGCTGCGATGGTAAATCTGTCTTTCTGGAAACGCCTTCTCGAAAAGCGCCTTGGTCTGAGTCTTCAGCTTGACCGCCATTTACGCCGCCCGATCAAAAAGCACTACGCGCCAAGCCCCCGAAGCCCCGCCCGTGTCTGTTGCCCGGCGGTCACATGGATAACTCAGAACTTCGCGCAAGCGAACCCCTAGGGGGGAGCTTTTTCTCCAATTTCGCAGCGTTGCCTTAAGCGCGGATGAAGATGCAGCAGCGCCTTTAATATCGGTAAATTTCAGCTTGTCGCGGCGTCGAAAACCGCTTCGGCATGGCCGGGTACACGGACCTTTCGCCACACCTGCCGCACGACGCCGTCCGCACCTATGAGAAACGTTGTGCGAACGATTCCCATGAACTTGCGTCCATACAGCTGCTTCTCCTGCCAGACACCGTAGGATTCGCAGGCGCGGCCGTCTTCGTCGGCGCCCAGACTCACCTTCAGCCCATACTTCGCCACGAACTTCTGATGAGACTGGATCGAGTCACGCGACACCCCGAGAAGAGCGATCTTGCGGCGCGAGAACTTTGGCAGCATCGCCGTGAAATCCTGCGCCTCGCGCGTGCAGGCCGTCGTGCTGTCCTTGGGATAGAAGAACAGGACCAGCTGGCGGCCGGCGAAATCGGCCAGGGTAACGGTTTTTTCCGGCGAAACCGGCAGGCGGAAAGCAGGCGCCGCGTCGCCAGCGTCGATAGGATGTGGCACGATCAACCCCGTGATTTTGCGTCGAAATAGTGTGAGCCCAGTGTATCGCCATCCGAACACAACGGTGAAGCCTCCGTTCGCGGTCCGCGTGGCGCCGGGAATCGCGCCGTGAGGGTATCGCCCAAGCTCCTCGCCTTCGAGATCCTTGCCTTCCTCGTGTTCGCGGTTTTGGCCGGGGCCGGCTTCCTGGCGTGGCGGTTGTCGCAGGGGCCGATCGACATCGAGATCGTGCGGCCGCAGATCGAGCGGTCGCTGTCCGAGGCCCGGGGCGGCCAGCCGGTGAAGATCCAGTCCCTCGCGCTTGAATGGTCGAGCGACCGGGCGCGGGTCGAGGCTGCGGCGCATGGCGTCACGGCGCTGGACGCCCATGGGCGGGTGGTCTCCCAGGCCGAGCGCGCCGTGATCACGTTCAACGCCTCGGCCCTGTTCGCGGGTCGCCTGAAGACCGAGCGCATCCGGCTGGAGAACGGGCATGCCTCCGTCACCCGCAGCAAGGACGGGGTCTGGTCGGTCGCCAACATCGTCTTCCTGCGCGAGCCCTCGAAGGACAAGCCGTTCAGCCTGAAGGACCTCAACTGGCAGACGCTTGCCACTCCGATACGGGCTCTCGTCTCGGCGGGCTCCTTCAAACGGGTGGAGTTGGTCAATTTCAGCATCGACGTTCAGGACGAGGGCGCCGGTTCGACCTGGGCGGCCAATCCGGTCAATGGCGTGTGGAGCGCCGGCGACGATGGTGTCGCCTTTGACCTCGACATGAGGCTGGTCGGCGCGCCGAGCCTTCCCAACAGTCTTCACATCGCCCTTGCCGCCGACGGCAAGGTCAGCCGGGCCAAGGGCCAGATCGCGCTGAAGGGAGTGGATCCGGTCACGGTGGCGCGGATGATGGGGTATGGCGGCGATGCGCTGACATCGGGCGCGCCGGGAAACGCCTCCCTGACCATCGAGGCAACCGAAGCGGACGGCCTCAAGAGCGCGGACCTGTCCATTTCCGGCGCGCAGGGCCAGTTGAAGGTCAGCGATCTCGGTCTTTCGATCCGCGATCTTTCCTTCGACGCCAGGTATGATCCCGCCGCCAAGACAGTGGACCTCGTGTCCATGCATATCGCCTCGGACCGGCTGACGGGCGATTTCGCCGGCTCCGCCGACGTCGCCGACATGGTGGCGGGCGACATGGACAAGCCGATCGCGTTCAAGCTGACCGGCAAGGATTTTACCGTCGCAGCCACGCCCGTTTTCGAGTGGCCCTGGGTCTTCAAGTCGCTCGCCATGGACGCAACGCTGGCTCCGGACTTCTCGAAGCTGGCCATCGCCGACGCCACCATCGTGACCGGGGGGCTGACGGCGCGTGGAGCGGGCGACGTGCTGTTCGAAGACCAGGATGGCGTCCGCAAGCTGGGCATGAAGCTGAAGGCGACCGGCTCCGGCGTAATCGTACCGCACCAGGTGGCCGAGTTCTGGCCGGTCGATCTGGCAGGCGGCGCGCGTGACTGGGTGAAGGACCATGTGCTGGCCGGCAAGGCGACGAAGGCGACGGTCAATGTCGATTTCGCGCCGGGCGCGCTGGACCGCGGCTACATGACCAGCGACGAGCTGCAGGTGGAGTTCTACGCGACCGACGCGAGCATTTCCTTCCTCGATGATTTTCCTCCCGTGACGGGCGTCGCCGGCCTCGGGCATGTGACCGGCAACTCGATGTCTGTGGAGGTCAACGCCGGAAAGCTGGGTGGCTGGACGCTGGATGAGGCCAGCGTGGACATGCCGCGCTTCACGCCGAAAGGCGAAATGATGACCGTGAAAGCCTCGGGCCGGGGCGATCTGCGCGACATGATGAGCGTGCTCGAGGCGTCCAACCTCAAGGTCGGGGAGAAATACGGGTTGAAGATCGACCAGATGGGTGGGGCCGGGTCGGTCAATCTGGTCTTCAAGCGGCCGATGGAGGACGTGGTTCCAGACGACCAGATGGATTTCGACATCAAGGGCGGCTTTCTCGATGCGTCCGCGCCAGACCTTGCCGCGGGCTTCGGGCTTGTGAAGTCGGACGTGCGCTACGAGGTGACGCCGATGCAGCTGTCGATTTCCGGAGCCGGGAAGTTCGGGCCTGCGCCGGTCGTCTTCGACTGGAAGGAAACCTATCCGAAGCCCGGAACGGATGCGCCGTCGGTGTCCGATCTGACGGCCCAGGCCAAGGTGACGCCGGACCTGCTCAACGCGTTTGGCGTCGCGGCGCGGAATTTCATGCAGGGCGAGGCGGACGTGAAGCTCAAGGCGACCGGGTCCGGGCGCGACTTCACGACGATCTCCGCCGATCTCGATCTGACCCGGTCGGCGCTCGAGATCGCTGAGCTTGGCTGGCGCAAGAAGTATGACGCCGCCGCAACGGGATCGTTGCGCTATGGCAAGGACCCCAAGTCCGGCGCGGCGGTGATGACGGGCGACGTTCATGCCGACGGACTGGAACTCGTCGGCGAGGCGCGGATCGGCGACGGCAACCAGGTGCAGTCGGCGACGATCGAGCACGTCTTCTCGCGCGGCGCCGTGGATCTTCACGGCGCGCTGTCGCGCAAGTCCGATGGCGCCTACCGGCTCGCGCTCAATGGCCCGCTGTTCGACGCCAGTCCGTGGATGGACAGCTTCCTTTCCATGTCCGGCGAGCAGAAGGAGGCGAATGCGGCCAGCACGCCCGAGCAGAAGCCGGCCGGCCCGCCGTTTGAACTGCAATTGCAGGCCGACACCTTGCGGTTGCGCGAAGGCGCGGATCTCTCCAAGGCCGACGTGCTGCTTCAGCTGGGGGCGGACGGGCCGCGCAGCGGACATGTGCGCGGCACGATCGAACCTGGCAAGAAACTGGATGTTGCGATCTCACCCGAGGGAGATGCACGGCGCATCGTGATCCACTCGGATGATGCGGGCTTTGGCGCGAAGGTTCTCCTTAAGACGGATTACCTCGTTGGCGGATCGCTGGTGCTGGATGGCTTGTTCAAAGGCGCAAACGGCGACGCGAAGGTGACGATGGCCAATGTGCGCCTTCGCAACGCGCCCCTGCTGGCGCAGCTGTTTTCGCTGGCCTCGCTGCGGGGGCTGGCCGACGTGCTGAGCGGCGACGGCGTGCTGTTCACCATGGTCGACGCGCCGATTACACTCAGCGAGGGGCGCATCGATATTCCGGGCATGCGCGCGTCCGGTCCTGCGATGGGCATGACGGCGCGCGGCTGGGTGGCGCCGAGCCGCAGCGAGCTGAGTCTCGACGGCGTGCTGGTGCCGTCCTTCGGCGTCAATTCTGTCCTTGGAGGGTTGCCGATCATTGGCGATCTCTTCGTGTCGCGCAAAGGTGAGGGCGTGTTCGCGCCGACCTATTCGGTGCGCGGAACGTTCAGCCGGGCGCGTGTGTCGCTCAATCCCGTCGCCGCGATCACGCCGGGTGTGCTGCGACGGATTTTCGAGAACCCGACAGAAGCGCCGCCGCCGGAAGACGGGTCCGGAGACGCCAATGCTCCGGCGGCGCCCGCGCCCGTCAAGCCGCCGCCGGCGGCGACGCATGCTCCGGCGAATCCGCCGCCGCCAGGGCCTGAACTGACGTCCAAGGGGCCGCTCCCGGATACGCGGAACTAGGCAGGGCTGCACATATGGCGGCGCCTCCGCCGGAGGGTCTCCGGGGAGCGCAAAAAAGGGGTTTGGCCCGCGGCCTAGGTTGGCGGCGGAGTTGCCTGCGGCTCATCCTTCGACAGGCTCCGGATGAGGGGAGTCCTCGTTTCGCCAGCGCCCTCATCCTCAGCTTGTCGAAGGATGAGCCCGGTGAAGGACGGGCTGGACGCTTTCGGCGCCTGTGGCCGGAAGACTGGACCCCGGCCTTCGTCCGGTTGGCGCGAAGCGCCAACGCGGACACGAGGGCGCGCGCGGGTATCTTGGG
>WGLW01000038.1 GCA_016125405.1 Alphaproteobacteria bacterium | reverse complement strand
CCACAGCCGCTCGACGAACACGTTGTCCCGCCACGCGCCTCTGCCGTCCATGCTGATGGCGATATCGGCATCTTTCAGCACCTTCGCGAACGCCACCGACGTAAATTGGCTTCCCTGGTCGGTGTTGAAGATCGCAGGCCGACCATGTCGCGCCAGCGCTTCCTCCACCGCCTCGATGCAGAAGCTCGCACCCATGCTGATGGACAGCCGCCAAGCCAAGACCCTGCGGCTGAACCAGTCGACCACCGCCGCTTTGGAAGCTGTATCGCCCCGATTTGGCGCGGATTTCACTTAACCTCTCCGTATCTGGTCCACCATCCCCGCGTCGCCATCAGTATCGCCCGCGCACGGGACGTCCACCTTGATCAGGCTCAAGGGTTCGCGCCTTCGTTGTGCATGGTTGCCCGCAACGCAACGGTGAACAGAATCCCGGAATGACCGACCCATCGAGTACCCTGTCCATACTGGAACGCACGGGCCTCGCACTCGCAATTGGCTTCCTCGTGGGGATAGAGCGCGGCTGGAAACAGCGGACAGAGCCAGAAGGGGGGCGAGTGGCCGGTCTTCGGACGTTCGCTCTTTCGGGCCTTCTGGGCGGTATTGCCGGAGATATATTCGTCTCTGCCGGAGCGGTCCCGTTGGCGACGACATCCATCGTTTTCGGCGCGGCGTTTACGCTGTTCCAGTATCGTCACTCGATAGAGGATCGCGACAGTTCTGTGACATCGACTGTTGCAGGTCTGCTGGTGTTCGCACTCGGCGCCTATGCGGCCATCGGCGATCCACGCGTGGCTGCAGCGGCCGGGGTTGCGACGGCCATCGTCCTAGCCTTCAAGCAGGCTCTTCACGGATGGCTTCAGGCGATCACCTGGAAAGAGTTCCGGTCCGCGCTGATCATCCTGGCCGCCACATTCATCGCCCTGCCCGTGCTACCTGATGGCCCGATCGATCCATGGGGACTCTTCAACCTGCGGTCCCTATGGATCCTGACCACACTTGTCGCTGGCGCCAGTTTTGGCGGATACGTTTTCTTGCGCGCGCTTGGGCCCGAAGCCGGACTGGTCGCAGGATCGCTCACCGGAGCAATCGCGTCCTCCACCGCCGTGACGCTGGATCTCGCCCGGCGCGTCCGGTCGGACGAGGTTGGGGCAAGCGGCGCGGCGGCAGCCGCGTCCCTCGCGACGGTCGTCAGCCTTGTACGCGTGGCTATCCTTTCCGCCGTATTCTCAATGCAGGCCGTCCTGAAAATCTGGCCTGCTCTTGCAGCCGGGGCGTTTGTCTGCCTCATCGGAGCCCTGCTGCTGCACCGCTTCAACCCGGCGCATCGGCGCAATTCCCCCTACGCACAGGTAAAAAGCCCGCTCGATCTTCTTTCGGTCGCCCGCTTCGCAGTTCTCCTGTGCGGTCTGACTATTCTCGCCAACATCGCATCCAGGCTCCTGGGCTCCGCAGGACTGAATGCATTTGCCGCGACCGCAGGCCTCGTCGATGCGGACGCAGCGACGCTGGCCGTCGGACGGTTGATTGGCAACAACAGTATTTCTCCGTCGGCGGCGGCCATTGCGATCCTGCTGGCGGCGGCGTCCAATCAAGCCTTCAAGATGATCATCGGCTTTGTTGCGGGCGGCGCTGCGTTTGCTCTTCGCTTTACGGCCGTTGTGACGGTTGCAACAGCTCTTGGCGCCATGGTTGCCGCTTGGACTGTCTGGCTTCCCTGAGCAGCGGCGACCTGCCGGGCCGCCCCGACTTTCTCCCGGCCCCGATTGTCTCCCGAGCTGATATACCTCTGGAGACGTTGCGACTTCTATCAATTTCCACCGCGGCTCGAGGACAATTGTGAGAAGTATCATGGTGCATTTAGCTGCGCGGCGCCCGATGAGGTCGTTCCCTTCTGGCGAAAATTCGCTCGCTGTTGATCAAGCTCAATTCATGAGCGGACGTTCGGCGCAACGCTGTCGCATCGTTGAAAAGCGTTTTCCGGACCAGGAGGCGAAAAATGGAAACCGATGCAGCAATCCGCGCCGACGTCGCCGAAGAACTGGACTTTGATCCGAGCATTCATTCGGATGGCGTGGGCGTGGCGGTCAAGAATGGCGTGGTTACGCTATCCGGCCACGTGCCCAGCTATGCGGAAAAAATAGCCGCCGTTAAGGCCGCCGAACGAGTTCGCGGCGTCAAGGCCGTCGCCCAGGATATTGTTGTACGACTGCCATTCGACAACAAGCAGGACGACGATGAAATCGCCGCACGCGCCGTCAATGTGCTCAAATGGAGCGTTGGGGGCATGCCAGACCTCAAAGTGGCGGTCGATAGCGGTTGGGTCCCCCTGGAGGGAAAGGCGACCTGGTATTTCCAGAAGAAGGGAGCCGAGCGTTCAATTCGCCAACTGACGGGGGTCGTCGGCGTCACCAACAACATCCTGGTCCGCCCAGCAGTGCTCCCGTCTGCCGTAAAGCAAAACATCGCCAAGGCTTTCAAGAGAAACGCCGATCTCGAAAGTTCGGCAATCAAGGTCGATGTCGACGGGTCGAGCGTCACACTCTCGGGCAAGATCACAGCGTGGCATGAACGCAAGATGGCCGAAGATGCTGCCTGGGCGATACCCGGCGTCTCGGAAGTCCATGACAATCTGACGCTCTAGGATGGCGTCGTCAGGCGCGCCGTCATCGCGCGCCTGACAATCAATACCCCCAGAGCGACCCTTGTGTTCTGGCAAAGATGACAATGACCAGTCCACGCAGACCAGCAAGTCCAACGGCTCTGCTCCGGCATTTGCGGCTTGGTCCATCCGCAAGAAAGAGATCACAAATGAAATCGTCGAACTGTTCCGACACAAATCGAAACACGCGCCTAGAATTGCGTGCCGCCAAGTCAGCTTGATCTTGCGAATGGCCGCCAAATTTCGTTATCGGGTAGTTCGTGGAGAAGCGCGGCGCGGGTCTGGGCGCCCTACTTGCAACGGGCCGCGATGCCCTGGCCAGGATTGTAGGTCGAGTCCGTCACGCCAGCCGGCTTCTTGCAGGCGTACCAGTAGGTCCGCCCGCCAACGAGAGCGGAAGACTTGTCGCTGGCGCCGATGGAGCCTGATCCGCCCCAGTTTCGACTGCCGGTGCAGGACATGGTCGCAGCGAACGAATTAGGGTCCGCTCCATCGTTGCAATACCGGACGTCGACCGGGAAAGGACAGTTGTTCTTCAGCATTCCGTAGACGCCGGCGCCCGGCTCGCCGGGGAGAATCCGCGTGACGCAGTTGCTGTAGTTGCCGGTGTCGATCTGTTGCGAGGGCTGAGACGACACGGAGAGGCTCCTGCTGCTTCCAGGGGCTGGTGCGGCAGGCGGGAGCGGCGGCGGCGCCGCAGCACCCATCCGGGCGCGTGCCTCCTCCAGAAAGCGTCTGCCGTTCGAGACAAATGCCGCTGCCTGAGGATGACCGGCGCAACGCCCCTCGAAAAGCTGAATCTGATAGGTGTATTGCCGAACGAGTTCGGCATCGCCGCCACCGGCGGCATAGCGTCTGGAACTGTCCTCGCGGAAGGCTGTGATGTCATCGATACAGGCTTGGCTTTCTGCAGCCGTAAAACCTCGCCCTGGCGCTAACGGCGCCGTATTCCGGGGAGCTGTCGCTATTTGCGGCGCGGCGGCGCTGCCGTTGGGATTTTGTGCGGCGGCGGGAGTTAGCTGCGCCAGACGCGCATTGCCAAGGCATCCAATGAATTCCGCATTGAGTCTCGCTCCCTCGCTCCTTCCGGCATCCTGCTGCGTGCTGGCGATCCCGGCTTGAATCTGGGTCTTGTCCTGCATGCCAGCCAGCGCTTCGAAAGCAGGACGGAGATGTCCAAACTCCTCCGAGTTGGAGATGTGCATCAGCGTGGTTTGTTGTCGTATCACTCGGGTCGTTACATCCTGGCACTGCTGCCACAGGCTCTCCGCCGCGGGCGACAGCCCCGGCACCTGGATAGTCTGCGCGAAACACAGCTGCGCCGTATCTATGCCGGCGACGACAGAGAACGAAACCAGGACACCCGCGACCCCTTTGAACCGCATGTTTCTTCCTCCTCACCGACCCGCCTTGCCAAAACGGAAGGATGGTTCGGGACGAACATCCTAGAGAGTGCTGGCTCAGTATTCCCATTCCTCCGGAGCCGCCAAGTCGACTTTATTTTTTTGACTTTCCCTGACGCCACACTCTTGCGCCGCGCGGTGATTACTGCTGCACGCCCGCACCTGGCGATTGGCGCCCGATGGGTTGAACACCCGCATGACAGTTTCGATGCGGCCAGGATGGCAGGCGTGAGAACGCTGCATGATCGCTGGACCCCGGCCTTTGCCAGGGTGAGCGGCACTCTATTGCCGTCATTCCGGAAACGCAGAGCGTTGTCCTGGCGTCAGATCCTGGAGCGACAACAAGATGCGCTTCCGGCGCGCGGAACGGAGGCTCTCCGGGCGGCGGCGGGACAAGAACCGTCGCCAAGCATACGGAAGAAGCAGGTGGAAGAGCAGCAATCGTCCAGCTACTCCCGGACATCGCCGCGCATGCCTTGGCGACCAAACCTATTGGGTCGTGCGGGCATCGAACAGGCCCCTGGCCGCATCGTAGTCAGGCTTTCCGTTGGGCGCGCGCGGGACCTTGGGCACGAACACGATGCGGCGCGGCGCCTTGTAATGGGCCAGCCGTTCGCGGACGTGGTCGATGAGATCCCCGGCCGCGATCGCCTGACCCGCCTCAAGGCCGACCACGGCGGCGATCGATTGGCCGAAACGGTCGTCAGGCCGGCCGAAAACAAGCGCGTCCTCTACCCGCGGATGCGTCTTTAGCGCCTCTTCGACCTCTTCAGGGTAAATCTTCTCCCCGCCCGAGTTGATGCAATGACTGCCGCGGCCCAGCAACTTGATCTTGCCATTCGCTTCCACGGTCGCATGGTCCCCGGACAACAGATGACGCACGCCATTGATCATCACATAGGTTCGCGCGGTCTTTTCCGGGTCCTTGTAGTAGCCAAGCGGAAGATTCCCCCACTTTGCAACGAGCCCAATCTCACCCGAACCCGGCGCAATCGGGAGGAAGTCACCCGGTCGCACGACAACGGTATTGGGCGCGTCGAACTTCGCTTCCGAAGGAGGATTGGCGCGCGTCGTGATCGATACGCCGAGACCGGTTGCTTCTGAAGCGCCGAAGCTGTCGTAGAGCGCAACATCCGGCATGAACTCCAGCAGGCCTTCCTTTACCTCCCTGGACCACATCATGCCGCTCGATGTCACCGTTCGCATGGGTGTGAGATCGAACCGGGCCGGATCGGCTCGCAACGCATCGAGAAGCGGCCTGGCGAAAGCATCACCAACGATGGCGAGCCCACCGCAGCGCAAGCGAGTCATGGCGTCGAGCGCCGCAACTGCATCGAGATGGACCGAACGCGTGAGGACAAGCGGCGCTCCTTTGGACAACGCGCCAAACGCGGTGAACATGCCTGTGCCGTGCATCATGGGCGGGGCGACGTAGACCGGAGCCCGCCCCTCGCCCCGGCGTATCTGCGCCTGCAATGCTTCGAGCGTCGAGGGCGGGTCAAGGCCGAGCGCAGGCGCCCTTCCGGGACCAAGCACATCCCACCACGTTGAGCCCGGCCACATCACCCCTTTGGGTAGGCCCGTCGTGCCGCCGGTATAGAGCAGGAACATGTCGTCTGGCGAACGCACGATATCGAGCTTCGAGCCATCACCTTCGACCAGATTGTTCAGAAATCCAGCCTCCTCGGCCCGGCCGCCAATACTCGCCCACAGTTTGACGCGCGGCAGCCGCGGGCGGATCAGGCGGATATTGTCCGCGAACGCCGCATCAAAGAACACGGCTTCAGAATCGCTGTTGTCGATCAGATAGGAAAGCTCGTCGGGACCATATCGGTAGTTGACGTTCACCGGCGCCATGCGCGCCTTCATCGCCGCCGCGAAAACGATGGCGTATTCGGGACTATTGCGCATGTATTGCGCGACCTTAGCTCCCGGCTCCAAACCGGCGCCGATCAGAGCGCGCGCCAAGGCGTTGGACTGCGACGAGAACTCGTCCCACGTGATCGTATCGCGGTCGCAGACAATCGCCGGATCATCCGGCTTGACCGCGTCGGCCACGGCATCGAAGACGTCTCCATATCCGAACGCCACGTTGGACTCCCTGTTTCCGCCGCCTTTGCAGCGCCGGTCTAGTGCGGCATGAGCGCGCCGCTAACGGCTTGCTCGCGAAGCACAAATTTCTGGATCTTCCCCGAACCGGTGAGCGGCCAGGCGATCACTTCAAACCATTTCACAGGTGTTTTCTGCGCCGACATGCGTTCGCGGCAGTGGGCGACAAGCGCATCGCGATTGAGCGTGGCGCCCAGATTGAGACGAACGAAACAGGCCACGATCTCGCCCCAGCGCTCATCCGGCAGACCGACCACGGCGCATTCCGCCACTGTGGGATGTTCAAGAATTACATTCTCGATCTCGGCGGGGAACAGGTTCTCTCCGCCGCGGATGATCATCTCCTTCACCCGGCCGGTGACTTTCACATAACCACGCGAATCCATCGTGCCGAGATCGCCGGTGTGCAGCCAGCCTTCGGCGTCGATCGCCTCCGCCGTCGCCTTCGGATTGTCGTTGTAGCCCAGCATATTGCAGTAACCGCGCGAGCAGATTTCGCCCTGGGCGCCGACAGGCGTCACGGTGTTGGTCTGGGGATCACGAATGGAGATCTCGATCAGCGGCAATGCCTGGCCAACTGTGTCGCAAACATCTTCGAAGGTGTCAGAACCCCGGGTTTGCGTCAGCACGGGCGAGGTTTCTGTCTGGCCATAGACGGTGATGAACTCGCAGCCCAGGCCAGAGGTGATCTTCCGGATCAGCTCGGGCGGAACCATCGAGCCGCCGGACGTGGTGCGTTCGATGGACGACAGATCACGCGGCCGCGCCGCCTGCGCCTCAAGCATCGCTACCAGCATAGTCGGCACGCCGGACAAGGCCTCAACCCTTTCCGCCTCGACGATGTCGAGCATCCGGTTCGGCTCGAAGACCTTAGCGATGATCATCCGCATGCCGCCCTGCATGGCGCCGAGGGTGGCGATGGCGCAGCCGGAGGTATGGAACATCGGCATGAAGTTGAGCGAGGTCTCGCCCTCCCTTACGCCAGCCCGCTTGTAGATCATGCGGGAATTGTTCGTGAGGCCCCGATGATGCAGCACTGCACCCTTGGGAAATCCCGTGGTGCCGGAGGTATACTGAACCTGCGCAGGATCATCCGGCTTCACCTCCGGAAACGCCGCCGGCTTGTTCTGGCCCGCAAACAGTGCGGAATGATCCTTGAGATCCACCACCTCGCGGATGGCCGGGATCTGGCTCGCGACCTCCGCGGCGATCCGCGCCATCGGATTGCCGCGGTACTCGTTGACGATGAACAGACCGACAGAGCGCGACTGCTCCAGTACGTATTTCAGCTCACGCGCCTTGTTGGCCGGATTGGCGGTGACCAGCGTAAGCCCGGCGATGGCGGCCGCGTATTCGATGATCACCCATTCGGGAATATTCGGCGCCCACACGGCAATGCGCTCGCCGGGCTTGTAGCGGCTGAGCAGCGCACGAGCGAGCGTTTCGGCATCCTTCAGCAGCTCCTCGAAAGTCCAGCGGCGGCGCAGAATTCCATCCATGTCGCACTCGACCAGAGCCTCTGCGTTTGGCGTGCGAGCGGCGCGCTCCCGGATGATGCTGGCCACGGTGGTGTCGAGAACTTCGTCCTCAACCTGGGCCGGGAAATACGACTCCGTGAGATGGACCTTGTACATCATCCGCCCCGTGATTGTTTCTCCAGGCGCTCCACCGCAGCCTCAAGCCGGTCGACCAGAGAAGCCGACGGCGCAAGCCGCTTGCCCGCGCCGTAGCGTGCGCGAAAGACCTCGATCAGGTTGTCGATCACGCCAGTCGGCCGGCGCGCCCCGCGCAGCACGATTGTGCGTGATGAATAGTCCAGCGTCCCATAGAACAGATCGCGAGCGATCCACAGCGGCGCATTCGAGACGAGATCGCCCCGATCCAGCCCGCGGCGGAAGATCGCGTCGAATACCGCGACATAGCGCTTCAGCGTCGTCCGCTCGCTGGCGATCGGCTCAGTGCCAGAATTGCGGAGGATCACCTCCAGCTCGATGAACTCGCGGTCCCGGATCATCAAGGTGAGATGATGGTCCGCGAGCGCCCGCAACTGCGCGAACGTGTCGACGCTCGGATCAACCGCCTTCTGCGCGCCTTCGGTGATGCCGTCCCAGAACTGCAGCACCACGGCCTGCAGGAGATCATTCTTGGTCCTGTAGTAGATGTAGATCGTGCCTTCGGCGACGCCGACTCGCCTCGCGATCTCGGCCATGCGTGCGCGCTTGAATCCGTATTTCAGGAAGACGGCGCGGGCGGCGGAAAGGATCGCCCTCTCCTTCTCCTCGACCCGTTCGCGGCGTGTATCGGTCCGGCGTATTTCTGCCCTTGCGACGCCCATCTCAGAGCCCCATCTGGCGCGCAGCAAGGTCGCGCATGATTTCTTCCGAGCCGCCGCCAATGGCGTTGACCTTCACCTCGCGATAGATGCGCTCGACCCGGTTGCCCCGCAAATAGGCCGCACCGCCGATGATCTGCATTGCTTCGGAAGCACAGAACTCCAACGCCTTCGAGGCGGAGAATTTCGCCTTGGAGACCTCCGCTACTGGCACCTCGCCCTCGTTGGCCTGCCAGCAGATCCAGTTGAGATAACATTCGATCTGGTCGATCCGCGCCGACATGTTCGCCATCTTGTGCCGGATCACCTGATGCTCGATCAGCTTTTGCCCGAACGTCTCGCGCTCACGAGCCCAGGCAATCGACTCCTCCAGGCACACTTTCATCATGCCCAGCATGCCGGCGACCATGCCCAGGCGCTCATAATTGAAATTGTTCATTATCGAGAGGAAGCCGCGGTTCTCTTCGCCCAGGAGATTCTCTGCCGGCACGCGCACATTGTCGAAATGCAACGTCGCCGTATCCGACGCCCACCAGCCCATCTTCCTGTCCAGCGCAGTCCGCGAAAAGCCTGGGGCATCCGCCTCGACAAAGAACAGAGAAATGCCCTTGAGCCCTTTATCGCCCGTGCGCGCGCCGACGACATAGACGCTTGCTTTCATGCCGCCGGTAATGAACGTCTTGCAGCCGTTGATCACCCAGTGATTGCCATCGCGCTTCGCGGTCGTCTGCAGGTTGGCGACGTCCGACCCGCCCGTGGGCTCGGTGATGGCGAGGCTGGAGGATTTTCGCCCGGCAACGATATCAGGCAGCCACTTCATTCCTATTTCTTCACTGGCGAAACGCTCGATCGGGCCGATGGAAATGCTGCGCCCGCCGATCGCGGCGCCGACGCCGCCCGCGCCGCACTTCGCAAATTCCTCGGAGAAAGCCGAACTCATGAACTGGTCGCGGAAGCCGAGGCCGCCATATTTCTCGGAGACGCCAAAACCCCAGACGCCGAGGGCGCCCACCTTCTGATGCAACTCCCACGGCACCTCGCCAGCCTCGTCCCATGCCGCTGCATAAGGCGTCACTTCCGTAGCAACGAAGCGGCGGACAGCGTCGCGGAACGCGCGGCGTTCCTCGGTCTCGAAGGGGTTTTTCATCTTCCTACCCACCCGCGTCTGGCGCGCGGTGAAGTTGACTCATAAATCGTGAGCGATATTCATTCAAGAGACGCCAGCGCCAGTGAGAGCGCAACCGGGAGGCGGAGTTGTCGAAGACGATCCGCATAGGCGGCGCCAGCGGCTATTGGGGCGACAGTGACATGGCCCTGCCTCAATTCCTGAGGGCCGGCGGCCTCGACTACATCGTGTTCGACTACCTGGCTGAAATCACCATGTCGATCATGGCTCGCCAGCGCGCTAAGGACCCGACGCAGGGATATGCCACCGATTTCGTCAGCGGACTGAAGCCGCACCTGAAAGAGATCGCGCGGCAGAAGATCAAGATTCTTTCGAATGCCGGCGGAGTGAACCCTCGTACGTGCGGCGAAGCGGTGCGCGCGTTGGTGAAGGCCGCGGGACTCGATCTCAAGGTTGCGGTGGTTGAGGGCGACGATCTGCACGCACGCGTCGGCGAGTTTTCTGCGGCGAGGGAAATGTATTCGTCGGCTGCCTTCCCCGCCCCTGAGACGCTGGTCAGTATAAACGCCTATCTCGGCGCCTTTCCGATCGCAGAAGCGCTGAAACGGGGGGCGGACATCGTCATCACCGGTCGCAACGTTGACAGCGCGGTGACGCTGGGCGCGTGCATCCACGAGTTCGGCTGGAAGCGAGAGGATGCAGACCTGCTCGCGGCGGGCAGTCTCTGCGGCCACATCCTGGAATGCGGCGCACAGGCGACGGGCGGGAATTTCACGGACTGGGAAGCGGTCGCCGAGACTCTGTGGGACATCGGCTATCCCATCGCAGAAGTGACGGCGGATGGCCACTTCACCGTCACGAAACCCGAAGACACGGGCGGGGCGGTGACCGTCGGCACGGTCGGCGAGCAAATGCTCTACGAAATCGGCGATCCGCAAGCCTACATGCTGCCTGACGTCGTCTGCGATTTCTCGGGCGTCAAGCTGGAACAGGCCGGGAAGGATCGCGTGGCCGTGTCCGGCGCGCGCGGGTCACCTGCACCTGAAAGCTACAAGGTCAGCACGACGCACGAGGATGGCTTTCGCGCCGGGGCCGTGTGGTTCTTCTATGGCGAGGACGCCGCCGCCAAGGCCCGCTTATTTGCGGAAAGCGCGACGAAGCGCGCCCGAGCGAAGCTGCGCGCCCTCAACGCACCGGATTATGACGAAGTGCTGATCGAGGTGATGGGCGATGAGAGCCTCTATGGCGCCGAGGCTCGCAGGAAAGACGTTCGGGATGTGGCGCTGAAGGTCGCGGTGAAGCATCGGGACCAGCGCGCGGCCGGGCTGATCCTGAAAGAGCTTACGGGCCACGGCCTTGCGGGACCACCGGGGCTGTCCGGCTTTGCAGGGTCGCGACCTTCGCCCTCACCTGTCGTGCGGCTGTTCTCCTTCCTGATCCCGAAGGCCGACGTGCCGATCCGTCTCGTTCTCGATAATGAGGACATTGCACTTGGGTCCGAGACCGGTGCGCGTTTCGACCCGGCCGCCGTCAAGCGCCCGACCCCACCGGATACGATGAAGATGGACGGCGACGTCGTCCAGGTTCCCCTTGTCCGCCTCGCCTTCGCGCGCTCCGGCGACAAGGGTGACAACGCCAATATCGGCGTGTTGCCGCGGCGGGCGGAGTATGCGGGCTACATCTGGACCAAGCTGACCGAAGCGGAGGTCGAGCGGCGTTTTGCGCACTACCTCAATGGAAAGGTCGAGCGGTTCTTCATGCCGGGGACAGGCGCGATCAACTTCCTGCTGCACAACGTTCTAGGTGGCGGCGGCGTCGCCTCGCTGCGCAATGACCCGCAAGCCAAGGGGTATTCGCAGATCCTGCTGCAAACGCCGATTCCGATCCCGCGCGCCATGGCGGAGCAACTCTAGATGCCTCCGTTTACGTCTCGCATCAGCCCCTCTTCCGCGAGCTTCCAGAAAAACCGCGTAGACATGCTGCGGCTGGTCGACAAGCTCAACGAACTGAATGCGCGAGCGCCCGCCCTTTCCGCAAAACGCAAGGCGCGCTTCGAAGAGCGTGGACAGCTTCTGCCCCGTGAACGTCTCGCCCGCTTGCTCGATCCAGGCATGCCGTGGCTCGAGATCAGCAATATCGCCGGCTACCTGGTGGACACGCCGGACGAGGCGAAGTCGATCGCCGGCTCGACGATCTTCTCGGGCATAGGCTTCATCAGGGGTGTACGCTGTGTCGTCGTGGTGGATGACAGCGGCATCCAGGCAGGCGCGATGACGACGGGTGGCGGATATCGACTGCGCCGGGCGCAGGAGATCGCGCTCAAACAGAATATGCCGTTCGTGCACCTGGTGGAGAGCGCGGGCGGCGACCTGCTCAACTACAAGGTCGAAGGCTTTGTTTCGGGCGGCACGCTGTTCGCCAATCTCGCGCGCCTCTCCGCCAGGGGGCTGCCGGTAATTTCCCTTCTGCACGGGTCGTCGACGGCTGGCGGCGCCTACATGCCGGGGCTGTCCGACTATGTCGTTGCAGTCAAGGGGCGCGGACGAGCGTTTCTTGCGGGCCCGCCTCTGCTGAAAGCTGCGACGGGCGAGATCGCCAGCGAAGAGGAACTCGGCGGGTCTGAAATGCATGCCACCGTTTCTGGCCTTGCCGAATACCTGGTCGAGGACGATGCAGAAGCCTGTGTGATCGGGCGCGAAATTGTAGGGCGCCTTGACTGGAACCGGCATTGTCCGGCGGCGCGGCCGGTCCGCTATTCCGAGCCGAAGCTCGATCCGGATGAGATCGCGGGGATCGTGCCGGTAGATTACCGCACGCCCTATGATGCACGTGAGGTGATCGCGCGGATCGTCGATGGATCGGATTTTTCTGACTTCAAGCCGGCCTACGGTGTCTCCACCGTCTGTGTGCAGGCGGAAGTGATGGGGCATCCCGTCGGCATCGTCGCCAACAATGGTCCCATCGATCCACAAGGCGCCGCCAAGGGCGCGCAATTTCTGCAGCTTATGGACCAGGCGGGCACGCCTGCCGTTTTCCTGCAGAACACTACCGGTTATCTCGTCGGCAAGACCTATGAACAAGGCGGCATGATCAAGCACGGGTCGAAGATGATCCAGGCGGTAACCAACATCTCCGTGCCGCGCATTACCTTCATGATTGGCGCGAGCTATGGCGCCGGTAACTACGGCATGTGCGGCCGCGGCTATGATCCGGACTTCGTCTACACCTGGCCCAACGCATCCACCGGCGTGATGGGCGGCGAACAGGCGGCCATGGTGATGTCCATCGTGGCCGAGGGCCAGGCGAAGGCTACTGGCAGGGACGTGGACCGCGCCGCACTGAAGCAACAGGAAGAACGGTTGACAAACGCCTTCAACAGCCAGGCCGGCGCCTTCTACTGCTCCGGCCACCTGATGGACGACGGCATGATCGATCCGCGCCAGACACGGCGCACGCTCGGCTTCCTGCTGGCGACCGTGTGGGAAGGTCGCGCCCGCACCGTGCGCCCCAATAGCTTTGGCGTGGGGAGGATGTGATGGCGCTTCCCGCAACTACGGCCATCGAGTTGGAGCTGAAATCAGGCTGGCTCACCATCTGGTTCAACCAGCCTGACAATCGCAATGCGCTGAGCGTCGAGCTGACGACCGACCTGATGAACGTGCTGGATGCCGTTCGGAATGACCGCGCGGTTCGCGGTATCACGATCCGTGGCAGGGGCGGCGTGTTCTGCGCGGGGGCAGACCTCAAGGCATTCAATTCAGGCCACAAGTCCGCCGGCGGACCGTCGCGAGACGCGGTGATCGAGCAATCGAAGCGCGGCGCAGCGATGTTCGAGGCGGTGAACACAATGCCGCAAGTGACCGTCGCCATCATCGAGGGCGCGGCGATGGCGGGCGGGTTCGGTCTCGCCTGCTGTTGCGATGTAGTGATCTGCGAGGTCGGCGCGAAGTTCGCCATGACGGAAACGGCCATTGGTCTTTCCCCCGCGCAGATCTCGCCCTTCGTCATTCAGAAGCTGGGCTATGCCACCACCCGCCGGCTCATGCTTACAGCGGCGCGGTTTGACGGCCGCGAGGCGCAGACGCTGGGCTTTGCCGACTTTGTCGGCGACAGCGTCGCGGCGCTCGAAGCGATCGAGCTTCAGATCCGCAAGTCGGTTCTGCGCTGCGCCCCCGGCGCCGTGGCCGACACGAAGGCGCTCATCCTCGCCCTGCCTCGCCTCGACCGCGCGCAGACAATGCAGGCCGCTGCCGAGAACTTCGCGGGCCGCATGCTGAGCGAGGAAGCGCGCGAAGGCGTCGCTTCCTTCATCGAAAAGCGCAAGCCGAACTGGGTAGTCGAACCATGACGGCGTGCTCAAACGATATTTCCACCGTTCTCATCGC
Organism: Alphaproteobacteria bacterium; assembly: GCA_016125405.1. Classification (GTDB taxonomy): domain Bacteria; phylum Pseudomonadota; class Alphaproteobacteria; order Caulobacterales; family Hyphomonadaceae; genus UBA7672. The sequence continues at coordinate 6,808 of WGLW01000038.1, read as the reverse complement.
CAATCGCGGCGAGATCGCCCTGCGCATCTTGCGCACGGCAAAGACCATGGGCCTCAAGACCGTCGCAGTCTATTCCGATGCAGATGCAGAAGCGCTGCACGTAAAATTCGCCGACGCCGCTGTGCGCATCGGCCCGCCGCCGGTGGGCGAATCGTATCTCTCCGCTGATGCGATCCTCGCCGCGGCAAAAACCTCCGGCGCCACCGCGATACATCCGGGCTACGGCTTCCTGTCGGAGAACGCGAAATTCGCGCAGGCCGTGGCCGATGCCGGCCTCACCTTCATCGGCCCGCCCCCGTCCGCGATCGACGCGATGGGCGACAAGGCGCGCGCCAAGCGCCGGATGATCGGGGCCGGCATTCCATGCGTGCCCGGATATGAGGGTGAGAACCAGTCGGAAAAGGTCTTTTCAGATGCGGCCGCGAAGACCGGCTATCCGGTCATGGTGAAAGCCGCCGCTGGCGGCGGGGGGCGCGGCATGCGCCTGGTGGAGAAAGCTGAGGACTTGCCCGCAGCATTGAAGCTGGCGCGATCCGAGGCGCAGAACGCGTTCGGCAATGGCGACCTTATCCTCGAGAAGGCAATCCTTCGCCCACGCCATGTCGAGGTCCAGGTTTTCGGCGACACCCACGGCAACATGATCCATCTCGGGGAACGCGACTGCTCCGTGCAACGCCGCCACCAGAAGATAATCGAGGAAGCCCCCTGCCCGGTGATGACGCCGGAGTTGCGTCGGCGCATGGGCGAGGCGGCGGTGAACGTCGCCAGGACCGTTGGCTATGTAGGGGCCGGCACCGTCGAGTTCCTGCTCGATGAAGTGGGAAGGTTCTACTTCCTCGAAATGAACACGCGCCTCCAGGTTGAGCATCCAGTCACCGAAATGATCACCGGCCTCGATCTCGTTGCGCTGCAGTTTCGCGTCGCGCACGGAGAAAAGCTCGGCCTCTCGCAACAGGACATCCGGCTCGATGGGCACGCCATGGAGGTGCGGCTATACGCTGAGGAACCCGAAGCAGGCTTCCTGCCGAGCACAGGAGATATCCACCTCTTCCGTATGCCCGACGGCGAAGGCGTGCGTGTGGATGCTGGCGTGGCAACCGGCGCAGTGGTCTCGCCCTTCTACGACGCCATGATCGCCAAGCTGATCGCCCACGGCGCCACGCGCGATGAAGCGCGCCAGCGATTGGTCGCAGCATTGAGCGCCTCGGCCGTATTCGGTCCGCACACCAACCGTGACTTCCTGATCGACACGCTGCAGCAACCCGCCTTCGCCGACGGGAAGGCCACAACCGCCTTCATCGGCGACACGTATGGCGACAAATTTGCGCCTCCGCCTGCGCCTGATACCCTGCTCGCCGCCGCAGCCGTCGTGCAACACGCCTGCGCCCTGTTGCGCGCAAAGGCCTCTACACTCAGCATGACAACAGAACTGCTCGACTGGTCGAGCGCGACGCCGCTACAGACCATCGTCGAATATGAAACTGCCGGCTCGCTCCGCAAGATCTCTGTCAGGCCGAAAGGCCGTCAAGCTTACAATGTGACCGTAGGCGACAAGCGGCATGACGTATCGGTCGCAGCGATGGATGGCGAGACGGTCCGCTTCCTGATCGATGGCCAGACCCTGTCGGCGACCTATCGCGAGGACGGCCGCACAGTGTTCCTTGCCACACCACAGCAGACGCTGGAATTTACCAATCTCGTCTCGTTCATCCGCCCCAAAACATCGACTGCCGGCCTTGGCGTTATTCTAGCGCCAATGCATGGCAAGCTCGTGGATATCTGCGTCAAGGAAGGCGCCAGCGTGAAGAGGGGCGATCGCCTCGCTGTGCTCGAAGCCATGAAGATGCAACACGAACTGACGGCCGAAGTCGACGGTCGCGTCGCGCGCGTCGCGGCCGAAGCCGGATCTCAGATCGCAGTTCAGAGCCTCATTCTTGAAATCGAACCCAACGCCGAACCCACCGCAGCGAAAGCCGCTGGAGAAGCCGCATGATGAACTCACCGATCTGCAAGATGCTCGGGATAGACTTCCCCCTGCTCGCCTTCAGCCACTGCCGCGACGTGGTCGCCGCTGTCTCGAAGGCGGGCGGCATGGGCGTCTTCGGCGCCGTAAACCTGCCACCCGACCGGCTTGGGGAGGAACTCGACTGGATCGACAAACACGCTGGCGGCAAACCATGGGGTGTCGACCTCATCGTGCCCAACAAGATGGCCGGCAAGTCGGAGCCCTTCAGCGCCGACGCCCTGCTCAGTGCAGTGCCACAGCGACACAAGGACTTCGCCACCGGCATCCTGAAGCAGCACGGCATTGAGCCGGGCGATCTCGATTCCGACCGCAGCAACAGCGTCGACTTCGCCCGCAACATGCGCGCGGATGGCGCCGCCAGCAGTCTCGAAGTCGCCTTCCAGTATCCCATCAAGCTGATCGCAAATGCGCTGGGCGTGCCGCCGCCGATCATGCTGGACCTGGGCAAGAAGTTTGGCGTGCCAGTGGCGGCTCTCGTCGGCGCCAAGGAGCATGCCGTGGCGCAGGTGCAGGCCGGCGTCGATATCCTCGTGGTTGCAGGCGGCGAAGCCGGCGGCCATTGCGGAGAAGTCTCCACCATGGTGCTGGTGCCGGAAGTTGCGCGCGCCGTCAGGAAGATGGGCGCCAACACGGCCATCCTGGCCGCGGGAGGCATCACCACAGGCACACAGATGGCAGGCGCGATGGCCATGGGCGCGGACGGCGCCTGGTGTGGATCCGTATGGCTCACGACGACCGAGGCTGAAACCAACCCTGTCGTGAAACAGAAGATGCTTGCCGCCTCTTCGCGCGACACGGTCCGCTCCCGCTCGCGCACAGGCAAGCCCTCGCGCCAGCTGCGCTCTCCGTGGACGGACGCGTGGGAACAGGAAAACGCGCCGGATCCGCTACCCATGCCACTGCAGACACTGGTCTCCGAACCCGCCCTCCGCCGCATCGACAAGCTCTCGCAGAGCGGCCACGCCGGCGCGCAGCAACTGGCCACCTACTGGGTTGGACAGGGCGTCGGGCTGATGGAGCAATCCATGTCGGCCGGACAGGTGGTGCAGCAGTTCAAGGAAGACTTCGCCGCCGCCTATGAACGCCTCGCCGGCGCGATGGAGGCCTGATTTATGCTGGCTCTGGCGCGAGATTTCCGGGACGAGAGCGAAGCGCTTCATGATCTGGTCGCGCCGCTGGACGACAAGGCTCTGGATCAACCGACCGCCTTCAAGAACTGGACGATCGCCACCGTCATCCGCCACCTGCATATCTGGAATCTCGCCGCTAAGATGTCGCTGAAGGCGGACGGTTCGTTCGAACGTTATTACGCCGTCCTCGCCGAGAGGCAGAAACAGGGCGCAAGGCTTCCCGACTTCGAGATCGAATGGCTCAACGGCCTCACCGGTACGAAACTTGTCTCGGCATGGAAGGATGGCTTCGAGGTCACGGCCGAGCACTTCGCCTCCGCCGACCCTGCGGCCCGTGTGAAATGGGCCGGGCCAGACATGAGCGTGCGCTCTTCCCTCACCGCACGTCTGATGGAGACGTGGGCGCACGGACAAGAAATCTACGATGTGCTGGGCAATGTGCGGCAGAACAAGGACCGCATCCGCAACATCGTCGTGCTAGGCAACAACACCTATAGTTGGACCTTCAAGGTGCGTGGCGAGGAAGCGCCCGCCCCGCGCCCCTATCTCAAACTTACAGCGCCGTCGGGCGCGATCTGGACTTACAACGATCCCAGTGCGGAAGAAGTGATCGAAGGACTGGGGGAAGAATTCTGCCAGGTGGTCACCCAGACCCGCAACATCGTCGACACCGGCCTCAAAGTCACCGGTACCAATGCGAGAATGTGGATGTCCAAGGCCCAATGCTTCGCCGGCGCAGCCGAGCCGCCTCCACCGCCGGGCACGCGCCTAACGAAGAAGACCTAGTGTCCCGAACCAGAAGTTCGCGGGTGTCAGCACAGCTGGTCGAGACCGAGACAGGAGTCGTTTTGTGGGTACAGCCCATGGAGACCTGAGGGACGGCCAAGTCGACCATCAGAGACCGCGGGTGAAATTCCGACTCGAATCCCGCGTTGAGGCGGGATGAGAGACGCTCGAAGCCGCAAAATGCGCCGCAACGCGCGCGAATTCGCGCGCCCAAAGTGGACCGTCTCTCTTCGTCAGGAGGGCTGGTGGAGGGGACTGGATTCGAACCAGTGTAGCCGTTAAGCGCGAGATTTACAGTCTCGTGGATTTAACCACTCTCCCACCCCTCCAGGGGCCGCCTTGGTCAGCTTGACGCGGAGCCTTGCGGAGCCGAAACGGGAGACCCGGCCTCGCAGCGGAGCGCGTCTTATAGTGACGAAGGATCGACCACGCAACCGCCCCGGCGGAGGGGCCGCGGGCGGCCAGAACAGCCGGATTCGGGAGGCTGGCGACGCAGCGCCCTGGCGGCGCGGAGGCGGTGCCGGAGGGACCGGGCGGCCGGGCCAGCACCAGCGCCGCGATGCTGAATTCGAAGACGGCGGAAGCGTCTGGATCTGGGGGCTGCACGCCGGCGGCGCGTGTCTCGGCAATCCGCGCCGGACGGTCGAGGAGGCCCTCCTGAGCCGCAACGCAGCGCAGCGCCTTGGGATCGATCCGGAGGCGCCGCCGCCGCGCACGACGATCGTGGACCCGAAAATCATCGACCAGCGCCTGCCGCCCGGAGCGGTGCATCAGGGCGTGGCGATCAAGGCGGCGGCGCTGGCGCCCGTGGACATCAGCGACTTCATCGCCCTGCCCGACAAGCCGCTCGTGATCCTCGACCAGGTGACCGATCCGCAGAATGTGGGATCCATCTTCCGGTCGGCGGCGGCGTTCGGATTTGGCGGCGTGGTCATGCAGACGCGCAATGCGCCCGCGCTGGGCGGCGCGCTGGCCAAGGCGGCGGCTGGCGCCGTCGAGACAGTGGACGAGATCCGGGCGGTGAACATCGCCCGCGCGATCGATGCACTGCGAGACGCCGGGTGGACGGTCATCGGGCTTGACGGCGAAGCGACGGAAACGATCGCGGAGGCGTTCGCAAGCCGTCCTCTGGCGATCGTGCTGGGGGCTGAGGGAAGCGGGCTGCGCCCCGCCGTGGCCAAGGCGTGCAGCGGGCTGGCGCGGATCGGCATCGCGTCGGCGATGGAGAGCCTGAACGTCTCAAACGCGGCGGCCATCGCGTTTTATCAAGCGGCTGCGGGACGGATGACGGAATCGAGGGAACCGCTCTAGACTATCTGTAGGCGCCGGGCGGTTTATCGGCGAAAACTTGAATAGCGGGAGGCGGACATGCGGATTCTCGGGGTCATCGTGCTTGCGCTTGTGGCTATTGCCGCCGCTGGCCTGTGGGGCCTGGCGCAGTTCGGACATCCCCAAGTGATGGTGGCGGAGGAACACGCGCCAGCCGCCCGGGCTGCCGCGGATGGAGCCGCGGCTGCGCCGTCCGAGCCGATTGCGCCAGACAGCCAGCCGGCGCCGGCGGCGGCGCACGCCAACCCGCCAGCCACGCTGAAGACGGACAAGGCGACCGATGCGCAAGCGGCGGAGCCTCCGGTTGAGGCAACCGCAGCGGCGCCGCAACCCGAACCTGCCGCTGCAGATGAGCCCGCGCCGGCGCCTGCTGAAGCCGCTGAGGCCGCGCCCGAACCCGCAGCACCAGCCGCGACGCCTGCCGAGGCCGCAAAGGCTGCCGAGGCGGCGGCGAGGAAGGCGCTCAACGACCAGCTCGCGGAAGCGAAATCGGGGGTGGCGAAATCAGCCGCCGCCCGCGTGGCTGCGGCGCGGAGGGCAACCGCCCCAAGGGCTGCCGCGCCAGAAAATCTTGATGCGCCCGGGGCGGCTGCGCCGCCGCCTCCCCCACCACCGCCCGCTCCCGCCGCAGAAGCGGATGCGCCGCAATCGGCTTCGGCTTCGCCCTCGATGCCAGCCCCAGCCGCGAGCGCGCCAGCGACGGCGCCCAAGCCGGTCGCGCCGGACACCGAAATCGCTCAACCCGCCTCCGTGGCGGCGCCTGCGGCGTCGGCCTCAACAGCCTCCTCACTGGCGGAGGAATTCAAGACGCGGAAAATCGCCTACAACCGGCCGCCGCATATCCTCTACCTGGATACGCCGATCGACATTTCGCTGGTGATCGACGCCACCGCGGCGCAGGACCCGGCGGCCCAGCTGCAGGGCTTTCCCGGCGACGTCGTAAAGCGGGATGTCGAGCTTTCCAACACGGTCTCGGCGCAGCTCACCGGCGTCGGGTTCGACATCGTGACGCAGACGGTGGCGCGGCAAAGCCTGTCCAGCAAGATTCCCAATCGGTGGCAGTGGCGCGTGACGCCAACCGAGCCCGGCACGCACACGCTGATGCTGGACATTTTCGGGTACAAGGCGGACTCGCTCGACGCCGAGCCGCTGGACGCCTATCGCGACCAGATCACGGTCGAGGTCCGGCAACTGGATGCCGTGATCAAGTGGGCCAAGGGCATCCAGCCCGTCTTCGCCGTGGTCGCCGCGATCGCCGGGGCGCTGTCGGCGTTGATGGCGTTCCTGCGGTTCCGGCGCGAGGGCCGCAAAAAGGGCTGAGGCGCTTCGCACATATGGCGGCGCCTCCGCCGGAGGGTCTCCGGGGGAGCGCAAAAAGAGGGATTGGGCCCGCTAGCCTAAAGCAGATTCCGCTCAAGTTGCACCATAGCCGGCGTGGCGGAAGTAAGCGCGGGCCTCGTTTGTGCTGACAGTTGGGACGAAGCGGGCGATGGCGCGGCGGAGGCCGTTGACGTTTCGCTGCGCCAGCTTTCGCAAT
>WGLW01000047.1 GCA_016125405.1 Alphaproteobacteria bacterium | reverse complement strand
CTTCGAACAAGCACTGGCTTGGCGGAGTGATGGCTGTGTGGGCCGAGCTTGCGCCTCTCATCGCGATGATCTGCGGATGGGTCTTCGGCTGCTTCCGGCGTGATTGGCACACGCCCGCGACAGACGACGATCCCTCCCCCGAGCCACGCGATTTTCAGGAGATCATCCCGGCGGCGCCACACCGCCCAACTTCCCAAGATACCCGCGCGCGCCCTCGTGTCCGCGTCCCCGGCGAAGGCCGGGGTCCAGTCTTCCGGCCACAGGCGCCGAAAGCGTCCAGCCCACCCTTCACCGGACTCATCCTTCGACACGCTCCGGATGAAGGCGCTGGCGGCAAGGGAACTCCCCTAATCCGGAGCCTGTCGAAGGATGAGCCGCAGGCAACTCCGCCGCCAACCTAGGCCGCGGGCCACACCCGAATCTCGCGCTCCCCGGAGACCCTCCGGCGGAGGCGCCGGCATATGTGCAAAGCGCCCTAGCCGCAGCGCTCGACGTAATCGATGGTTGGCGGCACGCCGGCGCGCCAGGCACGGACCTTGCCGTCCTGGATTTCGAAAATCACGCGGCCCGGCGGCTGGTCGACCACCATGTCGGTGACGTCCGGCTCATACTTGTTGACGTGTTCGCTGAGCGCGCCGCCAAAGCGCGACCGGATCGTCTCCGCGTCCGAGCCGACGCCAAACCCCTCCGCCGTTTTCGGCCCGCCGGACAGGAAGTCCACCCGGCCCACCTTGCCGTTCTCGACCAGAAACGAGACCCCCTCGATCGGCGCGTTGCCGAACAGCTCATAGCATCCCATCCCCGTCTGCGCGTCATCGCCCGCCAGCGTCTCGAGCTTGCCCGGATAGACATGACGCGCCGCATCGACGGGACCGCCGAACACCACCCCGCAGAAGCCCTTTGTCGTCACCGGCCCGCACGCCTCCAGCACGCTGGCTTCAGCGGCCGCGCTGGCGGCGATCGATTCAGGCGTCGGCGGCTCGGAGAAATCACCGTCCGATGCGGCGCTTTCATCGGTGTCCGGCGCAGTCGTTGCGGGCTTCGGACCGCAGGCCGAAACCATCAGCGCCAGCGCCGCAAGCGGCAGAAACCAGGCCTTCATCGCTGCACCCTCCGCCGCCCGCATCCAGAGGCCGCCCTCAGAACGGATCGAAACAGTCATAATTGCGCTGCCTTATGATAAGGCCATCCTCGAATTCGATCACCTGTGCGAAGCGGGCTTTCATCGCCTCGCCGGCGCGCGTCATCCCCACGGGTGCGTTGAGGTATCCGGTCCAGCTCATTTCCAGAACCACGCGGTCGCCAACTTCTGTGGCCGTATGGATGTCGAATATCTGCCGCGACATGAGTTTCCGCCCGGCTTCGGCGCCGAGAAGGATGTCGTCCAGCGTTCGCTTGACGCCGGCCGGGTTGAGCCGGTTGGGAAACTCCTCCTGCACGGCGTCAGGATGATAAAAAGCCGCGAGCTCCTCGCCTGTCGCGCCAGCTTCAACCGCGGCGACATAGGCGCGTGCGCGTCGTTCCAGGGACATCGGCCATCCTCCTGATCGTTGGGGCAGCGTCCTGCGGTGAAACAGGCTTAGCCCGGGTCGGAGGTCGATAAAAGCCACGCAAGCGCCGCGCCTAGAGCGTCATCTGCGTCTGCGTCACCAGAGCCACCGGCTTGCCGGCTTCCGTGGTGATTCGCGTCTGCCACACGGATGTGCGCCGCCCGACATGAACTGCTGTCGTGACCGCCATGACAGTCTCGCCGGATTTCGCCGGCCCGAGAAAATTGGTCTTGCTCTCAAGCGTGGTGGTGCCGCCCGCACCCTCCGGCAGATTGCGGAAAGCGAGCATCGCGCCCAGCGTATCGGCGATCGAGATCGCCGCCCCGCCGTGCAGCACGCCCATCGGATTGCACAGCTCCGGCCGCACCACGAGTTTCGCCTCGATGCGGTCCCTGTCCGACGCGATCAGTTCGATGCCCAGCAAGATAGCGAACGGAATACGAGCGATCTGGGCGGCGAGCGGCGCCTCATGCGAGGCGAGGTCCTTCATGTTGTCCTGCACGAGGGAGGTCTCCGTTATTGTTTTTTGATTCGCGTCTTCGCTGGAAACGGCTCAGGCCGCATCCGCGACAAATCCTTTCCATGTACGCATGTAGTCGACGAACGCCGCGCCCAACCCCTCGCTGTGCAGGTATTCGGGCGTGACCGGCAGCGGGCGCGGCGTGAAGTCCGGATCGGCGGCGATCCGTTGCGGAAAATCATGGTGCAGGATCGCGGCGCGGCCGATGACGACGAAATCGAGCCCGGCTTCCAGCGCGCGGCGGCAACCTGGGCCCGTGGTGATCTTGCCGGCCGCGCCAAGCCGCACTCGGCCGCGGTTCAGTTCGGTGAAGTACGACATCAGGCTGCGGCCCTTGTGCGCCTCTTCTTCCGGCTCCTTGAACGCATCCCACAGCGACATGTCGAGATAGTCGATCCGGTCCTCGCGCATCAGCCGCCCGGCGACGGCGACGATCTCGTCCAGCTTCAGGCCAAACCGCTCCGGCGACAGCCGCACGCCAAGGCTGAAATCCTTGCCGCAGGCCGCCCGCACGCCATCCACGAGCTCGAACAGAAGGCGCGCCCGGTTTTCCGGCGATCCGCCGTAGACGTCCTCCCGGCGATTGATCTCGGGACTTAAAAACTCGCAGAGAAGATAGCCATGCGCGCCGTGCAGTTCGACGCCATCGAAGCCCGCGCGCTCGCAGCGCACCGCCGCCGCAATGAAATCATCCGCCGTGCGCCGCACCTCGTCCAGCGTCATGCCTCGCGCGCCGGTTTCCGGATTGTCAGACGGGCACAGCGGCGGTCCGCCGGTCAGCGCGGTGGGCGAACGCATGCCCGCATGGTGCAGCTGGGCCACCGCATGCGTGTCGCTGGCCCGCAGCGCGGCTGCGAGCTTGGTGAGGCCCGGAAGATGGCGGTCGTCGTAAAGCCCAAGCTGTCCCGCGAAGCCCTGCCCCGCCTTCTGGACAGACGCGGCACAGGTCATCGTCAGGCCAAAGCCGCCCTCCGCGCGCATGGTCAGCCAGCGGAATTCATCGTCGCTGAGCACGCCGTCGGCGTGGCTCTGCTGGTTGGTCAGCGGCGCGAGCATGAACCGGTTCTTCATCGCCGGGCCGGTCTTCAGCGTCAGCGGTTCGAAAAGAGAAGCCATCGCTCGAAATCCTCCGAAACCCCGGGAGCCCGGTTCCATAGCACGGCGCGAGGCGGCCGGAAGACGCGCAAAGCTTGCAGCCGCGCGCCTGCCCGCGCATATAGCGCCTCATGAGCACCGGACCCCGCACCCTCTACGACAAGATCTGGGACGACCACGTCGTTCACACCGACGCCGCTTCGGGCGAATCGCTGCTTTATATCGATCTCCACCTCATTCACGAGGTCACTAGCCCGCAGGCCTTTTCCGGACTGAAGGCCAATGGGCGCAAGGTGCGCCGCCCGGACCTCACGCTGGCGGTCGCCGATCACAACACGCCCACCGAGGGCCAGGCGCTCGGCATGGCGGGCGTCGCCGATCCCGAGGCCCGCACGCAGCTGGAAATGCTGGCCGCCAATGTCGCCGAGGCGGGCATCGAATTCTTCCCGATGGGCGACATCAACAACGGCATCGTGCATGTCGTCGGACCCGAACAGGGCCGCACCCAGCCCGGCATGACCGTGGTATGCGGCGACAGCCACACATCCACCCACGGCGCCTTTGGCGCGCTCGCTCATGGCATCGGCACGTCCGAGGTCGAACACGTGCTGGCCACCCAGACGCTGCGCGCGCGCAAGATGAAGAACATGGCCGTGCGGGTCGAAGGCGAGTTCCGCCCCGGCGTCGGCGCCAAGGACCTCGCGCTGCACCTCATCTCGATCATCGGGACCAATGGCGGCGCCGGCCACGTCATCGAATACATGGGCTCGGCCATCCGCTCAATGTCGATGGAAGCGCGCATGACGCTGTGCAACCTCTCGATCGAGGGTGGCGCCCGCGCCGGGCTGATCGCGCCGGACGAGACGACATTCGCCTGGATGAAGGACCGGCCCTCTGTCCCCAAGGGCGGACAATGGGAAACCGCCATCGCGTTCTGGAAGACGCTGACATCGGATGACGGCGCGCACTGGGACGACGTGGTGGAGATCCACGCGCCGGATGTGCCGCCCACCATCACCTGGGGCACCAGCCCGGAGCAGGCGACCGCCATCACCGGCGCCGCGCCCGTCCCGTCCGACATTCCTGACCGCGTGAAACGCGAGGCGGCCGAACGCGCCCTCGCCTACATGGGCCTCGAACCCGGCCAGAAACTGGAAGGCCTGAAAATCGACCGCGTCTTCATCGGCAGCTGCACCAATTCCCGCATCGAGGATTTGCGCGCCGCCGCCGAGGTCGCAAAGGGCGCGCGCGTGGCGCCGGGCGTCCGGGCCATGGTCGTTCCCGGCTCCGGTCTGGTGCGCGCGCAGGCGGAGGCCGAAGGGCTCGACGAAATCTTCCGCGCCGCCGGCTTCGAATGGCGCGAACCCGGTTGCTCCATGTGCCTCGGCATGAACCCCGACATCCTCAAGCCGGGCGAGCGCTGCGCTTCGACCTCGAACCGGAATTTCGAGGGCCGGCAGGGCCGCGGCGGCCGCACACACCTGATGAGCCCTGTGCTCGCCGCCAGGGCCGCGGTCACCGGGGTTCTCTCCGCCTGACTCTTCAGCTGCGGCGCCTAAACTTATAGCACATTGGATTCACGGGATTTTCAGCGGTTTCCGCTAGGAGATCACGTGGGTGGTAGAGTTTCGGCGGGTCCAGAAAATGAAAGCCGGCGAGATAGCCAGGCGCATGAAGTGGGTGTCGCCTCAGACGCTGGCCGGCGATCTGCAGGACCGTTTCAAGAGTTCGCCGGACATCCATGCCTTTCCAGTGTTGCGAAGCGGAGAGCCCGTCGGGGTTGTCTCCCGTCACCGGCTGGCCGCCTTCCGGGCCGGCCGCCGCCTCTGGGAACGCCGGCCCGTCTCACAGTTCATGAACCCGGCGCCGATCGTGGTGTCGGCCGACATGCCGCTCGATGGCATCGGCCCCCTGACCCGGACACTCAGCGCGGAAGCGCTCAACGAAGGCATCGTTTTCGTCGACGCCGATGGGAGCTATGTCGGCCAGGCTGGCGCGTTCGAGCTCTTCCAGGCCGCCGTGACGCTTGGCGAAGAACGCAATCAGGCGCTGAGCGAGATCGCTGCGCGGCTTGCCGCTGAAACCGACAAGGCCAACGCGGCGAGCCAGGCGAAGTCAGACTTTCTCGCCACCATGAGCCACGAGATACGCACGCCCCTCAACGGCGTTCTTGGCATGGCCCAGGCGCTGGCGCTGGACATGACCGACCCGTCCCAGCGCGAGAAGCTGGACGTCATCCTGACCTCCGGCGAAACCCTGACCGCCCTGCTCAACGACATCCTCGATCTCTCCAAGATCGAAGCTGGCAAGATGGAGATTGCGCCGGTGGACGGCGATCTTCGCATCTCGCTCGAACGTGCGCGTCGACTGTTCGAACCGGCAGCCCGCGAAAACGGCGTTGAACTCGTTATCCTGGGATCGAACGAGCCCGCGTGGCTGACCTACGATCGTGTGCGCGTCCAGCAATGCGTTTCCAATCTTGTGTCCAACGCCGTGAAATTCACGCGCGAGGGACGGATCGAGTTGCGCTGGCGGATCGGGCCCGGCTCACATCTCGAAAGGCGCCGCGTAACGGTCACCGTTTCAGACACCGGCATCGGCATGGATGAAGAAGCGATGTCCCGGCTGTTCAGCGCCTTCACCCAGGCGGACGGATCCACCACCCGCCGTTTCGGCGGCACCGGTCTTGGCCTGGCCATAACCCGTAAGCTCGCCCGCCTGATGAACGGCGATGTCACGGCGACAAGCACGCCCGGCGCGGGATCAACCTTCACCTTCGTCTTCGAGGCTCAGGCCGCGCGTCCGCGAGACGAGACCGCCAGCGTCCCCAGCGCCGGCGTCGAAATTCCGGACACCCCCTCTCTCCGCCCTGTTCGCGTACTGGTGGTCGACGACAACGCTATCAACCGCCAGGTCGCAAAGCTCTTTCTGGCGCGTCTCCATACCGAGATCGTGGAAGCGACCAACGGCGTCGAGGCGCTGGCGCGTCTCGACGCGCAACCGTTCGATGTCGTTCTGCTCGATGTCCACATGCCCGTGATGGACGGCTGCGAAACCATTCGCCGCATCCGCGCCAGCAACAAGCCGTGGCGCGCCCTGCCCGTCATCGCGCTGACCGCCGACGCGATGGAAGGCGACCGCGAGCGCTTTGTCGCCATGGGCATGACCGACTATCTCGCCAAGCCGCTCGACCGGCGGATGTTGCTTAACAAGATCCACGCCGCCACGGCGTCCGATACTCCAGACACGGCCCCGGCGGCGACCGGACCCGACCTTGACGACATCATCGAAATGATCGGCGAAACTGCCGCCTGACCGGGCGCGGAACGATTGGCCGCACCCGAGAAATTGCCGATTCAATGATCCGCCGGTTCGTCAAGCGGATTTCGAACTTGAGTTCGGATCGCTGATCTGGGCCTATGCGGGGGTGCGACGGATCGCAGCGTCTGTCGCCGGATTAGGGAATTCGCCACTTTTCCGCCTTGGTTCGCTGGCTTTAGGCATGCGGACCCGGGGGGTCGAACAGACCGGGATCCAAATGAAACGCTTCCTGCTCGTTTCCCTGCTGTCGCTTGCGGGCGCCGCGGCCTTCGCCTCGCCCGCCTACGGCCCCGGCCATATCCGCCGGCCGCCCCCCGCCAACCCGCTTGAGCCGTCGGGCATGGCGCTCAACTTCCTGCTTAATGCGCCGGCGAAGGATCTCGGCAAGCCGATGAACCTGTGGGCGACCTACTACCACATGCCGACCATTGAGCTCTCCGAAACAAAAACCAGCGGTGCGCCGCTGCTGGGCAAGAACGGGAAACCGATTTCTCCCAACCTGTCTGTGCGAGACTGGTGCGACGCCGCCATGCAGGGCTCGATCCAGGTGCAGAACGCCGACGGCGTCTCCACCGGCTACATGTTCGTGGACGCCAACGGCCCCGAACAGCTCAACTGCGACGCGCATTTCGGCGACCTGTCGGACAGCATCAAGTCTGCAACCCGCCACGCCCGCTTCGTCGCCTTCCACCATCCGCGCGCCTGCGATGTGCGCTCCATTCCGCTGATGGCGTTCCGCACAATCGCCGTCGACGCGGACCGCATCCCGATGGGCACCGTGCTCTACGTGCCCAGCCTGCGCGGCCAGGGCTTCTGGATGGAAGGCCAGCTCTACGAGCATGACGGCTATGTCGTCGCCAGCGACCGGGGCGGCGCGATCAACGGCAATCATATCGACCTGTTCGTCTCCGACGCCGCTTCGGCGCCCTTCCCCGAGGTGGTCTCGAGCTCGCCGCGAGACACGTTCAAGGCCTTTGTCGTGCCAGACAGCGACCCGGCCGCACAGGCGCTCAAGGCGAGCCAGGAAGTCACCTGCCGAGACGTACCGGGACCCGGCCGCCGCCGCCATGCGCCGCAGCCGAAGAAGATCTGAGGGCCAGATCGCCTAACCTTTCGGTAAGGCGGTCGCTAAGCCTTCGGTAACCGCCGGCGCCCTTCTGCTGATCCGCCATGCGCGTGTCCGCCATCTTCCCGCCCGATTCCGACGGCTCCTCCTGGAACGAGGGGCGCGGCGCCGCCGTTGACGGCGTGAGCCGTTCGCCATTGGCCTTTCCCGGACACCGGCCGACCATGAGGCAATACGCATTCACCGTCCTCTTCGCCCTGGCCGCCTGCGCCACGGCGTCGACGCCGCCCGGGCCGTCCATGCCAGCCGTCGAGGCGCCCAGTCTCTCTCCCGCGCAACGCGCCGCCGCCTTCGACCTCGGCGCACCGCCGCCCGAAGCGCTCGGACCCGAATTGAGGCTTTGGGCGACGCGCTACCACACGCCGGCCTTCAGGCCTGCGCCGCCGGACGACGCCGATACCTGGCCGCTGGTCGGCGCCACCGGCGAGGCGATATCGCCGCCGCTGCGCCGGCAGGACTGGTGCGCCGCCGCCTTGCAGGGCTCGCTCACGCTCAAGGGCCCGAACGGCCGCGAGACCGCCTACGCCTATGTCGATGCGGACGGGCCTGAACAAGCGGATTGCGATGACAAGCTGGGAACGCTTCCCGACGGCGTGAAACGCGCCACCCGTCGCGCGCGCTTTCGTATCGTGCGCCACGCCGCCGGTTGTGGCGTTCGCCAGATCCCGCTCGCGCCATTCCGCACCATCGCCGTGGACCCGGACGTCATTCCGCTCGAAAGCCTGGTGTACGTGCCCGAACTTCGCGGGCGGCCGTTCACCCTGGACGGCCATACCTACCTGCACGACGGCTATTTATTCGCCGGCGATCGGGGCGGAGCGATCCACGGCCGGCATATCGATATCTTTACCGCTGACGGGCGCTCGCAGCCGCTCTCCGGCCTGATCTCTTCGTCCCCGTCCCGGACGTTTGGCGCCTACATCGTCGACCCGAACGCTGCGGGGGCGCCGGCGGCCCTGCGCGCCCAGCAGGACAGCATCTGCACGGGATAGCCCGCGACGCGCTGGACAGGCTCTCCCCCGGACGGCAGATAGTCCCAACAAGAATTCTGCGGGAGAGACGTCCAGATGAAACGCCTGTTTGTGGTCGGCGCCCTGCTGCTGGCCAGCAGCGCCTGCGCCACCAAATCCGATGCGCCCGCGCCCGGCGCCGCCCCGGCGCCCGCAACAACCGCTGCGGCTTCGCCGGCTCCTGCCGCAGCTCCCGCCGCCGCCGAACTGCCGCCGATTGTGCACACGGATTATTCGAGGGACGAGAACTGGTTGTGCAAGCCTGGCAAGGCGAACAACGCCTGCGACGCCAACATCGACGCCACCATCATCAAAGCGGACGGGTCGACAAGCGTCGAGAAATTCAAGGCCGATCCGGACGCGCCGATCGACTGCTTCTACATATACCCCACCGTCTCCCTGGACCCTTTTACAGAAAGCGATCTGATACCGGGCCCGGAAGAACTCAGCGTGGTGAAGACCCAGTTTGAGCGGCTGGGCGCCAAGTGCCGGCTTTATGCCCCGATGTATCGCCAGTTTTCGCTGGGAGCCCTCCGCGCACGGATGTCGGGCGGGGGCGCCGTGCCCTCACGCGGCAACCCCGGCGACGGGACGGCGGACGTTGACGACGCCTGGGCCTACTACCTCGCCCATGAGAACAACGGCCGCGGCGTGGTTATCGTCGGCCACTCCCAGGGCTCCGGCCAGATCACGCGCCTGATCGCCACGCACATCGACGGCAAGCCGGTGCAGAGCCAGCTCGTTTCGGCCATCATCATGGGCACCGCGTTCCAGATCCCGCCCGGCAAGGATGTCGGCGGCTCGTTCAAATCGATCCCCGTCTGCCGGACAGACAACCAGTTCGGTTGCGTGGTCACCTTCTCGTCTTTCAGGGACACTGTACCGCCGGGGGAGCGCGCTCTCTTCGGTGGAACGCGCCCGGGCACAGCCTCCGCCTGCACCAACCCGGCGGCCATGACCGGTGGTGTCGCGAAATCGCCCAAGGCTTACTTCTCGACCGGGACCAAGGAGTGGGTTCCCGGCAAGAAGATCGACACGCCTTTCGTCATGACCCCGGGCCTGATCACGACCGAATGCGTCTCGAAGGATGGGCACACCTACCTGCAGGTGCACATCAACGACAATCCCGGCGACGTACGCACCAGGGACCCGCTGACCGACGTGGTGACCAACGGCGAGCCGGACCCGAACTGGGGTCTGCACCTGATCGATGCGAACCTCGGAATCGGCGATCTGGTCGACCTCGTCGGCAGGCAATCGGAGGCCTATCGGAAAGTGCATCGTTAACGGGTCAGGGCTCCCCGGATTGCAGGGCGGTAAGGTAATACAAAAAACGCCGCCGCCATCCGGGCGTTTGGCCGGAAATCAACGCGGCTACGCTCGCCGTATGGTTAGCGCTCGCAATTTGTTTCGAGCCTTTCCCCTCACCGGCCCTTAGCGCAACGATGAGACATTTTCGCGGGTGGCGCCTCGCGAAGGACAGACAAGGTGAGCAGCAAGTCCTCAAAGCTCTGGCCGCACGGCTACGAGGCGATCGTCCCTGAAAAGCCGGTCGAGCCGGCGCTCCAGCCCTGGTCGCCCCGCCGAGACAGCTGGTGGGCGAAGCGCCCTCGTAAGCCACTGGCGCAGGCCCCGCATGACTATACCCGTATCTTGCTGGTCGAACCCGACGCCTATCATCGCCGGGTGCTGAGAATGCTGCTGACCTCGCCCAGCGTGTCGATGATCGAAGTCCAGACCGGCGAAGCGGCGATCAACCTGCTCGGACTCAAAACCTTCGATCTCGTGATCATCGACATGGAAGCACCGAAGATGACCGGAATGGCGACGGTGCGCTGGATCAGGAATAATCCCTCTGCCTGGTCCGACATTCCTGTCCTCGGACTGATCGAGGAGTCCGCCCGCGACGGCGTGGGACGTCTGATGAGCGATGGAATGACGGACTGGACGCTCAAGCCGATCCGCCGGGCGGACCTGTCGGAAAAGCTCTTCGGCCTGATGCCGGCTCTGGGCGATCTCAGCCAGCCGCAACCCGTCCGTTCGACGGACGGTTAGAACTCCATATCGAGTTCCTCGATTTCCTGCGGTTCCTTCTTCGCGTCGGCGATCCACTGCTTCATGGGCGCCCACGCCAGAATGCGGTCGCGATAGTCCGCCGCGCGTCCCTCCAGCGCGATGTCGTAGGTGGTGAAGCGCAGGCAGACAGGCGCGTACATGGCGTCAGCGACCGTGGGCGCATCGCCGAAGAGAAAGCCGCCGCCGTAGGCGTCGAGGCACTCATCCCAGATCGTCAGCACGCGCCGGATGTCGGCCCGGGCGCCGGTGAATACCTTGAAATTGGGATAGCGCGCCCGGATGTTCATCGGCAGGGCCGAACGCAGGTTGTAGAAGCCGGACTGCATCTCGCCCGAGACCGAGCGGCAATGGGCGCGTCTTATGCGGTCGTCCGGAAAAAGGCCGGCCCCGGGGCGAAGTTCATGGAGATACTCCGCGATCGAAAGCGTGCCCCAGACGCTGGCCCCGTCGTGCGTCAGGCGCGGCGTCAACACTGTCGGCGACAGAAGGAGTAACTCCGCCCGGTTGTTGGGATCGTCTACCGGCACAGATTCCACCTCCATGTCGAGGTCGGCCATCTTGCAGTAAAGCCAGGCCCTCAAAGACCAGGAGGAGTAGTTCCTGCTCGAAATAGTGAGCTTCGCGCCTGACATCTCAGCACTTTCCTGCCCGTTAATGTGTTTGTGTTCTTGTATGTCGCAGTGCAGTAATTCGGGAACTAGGCTTTCTTATGGGAGCCGTCATCATCCCCCAACTGCCTAGAAATAGAGCGCGCCGGAGCATGTGGTACCATCTCTACGAGGCCCAGATGAAGGCTTCAGAGCCTTTTCGGGCCGCAGCGCTCGCCGCCCTCGGCATGAAAAGCGCCCTGAACGGCTCAGCCGACTCGCCCATCGCGCGTCAGATGATGGCCGTTTTCGAGATGGCCAGCCGCACGAAACTGTCTCACAAGCGGCCGCCTTTCGCTATCCGGACCGTCCAGGTAGAGAACCGCGAGGTTGAGGTCACCGAGGAAGTGGCGCTGCACCTGCCCTTTGGCGACCTGCTGCATTTTCGCAAGGACGTTCAGGCTCCGCAGCCCCGCGTGCTGCTGGTGGCGCCGTTGTCCGGCCATTTCGCTACGCTGCTGCGAGGCACCGTTGAAACGCTGCTGCAGGATCATGACGTCTATATTACCGACTGGATCAACGCCCGGGATGTGCCGCTTCGCGACGGTCGATTCGGCTTCGAGGACTATGTCGAATACCTGATCAAGTTCCTCGAACATCTGGGACCTGGCGCTCACATGGTCGCCGTCTGCCAGCCCTGCGTTCAGGCGGTTGTCGCGACCTCCGTCATGGCCGAGGCCAAGCATCCGTGCGAGCCCAAAAGCCTTACCCTGATGGCGGGTCCGATCGATTGCCGAATCAACCCCACCTCGGTGAATGATCTTGCTACCGAGCATCCGATCGAGTGGTTCCGCAACAACCTGATTTCCGCGGTGCCCTTTCCTCATCCCGGCTGGGGCCGGCGGGTCTATCCCGGCTTCGTCCAGTTGACCGCGTTCATGGCGATGAACCCGCAGCGCCACATCGACGCGCACAAGGATCTCTACACCCGGCTGGTCGAAGGCGACGAAAAGGAAGCCGACCGGATCAAGGATTTCTACGACGAGTACTTCGCCGTGCTCGATCTGAGCGAGGAATTCTACCTCGAAACCATCGCCTGGGTGTTCCAGGAGATGCGGCTGCCGCTCGGACGCCTTACCCACCGGGGCAAGGCCGTTGACCCTTCGGCTATCCGGCGGACGGCCCTGCTTACGGTCGAGGGCGAAAAAGACGACATCTGCTCCGTCGGCCAGACCGCCGCGGCGCACGACCTGCTAACCAAGCTGCGGCCTCACATGCGCCACCACCATCTGCAGGCCGGCGTCGGCCATTATGGCGTATTCAACGGCCGCCGCTGGCAGCAGCAGATCTACCCGATGGTGAAAAGCGTCATTCTGTCGATGGAGTAAGTGCGGCGCCGGCCGAAAGCCGCCGTCAGACCACGCCGCGGGCCGCCACATCGAGATAGATCGCCAGGAAATGGCAGGATGCGGCGGCGATCACGAAGCCATGCCAGATCGCCGAGTTGAACGGCAGCTTCTTGTTGACGTGGAAGATAACGCCGACCGTGTAGAGCACCCCGCCAGCCGCCAGCAGCCCAAGGCCAAGCGGCGAAAGCGAATGAATGAGCTGGTCCAGGACCGTGAGAACGCCCCAGCCCATCAGGAGATAGAGGGCCAAATAAACCCGTGGCGCATTCCAGCGGGCGAGAAGATTGAGCGCAACGCCCGCCAAGGCCGCGACCCAAACGATGGCGAGAACTGACCAGGCCAAGGGGCCATGCAGTCGCGCCAGCATGAAGGGCGTGTAACTCGCCGCTATCATCACGAATATTCCCGACAAGTCGAACCGCTCGAACAGGCGGGAAAGCTTCACGTTGGTATTCGCGTTGTAGAGTGTCGAGCAAACCAGCATGGCCAGCAGACCGGCCGAATAGACGACAAGCGCGGCAGTGAGCTTCACGCTTCCCGACTGCGCCGCCGTGGTGATCATCAGAATGCAGCCGGCGACGGCGAGAGCCAGTCCGACGGCGTGTACGACGACATCTGCTATCCACTCAATCCGGCGGCTCTGCGGATACCAGTAGGCTCCCTGAGCAGCGGCGGAACTGTTGGATGCGATCTGCGCCGACATCTAGATGACCGTCCTTCCCTTCTGCAGCTCTTTTCTCAATGTGCGGGCCAAGCCGTTGTTCCCACGCAAGCAGGGGACCATCCGACGCAGGCGAGAGTTCGGCGCAACAGGGTCAAACGGCGCCGTTACAGCGACATTTGGGGTTGCGCTTCGCCATCAGAATGAACCGGCATTCAGAAGTTCGACGGGTGTGTCTTTTCCGTCGCGGATTCCTGAACTTGCGTTCACTTGGGGCGACGGTCGGGCGACACTCGAGACCGCCGCTGCGACCTGATTCCAGAATGCCAGAACATGGTTGGAATCGGCTTCAGGAATTCGATCGAATTTGCAGGATTGGCACGAAACTCGCGCCGGGCGGGATGCCGAACAGCGAAGCGCGAGTCCGGCGCGAAACCTGTGCCGGCCCGGAAGCCGGGCTAGTTACCCTTGTGGATCGCCGCACGCATCGCGAGTCAACGCATGCAGGAAGACGCATTCACATCGACCTGGCGCACCTTCACGCCGGAGGGGGTGATCGCCTTGCGCTTGATACTTGCCTGCGTTTGCGGCGGCGCGATCGGTCTGGAGCGGGAGGTTGGCCGGCACGATGCAGGCCTGCGCACGCACATTCTTGCGTCGCTGGCGGCCTGCGTCTTCACGCTCGTGGCGTGGGAGCTCTATGAAGACGTCCGCATCATGGGCGGTCGGGTCTCCGCCGATCCGATCCGCGTCGTCGAAGCGGTCACGGCCGGCGCGGGCTTTCTTTCCGCCGGCATCATCTTTCATACAGGCGAACGAGCGCACGGCCTCACCACAGGCGCAGGCGTCTGGACCGCAGCAGCGATCGGCATCGCCTGCGGGGCCGGCGCTTATGCGATCGCCGCCATGACGACAATACTTGTCCTCATTGTTCTGTTCGGGTTGACGCTGGTGGAACGGCGGCTGGGGTTGAAGCGGGACGTCAATCACGCCGCAAATCCGGACGACGGCGGCCAGCCATAAGGCTTGCTCGCACCCTCGCCGGGTTCTACACGCCCTCGCATGACTGACCTGTCTTCCTGGACCACCCGCCCTGTTCCCGGCCTTGTTCCGCTGGCGGGAGAGACCGTCCGTCTTGAGCCGCTCGACTGGAAGACGCACGGCGAAGACCTGTTCGCAGCGGTCGGCGGACCCGCGAACGCAGACATCTGGACGTACATGCCCGTAGGCCCGTTTGCCGAACCCGCCCAGCTCCAGCAGATGCTTGAGGGCATGCGCGAGAACGACCGCTGGCGGACCATGGTCGCTCGCAAGGCCGGTTCCAATGGCAAGGTGCTGGGTATGGCCACCTACATGCGGATTCGCGAAGCGCACGGAAGCGCTGAAATTGGCTGCGTCGCCTTCGGTCCGGACCTGCGGCGAACCCGGGAGGCGACCGAGGTCTTCCGCCTCATGGCGGCGCACGTGTTCAAGGATCTCGGCTACCGGCGCTACGAGTGGAAATGCAACAGGAACAACGCGGCCTCGATGCAGGCGGCGCAGCGCTTCGGTTTCGTCTTCGAAGGTATTTTCCGTAACGACATGGTCGCCAAGGGCCTGAGCCGGGATACCGCGTGGTATTCCATTACAGACGCCGAATGGCCGGATCTTGATGAAGCGTTGGCGGGCTGGCTTGCGCCCTCGAACTTTGCAGCGGATGGTTCCCGTATCCGGGGACTCGAATCGTTCCGCCGGACTAAGTGAAGGCGCTGCGACTGCGACCATGATCACCGGTCTGGACCATGTACTGATCGTCTGCACCTCGGCCGAGGAAGGCGAGAATGTGTATGCGACCCTTCTTGGTCGCGAACCAGACTGGCGGTCGACCGATTCCGCCGGCTCCGCAACGGCGATCTTCCAGCTCGAAAACATGGCCCTCGAGATAATGGCGCCGAACGGCGGCGGACCGCTGGCTCGGCGGCTTCACGCCATGCTAGAGAATGAGGGAGCGGGACTGAAATCCCTGGTGTTCGCCAGCGACAACCTGGAACAGGACCGCGGCCCGCTGGACCGGCGTGGCCTGAAGCCGGACGCAATCACGCAGGGCGAAAGCGTCGATCCCTACACGGGCCGGGCGCGCTACTGGTCGCGGCTTCGTCTGGACGAATCCGTGACGCACGGCGTACGGATTTTCGCCCTCCAGCGGCGAACGGACGATCCGCTGATATACAAGCCAGCCGACAACAGTTCGGTGAGCGCCATCGACCACGTGGTGATTAACACCCACAACCCCGATCGGGCTGCGTCACTCTATGGGGCGCGCCTTGGCCTCCGCCTCGCGCTCGACCGGTCAAATCCCGACTGGGATATGCGCCTGCTGTTCTTCCGCATAGGCGGCATCACGGTTGAACTTGCGCACCGGCTGTCAGCCGGCGCCGGCAACCAGCCCGACAGGCTCTGGGGCCTGTCCTGGCGAGTGCCGGACATCGACGCGGCCCATGCCCGCCTGCAGGAGGCCGGCCTCGCCGTCACAGGCATCCGGCCCGGCCGCCGGCCCGGATCGCGGGTCTTTACTGTGCGGGACGGCACGCTCGGGGTGCCGACATTGATCCTGTCCGCCGAAGCCGCTAACTCGGCGGAATGAAGCCGTTCACTCACCTTTCCGGAAACGCCGCGCCGCTGCCGATCGCCAATATCGACACCGACCAGATCATTCCGAAGCAGTTCCTGAAGACCGTTTCCCGCGAGGGCCTTTCCAGGGGCCTGTTCTATGATTTCAAGACAATGCCAGACGGCGCCCCCAATCCTAACTTCGTGCTGAACCGGCCTGCGTACGCGTCGGCGAAAATTCTCGTCGCCAAGGAAAATTTCGGGTGCGGGTCGTCGCGCGAGCACGCGCCATGGGCGCTTCTCGACCAGGGAATATCCTGCGTCATTGCTCCATCGTTCGCAGACATTTTTTACAACAACTGCTTCAAGAACGGGCTGTTGCCCGTAGTCCTGCCGCGCGAAACCGTCGACAGCCTGCTCGAACAGGCCGGTGGCCCCAATCACGTGTTCAGCATCGACCTTGAGGGGCAGACGGTAACGGCTCCTGACGGCAAGACGCATCATTTTGAGATCGATGCCGGCCGGAAGGCGAGCCTCCTGGCCGGGCTCGACGACATCGGAGAGAGCCTGACGCACGCTCCGGCGATCGACGCGTTCGAACAGCACCGAAAACTGACCCGGGTGTGGCTCGGCTGAGTCGCCCGCCAAAGGGGATCGCCAAATGATCGTTGTCGAGGGTGTCTTCCGGATCACCGATTTCGCGAAGGCTCGTCCGGCAATGGAGGAAATGGTCCACGCTTCGCGCGCCGAACCCGGGTGCATCGACTACGCCTACGCCATTGACCTGCTCGATCCGCAGTTGATCCGCGTCAGTGAGCGATGGTCCGACCGCGAGGCGCTGACGGTCCATCTTGCCTCCGATCACATCCGACGCTGGAGGGGACTGTGGCCGGAGATCGGCGTTTCGGATCGTCAGTTGAGGTTGTACGATGCGGAACCGGAGCCTTTTTGACCGCGGCGACAATAGGCAGGGACTCCATATGACCAGAAGAGGCCCGATCGCACTTGCAGCCATTGCGATGCTTGCAATTGGCGCGTGCGGACGTGGGGAGACGCCTGCCTCGAAACCGGAAGCGACCGCACCGGCCGTCGACCCGATGGCGGCCGAGCGTCAGAAACAGGCGGATGCCAAGGCGGCGTTCGATGCCGCTCTGGCCGCCAATGACGCCATAAAAATGGAGGATCTGGCGCAGGCCGGAAATGGTTTCGCCCTGCTCCATCGGGCCCAGATCCTCCTGTCCTCCCAGGATTTCAACAACCACCAGAGCGGCGTTGAAGACATGGAAGCAGCAGCAGCGGCTGGCAACGCCGAGGCGCAACTCTGGGTCGGCAGCCGGATGGCGGAGGGGCGCGACGGCTATCCGCTGAAACCGAATTCCGGCCTGATCATGGTCCAGAAGGCCGCCGACCAGGGCTATGGTCCGGCAATGCTGGAGGTAGGTCGGCTCTACGAAACCTCCCTGATGCGCGATCCAGACAAGGCGCGCGAATGGTACAAGCGCGCGGCTGATGCGGGCGTTGAGGGGGCCAGCAAGGCCCTGGCCGACATGGACCCGCCAGCGGAAGACAGCCAACCCTGATCAGCTCTTGTCGTCGTCATCGACGTGCAAGGCGTGCATGATGCGGTGAAGGACCGGCGCGAGAACGACGCCGGAAGCGAGTACGAAAACCAGACCGCACATCAGCGCATAGAAACCGGCAAACAACTTGCCGGCGTCGGTGTGCATGGGGTCGACAGGGCCCATGCCGCCGAGAAGCATCGCCGAATTGAGAAAGGCGTCGAGCCAGGCCATGCCCTCAATTAGATGATAGCCGACCATGCCGATCGCCAGCGAGACGACGATCAGGACAAGAGCCGCCAGGATATTCTGCAGAAGCCGACCGGCAAACTCCATGGGGGTCGCCAGCGGCGTCCCCCGGTGGTCGAAACGAAAAAGGGACATGCCCTGCGCTCCCCTATTTGTCCCCACCTCATTATCCGCCGGGAGACGGCAATGGGCAATCGAGCAGTGGTTTTCACTCAGGCAGAAAGGCTCTAAGACCCGGCCACCGACACACGCACCGCGGAACAAGCGCCATGGTACAGCCCAATTCCCAAACCCTGCTGCTGCTTCCGGGCGACGGCATCGGCCCTGAAGTTACCGCAGAGGCTCGAAGGGTTGCGGAGATCGTGGCTCCGGACCTCGCGCTTGAAGACGGTCTTCTGGGCGGCGCCAGCTATGACGCCCATGGCGAACCGATGACCGCCGCCACCCTCGCCCGGGCCAAGGAATGCGACGCCATCCTGATGGGCGCAGTCGGGGGCCCGAAGTGGGACAATGTTCCACGCGACAAGCGTCCCGAGGCCGGCCTTCTGGGGATGCGCAAAGGCCTAGACGTCTATGCCAACCTGCGCCCCGCCTACTGCTTTCCAGCCCTTGCCGCGGCCTCGGCGCTCCGGACGGAACTCGTCGAAGGTCTCGATATCCTGATTGTGAGAGAGCTGACGTCCGGCGTCTACTTCGGCCAGCCCAAGATGATAGAGACCGTCGGCGGAGAACGCAGGGCGGTCGATACGCAAAGCTACACGACCGGAGAAATCCGCCGTGTAGCGGCTCGCGCCTTCGAACTCGCGCGAGGCCGGAAGCGCACCAGCGGCAAGTTCCCTGGTGTTCTGTCTTGCGAAAAATCCAACGTGATGGAAACCGGCGTGCTGTGGCGGGAGGAAGTTACCCGCCTTCACAAGGAACAGTATTCCGACGTTCGGCTGGACCACATGCTCGCCGATGCCGCGGCGATGCACCTGGTCAAGGCGCCGAAGGACATCAACGTTCTGCTCGCAGACAATCTCTTCGGCGACATCCTCTCGGACGAGGCGTCCATGCTCACCGGCTCGATTGGGATGCTGCCGTCAGCTTCCCTGGGTGAACCGGGCGTGCCGGGGCTTTATGAGCCTGTGCACGGATCCGCCCCGGACATCGCCGGCAAAGGCCTCGCCAACCCATGCGCCGCCATCCTGTCGCTCGAAATGGCGTTACGCTGGAGCCTGAACAGGCCCGAAGCGGCTGACCGCGTCTGGAAAGCCGTCGATGCCGCACTTTCATCCGGCGCTCGAACAGCTGACCTTGGCGGCAATCTAACGACGCGTCAGATGACTGACGCGATCCTTAAACACCTCTAGCCAGCGACCGCTGTCAACAGAAAGGCCGCGCAAGACAAGGCCGCCAACCCGGCCACGAAAATCGCAACCAGAAGTGGCTTGTCCAGTATGATCTGGCCTTGTCGCGCTTCTTCGGGTGACAATTCGATATGATGATCGACATGTTTCATGTCGGACTAGCGCTTCACTGCAGCGGAAGTTCCGTCTGAGAAAAAGGGCTTGGGAATGACGTATTCCTGCCGAACCGCCCGAAAGTCCGATCTGGCCGATCTGGTGCGTTTGCTGGCGGACGATGATCTTGGCCGCTCGCGCGAGAAACTGACCGACCCCCTGCCGGCACCCTACGCAGACGCCCTGTCCGAAATTATCGGATCTGGTTTCACCCAGATCATCGTGGTCGAATCCAATGGCGTCGTCGCGGGCAGCCTGCAGCTGACCATGATCCCTCACCTGTCCTATGTCGGGCAAAGACGCGCGATTTTCGAATCCGTTCATGTCGCACCCGAATTCCAGAACAGAAGCGCTGGAACCTTTTTGGTGCGCTACGCCATCGATGTCGCGCGAAGTTCAGGCTGCGGTCAGATCGTCCTGACCTCCTCGAACTCGCGGGCAGACGCTCACCGGTTCTGGAAGCGGATGGGCTTCATCGCCAGCCATGTCGGGATGAAGCTACATCTGACCTGACGGGCCGGGACTATTTTGGCGCGCGGCGGGCGACGTACGCCATGTTCTCTCGCGCTGCTTTCATCCAGCTCGAACCATCACGAAATTCAAACGTCTTGCCAGAATACTGGTTATCGCATTTGGCCTTCGCGATATCGTCTTCGTTCGAGCCGCCATCGATCAAACGCGCCGTCTCATCGTCATCCCGGGCGATGACCGAGCCATCCACCGCATGCCGGATGCGGACCCCGCGCTTGGCCTTGATCATCATGCAATTCACGGTCAGGGCCGGATACTCATCCCAGGCGACACTCTTGCCGCCGACGACTTCGGCTCCCGGTTTGTAAAGAACAACGAGGCGGACAGTGTACTCGTCGCCCTTTTTGGCGACGCCCGGCTGGTTGATGAATGTGGCGTACCGATCTTCGACCTGCGCCAATTTGCGCCACGTACGCGTGGTCGGGTCGGACGCGACCGCAGCGCCACAAAGTCCAAGTCCTACAGCCAGAACGGCCAGCGCGGCGCGGGCGCCATTCCGCATCATTCATCTCCCGAAAAGTACCGGTGAGGAATCATGCGACGTTCGAGAGACGATCTCAACCGCTTTGCGCCGAAACGGCTGTTTTCGCCGCAGGCAGCGTACGCCGCGATCTTGATAAAGGCCTATTGGGCCGCAGGCGCCGCCTCCGTGAGATGCTTGCGCGCTATGTCCATCCATTTCGGTCCGTTGGGAATCCGTACGGCATCGCCGGACGTTTCGCCGACGCATCGAACCCGAGCCGCATCATCTGCTGCCGTCGATGGATTGATTTCGCCAAATTCCTGATTGTCGTCGGAGAGCATGACGGCGCCGTCTGGCTCGTACCGCATGCGCGGCCCGGGGCGCACTTCATGAGTCGCACAATTGATTGTCATGGCAGAATATTCCTGCCACCCGACGACCCTGTCGTTGAACCGCACTTCCCCGGGGGCATAGACATAAGCAAGACGGAACGTAACCAGATCACCATCCCTCGGCGCGCCTGGCTCGTTTATGAACACCGCGAAGCGGTTATCGACCTGGGTGACCTTGCGCCAGGAGACGGCAGTCCGGTCAGACGAAGCAGATCCGCCGGAACTGGCGCACCCCACCAGAAAGGCCAAGCCGACCGCTAAGGCCAAAAAGTGTGACGCGCGATGGCCCATTTCGTCCCTCCGCCTTTGCCATTCGTGTCATGTGACAACTGAGCGTCCACAAACGGCCCTTAGCTGTAGTCGCATATGCGCTCCAGCCGCCCGTCCCGTGTTTCGAAAATCGTAGCCCCGCGGATCGAAATGTGATCGCCGGAACGGACGTGCTCGCCAAGCTCAGCCGCCGCAATGCCAGAAAATATGGTCTCGGCCGCAGCGCGGTTGCCATCGACGATAATGCCCACCAGCTGATGCCTCCGCTCACGAAACGCCTGGGTCGTGGCGACAAGCACTTCGCGCATTTCGTCCTTGCCGTTGAGCTTGATCGAACCGCCCGGATTGGTCACCGTCTCGAACACGACGCTGTCCGAGCAGCAATCCAGCATGCCCTCAACATCGTTCGAATTGTACCGGTCCACATAGCGCCTGACGAGTTCGCCAACGTCCGCCATCGTCTGGTCATCTCCTGCCTGGGCTCTTGAGGCCCGGGTTGCTACGGACGGGAAGGACTATGCCCGCTGGCGAAATTTGCTTACTGAAAGCCACTTAATACGCGCTGGCGACGACCGGCAAGCTGAGGCGAGTGGTCGCGCCGGGAATCCCCTTTCAAGACTTCGTCAGATTGTGGCGACAGCGCGGCGAACAGCAGGCGCACCAAAACAGGAGACCGGCATGGTTCTGCGCATCGCGGTGGTGGGAGCGACGGGCACGGTTGGGGGGGAAATGCTCAACGTGCTGGCGGAGCGCGATTTTCCTGCAGACGAAGTGTTCGCGGTCGCGACGCGGCGTTCGCTCGGAAAGGAAGTGAGCTATGGCGATCACGAGCTGAAAGTGCGGGACATCGAGAATTTCGACTGGTCGAATATCCAGCTCTGTTTGATGTCTGCAGGCGCAAAAGTAGCCCGGGAGTGGGCTCCGAAAATCGCGGCCTCCGGCTGCATCGTTATCGACAATTCATCCGCCTGGCGGATGGATCCGAATGTCCCTCTGGTGGTGCCGGAGGTCAACGCCGACGCCGTCGTGGGCTACAAGGCGAAAAACATAATCGCGAACCCGAACTGCTCAACCGCCCAGCTGGTTGTCGCCCTGAAGCCGTTGCACGATGCGGCGGGAATCGAACGTGCGGTGGTCGCAACCTACCAGTCGACCTCTGGCGCCGGACGCGAGGGGATGGACGAACTGTGGAGCCAAACCAAAGGCATCTTTGTCAACCAGTCGGTGGAGCCCAAGAAATTCACCAAGCAGATCGCCTTCAACGTCATCCCGCATATCGACGACTTCATGGAGGACGGTTCGACCAAGGAAGAATGGAAGATGCGGGTCGAAACCCAGAAGATTCTCGATCCGGACATCCAGCTGTCGGTAACCTGCGTACGCGTACCGGTGTTCGTAGGGCATTCCGAGGCAGTGCATATCGAGCTGGCCCAACCCCTTTCAGCACAGGACGCGCGACGCATCCTTCGTGAGGCGCCAGGTGTGGTGGTCGTCGATAAGCGGGAAGACGAAGGTTACGTCACGCCGGTCGAATGCGTTGGCGAATGGGCGACGTATGTCAGCCGCATCCGCGAGGACCGCTCAGTTGAAAACGGCCTCGCACTTTGGGTGGTCTCCGACAATCTAAGAAAGGGAGCAGCTCTCAACGCCGTTCAGATCGCCGAACTCCTGCTCAATCGCGGGGCCCTGGCGCCTCGATTGAGCTAAGTCTGCCTATTCGCGGACATCGTCTCAGGCGAAACCTGCCAACAGTTCATCGAGGTCCTCCGCGACCGACGCGGCGGCAGCTTCCGATGCCGCTCCGCTTTCGTCGGTGTCGCCGCGCGCGCGCACGGGAACAGAACCGGGACACCCCGTCTGGCGGGCGATCGCGACGAGCAAATCCTCGAGATTTATCGGCTTGGAGACATAATCAGACATTCCGGCAGCCAAATAGACTTCCCGATCGCCCGCCATCGCATTCGCTGTAAGCGCAATAATCGGCAATTCAGCCTTCGCGCCGTCAAGCAACCGGATTGCACGGGTCGCGGCGGGACCGTCCATGACCGGCATCGAAATATCCATCAGCACGACATCGAACTCACCGTTTCGCACGGCCTCGACCGCCATCGCGCCGTTTTCAACCATGGTGAGGTCGTGCCCCTGACCTGCCATGAGCGCCTTGAGAACCTTCTGGTTCACGAGATTATCTTCAGCCACAAGTATGCGAAGACCTGCCGGCACATTCGCAATGACGCCCTGGGCGGCCGTGCCCGAAAAGTCCGGCTCATCGCCTTCTTCGGCCGGAATGACGAACCAGAATCGGCTGCCCTCCCCCAGTCTGGACGAGACCCCGATATCGCCTCCCATGAGATCAACAAGTTCTCGACTAATTGCGAGGCCGAGCCCGGTTCCACCAAATCGTCGTGTGGTTGAGGCGTCGGCCTGCGTGAACCGGGTAAATAGACGCGAGCAGGATTCATCCGTGAGGCCAACGCCTGTGTCCGAGACATCAACCCGCAACTGCCCAACCGGCCCAAGATAGGTAACGTCGATTTTGACGCTGCCCTCGAGCGTGAACTTCATCGCGTTGCTGGCCAGATTCAGCAGGACCTGGCGCAGCCTGGTTGCATCTCCCATCAGCCACGCGGGTACGTCATCAGATATGAACGTTCCCAACTCGATGGATTTCTCTGTCGCCTGGGCTGCGAGAACTGAAACCACCTCGTCCACGATCTCTTTCACGCTGAAGGACAGTTTCTCGACAGCAAGTTGCCCTGCTTCCAGCTTTGAATAGTCGAGTATGTCATTGAGAATTCGCAGAAGGCTGGCGGCCGAGTCACGGGCGGTGACGATCTGGTCTCGTTGGTCAGCATCGAGGGATGATCGCAAAACGGCTTCCAGCATGCCCAGAACGCCGTTCATCGGGGTGCGAATCTCGTGGCTCATGGTTGCCAGGAACTGCCCTTTCGCAAGGGCTGCGGACTCAGCTTGCTGACGCGCGCAGTCTAACTGAACGTTGAGACGTCGAAGGCTCTCGGCCTCCCTGACCGCCTGCGCCTCCATGCGACGGTCGA
Source organism: Alphaproteobacteria bacterium (assembly GCA_016125405.1). Classification (GTDB taxonomy): domain Bacteria; phylum Pseudomonadota; class Alphaproteobacteria; order Caulobacterales; family Hyphomonadaceae; genus UBA7672. The sequence continues at coordinate 9,939 of WGLW01000047.1, read as the reverse complement.
GAAATGCCAGAACCAATCCCGTCAAAATGAGCCCGGAAACGCCAACTGCAACAAGCGAAGCCATGACCGATCGCGGCACGGCGGGACCGTGCTCGGAAACCAGCGGCGAGATAATCAGCGTCGTTCCGGCCATCGCCACGTAGTGCATGCCGCAGATCGCAATCGCCATCGCGAGCGCTGCTGCAATTTTTTGCCATGTCCCGGTGACGGTGCAGGACAACCAGAGGGCGACGGTGGCGGCGGTCAGGGCGATGACCACGGAGAGGCCGAACATGTCCGGCCGATAGACGACCCGCCCGGGCACTTGCAGCGCCGCCATGCCGACATAGTGCATCGAAACCACCCCCGCGCCGACAATAACGCCCGCGGCAAGGAACCGGCCCACACTTGGCTTTCGCCCAATCACCGCAAGCCCCGCCACCACGGCGCCAATAGCCAGCAGGCCCGACAGGAGCGTCAAATCCGGCCCAAACCGCTGCGTGAAAGGCGTCGAAAACGCCGTCATGGCGATGAAGTGCATCGACCAGATGCCAGCCCCGAGGGTGAGGCCGCTCATGCCTGTCCAGAACCAGCGGCTGCTCGAACCAGACACGCGCAGCCGTTCCGCCATGTCGAGCGAGCAGTAGGCCGCAAACGCCGCAACGCCAAACGACAACGCCACCAGGCCCGGATCATGGGCATGCGGCGCCCCGGTGGCGCTTGAGTCGAAGCAAAGACCCAGAATCTTCATCGGGCCAGCCTCCACCACAGGAGTTAAAAAATCTGCGACGTCTGGAAACGGTTTGGTCTGCCCGATCGACCGGATGCGATGACTTCGCGAAGCGTTCGACACGCGCGCGGAAAAGCGGCCTTAAAAGAAAATGCCCCACCCTTCCGGGCGGGGCTGAAGCACCATGCGTGAGGAAGCCGCCTGTGGCGGTTTCGCTCCCACACACGCAAGCCCGGCGCCAATCCCGGCGGCGCGTTCAGGTTTGTTAAGATATTTGCCCCAGCATGGGCCAAGACGGGCCGTCCGGGTTTTTGTCCGGCAGGATGGAATTCGAGCGACCGGCTTTACGTGCAGGAAACCCTGGACGTGATTTACACCGGGGCTCAACGTCATGGCGGCGTTGTGCGACTAACCGGGGGTTCGAAAAACATGTCTGCATCAGCCGATCCACAAGCAACACCGGAATGGGAAGAAGCCCGCGCCGACTGGTGGAAACAGGCCGAGGGCGAACTCGCCCGCATTCAGACTGCCGTCAACGGCAGCGCGCCGAACAGCTTGGCCCGCGAACTTGTCTATGCGCCAATTCATGACGTTGCCGGATTGGCCGGCGTCTTCAACTATCACCTCTTGGGCAAGGTGGCCCGGTCCCTAATGGAAAGCCTTCGGCGCGCGCCCGACCCGCTCGACGAGCGGATGGTCCAGGTGTGCAAAGCCTACCTGTCGACGCTTGTGGCTCTGCATGCCAAGGACGTCCGCGGCGAAGGCGGACCGGCAGGAGAAGCCATCCTCGCCAAATTGGCTTCGATCCGGCCCTGATGGCCCGCATGTGCGTCAGCTGAGCCGCACAAACATCCGCTTTGGTGGATGCGGAGCAACGAGCTAGAGACACCCGTAAAGCGCATCGATGATGCGGCTGCGCCTCGCATCCTCAAGCAGGTGCGAGCCTTGACGGTTCATCACGTAGGCGGCTGCGAGGCCTGCGGATGGATCACCCAGCGCGCCTGAACCGCCCCAGCCAGAGTGGCACAATGTTTCCGGGTTCTGACCGTAGATCAGCGGTAGGTTGCGCATGACGCCCGCACCAAAGGCAATCTTACCCGGAAGGATGCGATCTGCCCCCGCAACTCTTTCCCGCGTCAGACCTGCCCAACTTTCCTCCGACAAAAGCCGTGTCTCGCCAATTCGTCCTCTTTGCGCGTAGGCGCAGAACAGACGGGCCACGGCAGCCGCATCGCCATGACCATTGGCCGAAGGGATTTCAGCTTCACGCCAAGCGGGCCCGCCCCGCGCGGGCGCGGCCCATGGAGTGAGGAAAGCAGCGGTCAGCGCCGGACTTGGCGGGCCGAATTTGGTCGGCTCCTTCGGCTTGATCATCTGCGCGCAACGGCCATGCTCGCTGGCGGGCGTGCCGATCCAGAAATCAATACCCAGCGGCGCACAGATGTCTTCGCGAAGGATCGTCCCCAGCGTGCGGCCATCGACACGACGCGCCAGTTCGCCGGCAATATAGCCCCACGTTAGCGGATGATAACCGGATCCCTCGCCCGGCTTCCACATCGGCGCCAGGTTCGCCAGCGCGGCGGAAAGGGCCGGTGGATCCAGCCACAGATCCGGGTCGATGGGATCAGGAAATCCGGGTACGCCAGCCTGGTGCGATAGCGCCTCGGCGACGGTGATCCGGTCTTTTCCCTTCGCCCCGAACTCAGGCCAATAGGCGCTCAGCCATTCATCGTAGTCGACCTGGCCACGGTCAACCAGCAGGGCAATTACCAGCGCTGCAATCGGCTTGGTCGTGGAAAAGACGGGGCACAGGGTTTCCGCAGTCCAGGGCTGCTCCTGCTTGCGGTCGGTCCAACCGCCGATGAGATCAACCACAAGCTCGTCATCCAGATAGGCGGCAAAACTTGCGCCTGTCTCGCGCCCTTCCTCGAAGTTGCGCTCGAATGCCTCGCGCACCGGCTCGAACCCGGCCGCTACAAACCCGGATGAAATGCTCATGCGCGACCATTCAGCGAGCTGGCGTTCTGGGTCAAGCGCAGGCTGGTGCCGGACGCCGGCTAGCCGCATCATGGACCGCAAGCGCGGGGAACCGATATGGAAATCAATGGAATTGCTCACATCCAGATCACAGCTGGTCGTTATGAGATCGCGCGTGAATTCTATCGGCGCCTCCTCCCGTTCCTTGGCCTGAAACAGGTTATGGACGACGCGTCGGGCTATTACTGCGTCGGCGGACGCACGGGCGTGCTGATCAGTCCGCCTGCTGACGAGCATCAAGGCGAGCGCTTCAATCAGCGTCGAGTTGGTTTGCATCACGTGTGTTTCCGCGCGCGTTCACGCGAGGACGTCGACGAAGCCTATCGCTTCCTGAAAGACCTCGATGCCGCCATTGTTCGTGCGCCGCAGGAGGATGGTTGGGCGCCCGGCTACTATTCGATCCTGTTCGAAGATCCGGACGGCGTACGGCTCGAAATCAATTTCGTGCCCGGAAGAGGTGTATTCGCCACTCCGGATCAGGCCGTCGCCCTTGTCCCGCCGAGGCCAGCAACCAGGCCTTCGAAACCCGGCTGAGCGATGACGGAAAGCCCGCCTTGGCTTGATCTTGGCCCCCGGGTCCTTCACATGTGCCCAACGTCAGTCTTCGAGGTTGTGTCTCATGTCCGCCATCCGCCCGCGCCGGTCCGTGCTATACATGCCTGGCGCCAATGAGCGCGCGCTTGAAAAAGCCAAAACACTGCCGGCGGACAGCCTGATCCTCGACCTGGAGGACGCCGTCGCGCCGGAGGCGAAGGCCGAGGCCCGCGATCGGGTCTGTGCGGCCGTGAAAGCCGGCGGATATGGCCCACGCGAACTTGTGATCCGCATCAACGGCCTCGACACCGAATGGGGCGAAGCCGATCTCGAAGCCGCGGTCGCCGCAAAGCCCGACGCGATCCTCGCCCCCAAGGTGACGCGCGCTCGAGATATCGAAATTCTCGAGGCGGCGCTTCACGGCGCACAGGCCTCGCCTCAACTCCAGCTTTGGATCATGATCGAGACACCGCTTGCCATCCTGAACCTTCGGGAGATCGCGGCAGCGGGCATCGACACGCATCTCACCGCTTTCGTTATGGGCACCAACGACCTGATCAAGGATTTTCGCGCGGACCCGCTGCCGGACCGGTCAAATCTAGCCACAACGCTCACGCTATCGGTCGCAGCTGCTAGATCGCACGATTATCTGATCTTCGACGGCGTCTTCAACGACATTGCTGACGCAGAAGGCTTCGCCGCTGAGGCGCGGCAAGGAAAGGCTTTCGGATTTGACGGCAAGACGCTGATCCATCCCAGCCAGGTCGGCCCGTGCAACAACATTTTCGCGCCTCCCCCTGCCGCGGTCGAACAGGCGCGCGCCGTGATCGCCGCTTTTGCTGATCCGGCCAACGCAGGCAAAGGCGTGCTCAAAGTCAACGGCAAGATGACCGAACTACTGCATCTTGCGCAGGCAAAACGCATGGTAGCGGTTGCCGAAGCGATCGCTAAACGCGAGGCGGCCCAATGACTCTCAAATCCGATCCCGGCAATTTCTTCGAGGACTTCGCCGTTGGCGATGAGCTGATCCATGCGACGCCGCGCACTGTCACCGAAGCGGATGCCGCTCTCTATGTGGGACTCACAGGCTCAAGATTTGCGCTTTATTCGGCCGACACCTTCGCCCAGGACTGCGGGCTAGAAGGCGCTCCGATCGATCCGCTGCTCGCCTTTCATGTCGTTTTTGGCAAGACGGTTCCGGACATATCGCTGAATGCAGTCGCAAACCTTGGCTATGCAGACGGGCGGTTTCTAAGGCCTGTCTATCCCGGCGACACTCTGCGGGCCGTTTCTGAAGTGATCGGCGTAAAGGAGAACTCCAACGGCAAGACGGGCGTCGTCTGGGTCCGAACCACGGGTTACAACCAGGCTGACGAGGAAGTGCTCAGCTATATCCGCTGGGTGATGGTCAACAAGAAAGACACATCAAGGCCAGCGCCAGAACCGGTCGTTCCAGAACTGCCAACCTCGGTGAAACCTTCTTCCCTGCCGCGAACCGATTTAACGGCAACCGGATATGATTTTACGGTGTCCGGATCGCCCTTCGGATTCGAAGACTACGAGCCCGGCGAAAAGATTGATCACGTCGACGCCTTCACCGTCGAGGAAGCTGAGCACCAGATCGCGACCCGACTCTATCAGAATACCGCCAAGGTTCATTTCAACCAGTTCGAGCAAGCGTCGAGCCGTTTCGGCCGCAGGCTAATCTATGGCGGCGTGGCGATTTCACTTGCCCGGTCTTTGGCCTTCAACGGCCTCGCCAATGCCGGCGAAATCATCGCCATCAACGCCGGCAGCCACGTGAACCCACTCTTCGCAGGCGACACAGTCTTCGCCTGGTCGGAAGTACTGGACACGGCAGAGCTGGGCGAGGGTCTTGGCGCATTGAGGCTGCGGCTCGTGGCGACCAAGAACAGGCCGTGCGCCGATTTCCCGTACAAGGACGCCGAGGGGAAGTATCTTCCAGAGGTGATCCTGGACTTCGACTATTGGGCCGCGATCCCGCGGCGCGAATAAAGTCGATCTTGTGGTCATTGATACATGACGCCGGGAATAACACAGGCCGCGAGCGCTATCGCCATCCTGCTCTCAGTGGTTGTTCGCTCCATTCGGTCAGGCGCATCCTGGGCGGCGATCGAGGACGGCGTCGCCACGCAAGAACATTTGCGAGATGTGACGGGCATTCTCAATCCCGAGACACTGCAGGATATCTTCGGGCCGCCGCGCCTGGAGGATGGCGTTTTTCCGGTGACACGACGGGCAGTCATGCGCCAGCGCACGCCTGTCGGCTATCTGCTCGGCGATCGCTGGCTGGATGGCGCGTCGGCGGTGATCGCGGTCCTGAGCCTCCTCCCGCTTTGGCCGCTGTGGGGCACCCGCATCTGGCTCGATACATTGCTGACGTTTGCCGGTCTCTATCAGGCTGGCGGCTGGGTCGCCGTTCTGGTGATGCCAGGAAAGAGGTGATGCGCCTAAGCCGGCAGTGGTTGGGGACCATCAAGCCGTAACCTGCGCAGCAGATCGCCCACATAGGTAGCGACCCGCTTACGAAGCGTTTTCGTCGTGACCTTGGAATAAAGTGTGACGCCCAGGTAGATCGGAAAGCCGATCAACAGGAACATCAGCGGCATCGATATAACCAGGATCAGCGCCGCAATGCCCTCAACGCGATCGCCGATGATCGACTGGCGACCCGTCGCGAGGTTCACGTCGCATATGTAGGAATCGCCGCGAAAGATTACAGCAGTCCGGTCGCCGGGCTTGTAAGACTCCGCCAACTCGAAAAAGCCGGTTTCACCCTGGTCGTCCCATTGCACACGACACTTGGTGTAGGTGCGGGTGCGCCCAGCGGGATTGCGCTGGTGCGACATGGAAGTCGTCTCCAGCACCGTACCGAGTCGGTGAATCAGCGCCTCGGCGCTCATTTCAGGCTCTCCTCCACCCGGCCAGCCTGCCCTGCATAGCGCATACTCCACGAAATCAAACCCGTCACGCTTGCCTATCCCGATCTGGTTGTGGAGGAAACGGGTGTTATCAGCTGCGGGCGGTTCGCAGGAAACGCGCCATCCATTCGCCGACGCGCGCATTGTCCTCGGGTCCGGCGAGCGACTCGATCGCCTGATCCGCGAGATCGTCGCTCAGCGTCTTGCCGCGACGGGCGCCGTAGAGGGCGGCGAGGAATCCATCGGTGAATTCCGGGTGTCCCTGCAGCGAAATCGCCGGCCCACCGTCATAGGCCAGCATGGCGTGATCCGTATGGCGCGAGCGCGCCAGGGTCTCGGCGCCGGGCGGCGGCGCGATCACCTGATCCTGATGGCTGACGCCCAGAGAAAACCTGTCTGACGCGCCGTCCATCCACGGCCGCCGTGCGACAATATCGTATGTGTGCCGGCCCACGCCCCATCCCTTTTCCGACTTGCGCACATCGCCCCCGAGCGCGTCGGCGATGATCTGATGCCCGAAGCACACGCCAATCATCGGCGTCTTCGCTTCCCATGCACCGCGCACGAAGTCTCGCAGCGGCGTCATCCAGGGCGTCAGATCGTAGACCCCGGCGGGCGATCCCGTCACCAGGACAGCGTCGCATTGCGCTGGATCAGGAGGCGTGGCGCCATCGACCAAAGCGACTGTCCCGAAGCTGAGCGCGCTGTCCGCTCCGGATAGCAGGGACGCGAACATGTCCGGGTAGCTGGGATAAAGCTCCTGCAGCCGCCCCGGCGCCCGGCCCGCTTCGAGAATTGTGATCTTCATTGCGCCTAAATGAGCCTGATCGCCGATCAATCCAAGAGTGCGATATGCGGCGCGTTGACAGGGCTGACGCCGGGTCTAGAACCGGTCCGACGTCCGGCGCGGCCGGGAATGTGAGGGGTAGACGCGCATGTCGCAGACCGGGTGGACCGACAAGCGGCCAATGTCGCCGTTCGTGTCGGTATGGCGCTGGCATGTCACGATGCTGGTCTCGATACTCCACCGCGCCACGGGCTGTGCGCTCTATGCAGGCGCCATCGTTGTCGCGGGGTGGCTGTTCGCCATTGTTTCAGGACCGGACTATTACGCAGGCTTTGAAATGCTCGCCGCTTCGATCCCCGGCCAGATCATTCTCTTTCTTTTTGTGCTCAGCTTCCTCTTTCATGCGCTCAATGGAATCCGGCACCTAGTTTGGGACGTGGGCAAGGGATTCGATCCGAAATTCGCAAGTTTCACAGCCTGGGGCGTGATCGGGCTTTCAGTCGTTCTCGCGATCCTGGTGTGGTGGGCGGCAGATCTGTTCCCGGGACTGCCCGGCCTTGTTGACGGAGCCTACCCATGAGCGAGTCGATCCGCACACCGCTCGGCAAGGTCCGCGGCCTGGGATCAGCCAAGGCCGGGGCGCGCCATTTCATCGGACAGCGCGTTTCGGCCATCGCCCTCATCGTGCTTGTTCCGTGGTTCCTGATTTCGCTCCTTGGCGCCGTGCGCGGCGATTATGGCGACGCCCAGTACTTCGTGAGCCAGCCGCTCAACGCCGTTTTGATTCTGCTGACCGTCGGGACTGCACTTTACCACATGCGCATAGGCATGCAGGTGGTGATCGAGGACTATATCGGCCGGACGGCGCTGCGCATGGTCCTGCTGATCCTGAATTCCTTCCTTTCCATCGTGTTGTTTGCGGCGGCCGCCTACGCGGTCGTCACTATCGCCATCTAGCGGTCCCGCCGCTGGATCGCTTGCCCCAATCTGACGACCAAGGACGTGTCGCATGAGCGCCTACACCTGGAACGATCATACCTATGACGTGGTCGTCGTCGGCGCCGGCGGTTCGGGCCTGCGCGCCGCGCTCGGTTGCGCGCAGGCGGGACTCAAGACTGCCTGCATCACCAAGGTGTTTCCCACCCGCAGCCACACGGTGGCCGCGCAGGGTGGCATTTCGGCCTCGCTCGGCAACATGAGCAAGGACGACTGGCGCTGGCACATGTACGACACGGTAAAAGGCGCCGACTGGCTCGGCGACCAGGACGCGATCGAATACCTCGTCCGCCATGCTCCAGACGCGGTCTATGAACTCGAACACTGGGGTGTGCCCTTCTCCCGCACGGAGGAAGGCAAGATTTACCAGCGCGCCTTTGGCGGCATGACCAGCAATTTCGGTGAGGCGCCGATCCAGCGCACTTGCGCGGCTGCAGACCGCACAGGCCACGCCATTCTGCACACGCTTTATGGCCAGTCCTTGAAATACGATGTTGATTTCTTCATCGAACACTTCGCCCTTGATTTGATCATGGAAGCCGGCGCGTGCCGGGGAGTGACGTCCTGGCAGCTCGACGACGGCGCGATGCATCGTTTCCGCGCCCAAAGGGTTATCCTGGCGACGGGAGGCTATGGCCGCGCTTATTTCTCGGCGACCTCGGCCCACACATGCACGGGCGACGGCAACGCCATGGTGCTGCGCGCCGGCCTGCCGCTGCAGGACATGGAGTTTGTCCAGTTCCATCCGACCGGCATCTACGGATCGGGTTGCCTCATCACCGAAGGCGCGCGCGGCGAAGGCGGCTATCTGACCAACTCCAAGGGCGAGCGCTTCATGGAGCGCTATGCGCCTTCAGCGAAGGATTTGGCCTCCCGCGATGTCGTCTCGCGCTCCATGACCATCGAGATCCGTGAGGGCCGCGGCGTTGGCGAGAACAAGGACCACATCAACCTCCACCTCGACCACCTCGATCCAAAAGTCCTGGCTCAGCGGCTGCCAGGCATCTCGGAAAGCGCCCGCATCTTCGCCGGCGTTGATGTCACCAAGGAACCGATCCCGGTCTTGCCGACCGTGCACTACAATATGGGCGGCATCCCGACGAACTATCACGGCGAGGTTCTGACACTTGAGGGCGGCGATCCGGACAAGGTGGTGCCGGGCCTGATGGCCGTGGGCGAAGCGGCCTGCGTCTCGGTGCACGGGGCCAACCGCCTAGGCTCCAACTCGCTGATCGACCTGGTCGTGTTCGGCCGTGCAGCAGGTCTGGACTGCGGCGCCAAGCTCGAAAAAGGCAAGTCGCAGCGCGACCTCCCGAAAGGCGCCGGGGAAGATCACCTCGCGCGCTTCGACAAATTCCGCAACGCTTCCGGCGGCACGCCAACGGCGAAACTTCGCGGCGACATGCAGCGCGCAATGCAGGAAGATGTCGCCGTCTTCAGGACTGGCGAGACGCTAAAGCAGGGTGTCCAGCGCATCGCCAGTGTGGTGAAAGCATCGGAAGATATTTCGGTGAAGGATCGCGGACTGATCTGGAACACAGACCTGGTAGAAACCCTGGAATTCGAAAACCTCATCCTGCAGGCCGCCGCGACAGCCAACTCCGCCGCCAACCGCACTGAAAGCCGCGGCGCCCACGCCCGCGAAGACTTCCCCGACCGCGATGACGCCAACTGGATGAAACACACCCTGTCGTGGGTGGACGGCAAAGGCTCGGTCAAAATCGACTACCGGCCCGTGCACGCCTACACGATGTCCAACGACATCGAGTACATCAAACCCAAGAAGCGCGTTTACTAAAGCAGATTCCGCTCAAGTTGCACCATAGCCGGCGTGGCGGAAGTAAGCGCGGGCCTCGTTTGTGCTGACAGTTGGGACGAAGCGGGCGATGGCGCGGCGGAGGCCGTTGACGTTTCGCTGCGCCAGCTTTCGCAAT
>WGLW01000001.1 GCA_016125405.1 Alphaproteobacteria bacterium | reverse complement strand
CGCCATCCTCAGGGAGAAAAAACCATGGCAGCCCGCTTGAAATCCAAGACAGTCGCTGAGCCTGTCGAAGGATGAGTCCGGTGAAGGGGGGCTGGACGTGTTCTGGAAAACTGGACCCCGGCCTTCGCCGGGGATGCGGACGCGAGGGCGCGCGCAGGTACGGTGGGAAGAGTGGCTGTGTGGTTCAGCCGGTATTGTCTCCTGATTGTCGCGTGGCTCGGGGGAGGGATCGTCGTCTGTCGCGGGCGTGTGCCAATCACGCCTGAGACAGTTGAAGACCCATCCGCAGATCATCGCGAGAAGATGCGCAAGCTCGGCCCACACAGCCATCACTCCGCCAAGCCAGTGCTTGTTCGAAGAGGGGAGCCAACCCCGATATGACTGTGAAGGCGCTTGCGTCATGCCCGCGATGATCGGGCCGTCCCAAAGGGTGTCGGATAACTTTTTTCTCGAGCGCGGTGGTTGCTCGGGATTCTGGTGTTTGGCCGGGGGATAGAGCCGCCGGGCCCCGGCCTTCGCCGGCGATGCGGCGCTCCATGGCTGTCATCCCTGCCCAGGGTGTCATCCCGGAAACGCGCAGCGTTATCCGGGACCATTCCTTGATGGATCCCAGCGCTTTGGGCGGGATGACCATAGGAGGCTTATTGCCGGGGTGGACGGCTAGTCTTCGAAACCGACGAACTTCGTGGCTTCATCGACGGACTTCCGTTCGGAAACGACGGCGTTCGCCGGGAACGTTTCGTCGGGCCAGCCAAGGGCGATGCTTTTCATGATCACCTGGTCGTCGGCGATGCCGGCGTGTTCGCGCACCACGGGCGACTGCATGATGCCCTGGCTGTTGATCACGGCGCCCAGCCCGCGCGACCAGGCGGCGTTGACCAGCGCGGTCGCGACGGCGCCGCAATCGAACGGCGTATCGTCGCTGCCGTCGAGTTCACGGTCATAGGTGACGATGACGCACACCGGCGCATCGAATTGCCGGAAACCGCGCAACACCCAGTCCTGACGCATCTCCTTGTCGTCGCGCGCGATCCCCATGGCGGAAAATAGCTGCTTGGCGACGCCGATCTGCCGCTCGCGATGCTTTCCCGCGAAAGGTTGGCCAGTACGGAATTCGCGCGACTGTGGAACGCCCGCGACCATGCGCTCTGTGTTGCCGGCGCGGATGCGGTTCAGGGGCTCGCCGGTAATGACGTAGAAATTCCACGGCTGGGTGTTCATCGACGACGGCGCGCGCATCGCCAGCGCGAGGATCTCCTCGATCAGCTCCCTTGGAACCGGATCGGGCTTGTAGCCGCGTATGCTACGGCGACCCTGAACAACCTCGTCATACAGCATGGGCCGACTTTCGTTTTTCGGAGACATGGCGCGCCCTATTTCAGCAGGTCTTCTGCCGCCGTCACCATCGCCGTGACGCCGGTGGCGATGGTGGGATCGGGATCGGGCGCGAACAGGGAGGAATGGAGCGACGGAAGCGGCGTAGCACCCGGCTTCAACGAGGCGTCGTAGGTCGATTGCTTCACCGCGCCGATCCAGAAGAGGAAGCTCGGAATTTTCGACTCCTCGCGGCCATAGCGGGCAAAATCCTCTCCGCCCATCGAGGGCTCTTCCTGCGATATGCACTCAGCCCCCATCGCCTTCGCCAGCGCCTTGGTGATGCGCGTGACCAGCGCCGGATTGTTGTAAACGGAGGGCGTATGGTCATCCATCACCGTCATCTCCGGCGCCAGCTTGCCGTCGATGCCCGCCGCCATCGCCTCGCCTTTTGCGATGCGCTCAATGCCGGACAGAAGTTTCTCGCGCGTGGCGTCGGAATAGGACCGCACGGTGAGCTGGAGCTTCACCTCGTCAGGGATGACGTTGTGCTTGAAGCCGCCATGGATCGAGCCAACCGTGACGACGCCGGAATCCTGCGGGTCGAGTTCGCGCGACACCAGCGTCTGGAGGGTCGTGACGATACGGGCGGCGACGACGATCGGGTCTTTCGTAGCCTGCGGATAGGCGCCGTGCCCGCCGCGGCCATGAACGGTGAGATCGACGCTGTCGACATTGGCCATCGCATAGCCGGGCGCATAGCCAACCGTTCCGGCGGGCATGCCGGCGTTGTCGTGCAGGGCGAGGTTGTAGTCGGGGCGCGGGAAGCGGGTGAACAGGCCATCCTCGATCATCGCCTTGGCGCCGAGGCCGACCTCCTCGCCCGGCTGGGCGATCATCACCAGCGTGCCCTTCCATTTCGATTTCTGCTTCACCAGCTCGCGGGCGACGCCGATCCAGACGGACATATGAATGTCGTGGCCGCAGGCGTGCATCACGCCGCCGTCTTCTCCGGTCCATGATATGTCACGCAATGTCGAGGCATAGGGCAGCCCGGTTTTCTCGACGACGGGCAGCGCGTCCATGTCGGTGCGGATCATCACCGTGGGGCCCTTGCCGTTCTTCATGACGGCGACAATGCCGTAGCCGCCGACGCCGTCTTCCAGCTTGCCGTGCTCTTTCATGGCGCGGGCCTTGATCCAGGCGTCGCCCACGCCGGTCGTGACGTCAAAGCCCAGCGATTTCATCTCGGCGGTGAGGATCGCGGAGGTGTTCTTCTCCTGCAGCGAAAGCTCTGGATTGCGGTGCAGGTATTCGTAGATCTGGCGCAGCGACTTGCCGGACGCGCTGAAGTCCTGCGCGCTGGCTGGAAGGCCAACCAGCGCCGCCACGCAGAGGGCTCCGAAAGCTGTCGCGAGGGTTTTCATCGTGCCATCCTTTCGCTGCCGTCCGGCTGTGATAACGGTTAGCGGATCGCACGTCATCCCGCATGAATGACGGCTACAAAAATCCAGTCAGGGGACACGCCCATGAAGCTCTACAATGCCGCCATGCCTGCGCCGAATCCGCGCCGGGTACGTATGTTTCTCGCCGAGAAAGGCCCGAAAGCCGTGGCGGCAGTCGAGCTTGTGGATGTCGACATCATGAAGGGCGGGCTGCGGACGCCGGAGCACCTGGCACGCAATTCCGTTGGCCAGGTGCCGGTGCTGGAGCTGAACGATGGCACGTTCCTTTCGGAGACGGTTTCGATCTGCCGCTACCTGGAGGGCGAGTTTCCCGATCCGCCAATGTTTGGCCGCAGCCCGAAGGAGCAGGCGTTCATCGACCAGTGGACGCGGCGGGTGGAGCTGCGCCTCGGCACGCCGGCCGGCATGTTCTGGCGCCACGCCCATCCGTTCACGGCGAAGGTCGTGGTCCCGCAGTACAAGGAGTTCGGCGAATCCAACCGTGAGCATTACAACAGCGCGGTCAAATGGCTGGACAAGGAATTGAGCGGGCGCATCTTTGTCGCTGGCGACGACCTGACCATCGCCGATATCTGCCTGTTGTCTCTGGTGGATTTCGCGGACTGGATCGGCCTCAAGCTTTCCCCGGACGCCGGCAATGTGAAGGCGTGGCATGAGCGGGTTTCGGCGCGGCCGAGCGCATCGGCCTAGAACACGGTCGTCATCGCGCCGATGAAGGTTTAGGATCGCTGGACGAGCCGGTTGAAGGACGATGATGGCTTGGGAGATCGGCAATTGGCGGCGATGGATGGGCGGGGCCCTGACAGCGACCGCCGCTGCGCTGCTGGCGACGGCCTGTTCGGCGGGCGATACGCCGGCGAAGCAGGCCGCAGCGGCCGAGCCGGTCGCGGCGCCGCCCCGATCCGACGCCGTGGTCCGTTCCGAGTTCGAGACGTTCGAAGCGACGGGCACGGATATGGCCGACCTTCTCTCGGCCATCCGCGACACGGAACCCGCGATCTATGACAAGCTGGTCCAGATCGCCGCCTCGCCCTCTTGGACCGGCTCCCCGGCGGACGCGATGGTGATCGGGCGCCCGCTTTATCTCGCCGCTTTCAGCCGCAAGGCGCCGTTTGCATCGGACGCGGAGGTTGGCGAACTGATCGACACGCTGATCGCCAGCCACAAGGCCCTGATCGGTCCGGCGCCCCTGCTCTGCGCCAAGGGCGACAAGGCGGATATCGGCCAGCTCGCCAAATACGTTCCGGCTGACCTGCTGGCGCGCGAGAACCGGCTTCAGGCGCGTGTGCTGCGCGTGTCCAGCGATACGGCGCCACGCGCGACGCAGGCCGAGATCGAGGAATGGAAGGCGCGCAAGTTCAAGGGCAACGAGGCGCGGCTGCAGGGCAACCAGTATTTCGACATCGACGATCCGACGCCCGAGCAGGCGACCAAGATCTGCGATGCGGAGATGTTCATCCTCGAACAGATCGCGCGGGAGCCGGCCCGGCAGCGCGCCTATTTCTATCGCGGCCTTCTGCTGCCGCGCTGAGCATCAGCTTTTTTGAACGGGAACCGACGCCATGATGATGGACTGGGCCGCCTATCGCAAACAGATCGCCGCGGCGCTCAAGGAGATGTCCGGCGCGAACCCCGGCGTCTTCAAGGCCTATGTCGACATGCATCACGCCAACTCGGCCTCGACCCGGCTGGATGCGAAGACACGCGAACTGATCGCCCTGGGCGTTTCCGTCTCGTTGCGTTGCGACGGCTGCATCAACGCCCACACCGATGCGGCGATCAAGGCCGGCGCCACCAAGGAGGAAATCGTCGATGCGCTCGGCGTTGCGATCATGGTCAATGCTGGCGCGGCGATGGTCTATTCGGCGCGGACGATCGATGCATTCGACGCCAAGACGCAGCCTGCCGGCTGAGCCTCATCCGCCGCCGAACCGTTCCGTCCATTCGGCGACCTGCGTATCCTCGATCTTGGCGAACAGCACGGGCGGCGGCGTGATCGCGAGACCGTGCAGCAGGGCGTCGAGCAGGCCTGCATAGTCTGTGGCCGCACCAAAACCCATCATCCGTTTGTCGGCAGGCACACCAAGCGCATCGAGGATTTTTCCCGCCGCGTCGGGAATGACTGGTTGCGCAATAATGCCGAACAGGGCCGCGAGGTTGAGGCCGACGCGGACGCCGACCGCCGCCTGCTCCACGCTGGTCTTGTACTTCACCCACGGCTCGGCCTTGGTCAGGTATTCGTTGCCGGCCGCCCAGATAGCGCGCGTTTCGGCGGCCGCCTTGCGGAACTCCATCGCCTCGTAGTGGGCCTGCAACTGCGGGAGGCGGGTCTTCAACTCCTTGACCATCCAGGCTTCGGCCTCGCCCGCCTGCCCTTCGGCCGGAACCTTGCCGTCGAATTTCGACTGCGCGTATTTCGTGATGCGGTTGACGAAGTTGCCGAGCACGTTGGCGAGGTCTGAGTTGATCGACGCCTGGAAACTCTCCCACGTGAAGGCCGTGTCCGATCCTTCCGGCGAGTTGGCGATCAGGTACCAGCGCCAGTAGTCCGACGGCAGCAGCTCGAGCGCCGTATCCATGAAGACGCCGCGCTTCTGGCTGGTGGAGAACTTGCCGCCATACCAGTTGAGCCAGTTGAACGCCTTCAGCCTGTCGACCTGTTTCCACGGCTCTTCTGATCCGAGGATGGTGACGGGGAAGCTGACGGTGTGGAAGGCGACGTTGTCCTTGCCCATGAACTGGACATACGAGACATCCTCCGCGCCCTTGTCGGTGCGCCACCAGCGCTCCCAGTTTTCATTCTTGGCCTCGGCCCATTCGACGGTCGAGCCGATGTATTCGACCGGCGCGTCGAACCAGACGTAATAGACTTTCTCCTCGAAGCCCGGACGCGGCTTGCCATGGCGCGTCACCGGCACGCCCCATGAGAGATCGCGCGTGATCGAGCGGTCCTGCAGGCCCTCGTCCAGCCATTTGTATGCGATCGACGAGGTGAGTTGCGGCCATTCAGCCGCACGTGAATCGACCCAGGCGCGGATGCGGTCCTGAAGTTTCGATTGAAGCAGGAAGAGATGGCGCGTGTCGCGGATCTCGACATTGCGTGAGCCAGAGACCGACGAATACGGATTGATGAGGTCCACGGGGTCGAGCAGCGATCCGCAATTGTCGCATTGGTCGCCGCGCGCCTTTTCGTAGCCGCACACCGGGCATGTGCCCTCGACATAGCGGTCCGGCAGGAAGCGCTTGTCGTCGACCGAATAGACCTGGCGCGAGGTGCGCTCCTCGATCAGGCCGCGATCCTCAAGGACATCGCCGAAGTGCTGCGTCAGTTCGCGGTTGGGCTGGTTGGACGACCGGCCGAACCAGTCGAACGACAGCGAGAAGCCTTCGCCGACGCGCTTCTGGATGTCGTGCTGTTCGCGGCAATAGTCGGCGACCGCCTGCCCCGCTTCGGCCGCCGCCAGTTCGGCCGGCGTGCCATGCTCGTCCGTGGCGCAGATGAACAGCACCTCGTTGCCCGGCTGGAGGCGCTGGAAACGCGCATACACGTCCGCCGGCAGCATCGAGCCGGCGAGATTGCCGAGGTGCTTGACGCCGTTGATGTACGGCAGGGCCGAAGTGATAAGAATGCGCGCCATTAAAAAGTGTTCGCCCTTGGCTCGACCGGGTTGGCCGCCCGGAAAGTATTGTTGAATCAGCCAGCTACAAATTCCGCCCGAGGGCATTCCTGCCTGACGCGACCCCGCTTTGGCGGCTTATAGCAAGCCGGCCCGCGAAGGCCAGCGCGCGCATGACGCGAAACGGGGTCCCGCCCGGCCCCGACGCGTGGCATGATGACTGAGTATTCAAGTGTTTGACCGTTCTCGGATCGGTCCGCCGGGGCCGGCCACGCACCAGCGACGGACCGTTGGGGACACGGAACATGCCGCGAATTCTGGGCGTCAACGCTGTGGCCTGGCTGGCCGCCGCCATTGCGATCTATTTCATCGGCTTCCTGATCTACGGCGTGACATTCGGCACGCTGTGGGCGCAGCAATTGATGATCGACCATGGTCTGGCGACGAAGGAGACCGCAGCCTCGCTGACCATGGCCGACATTCAGAAGATGACGATTCCAGGCGCGATGGACACCACCACGTCGATGTCCCTGGGGCCCGTCATCTCAATCGTGACCGCGCTGGGCGTCTGCATTGCGCAGCGGCTGATGAAGCCAGCCTCGATCGGCGCGGCCATAGGTTACGGGTTCGTCCTGTGGTTCGGATTTGGCGCCACGACGCTGGCATACAACGTCGTCTATTCGTCGAACTCGCCGATCTCCTTCGGCATCGACCTTCTGCACCTGTTTCTCGACTACACGATCGCATCGGCCGTGGTCTTCCTGATCGACCGGAAAGCGATCAGCGGCGCAACGGCCTGACCTAGCTGTTTGGCCTAGCTGCTTGGCGGCGACGGCTCGACGCGCAGGACCGCGGACCGGCCGAGGACCAACTCCTCGCCGATTGAAGCGGACGCCTGAAGCGGAGACGAGCTGGCGAGAACGACATGCACGCCCGCCTGGGCGAAGCTGCGCCGCAACGCGTTGGCGCGAGCGTCATGCAGCGCGCCCTGCGGCGCATCCGCGACCACCTGCGCGCGACGGCAGGATTTCGCCTGGGCCGCAAGCCGGTCAACGATTTCACGTGACGCCGGCGTCACGTCGCTGCGATCCTTCTCGAAATAGATGGAAGCCTGTTCGCTCGCGCAGGGCGAATCAGCATGCGCCACGCCTTCAACGCCCGCCATCGTGGCCAGCGCCATTCCCACTGCAATCGCCATCATCGCTTTCATGAGGGTGCTCCCTGCCTGGTCCGATAGTAACTCTAGAACCCGGCCAGGCGTTCCAACGGCGCGATCATGGCCGATTGTGGCGCGCTCAAGGTCTTTGTGAGCCTGCGTTAACGTTTGGACGAAGCAGCTTCGGTTTCAGATCAAACGCAAACGAAAGCCGAGTCGCTTCGCCGGAAAACGGGCGCGTTCCGTGCCACATGTAGGACGGGAAAAGGACGACGCGTCCGGGCTCCGGCTTGACGAAGTGCTCAGGTTCGAGCGGCGGGATGGTGGCGACGCCCGGTTGGCCGAATTGCAGCCAGCCGGCCATACCCTCCCCGTCAACCGTCTCGATATAACAGGCCGACGAGATCCAGCCCTGCGGGTGAACGTGGTTCACGAGATGACCGCCCGCCTTCAGTTGCACCGACCACATGCCGTTGAAAGCGTAGTCTCCCGTGTTGCGCGCTCGCACGGGATCATCTCCCTCGCCCAGCGACGCGAGATAATCGGCGATCGGTTGCTCCAGCGCAGACGGCAGGGCGCGCAATGCGGGGTGCGTGCTTTCATGAATGTCGGGCGCCTGACTTCCATGACGAACGGACTGGTTGAAGGGGTGCGTTCTGAACTGGTGGACGGCCTTCAATCCGGTTGCGACATCCGCGAGGTAGGCGTGCAGATCGGACCAGCCGGGCGGACAACGGAGCGATTCGACGTTAACCAGCGCGCCATAGTCGAACAAGCTGCGATACCGGTCGTCGCCCAGAATGCGCCAGGCTGTCGCCTGCAAGGCTATGGCGTGTTGATTGTCCGGCGCGCGCTGTCGGACATCGCCGGCGAGCATCTCGGCGCGCTCCACGGCGCCCGTTGCAAGACAGGCCTCCGCCAGCGTGATCTGTGACAGGAGGTTGCCAGGCGCTGCGGCCACGGCTCGCTCGGCCAAGCTTAGAGCGACATTTGTGCGACCTGCCTGCCGCGCAGACTGAGCGGCGAGAACAAGAATATCGACGGCGGGAGACGCCCCGGCCATTGCCGGCGCCAACGCCTCAAGCGCCAACGCCGGCTGTCCCGTCTCTCGAAGAACTTGCGCCTTCAGGACCTGCAGGGACACCTCGCCCGGCGAAGCGAGCAAGGCGCTGTCGACACACGCCAGCGCGCGCTTGACGTCCGCCGTGCGCATCCACCGCAACTGGGCAAGTTCGCGCAGCGCGTCGTAGTAAGTCGGGCGGCGCGCAATGGCTGAAAGGAAGGCCGCCTCGGCTTCGTCGAGGCGCGCGAGCATCTGCAGGCACCGCGCGCACACCAGCCAGCTTTCCGGAGCATCCCCGCCCTTGAGGAAGGCCCGGCTGATGTGTTCTTCAGCTTCCGTCCAGCGCCCGGCGTCGCCAAGCGCCGCCGCGAGATTATGTTCCGCCACGGCGCTGAACGGCGCGGCCGACACGTAACGTTGATAGCAGGAGATAGCTTCCTCGAGCAGCCCTGCAGCCTTCAGCTGCTGGGCCTGCCGCAAGAGTTCAGAGGCGTCCCCGACACCCATGACAGCTTCCGGCGTCTGGACGCGAATGCGTGTCCAGCGACGATCCATGGAATGCCTGTCGCCGATGCCCGGCAAGGCCTGCAGTCTGGCGGCAGACAAAAATCGCTGTTGCTGCCGCAAGGCCGGGCTGGCGGCCGCTACGTCAGGCGCGTTCGCTGATCACGTCCGGACCGGAGGTGAGGCTAAATGAGGTCTCGCGGGATGGCGGTTTCGGACGTGCGCGTAAACGTCTCCTTGCCATTCTCGCTGGCCTTGAGCGTTTCGCTGAGCCGGAAATTTCCGGCGTCGGCTTCAAGCTGGTAGGACGCCTCCACCTCGCAATTCCATCCGTCGCGGCGCCAGCCGGACCGGACGCGCTGGCGCCAGAGCGACTGGCCCGGTCCAGTCTCGTCGATCTCGCAAACCTCTTCGCGCTCGGAGGAGAGTTCAACGTCGGCGCCGTCGATACGATAGGAAGAATACGGCGCATCATTGATGAGCTTGATCCTGCCGCTGGCGTCGGCCGAACCGGGTTCGTAGACGGGCGGCGGCTCCGCCTGAGAGCGGACTTCATCAACCGGAAACGGCGGGGCCTGCCGTTCGGCGATGCGCACGGGCAGATCGAGATGCGAGACGCCGGTTTCGATATGAAGCGTCGGCCGCACGGGCGATGGCCAGACCATTGGCCACAGCGCTTCAGAAAGCGCCAGCCGTATGCGCGAGCCCGCGCTGAACCTGTGGGCGATCGTCCGCAGCGTTACAGGGACCTCATAGGCCTTGCCCGGCGAAAGCGCCTCTGGCTCTGACATGGAGTTTCTGCGCGTCAGGTTCAGCACCGCCCAGGTCACCAGCCGGCTTGAGCCGTCGGGTCGCACTTCGGTGAGCCTCAGCGCCACCTTCGCAACCGGCTGGTCCGACGAAATCCTGAGACGAACAACCGGCGATCCGAGAATTTCCAGCGGCGCTTCGAGCGCCGCGCTGTCGAAGACGGTCGAGCGCTTGTCGTCATACGACTGCTCGATGGGCAGGCGATCCAGCCACTCCGGCTTTGTCGTGCCAACGACGCCCTTGTCGTTGTGCGTGACGATGACCGGCGGAGCCGCCGTGGCGTCGAGCGAACCGGCGTTCAGGAAAAACCGGCGATGGGCGCGTTTCGGCGGCCAGTGGCGTTCGGCGACCCAGCGGCCGGGAATGGGCTTGCCGCGCGCTTCCGCGGCGGTCGCATAGGGCATGAAGGCGCGCAGCGCGGGTTCAGCCATGAACCCCGTCGGTTCGCCGACGAGCCAGTGACGCCACCAGCGGACCTCTTCCTGCGCCCATGCGAGGCCGACGGGTTGCGCCGTGTAGGGATAGGTGTGGCCCCATGGACCGACCAATGCTCTCGCCGGACTCTTGAGCCTGGCAAGCAGCCGGAGGACCGGCACGCAATAGGTGTCGCTCCATCCGCTGACCAGCAGCGCCGGGACATCGATCGAGGTATAATCCTCGGCCACCGAGCCGCGGCGCCAGTAGGCGTCCTCGCGCTGATGCTGCGTCCAGGTCGTAAGGATGGGCGGCGTCGCCTCGAGGCGTTTGCGCCACATGTCGCGCCAGGCGGGCCCGACGATTTCCGGGTCGGGCGGTCCGGCCATCACCGTCTTGAAGAGAACGCCCCACTGGAAATTGGTCCGCCCCAGGCTGCCTCCGATATAATGTGCGTCATCGGTGTAGCGCCGGTCGCAGGTTCCCATCGACACGATCGCCTTGAGTTCGGGCGGGCGTCGCGCGGCGACCTGAAGCGTGTTGATGCCGCCCCAGGAAATGCCCCGCATGCCGACCGCGCCCGTGCACCAGGGCTGGCTGGCGATCCACGCGATCGCCTCGACGCAATCGCGCAATTCGTTCTCGGAGTATTCGTCGGTCATGACCCCTTCGGAGTCTCCCGAGCCGCGTACGTCGACGCGGACAAAGGCAATCCCGGCGGCGGCCAGCGCCTTTCCCCAGATATCGTCATAGGGGCGGTACAGGTCGCGCTTGCGATAGGGGATGCTCTCCAGAACGGCAGGCGATGGAGAGCCGCCCTCGGGTATCCACATGCGCGCCGAAAGCCGGACATTGTCGCGCATCGGAATCCAGGTGTGTTCGACGATCCGGTAAGGCTGTTCCGGCGGCATCTTCCAGCCGGAGTGCGGGGTTTGCGTACAGGCAGCAAACAGAGGCGCCGACAGGCCGCTCGCCAGGACGCTGCGGCGGGTGGAGCCCGGACGCACGGACGTTAGGGAATGTCGCAAGACTGGATGGGTCCTGAACTGGCGCCGAACGCGTCGATTTTACAATCGGGCGTTTGGCTGTCGATGGGCGCAGCGGGCGGAGGGCCCGGTCCGGGGCGGATTACTTCGAAGACTTCTTCGTTAGATCGGCCGCCAGCTGTTTCTTGTAGCGCAGCAGGAGCTTCATGGCGCTATCGGTGCGCTTGCGGTCCTTGGAGTACATCAGGTCCAGCACAAGGCCCCGCATCGCCGCGTTGTGAAGATGGATCATCGCCTCGATCGACGCCTTGTCCGTGATGCCGGCTTCCTTGGCCGTCTCCCAGACGCCTTCGCGCTGGTATCTCTCGAGCGCCTCGTGCACGGCGGGAAACCGCGCGCCCAGCTCCGGGTCGCTGCGCGATCCCATCATGATCTCGATGAGAGCGATTGACGGAGGGCGAACCATGGCGTCCCAGGTCGCCATGGTAAGCGCCACGAAACGATCCATCCCCGGCACGGTATCGGCCAACAGCCGGGCGACCTGACGGTTCTGTTTGCCGGCGGCGTATTCGGCGACGGCGATCATCAGGTCCACGCGCGTCGGAAAGTGGTGAAGCACGGCGCCCCGGCTTACCCCTGCGGTATCGATGACGACCTGGAGGGTGGTCGCGCTGTAGCCAAGCCGGGTGAGACAGTCGATGGCCGCATCGATCACGCGGACACGCATCGCGGCCGAGCGCTTGGCGTGCGGGCCGCGGACGGTCGCGGCGTTTGCGCCGGATTTGCCGCTGGACTTCGAGGGGGTACGCCGGTCGCTCACAATCGCCATTCTGTTATCTGCAGTTCGACTGCCGCCGCGTGCAGGGCCGCGCGACGCTAACGCCTTCTAACCTGTCGGGATTTGCGCTCAAGGGCGATCAATTGGCGGGGGAGCCGGACTGCACCCGGGTTTGCAGTCTATGTTGACCGCAAACAAAAATGGCGCTCTAGTCATTTAATGCTCCGGCGCGAGACCGGAGACGGGCAGTTCTGTCCTGGGAGTGAGGATTTGCGACGATTTCGGGCATTTACCTGCGCGGGGGCGGCCAGCCTTGCGCTCGCGGGCGCGACTCTGTTTGCGGGCGGACTGGGCGACCCTGCCCTCGCCAAAACGCCGAAGGCGAAACCGCCCGCCACGGTGACGACGGCCGTACGCAGAATCACCGAAAGCCAGTACCGCCATACGATCGCGGACATCTTCGGGCCTGATATCAAGGTGAACGCCCGCTTCGAGCCGGAGCGGCGCCAGGACGGCCTTCTGGCGATTGGCAGCACGGACCTGTCGGTGACAACGTCTGGTCTTGAGCAGTATTTCGCGCTCGGGGGATCCATTTCCGAACAGGTGATGGACCCGAAATCGCGTGACACGCAGATCGGATGCAAGCCGGCGGACCCCGGCAAGCCCGACGCCAAATGCGCCCGGGAATTCATCTCGACGGTCGGCCAAAAACTGTTCCGTCGTCCGCTCACTGAGGGAGAGATATCTGCGCGGCTGACGACAGCAGAGCGCGGCGCGACGCTGGCGCATGACTTCTATTCTGGTCTTCAGCTTTCGCTGACGAGCTTGCTGCTTGCGCCCGAATTCCTGTTCCGCACGGAGACGGCGGAGCCTGACCCTGCCTCGCCCGGACAATACCGCCTGGACGCCTACAGCAAGGCGACGCGTCTCTCTTTCCTCTTCTGGGATACCGCGCCGGACGCCGAACTGCTGGCCGCAGCCACGAGCGGCGACCTTCAAACGCCCGCGGGATTGAACAAGCAGGTTGCGCGCCTCGCCGCGTCGCCGCGCCTTGATGACGGGGTGCGCGCCTACTTCACCGACATGCTGCAGTTCGACCAGTTCGAAAGCCTTAACAAGGACGCGGCCACCTATCCGAAGTTTTCGCAGGCGGTCGCAGATTCAGCGCGCGAACAGACGCTGAAGACCCTTGTCGACCTGCTGATCGATCGGAAAGGCGACTATCGCGACATCTTCACCTCGAACGAGACCTTCATCAATCGCTACCTCGCGTCGATCTACAAGGTGCCGTTTGCCTCCTCGCAGGAATGGACGCGCTACACCTTCCCCCAATCGTCCGAGCGTTCCGGCATTCTCACTCAAGTCACTTTCCTCTCGCTGTTCTCCCACCCTGGCCGGTCGTCGCCGACGCGCCGCGGGATCAAGCTGCACGAGATCTTCACCTGCCAGCCGACCCCGGATCCGCCGGCCAACGTGGATTTCTCCAAGGTGCAGGCGATCCAGAACGGAACCGTGCGGACACGCCTGATTGACCACATGACCAATGAGGGGTGCTCGATCTGTCACCAAAGCAGCGATCCGCCCGGCCTGACGCTTGAGCACTTTGATGGCCTGGGACAACTCCGCACGACCGAAAACGGCCTGCCCATCGATGTGAGCGCCGACATTGACGGCGTGAAATTCTCGGGCGCGCAGGGCCTCGGCAAATTCATGCACGACGATCCCAATGTTCCGGCCTGCCTGGTGAAACAGGTTTACGGCTACAGCATTGGTCGTGCAGCGGGCTATCGCGACCAGTCCTATATCGCGCGCGAGACCGAGGCGTTCGCCAAATCAGGATACCAGGTTCCCGCACTGCTGACCGCAATGGCGACCAGCCCGGAATTCTTCGCCGTCAAAATACCGGCTGGCGTCAAGGTCGCCAGCCAATCGGACACGCCAACAAGCCCAACACGCTGACACCCGCGCATCGGAGGATCTCATGTCTCTGCGTTTCAACCGTCGTTCGATGCTCCGCGGCCTGCTGGGCGGCGCCGGGGTCGGACTTGGACTGCCCGCCCTCGACATCTTCCTGGATGTGAACGGCAAGGCCTGGGCCGATGGCACCAAGCTGCCGGTGCGCTTCGGCACCTACTTCTGGGGGCTTGGCCTGACCGACACGCCCACGGGCGGAACGCGCTGGGTGCCCACAAAGAAGGGCCCGGGCTACGAGATCACGCCCGAGCTGGCGTCGCTCGCGCCGGTGAAGGACAAGGTTTCGGTCTTCTCCGGTTTCCGTGCGATCGGCGACGGCCGGCCCAACGTCGTGCACTGGAGCGGCCACGCGTCGATCCTGTCGGGCATCGCGCCGGCAGTCACGGGCTCGTTCGACGGCCCCTCCTTCGATACGCGCATCGCCGACGCGATCGGCTCATCGAGCCGCTTCAAGTCGATCGATATTTCGCCCTCCGGCAAGGCGCTCAGCTATTCGACCCGCACCGGCAAGAGCTTCTCGACCCCGGAAATCACGCCGGTTTCACTCTACGAACGCATCTATGGCGA
The DNA here is from genome assembly GCA_016125405.1 of Alphaproteobacteria bacterium. Classification (GTDB taxonomy): domain Bacteria; phylum Pseudomonadota; class Alphaproteobacteria; order Caulobacterales; family Hyphomonadaceae; genus UBA7672. Next base: position 29,516 of record WGLW01000001.1, on the reverse strand, counting down.
AGGCTTCCAGGACCCCAACAACCCGAACTGGAAACCCGATCCGAAAGTCATGCTCAAGCAGAGCATCCTGTCGGCGGTGACAGACCAGCGCCAGGCGCTGATGGCGGACGTCGGCACGGCGGACAAGGTGAAGCTCGACCAATACTTCACGTCGGTCCGCGAGATGGAAAACCAGCTCGAACTTCAGTTGCAGAAGCCGGAGAAGTGCGAAGCCTGCGTCGTCCCGGGCCGCCCCGGCGAAGCCAAGAAGTCGGCCTCGATCGACGTGGTCAACGAAAACAACAAGGCGATGGCGAAGCTGCTCGCGATGGCGATGGCCTGCAACCAGACGCGCGTCTTCAACTGCGTGCACACGCCCGGGGCCTCGGAAACCTATATCGCGGGCGATTCCAAGATCTATCACCAGTACACGCATGACGAGCCGACGGACGCCAAGCTCGGCTACCAGCCGATGAGCAGCAAGCTCGCCGGAATGGTCATGCAAGGCTTCGGAGACTTCCTCGCCGAAATGGACGCGGTGAAGGAAGGCGACGGCACGTTGCTCGACAACTCCCTCATCATGGGCTTCAGCGACACGGGCTACGCCAAAATCCACTCGCTGGAGAACATCCCGATGCTGCTCGCCGGCGGCGCGGGCGGACGCCACAAGGCGGGCCAGCACATTTCGAGCGAAGGCGAATCCGTCACGCGCGTTTCGCTGACCGCGCAGCAGATCATCGGCGCGCCGGTCGGCGAGTTCGGCACGGGCGCCATGAAGACGTCGCGCCCGATCACCGAAGTCATGGCCTGAGGGGGAAAGAGATGAAGCGCCGGCTGATTGAACTGGCCGCGACGACCGCAGCGCTGGTCGGCTTCTGCGGCGCCGCTTCGGCGGAATGGTCGAAAACCTATGTCGTCGAATGGAATGAAGCGGCGATGTACTACGGGGCCAAGACCGGCGTCACCGACCCGGGGACGGACTGCCCGAAGGGCACCAACCCGGAGATCGATCAAGTGAAGCTGCTGGAAGATGCAGGCTATACGCCTGCCGAGGCAAAATGGCTTCGCGACCCGGCAAACCCAAGCCGCAGCCCGGTGCACGGCCAGAACCAGATGGCCTTCCGTGGCGAGGGCCGCGCGAACGTCTATATCCACCCCGAGACGACCAAGGACTACGGCCTCGTGGGCGTGTCGGGAAAGATCTCCGAGGGCATCAACCTCGACGGCGACACGTCCACCGGCTTCGTCAGCCCGACCGGCGAAAAAGGCATCGACAACACGTTCTACAAAACGCTGGGCTGCTGGAAGACCTATCGCGGACCGCCTCGCCTCTCCAGCGGAGCGCTGACCTTCAACGATTCGATGCGCGAGGGCGCGTGGACGGTCGTCATCGTGGTCGCCGGCAAGGGCGACGATCCGATGAACGACAAGGCTGTCGACGTCGGCTTCTACATGAGCGGCGACAAGCTGGTGAAGGACGGCAATGGCGAGATCGCTCGCGACTACACGTTCCGCATCAAGCCGGATGCAAAATTCGAAGCGCTGTTCAAGGCCCAGACGAAGGACGGCGTGATCACGTCGAGGACGGCGGCCGACGAAGTGTGGTTGCGCGATCCCAGCTATACAGGCGAGCTGCAGCTCTTGAGGGCCCGCGTCAGCCTGACGATGGAAAAGGACGGCTCGCTGAAAGGCTATGTTGGCGGCTACCGGCCGTGGAAGCCGGTTTACGATGGCTGGGTCAGGGCCCGGGGGCCGGTGATTGAGTCTCTCACCTGGGTGCGCCTGCCGGACGTCTACTACGCCCTGAAGCGCAGCGCGGACTACAGCCCGACCGGACCGGGCGGCGAGAAAACCCACATCTCATATGCCGAGCGGGTCGACGCCATCCCGGCCTTCGTGATGACGCCGGACGCCAGCAAGCAGGTGACCGAAGTCACGTCATACAAGGCGATGGCGTCCAAGGAGCCGCCGGAAAAGAAGAAGATCTATGTCGTGGACGGACTCGTGCCGGACCCGAAGGTTCCGTTCGGCGAGTCTCTCAAGGTCTATCCGGTTCCCGCCAAGGTTTCCGAAGCCGCATCGGCGGCGCCTGCGAGCGGCCGCAAATAGCCCGGAGCATCAAAACGTGACACATCGCATGTTGGCCGCACTCGCGGTTATGGTTGCGGCCGCCGCCTGCCCGGCTGCCCACGCACAGGCCACGACCTCGCCGCCCCCGCTGACGGAAGACGTGAAGCCCATCCGGGTTTCCGGTCTTGGCCTCAGGGTTTCGAACCTGGAACGCTCGGTGAAGTTCTACACCGAAGTTCTGGGCCTCCAGATCGACGCCAAGGTGCCGAACAAATCCGGCCAGATCGTCGAGTACCTGCTCGGCATGTCGGGAAACACGCAGGCCGACACTCTGATCGTGCTCAGCCAAGGCGATGTCGTGCCCGATGCGACGCGGTTTGGGCGGATCGTGCTGGTGGTGCCGAGCGGCCGCAAGATGGCCGAGCGGTTGGCCGCGGCAGGTTATCCGCCGGCAAAGATCGTTGACGGAACCAACATCGTGAAAGACCCTGACGGGTACACGATCGAACTGTATCAACGTCCGGCGGCGAAGCCCTAGGCGTCGCGCGCCGACCGAAAACAAACTCAGCAGGAAGATACCTGCGAGGATGGGAGGGAGTATGATGACCCGTTACGCGATGGGATTGCTGCTGGCCGCAACCATGCTAGCGCCGGCAGTCGCGCAGGAGCCGGCTCCGACGCCGGTGAAGGCCACGATCGACACCGGCGTCCTGGTCGGAGAATCCTCGGACGGGGTGAACGTCTTCCGGGGCGTGCCTTTCGCCAAGCCTCCGGTCGGCGATCTTCGCTGGAAGGCGCCCCAGAAACCGGACAAGTGGCCGGGCGAACGCGCCGCAGTTGCCTTCGAGCCGCCCTGCCCGCAACCCGTGAACATCGACCAGAAAACCTCAAACGGCGGCGGCGTGGCGGGCGTGCAGTCCGAAGACTGCCTCTATCTCAACGTCTATGCGCCGGCGAACGCCAAGAAGGCGCCGGTGGTCGTCTGGCTTTATGGCGGCGCGTCATTCCTCGGCGCCGGTCATCTCGGCTCGTACAACGGAACCGGCAACGCCAAGAACGGCGTGATCACGATCCCCATCAACTACCGCCTTGGCTCGCTGGGCACATTCTCGCATCCCGCTCTTACCAAGGAAGGCGGAGAGACCGGCGGGTTTGCGCTGATGGACGCCGTCGCCGCCCTGCAATGGGCCAAGCGGAACGCCGCGGCCTTTGGAGGCGATCCGAACAACATCACGGTCGCGGGCCAGTCGGCCGGCGCCGCGGTGGTGGTGAACCTGCTGTCGATCCCGTCCGCCAAGGGATTGTTCGAGAAAGCCGTCGTCGAATCCGGCGCTCTCCTGCGGCCCGGCATTCCGGAAGCGAAGGCGGAAGAGGACGGCGCCAAGGCGGCGACCGCGCTGGGGCTTCCCGGGAAAGACGCCACGGCGGCGCAGTTGCGGTCGATCTCCGCGCAAACACTCGTGGCCAACAAGGCGACGCAGCGCGGCTTCAGCCCGCCTGTCGACGGCAAGTTCATCACGACCTCCACGGTCGACGCCCTCAACGCTGGAACAGAGACTGACGTGCCGGTGCTGATCGGCTCGAACAGCGGCGAGCCGGGCTTCGACGCCGCCCGCACCATCGCCAGCAAAGCGGGTGACACGGGCGCCGGCGCCTGGCTCTATCACTTCGCCTATGTTCCGTCCTTCCGGAAAACCGAATGGACGAAGGGCGCGATTCACTCCGCCGAACTTATGTTCGCCTTCAACTCGATTGACACGTCGAGCTGGGCCGCCAGCGCTTCCGGCAAGGCGGATGAGGCTGACCGCGCAATGGCGAAGAAGGTGAACTCCTGCTGGGACGCCTTCTACAAGATGGATCCGAAGGCGAAATCGTTCACATGCGCCGACGGCGTCATCTGGCCAGCCTACACCAACGCCGGCGACCAGGCGATGGAGTTTGGCGCAACGCCGAAAGTGGTGAAATCGAAGACCATACCTAACGGGCCATCCGGTCGCTGACGGGGAAGGCGGGGGAACCGGAAAGAAGACCCGAGAGGCGCGTTGGACGCAGCCGATTCGTCAGCGCGCCTCTTCACCTTGCGGCCCATTTTTCCGGATCGGAAAGATGGGCCGCGACTTATGATCGACCGCCACGCCAGCGGACCCTATGGCGCATGGATTATTGACGCCGCCAGGCGTCGCTGGTGTTCTCGACGCAAAGAAAAAATCAGGAAGGAAACAGGCAATGCAACTTTCACGCAGGCTGCTGATAGCTTCCGGCGGAGCGCTGTTGCTTCCCCTTCCTGCCCTCGCAAAGGCCAGCCCCATCGTGGAAACGGCCTATGGCAAGGTGCGCGGCGTCAGCCAGAATGGCGTGCACGTGTTCAAGGCGATCCCGTACGGTGACACGACAACCGGCGCCAACCGGTTCATGGCGCCTCAGCCGCCCAAGCCGTGGACGGGGGTCAAGGAATGCCTCGCCTATGGCCCGCAGACGCCGCAAGGCAATGGCGAGCCCGTAGTGCGCCGTCCCAGCAAATACACGCAGCTTTATGCGGGACGACCGGAAGAACAGAGCGAGGATTGCCTGATCCTCAACGTCTGGACGCCCGCGCTCGACAACAAGAAGCGGCCCGTCTTCTTCTGGATTCATGGCGGCGGATTTTCGACCGGATCGGGTTCGTCGCCCTGGTATGACGGAACCAACGTGGCGAGAAAGCAGGATGTCGTCGTCGTTACGATCAATCACCGCCTGAACGTTTTCGGCTACTGCCATCTCGGCGCGTTCAGCCCGAAATACGCTGACAGCTCGAACAACGGCACGCTGGATTGCATCGCCGCGCTGAAGTGGGTGAAGGACAACATCGAGCGCTTCGGCGGCGATCCCGACCGGGTGATGGTGCATGGCCAGTCCGGCGGCGGACGCAAGACGACGATGGTGCTGACGACAACACCGGCTCAGGGGCTCTATCAACGAGCGGTGGTGCAGAGCGGATCGCAGCTGCGCGTCGATACGCTCGAAACGGGAGAGGCGAAAGCGCGCCGCCTGCTGGATGCGCTGAACATCGCACCGACGAATGTCGACAAGCTGCAGCAGGTTCCGCTCAAAGATATCCAGAAGGTGCAAGGCAAGGCGGCTGGCGCGGGCGCCCAGTGGATGCCGGTGGCCGGTACGCCCAGTCTGCCCGCCCAACCCTTCGACGGCGCCGCGCCGACCATGTCACGCGATATTCCGGTGATGATCGGCACATGCCGCACAGAGCAATCGGGTTTCCTCGGCGTCGATCCTGCCATGGACACGCTGACGGACGAGCAGCTCAAAGAGCGGCTGGACAAGGTGCAGCACGGCGAAGGCGAACATCTCTACGCCATGTACCGCCGGCTCTATCCCAAGAGCGGCAACGCCGAAGTGCTTTACATGGCCGCCACCGACCGCAGCTATTTTCTCGATTCCACCATCCAGGCGGCGCTGCGCGCCGACGCCGGTGGCGGACCCACATTCATGTACAACTTCTATCGCGAAACGCCGGTCGATGACGGCCGGTACTTTGCGCCCCACGCGGAGGAAATTCCGTTCGTATTCGATAGCCTCAAGAACGGGGCGGTCATCGCGGGACCGGTCACGCCGGAATCGCGGCATCTGGCCGATCAGGTTTCTGCGCTCTGGGCCAACTTTGCACGCAATGGCGTGCCCAGCGCGCCCGGGATTCCAGAATGGACGCCCTACGATTCGAAATCGCGACCCACGATGATCATAAATGACACCAGCAAGATGCTGGACGATCCCCGCTCCGAACAGCGCAAGACGATGCTGGCGTTCGGTTCTCAGCAGGAAGCCTATGGTCGCGCCGTCAGCCACGGCTAGTGGATCAGGTTTCCGGCCATAGATAGCCCGGCGCGATTTCTTCAACGAGAAGGCATCACGGCCTAGTAGGTCTCGGGTAGCATATCTGGCCGGAAATCGTCGGCGGGCGCGCATGAGGCGCCTTCCCTTCTTCGGCGTCTCACTAACAGCGTCACTCGAACGCGGTGGCCTGAGATGGAGATGCGCGTAATGAAATTTAAGGTCTGCGCGGCGGTGCTTTGCGCCGCGATCACGTTCGCCCCCGTCGCATTTGCAGACAAGAAATCTGAAGATTACGTCGCCGCCCAGGCGAACGCAGTTCTCACTCTACTCAGCGACGAATCGCTGTCAGACACCGACCGCACAGAACGGTTCCGCGAAACACTGAACTCGTTTGCCTATCTGCCAGATATCGCCCGCCGCGTCCTTGGTGCGCGCGGACGCGAACTCGATGAAGCCAGCTTTGATCGCTATAAATCCGCATTCGAGGAATTTGCGGTGGCTGTTTACCAGAAGCGCTTCAACGAGATGCACGGAAGCGCCATAACGATTGAAGGCTCAACAGATCCTGCGCCTCGCCGCAGCCTGGTAACCTCTCTGGTGAAAAGCGGCGACTCCGCAAAGGGGACACGCGTGATCTGGGACGTGCTCATGTCAGAGGATGGCAAGCGCTACCGGGTTCGCGATGTCGGAATTGACCTCAACGGATCGGTGTTGTGGCTGGCGCAAGATCAGCAGGCCCAGTTCGAAGCCTACCTGGATCGACATAACGGCGAAATCGATACGCTGATCACCTCGCTTGAACAAAAGACGGCCAAGATCAAAGCCGGATTTCAATCCGGAACCTCGGACCTTCGCAATCTGGATATCAAAGCACTGGATTGAAATGCGCCTGGAAGATTCCAGCGCCCGGCGAATTCGGGATTCGCAATACGGCGCGAGTGCCGAGCCTGATTCGCAAGCGAATAGCCCCCCAACACAGTCATCCCGGCAGGTGCTTGATTTTGTGGTGCCGGCTCCCGGAATCGAACCGAGGACCCCATGATTACAAATCAAGTGCTCTACCAACTGAGCTAAGCCGGCACGCAGGCGTTGGCCGCAACGGAATAGGCATGCGGCGCGCGACAGGCAAGCCTGTGGATCGATTGATGTTGCCGGTCGTGGCGAGCCGGCCCTGCGGCGCGGCGGCGAAATGCCATGTTCCTGTGGCGAGGCGCACCAGTTCGCCATGTTCCTGCCCTTCCCCTTGGCATTACAGGTCAGATAGGGTGAACGCCTGTTCAGGGATGGGTGGGGAAGAGGGAGATCGTCGTGGGGACGAAGTCATTCTGGCGCGTGCTGCCCGTAATCGTGGCCGCCGGCCTCGCGTCTCTAACCCTTGCCAGTTGCGGCCGGCCGGCCGACAATCCGCCCGAAGCCCAGGTTGTCAACGACAAGGCTACCGGGCCCCAGCTCTCGCTCCGCCCGGCCAACGCCAAGCGCTCGGGCGAGGTCACGTCGAGGGATTTCTCCTTCGTCCGTTACACGATTGACGTATCCAAGGACCTTCCCCGCGCCTGCCTGATCTTCAACTCCACACTGGACCCGCAGAAGGACTACAAGCCTTTCGTCGCCATTTCGCCAAGCGCCCCGATCGCGTTGTCTGTCGATGGCGCAAACCTGTGCGTGGGCGGACTTACCTTTGGCGCACCCCACGAATTGACACTTCGCTCGGGCCTGCCTGCAGCGGATGGGCGGTCGCTGACATTCGATGAAACGGTCGATGTCGAGTTCGGCGACCGGCCCGCCTATGTCGGGTTCAACGGCGATGGCGTGATCCTGCCCCGCATCGACGCCGATGGCCTTGGCATTCAGACCGTGAATGTCGAAAAGGTCCGGGTAACGATCTCGCGCATCACCGACCGCGCGCTGGCCTTCAAGACGATCACGAGCGGCTATTCGGCGGCGGCCGGCAGCTACGGCTACATGGATTACGGCTCAAACGCCGACGATGTGGCCGAAAAGCTCTGGACCGGGACAATGGATACGACCGGATCGCCCAATGTGGCGACCACGACCGTATTCCCGATCGCCACCGCCGTGCCGAAACTTCAGCCCGGCGCCTATTTCGTGGAGATCGACCAGCTCAACAAGGCTGGCAAGGAACCGGACCAAGGGGCGCACGCCAAGCGCTGGCTGATCATCACCGACCTCGCCCTGACGACGTATTCCGGCCTCGACGGCATGTCCGCCACCGTGCGCTCGCTGCAGACGGCCAAACCGATGCGCGGCGTCAAGCTGGAGCTGGTCGCCCACAACAACGACATCCTCGCCCGTGGTGAAACCGACGCTGCGGGGCATGTCCAGTTCTCCGGACCCGTGATGCACGGCGCCGACAGCTCTTCGCCGAAGATGCTGACGGCCTATGCGGACAATGGCGATTTCACCATGCTCGATCTCGACCGCACGCCGGTCGACCTCACCGACCGTGACGTCGGCGGGCGCGATCCCGCGCATGTTGCGGATGCCTTCGTCTATACCGAGCGAGGCGTCTATCGTCCGGGTGAGACCGTCAGGGCGACAGCGCTGATCCGTGATCCGGCTGCGAACGCTATCGACAACCGTCCGGGTGCGCTGGTGGTCTATGGGCCCAATGGCCTGGAAGCCGGACGCCAGCGCTTCGAGAAAGCCACGGAAGCCGGCGCGACCCGGTTCGACTTCACCCTGCCAAAGGCTGCTGCACGCGGGCCCTGGCGCATGGCGGCGCTGGTGGATGGCGTTGGCCAGGTGGGCAGCGTCGGCTTCACTGTCGAAGACTTTGTGCCGCAGCGCATCAAGCTCGACCTCAAGGCTGACACGGATACGCCGCTGGCGCGGGGACAGACGCGGACGATCAACGCCAACGTGCGCTTTCTCTATGGCGCGCCGGGCGCAGGCCTGCCTGTGGAAACCAATGTGCGGGTTGAGCCCGATCCCAACCCGTTCTCCGCCTTGAAGGGGTACGATTTCGGTCGTTCGGACGAGACGTTCCGCGAATTGACCTTCGACCTTCCAACGGAAACGACCGATGGATCCGGAAACGCGATGCTGGTGATCGATCCCCGGCAATCCCAGGCAGACAGTTCGCATCCGCTACGGCTTCGCGCCGTGGTGAGCGCCATCGAACCCGGCGGGCGGCCCGTGCGCGACGACATCCGCATCGCCTATCGCCCGAACGACCGCTACCTAGGCGTCAAGCCGGACTTCGAAGGCGGCGCGTCGCAGGAGGGCAAACCGGCGACGTTCGACCTTGTTTCGGTTGACCGGACTGGCGCCCAGATGTCCGGGTCGGTGAACTGGCGGCTGGTGCGGATCGACTACAAATATGACTGGTATCGCGCGGACGGCGGCCAGTGGCAGTGGCGCTCCACCCGCAAGCTGGTCGACATCCAGGAAGGCCAGACCCGGATTCCCGCCGGCCAGCACGCAACGCTGAACACGCGCGAACTCGACTGGGGCGACTACGAATTGCTTCTCACTGAAGCGGACTCAGGCGCGGAAGCCAGCATCAATTTCGCTTCCGGCTATGGCGGTCAGGCCAGTTCAGATGTCGAGGCGCCGGACAAGGTGCGCATGAGCGTGCCGGACAAGTTGCCGGATGTTGGCGGCAGCATCGAGATTGGGCTGAATCCGCCCTACGCAGGCGAAGCGGAAATCGTTGTCGCCTCGGATAACGTCATCCTCACCCGCACGATGACGGTGAAGGCGGAGCCCACCAAGATCCGCCTGCCGGTTACCAAGGAATGGGGCGCGGGCGTCTATGTGATGGCCAGCGTCTATACGCCACGCGATGCCGTGAAGCGCCCCAAACCGCGCCGCGCCGTTGGCGTTGCCCACGTCTCGGTCGACGTCTCGCCGCGCACATTCAAGCTGACGATGACGGCGCCGCAGGTGCAGCGTCCCCGGAGCAAGCTGACCATCGACGTGTCGGCGACGGCTGGCCCAGTGAAGGAGAATACCTACGTCACGGTCGCGGCGGTCGATGAAGGCATCCTCCTTCTGACCGGCTTCAAGTCTCCAGATCCGGTGAAGTATTTCTTCGGCAAGCGGCGTCTTGGCGTTGACCTACGCGACGACTACGGTCGCTTGCTCGATCCCAACCAGGGCGCGGCGGCGGCCGTGCATCAGGGCGGCGACTCGATCGGCGGCGCGGGGCTCTCCGTTGTTCCGACGAAGACGGTGGCGCTGTTCTCCGGTCCCGTCGAACTCAAGAACGGCAAGGCGACCGTCACCATCGACGTGCCGGATTTCAACGGCGAACTGCGCCTGATGGCCGTGGCGTGGTCCGCCACGGGACTTGGCTCGGCCTCGCAACCGCTGACGGTGCGCGATCCCGTGCCGACCGAACTGATCCTGCCGCGCTTCCTGGCGCCGGGAGACAAGGCGGTTGCGACCATCACAATGGACAATGTGGAAGGCGCCGCCGGTCAGTACGCAGCAGCGATCGCTTCCACCGGGCCGTTCACGACTTCGACGCCCAACATTTCAGCGAGGCTGTCTACTGGCCAGCGGCAGGACCTGTCGGCGCCTGTCTCCTCATCCGCGGAAGGCGTTTCAAACGTCACGATGGCGGTGACCGGGCCGAACAATTTCTCGGTCACACATAGCTACGGCATCCAGACTCGCTCGCCCTATCTGCCGGCCAGCTATGTCGAGCGTCGCATTCTGCAGCCCGGCCAGAGCTGGACGCCCGACACCAGCGCAATGGCGAGCTTCGTGCCGGGATCGGGCTATACCCAGATCTCCTTCTCGCCCATCCCGATGGATGCAGCCGCGCTGTTCGACTCGCTCGACCAGTACCCTTACGGCTGCACCGAGCAGATCGTTAGCCGCGCCATGCCCCTGCTCTATGCAGACCAGATGGCCGCGCTGGCGGGACGCAAGTCGTCATCCGAAATCAAGACGCAGATCCAGGAAGCGATTTCGACGCTGCTGAATCGCCAGGGTTCGGATGGCGCCATCGGTCTTTGGCGCGTTGGCGACGAGGAGGCGACGCCATGGCTCGGCGCTTACGCCACGGACTTCCTCGCCCGTGCCAAATCGCTCGGCTACGTCGTGCCCGATGCGGCGCTCGACAAGGCCTACGACGCGCTCGAAACCTTCACCGTCCGCGAAAACACCTACGGCGCGGGCTATGACTTCCGGGTTTACGAGAGCAAGTACAATCCAGACACGCGCAAGCTTCTGCTAGATCGCTCCATCGCCTACGGCGCCTATGTGCTCGCCCGCGCCGGCCGGATGGACAAGTCGCGGCTGCGCTATCTGCATGACGAGCGCCTCTCACGCATACCGAGCGCACTGGCTCGCGCGCAGATCGGGACCGCGCTCTACATGATCGGCGACAATTCCCGCGCCAAATCTGCCTTTGACCAGGCCGAGCGGGCGCTTGGATACGAAAACGCGGGCGACTACTACGCAACAAAACGGCGCGACCTCGCCGGCGTGCTGGCCTTGGCTGCGGAAGCCAAGATGCAGGACCGCGTGACTCGCCTGTCCGCCCGCGTAAGCCAGGACCTGCCGGAACCGGATCGCCTGACCACTCAGGAGAAAGCCTTCCTCCTGCTCGCGGCCAACGCACTTTCCGGCGGGCAGGCGGCCGTGAACGTGCAGGTGTCCGGCGTCGCCGACCAGGTGACGGCCGGCCGCGTATTCAAGCTGACGGATATCGAAGCCCGCACGCCACCCAGCTTCACCAATCGTGGATCCGGCCAGGTGTGGGTGACGTCGATTGCACGCGGCTCGCCGATCGATGCCCCGAGGCCGGTTTCGGACGGAATGGCCATGAACAAGCAGATGTGGACGCCAGACGGCCGCGCCATCAACGGCTCGTCCTTCAACCAGGGCGATCGCGTGATCATTGGTATCACCGTGAAATCCTCGCAGGAACGCACGACACCGCTCATCATCGCCGACCTTCTGCCTGCCGGCTTCGAGATCGAGGCGGTGCTGCGGCCGGAGGACGCCGGCAAGACCGGGCCATATGCGTTCCTCGGCGACGTCGCCGTTCCGAACGTGGCCGAAGCGCGCGACGACAGGTTCGTTGCAGCCATCGATCTTTATGATCGCGATCCGGTGACGCTGGCCTATGTCGTCCGCGCCGTCACGCCCGGCACGTTCGCCATGCCCGGCGCCGTGGCGGAGGACATGTATCGCCCTGACACGTTTGCCCGGACGTCGGCCCAGCAAATCACGGTCGCCGGGAAATAGCCGTGCTGGAGGGGCTGGCCAGCGCAGGAGACGGCGCCGCCCGGGCGCTGCGACGGCTGGGTGGTCGTGGCGCCAGCTTGTGGCGCCGCATCACCTCGGTCCAGCGGTTCGCACTGGTCGCTCTCGCGTTGCTCGGTCCGCTTGAACTGGCGGATGTGCTGCTGCCGCCGCCACTGCAGAAGATGCGTGACACCTCGGCTGTGGTTGCCGACCAGCATGGGGCGGTCTTGCGCATCTTTCCCGTTTCCGGCGGCGTGTGGCGATTGAAGGCGGATGTCGCCCGCATCGATCCCAATTTCGTCGATGCGTTGCTGGCGTACGAGGACAGACGGTTCCGATCGCATGGCGGCGTCGATTTCGCGGCAATGGCCCGCGCGGCGGCATCGTTTGTATCAGCAGGTCATATCGTTTCAGGTGGATCGACGATCACCATGCAGACGGCTCGCCTGCTTGAGCCGCGGCCACGCAATATCGGATCGAAGATCGTTGAATCGCTGAGAGCGTGGCAACTCGAAGAACGGCTCACCAAGGACGAGATACTCAACATCTATCTGACGCTCGCGCCCTATGGCGGCAACCTCGAAGGCGTTCGGGCTGCATCCTGGGCCTATTTCGGCAAGGAACCGGACAATCTTTCGCCGGACCAGATCGCCATGCTGATCGCGTTGCCGCAGTCTCCTGAAGCGCGGCGTCCTGACTTGCATCCGCGAAACGCCATCATTGCCCGCAAGCGCGTGCTTGATCGCCTTGCGTCGAAAGGCGTTTTCGCGGCGGACCTCGCGTCAGAGTCGTCCGAATATCCGGCGCCGAAACGGCGAGACTTTCCGTCTTCCGCCTGGCACGCGTCGGAGGAAGCCGTTGCGCGAGCGGGCGAGCATGGACGGGTCCCGGGCGACATTGAAACGACGATTGACCGACCGTTGCAGTCGGAACTGGAAATCCTGGCGAGACGCTCGGCCATCGCTGCCGGCAAGGATGTTCAGTTCGCCATCCTTGCGGTCGATATTTCCAACAACGACGTGCGCGCCGCTGTCGGCTCGGCCGACCGAAAAGCCCAGGGAGGCTGGATCGACCTAACCAACCGACCACGCTCGCCCGGCTCGACGTTGAAGCCCTTCATCTATGGCATCGCCTTCGATGACGGCGTCGCCTCCGGCGGCACGCTTATCGCTGATGCGCCGCGCCGCTTCTCGACCTATCGTCCCGAAGATTTCGACCGCACCTTCCGTGGCGACGTGACGGTCACCAAGGCATTGCAACACTCGCTCAATGTTCCGGCCGTTGAAGCCCTCGATGCCGTGGGCGCCCGACGCTTTGCCGCGACACTGGCTTTCGCCGGCGCAGACCTCGCGCTGCCGCTAAACGCTGACGATGATGTCGGACTGCCCGTGGCGCTCGGCGGGGCCGGTCTCACTGTGCGCGACCTCGCCCTGCTCTATGCGGCCCTTGGCGATGGCGGCGAGGCCCGCCCGCTGGTGTGGCTCAAGGCCGAGGCAGAGGCTGCAAGCAAGCATCCGCCAAAACCCGCGCACCTGATGTCGCCCGCGTCAGCGCGCCAGATCCTCAAAATCCTCGCTGGCGCGCCTACGCCCCCCGGGCGGATGCCGGCAAAGTTGACACAGGAAGCGCCGGAGATCGCGTTCAAGACCGGCACCTCTTACGGCTATCGCGATGCCTGGGCGGCCGGCGTTTCCGGGGGCTACGCCGTCGTGGTGTGGACCGGCCGGGCGGATGGAGCGCCGCGCTCGGGCGTCACCGGGCGGGAAGGCGCCTTGCCGGTTCTTTTCGATGTGTTTGACGCAATCGGCCGGACCACTCCATCGCGGACTTCGGGCCCGACCCTGCGCGTCGCCGAAGATACGGAGACTGATCCGCCCCAGCCGCTTGCGCATTTCGATCGCCAGAACCTGCCGCCCCATATCCTCTTTCCGCCGAACGGCGCGGAAGTCTGGGCTGACGACGAGCATCCCGAATTCGTTCCGGCGGCGGAAGGCCGCGGCAAGCTCACCTGGTATGCGGACGGCAAACCGCTCGGCCAAAACCTTGCGGGAGAGCCCGTATGGCGCCCGTCCCAACCCGGGTTCTACACGCTGGCAGTCGTTGATCACGATGGACGAACCGCCCGGTCGCGGGTGCGGATCAAGACTCCTGGCGAGTAGCGGAGCTAGCGGGCCGCGTTCCGCGCCTGCTGGACAAGCCGCAGCGTGCTCGGATCGCGATTGCCGGGATCGGCGCCGGCGATTGCAGCGTCCAGTTCCTCGGCCAGAACCTTTCCGCGTTCGACGCCCCACTGATCGAACGGATTGACGCCCCACAACACGCCCGCGGCGAATGTGCGGTGTTCGTAGAGCGCTATGAGTGCGCCGAGGCTTTCCGGCGTAAGGGCGTCCAGCAACAGCGTGGTCGATCCATGTTGACCCGGCATGTCCATGTCACGCGCCTGTTTCCTGGCGCGCACTGGATCAACACCTTGCGCCAGCAATTGAGCCTCTGCCTCGGCCGCTGAGCGACCCGCGAGCAGGCCCTCCGCCTGGGCGAACGCGTTGGCGAGCAACGCCCTGCCCCGCGCAGTATCTCCGGCGCCGGCATCCAGCGCGGCGACGAACTCGATCGCATGGCGGCGCGTGCCCTGATGCAGCAATTGATGGAAGGAATGCTGGCCCAGCGTGCCGACCGATCCCCACACGACCGGCGCGGTATCGCCGACCCGTCCGTCCGCGGAATCCGCAGCTGACTTTCCGTTGGACTCCATCTCCAGCTGCTGGAGGAAATCCGGCAGTCGGCGCAGGCGATGGGCATAAGCCAGAACCGGGCGACTAGGAATGTCGAGCGCCGTGGCGAGAAACACGTCCATCATGGCAAGCCGGGCGGGTGTATTTTCCTGCAGCCCGGTTGTTCTGAAATGGTTGTCCATCTCCCGGCCACCGGCGAGAAGACGGGCCCAAATGTCTGGTCCAAGGGCAATCTGCAGCGACAAACCGACGGATGACCAGAGCGAGTACCTGCCGCCGACGGCCTCATCCATCGGAAAGATACGATCCTCTCCGGCGCCCCACGCCCTCGCCCTGTCCGGCGCTGACGAGACTGCGGCGAGATGCTGGTTGGCGGCGGTTTCTCCAAGCGCCTTCACAAGCCACTCGCGCGCCAGCCTGGCGTTGGATGCGGTTTCCGGCGTCTTGAACGATTTCGATACGACAAGAACCAGCGTGGTCGCCGGATCGACGCCGGTCGTCGCTTCCAGAAAATCCTCGGGATCGATGTTGGCGCAGAAGCGGATTTCCGGGCCGGCTGCGCCATAACTACGTAGCGCATCCCACACCAGACGCGGACCAAGATCCGATCCGCCGATGCCGACGTGAAGGATGGTCTTCACCTCGAAGCCAAGGCCTCCAGAGCGGGCGGATTTGGCGAAGGCCGTGGCCTCGGCTTGCTGCCGGCGCATGTCGGCGACGGCTGAAATCTCTTCACCGCCGCCGCGTAGCGCCCAGTGCAGCGCTGGCCGGTTTTCAGAAGCGTTGACAATGCCGCCGGCGAACAGCTTTTCGATGTGGCCAGCCAGATCCCGTTCCCGCGCGAACGCCAGCATGGCTGACATGGCGCCAGCGTCGATCGGCTGCTTGGCGACATCGGCTTCCAGGTGGGGCGCGCGCCATATGAAACTGTCGAGATCGCTGCGCTGCGCGACTGTTCGCAGGTCGAGCGCGCCCAGACGCCGGGCTTCGGTCTCCACACGAGTCCAGGTTGCAGGCGCCATGTATACAATTCCCTTGCGGAATGCCGTGGACTGCGAGACATACAACGGGCCGGCGGGCGGCCCGGCCCAAAGCGTTGCATCGTGGGATGTAACAGAGCACCGAGAGCCCAGTCACGTCTGGGATGCGTCATTCGGAGTGGTACATTGGCGAAACTTCAATTTGCAGCCGTTATTGCCGTCTGCATGGCGCTCGCCGCCTGTGGTTCAAAACCTGAGGGAACGGCCGGCGCGTCCGCAGCCGGTGGAAAGATTCTCACCAAGGCGGATCTGCCGCCGCCGTACAACGAAGCGGATATCGCAAACGGGCAGACCATCTTCATCAAATGCCGCAATTGCCATTCGGTCGTGCCATCCGAGGGCAACAAGACCGGCCCGAACCTTCATGGTGTCTTCGACCGGCATCCGGCGACGCAGGCGAATTTCAAGTATTCGAAAGCCCTGCAGGGCGACAAGGACGAGAAGTGGACGGGCGCCGAACTCGATAAATGGCTCGCCAAGCCCAAGGACTACATGCCCGGCACCAAGATGTTCTTCAACGGCCTCGACGACGCCAATGACCGGCGGGATGTAATCGCTTACCTGATGATTGCATCGGAAAATGCCGACGCGGCTAAAACCGCCGCCACACAGCAATGACAATGCCGCTCTCGTCGAAGGCGTTGGAAACTTCCTGACGATATCCAATACCGGCGCTGTACTTGCCGATGTCGTAGAGCAGGTCAGTCTCGATCTTCGCCGAGCGCGCCTTGTCGCCCGTTTCGGACCACGCCTTGAGAATGGTGTGAAGCTTTGGCGTGAGGTCCACACCGGCTGCAACCTCGACCAGATTGCGTTCGCAATCGGACCCGCGAGACCGGAACGCCGCCTCGACATTCACGAACGCGTTGTGGCCGCCAAGGCTGGCCGAGCGGCCATAGCCAGCCCGGGTCTCATATCCCGTTCCCCGGCATTCCGGGCCTTCCAGCGCTTCCCCCGCAAGCACAGACGCGCTGATCGCAATGACGCTGCGCGGGCTCATGGCGAAAGAGCGCTGAAGCCCTGCTTCCATCGATGTGCGATCGTCATAGTTCTGGTCTTCGCGAATTTGCGTGTCCAGCTTGAGCGTCCCGCCCCAGTTTTTCGCGAGCCCGTATTCGCCGTAGACGTCGGTGTGCCACGTCTCGCCAAAATCGCCGCGCTCCCGCCATATGTCAGTGATCTGCTGGCATGCCCCGGAACCTGCACCCAAGCTCCGGCGAACGCCTGCCCGGCTCCCGCCACGGCGCCCGCGGCAGCGATTAACCCGCGCGCAACGCGCGCTCCCCCCTCAGTCACATCACCCCCCGCTTGTGTTCCTGTTAGCTGTCGTAGCCCGGCGATTCACGATCCAGCTTGCGCAGGCAGCCGGGCCAGGACAGTTCGGCGCCCATCCCCATCGCAGCCATGACCTGCTGGCGGACGGTATCCTGGGCCTCGATCGGCGCCATGCGCAGGTGCTCACGCCCCTGACTGGAAGCCAGGGTCTGAATCTGACAGGCGCGTTCCAGCATGTAGATGCCGAGCCAGCACTGGCCGGCGGTCTCCCCCACGGCCAGCGTGCCGTGGTTCCAGAGCATCATCAGCATCTTGTCGCCGAGGTCTTTCACCAGCCGCTCGCGCTCACCGAGATCAAGAGCGATACCCTCATACTCGTGATAGGCCAGCCGCGGCAGCACTGTGAGCGCCGTCTGGCTCAAGGGCAGCAAACCCTCCTTGGTCGCGGACACGGCAATGCCGTTGTCGGTGTGCAAATGCAGAACGAACTTCGCATCCTCGCGCGCCGCATGAATGGCGGAGTGAATGGTGAAGCCAGCGGGATTGATGAAATAATCGGTTGGTTCGACGATATTGCCCTCAAGGTCGATCTTCACAAGCGAAGACGCCGTGATCTCGCCAAAGAACTGGCCGTACGGGTTGATCAGGAAGTGATGCTCAGGCCCCGGCACGCGCGCGGAAATGTGGGTGAAGATGAGATCGTCCCACCCCCAGAGGGCGACCAGGCGGTAGAGAGCCGCGAGATCGCACCGCACCTTCCATTCCGCCTCGCTGACCCGCTCCCTGACACTGATGGACTTGAGATCGTCGGCCATGGCAGCCTCCCGTTTGCCTGCCTTCCCCGGGGCCTTTCGGGCCGCCGCGGAAGCGGTTAATGCGATTTCGGCCCTGTTTATAACCGAGTATCCGCCGGGGCGCGAGAAGGGCCCGACCTCCTCCAGGGGGCCAAAGCCCAACATTCTGTCGTGGCTGGAGCATTTCCGCCCTATGTTGACCTGGATTTCAACGGAGGCGCGCACGTGAGCGCAGACGGCCACGGCATTCATTTCACGGCGTCCGCCAAGCCCTCGGCGCGCGAAGCGCTCGAGAGACTCGTGCGGCGCTATGGCCAGACGCCGGTCGAGTCGGCCGATGTCGTCGTGCCGCTGGGCGGCGATGGATGGATGCTGGAGACGCTCCGCGACCGCTACGCGGATCATCTGCCCGTTTATGGCATGCACCGCGGAACAGTCGGCTTCCTGATGAACGACTATTCCGAGGAAAACCTGCCGGAACGACTCGATGCGGCGGTTCGCGCCGTGATCCACCCCCTCGAAGTCAAGGCGACACGGATCAACGGGGACACAGAAACGCTGCTGGCGATCAACGAAGCGTCGTTGCTGCGCCAGACAGCGCAGACAGCCAAGCTGCGTATTTCTGTCGACGGGCGTGAACGGCTGAGCGAGTTGTCCGCGGACGGCGTGCTCGTGGCCACGCCGGCAGGCTCGACCGCATACAACCTCTCGGCACATGGCCCGATCCTGCCGATCGGCGCCAACCTGCTCGCGCTGACGCCGATCTCGCCATTCCGTCCACGCCGGTGGCGCGGAGCGCTTCTCCGTCATGACGCCAAGGTGTCGATCGAAGTGATCGAACCGGAACGGCGGCTTGTTGCGGTGTCTGCGGATACGCAGGAAGTGCGGGAGGTCAGCAAGGTGGAGATTCGGGAAGATCGCACCAAACCGCTGACCATGCTGTTCGACGAGGGACACGCGCTGGACGAGCGTATCCTGCAGGAGCAGTTTTCGCTCTAGATCAGATGGTCTGATGGCCTTGCGACCGGCCAAACCTTTGTTAACGATCAACCCGGCAATGTGTGGAAGATCATCTGCGACTTTGCGGGCGGCGATCGGGGCGGAACGCTATGACTCGAGAAAAACCAGTCGAGATGATCACGCCGCCAAACGCGTTGCGGGCGAAGGTTGGCGATGAGCGCCCGGCGCTGGACCAGGGCGCAATCGCACGCGCCGAAGCAGCGCTTGCCGATCTTTCCGAGCAATTCAATGAGTGGATCGTCGAAGAGCTGGACAAGCTGGTGGCGGCCTGGGACGGGTTCGAGGCGGATGGCGGAACGGCGGCGGCGCGTGATGAGCTGCACCGCCGCGCCCACGACCTCAAAGGGCTCGCGCCGACCTATGGCTATCCTCTTGTCGGGCGATTCTGCGCTTCGCTGTGCAAACTCACGGGTGACGATACCGTGGAGACGCAGCCCCCAGCGCCGCTTCTCAAGGCCCATGTCGATGCCGTTAAAGCTGCGGTAAAGGGCAAGGTGACGTCTGCTGACGATCCGGTCGCCACGGCGCTTTCCAGTGAACTGGAGGCGCAAATGAAGAAATACGTGACGGCGACCGAGCGCTAGCGCATCACGCGATCCATCGTTTCCTCGACCACGGAATATCCCGCCTCGGCCGGAATGCGCAGTACGCGCACGCCATCCCGCTCGGCGACCACTGGAGACACCGTGACCACACGCGCCGCTGCCGCCGCATCTGCCGCTTGAGCCGCCGTCGCCGATTTGGCCAGCTTCTCAAGATTGAGCCGGGTCGGGAACATCAGCTTCGCCTCGCCGCGCAGCCGCTTCGCCAGCAGCGCCTCCGGTTGCACCCACTCGTGGTCCACCGCTTCGCGGCCGTCATGTCTGGCCTGCTGACCCGTCGGGGCGGCCACAAGAAAGAAATAAGTATCGTAGCGCCGGGGCTCGAACTCGGGCGTGATCCAGTGTGCGAAGGGAACCAGGCGGTCGAGGATCAGCATGAGACCCGCATCGCGGATCAGCTCCATGAACCGTGCAGGTTCGGCTTCGACCTCGGCGCGCAGGGGTCCGTAGCGCTCAACATCCTCGACGTTCACCGGCTCGCCGCTTTCATGAACGGCCAGGAGCAATCCCGATTCCTCAAACACTTCCCGCGCGGCGGCGATCCTCAGCGCTCGCTCATCGTGGGAATATTCGCCGCTGGACAGGCCGTCCCATGCGGGATCCGCATCCGTGGCGGCGACCTTCCCGCCCGGGAACACCCATGCGCTGGCGCCGAACGCCATGCCTGCGCTGCGACGGACCATTAACACTTCCAGCCCCTCGCCGTCGCGGACCAGAAGCACTGTGGATGCCAGCAATGGCGGGGGTTTTTCGTCCGTCACTGACCTTGCCCTTTACCAAACTGTACTTTGGATTACTGGCCGATTTCGTGAAAATTGCGAGGTCGGGTTTCGGCCAGCTTTCAGCCTGTTCTGCTATTCCACCGGTAGATCAAGAAAACAACCGGAGCGGGTCATGGCGGAAGTTCGCGCCTCACATCTCAGGCTGGTCGTCAACGAGCCGCAACCCGTTGCGACCCGTGTTCCGCGCCTGCGGTTCCAGCCTGTCGTGCGTCTCGCCGACGGAGCGGCTTTCGGCCTGAATGTCGAAACCGACATCGGGTTCGAGGACACGTTCCGACCGCGCCACCTTTCCGACGCAGCACACCCCTCCGTCGCTGCCTGGCTTGGCGACCTGATCGAACGGGCTGCAAACCTGGCGCAAGACGGCGACTACAGCCAGCGCCCGATCGCGATCCTCGCGCCCATGGCGGCGCTGGCCGATCCGGATACGCCTATGGCCTGCGAAGCCGGGGCGCGGCGCTCGAAACTCCTTCCCCAGGAGTTCCGTATCGACTTCACGGATGGTTCGGTGTCCGAACTGGAAGATCTGGCGCTCGACCGGATCGACGCCGTGCGTCGGTGCGGCTTCCGTGTGGGTCTTGACGCCCGGCGCTCCTGGCGCACGCCGATGAATGGCCGCGCCCGGATGACGTTCGAAGCCGTGCGCGTCGATCCCATGGCGCTGCACTCGATGGACATTCCCATGTCGCGGCTGGAAGTCACGGCTGCGGAGGGTGTCGCCCTTATCGCAGAGGGTGTGCATTGGCGTGACGCCGCCAAGCTGGCGGATGCCGGCATCGCTTACGCGGTCGCGCCCAAAGCCGACAGCTAGGGCCTCAGCACTTCAGGCAGCAGGCGCCGCGATGCTGTGGCGATGCGCGTCCAGCGCATTGAGCTTGTCGAGCAGGTATTCGAGATCCGCGCGCGGTATGGCCTGGAACTGGGTCAGCACGCGCTCGACCATGCGTTGGCGGAACCGCTCCCGGTCGCCCGGCGCTCCATCCATTTCGGTGTTGTGGTAGACTTCGATCGCCATGCGGAAGGCTGTGAACATGCCGGCCGGCAGTCCAGCCCGTTCGAAAATGGTTTTCAGGCCCAATGTACCGGCGTCATGGATCATCAGCCACGCCTTCGACCGTGGCACGCCCGCCAGCTCCGCCAGCGAATGCTCGACGAACGACATGTGGCCGAGGCAAAGCCCGCGCATGATCAACGACGGGGTCAGCCGGCCGTTCAGATGAAGCTGCTGGACGAAGCGCGCCGGATCGGAACTGAGCCCCGCCTGCTCCACCAGATCCAGAGTGGCCCGCTCGCGCGCGCCTGAGGCGATCTCGATGGCAAGTTGTGGCGGCAGTTCATGCTTATTGACCAGACGGTCGAAGAGTTCGCCCGTAACGATCGCGACCAGTTTTTCGGTGACGCCCACGGGCAACTTCGAGCGGGAGATCAAAGCTGACTTGATGGAATCGTCGGCGCTGAAGCGGTTGAGCACACCGGCAAACGACGCTTCAGAAAACGCTGCGCCCTCGTTGTATGCGGCCGCTTCCACGGCGGTCTGGTGGCCGTAAAGAGCAATCACCTCGGTCACATCCTCGCTGATCGCAGGACGTTCGGCGATAGCGACCTGCTTTTCGGGGGACGCGGCCAGAAGAATGTCGACAAGATCGGTGTCGGTGAAAACCGGCGAGTTCTTGAGGACGGGAACAGCGACGGCCTCGATATCGTTCGCCAGCTTGACGGCAATGTCGCGCGGCAGGTTGGGTGAGTTGCGCAGAGTGACGGCTAGCGTGCGACGCACCAGGGCAGCCGCGTCGGAGGCCATCACCGCCAGAATTTCGTGCGCGCTCTCGCGGTCGCCCGCCGTCAGGTCCACCGCGTCGATCCGCCGGCAGATTTTCTGCGCGGCCTGGGCCCGCTCTTCCGGGCTGTCGCCCCGCACCAAGCGACGGATGTCATCCTGGGTCAGTGATGAGCGCATGGTGGTCAGGGTCATTTCGTCCAGCCTCTTGGCAGCAAGGCAGGGGTTGAACTGGTTCAAAAAATGACAATTGCTGCACCGGGTTAACAGGAAATTGCGGGGCGCTAACATATTGCGCACCCAGCACATAAAACGGGGAGTGTTTTCGATGTTGCTTCAGGGCGTGAAGGTCATCGAACATGCAACCTATTTCGCGGCCCCCGGAGCGGGGGGGATCCTGTCGGACTGGGGCGCGGAGGTAATCAAGATCGAGCCGCCGGGGGGCGACCCCGTCCGCAACAACTTTCCGACCAAGGGAACAGGAAAGGAACATCTGACCGACAACCCGGCCTTTGACGGGGACAATCGCGGCAAGAAATCAATCGTGGTCGACGCCCGTACCGAGGAAGGGCGCGAGATCATCCGCAAGCTGGCCGATACCGCCGATGTCTTCCTGACCAACGTTCGCCCGGGCGGCATAGAGCGGTCCGGGCTGGGCTACGATGTCTTGTCCAAACGCAACCCCAGGCTCGTCTATTGCGCCCTCACCGGCTATGGCCTTTCCGGACCGGACGCCAACGCGCCGGGATTCGACGTGGCCAGCTTCTGGTCCCGCTCCGGACTCGCCCGGCTGACAGCGCCGAAAGGCTCGGAACTCTTCCCCGTACGCACCGCCGCGGGCGACCACACCACCTCTATTGCAGCCGTCGCCGCCATCAACGCGGCGCTGATCCAGGCGCTGAAAACCGGCAAGGGGCAACTCGTCGACGTCTCCCTGCTGCGGACGGGCCTCTATACGATCCACACGGATTTCGCGATCCAGCTCTTCTTCGGTCGAAACGCATCTACCCGGCCGCGCGCGCAAGCCTACAACCCGCTGACCAACTTCTTCCGCACAAAGGATGATGCCTGGATCTGCATCGTGGCCCGCGCCGGCAATGCCGACCTGCCTCGCATGGCCCGAGCCTTCGACCTGCCGGGCATCGATACCGACCCGCGGTTCCTGGGCAGTAAAGCCCGGCGCGATCACGCGGCCGAGATAACCTCGATGTTCGACGAGGCGTTCGCGAAGTTCACCAAGGATGAAATGGCGGCGCGCCTTACAGCTGAGGAAATCGCCTGGGCGCCCGCCCAGACGCTGGCCGAGGTCGCTGCAGATCCGCAGGTGATGGCGGCCGGCGGGATCGTCGATTTGCCGACGCGCGCGGGGGAGACAATGCCGTCGCCGGGCGGGCCTGCCCGCTTCGTCGGCGTCGATGACGGCCCGAAGGGGCCAGCGCCAGCGCTGGGCCAGCACACGCGGGACATCCTGAAATCGGTTGGATACTCGGACGCCCAGATCGAAGCCGCGCTGACCAGCAAGACCGTGGCCTAGGCCTTGTCGCTCTTTGACTGAACATCGAACAGCGCAGCCATAAGCGTCGAGGTCAATTGCGCGACGCCGCTGCGGGCGGCCAAGAGCGCTTCCGTGGGCGTTGTCGGCATGTCCGGCAGTGAAAACGCGGCCGGCGTTACGTTGCCAGCATCGACATCGGTGACCGGGTCGCCGGTCAGCTTCACATAGAGCTGGGCGGCGGTGAGTTGCTGCCCGTCCTTGCCCGAGAAGACGTTCGGGTTGGCGAGAGCGGCGCTGTGGAAGATTTTGGAGGCCGGACCGGCATCGTCGCGGCGTGCGCCCTGGATCAGGTGGGCGGCGTCGGTTGGGCCCATGAAGTGCGCCGCATAGAGCTCTGCTGACGTGGGCGCCCGACCGATCTTCTTCTCCAGAATTTTGGCGTTTTCCTGAGCCAGCTCCCCGGCCATTCGGGCCGCCAGTTCCGGATCGTTTCGGAGATCCAGAATCTGGTCGCGCGTCATGCCCTTGCCGACGGTGACCGTATCGCCATCGACCTTTACGGCGGCGGCTTCGGCGGCCAGCCCGTGTTGCGCGCCATAGCGATCGACCATGCGCAGCCAGGTGTCGTTGGTGAACTGGAACAAGCCCGTTGCGGTCGATGTCGGCGCCTTGGCTGTCGTATCGAAATTGCTTTCACGTTGCGCCGTGCGAACAAGATACGAGAAGTCAGCGCCGGTCGCCTTCGCCGCGTCGCGCAGCGCCGCCATCACCTCGGGGCGCGAGGCGGCCTTTGCGAGGGGGCTGGAGGAATCAATCACGATCGGCCCTTTCGAACAGACACCGTCCGTTCACCTTGGTTAGCGAGGCGTTAACGCGCCAAATCGCCCGCAGTGGCTGGCGCTTGCGTATGGGAGAATATTCCTATACGTGGGAATGAATTCCGCAGCCGGACGCCGCCATGCGACACTCAGCGATCTGGAAGGCCATCGACGAACTGGCGGCGCGCAATGGCCTGTCAGCGTCTGGTCTCGCCAAACGCGCGGGACTGGATCCCACAGCCTTCAACAAGTCGAAGCGCAAGGCGGCCGACGGCAGCCCCCGCTGGCTCTCCACCGAAAGCCTGAACAAGGCGCTGGAAGCGGTTGGCGCTTCGCTTGAAGATTTTGCCGCGCTTGCCGAAGGACGGCAGGGGCGGACGGCGCCTTTGCTCGGCTTCGCCAAGGCAGGCAGCGACGGGTTCTTCGACGACGCCGGCTTCCCGGTTGGCGACGGCTGGGAGCAGGTGCGCTTCCCCGGCCTGGAAACGGATGCGGTCTATGCGCTCGAGATCGCCGGCGACTCCATGGAGCCCGTCTATCGCAAGGGCGACCGCATCGTCGTGGCTCCCGGCGCCCCTGTCCGACGGGGAGATCGCGTGGTGGCGAAAACGCACGAGGGCGAAGTGCTGGCCAAGGTGCTTGGCCGCGCCACTGAACGGATGGTCGAACTGCTTTCGCTGAACCCGGCCTACCCGCCCCGGGAAATCCCGCGAACGGAACTCGCGTGGATGGCCCGTATCCTCTGGGCCAGTCAGTAGGGCAAGTCGAGTAACGGCCACGCCTTCCAGACGGCGACGACCAGTGTCGAAAGCCCCAACAGCGCACCGAATAGGAAGATAAGGTTGAAGGACTGGCGATACGACTTCACGTCGTCTTTCCTTTCGGCCGCCTGAGACAACCTTGCCTCTTCGATGCCCGTAACTCGCGCGACAAGGTCATCGACCCTCCCAAGCGCGGCTTCGGCGTCCTTCACCAGACGCGCGACGCGCATGTCGAGCCTCTTGAAGGCAAGCGTCACCACCAGAACCAGCATCGAGACCGCAATGGCGAGCAGATAAAGCCCCTGCCCGAACGCCGCGCCGAAGCCGCCGAGCGCTGCGCCCATAAGAATAACATAAAAGTTGAAAAGCCTGAGACGCTGGTCAGCGTGCACCTTGAACCACTCTTCCGCCCGGCGGGACGCGATCTCGATGGCCCGGTCAAAACTCAGCTCATTCGGTCCCGGCATCACCTCCCCCTTTCGTCCCGACTCACAGCATTTGCCGGGCCAGCGCCTGCGCCGCGCGGCGGTTTTCCTTGAGCGCTTCGGCGAGTTGCGCCGCGCGCGCCTGCATGACCATCTCAACATGGTCGCTGGCCGTCGCCGCCAGCGCCCGGTCGAGGATCGCCGAGGCTTCATCGCCGTACCTGTCGGCGTCGAGCGCTGTCAGGGCCCGGGCGAATTGCCAGTGAATGCCGACATCGTCCGGGGCGAGCCGCGCCGCTTGCTCATATTGCCTGCGGCCCGCCTCGACGCTGGCCTTGAGCAGACCTGCCCCCAATACGCCGCCCCGGCGACGGACTTCGACATTCCATACGGCGAGGAAACCGTGAGCGTAGTAATTACCCGGATCCGTGGCGAGCACTTCCTCCGCCAGTTTCCGGCCCTCGCCGCCATATCCGGCATACCAGGCATCCATCAGCGACATCGCCCGGCTCTTCAGGGAAATGGCGATGGCAAGCTGAAGGCGGGCTTCTTCGTGCTGCGGGTCGAGCTTCAGCGCCTCCCGGGCGTCCGCCGCCGCCCGGTCGACCATTGACGGGTCTGGTTCGTGATCGCCCGTCATGCAGCGCGCCAGCAAGGAGCGTGCGGCGAAGGCAAGATCATCTGCCGTATGGGCCACTTCGGCGCGCTCCGCTGCGTCCATGTATTGGCCGCTGGCGAACATCGCCGCCAGATCGGGCGGCGCCGGTCGCGCGCTAGCGGCCGAGGTCAAGGCCAGGCTCAACGCCACAAGCCCCCCGACGTGCCTGACGCGCGCGAAACGCATCTCTGCAACTCCTTGGTGATATTTCATCATGAAGCGTTCCGGCCCCTTGACGCAACCGGCCCAAGTCAGGCCGAAGTTATCTTTGGGGGGTAGTCTGCGTTTATTGGGCGGCCCGATATGGAAACCAGCGTGCGGAGGTTGCTCGTGACGGCGGCGCTTGGCGGCGTCCTGCTTTGCGGATGCGACAGGCCGTCGGGATCGGCGGGCAGAGCCTCAATCGGCGGGGAGCTTCGCGCCGAGGTGAACCCGCATAGCCCCTACGCCGGCGAATGGGCCGAGTCCGCAAGCAACTGCGGAGACGACAAGAAGACCTGGACCATCGAACCTCATCGCATGGGGATTGAGGCGGCGCGCTTCTGCGCGTTCAAATCTATCTATGTCAGCGAAGCCGAGGATACGAAGGACGCCGTCTGGTCGGCCGCCGCCGACTGCCTGGCTGATGGACATGAATCGAGAGAATTCGTGTTCTTCCGCGTCAAACCCAACCTGCGGGAAATGCGCGTGACCTTCAACGACAACCGCCCCGTCGAACTGGTGCGCTGCGCGTCGCATAGCTAAACGATCTTTTCGGTCCCGTTAACAAGCCATCGGCATCCATCCGAAAATCGCCCCAGTGCGCTTGGGGCGCCACCTGTCCGCGGCAAGGGAGCCTCGCTCCCACCCAACTGGTTTTGACCGACATACCTCACACCTTCTTCCGGCCTGTGAGCGGACATCAGGCGCATTTCGGAAGGAAGGTTCCATGTCCCGAAAACTATCCGATAATTCGTCACTCGAAGGCCTGCGGCGCGAAGCCAAACGCTGGCTGAAACAGATCGCGGCCGACGACCCGGGCGCTATTGCCCGCTTCGATAGCCTGGCCCCCCGGGGCGCAGGCGCGGCACGGATCGGACTCCGCGACGTGCAACACGCGCTGGCGCTGGACTATGGCCACGCAAGCTGGGCGTTGCTGAAAAAGGATGTCGAAGATCGCCAGCGCAGCCATGCCGACCGCGTCGGTCTGTTCCTGGAAAAAGGCGTGCATAGATATGGCGTCGATCCCAGGACTGAGGCTTGGGGCGACTATGACCGTGACGGACCCCAGCGT
Organism: Alphaproteobacteria bacterium; assembly: GCA_016125405.1. Classification (GTDB taxonomy): domain Bacteria; phylum Pseudomonadota; class Alphaproteobacteria; order Caulobacterales; family Hyphomonadaceae; genus UBA7672. Next base: position 1,965 of record WGLW01000001.1, on the reverse strand, counting down.
GGCGCCCTCGCAGCGCGGATTCTATCCAACCATCCGGAGATCGCGAGCGACGGCATGCATACGGCCGTGCTCGCACATGACATCGAGGCCGTGCGGCGGTTTCTGGCCAAGGAGCCGGCATTGGCCCACCGGCGCGACTGGATTGACGGCTGGGCGCCGCTCCATCGCCTCGCCTACGCCAGACTGCCGTTGGGCGACCGCCTCAGAAATGTCCTGCCCATCGCGACGCTCCTGCTCGATAATGGCGCCGATCCCAACGCCGGCTGGTCTGATACAAATAGCGAGTTCAAAGCGTTGACGGGCGTGATCGGCGAGGGTGAAGGCGGCCAGTCGCCACACCCGGAAGCGGAGGCTTTCGCCCGTCTGCTTATCAGCCGCGGCGCCGATCCGTTCGATGCGCAGGCGCTTTACAACATTTCCCTTGGCCCTGACTCCACCTTCTGGCTCGACCTCTTGTGGTCCGAATCCAAAAAGCGCGGCGAGACGCAAAAGTGGACCGGTTCATCGCCCAAAGCGCTTGGAGGCGACAGGATCCCCAACGCGCTCGCCTATCTGCTTGGCAATGCCGTGCCAAACCATCCTGTCCAGGCCGCATGGCTGTTGCAACACGGGGCAGACGCAAATGGCGTCAATTTCTATTCGCGCTTGCCAGTTATAAAACATGCAATGCTCGCCGGGCGGCAGGACGTCGTGGATCTTTTGCTTGCTCACGGAGCCCGATTGCCGGAGTTGAGCCAGCAGGAGCAGTTTCTTGCCGCCGCCACGGCAGATTTGGATGCACTTCGGCGTCTGGCGGCGTCAAATCCCGACTGCCTGCGCGACCCCGAGCCGATGTTCGCCGCCATTCGCCAGAACCGCGTGGACATCGCTAAGCTACTGCTCGATCTGGGCATGTCGCCGAATGTGGGCGACGAAAAGAACTTTCGCGCACTGCACCTCACGACACATTGCGGCGCGGAGAAAATCGCCGCCCTGCTCATCGCGCGCGGCGCGGAGATCGATCCATTTGAACAGCGCTACGGCGGCACGCCGCTCACCCATGCCAGCTACAACAATCGCCCGGAAATGGTTGCGCTGCTTGCCCCGGTCAGCCGCAACTTCCGGGGCCTCTGCTTTGCCGGCGCCATAGGTCGAGTGCAAGAACTGCTCGAAGAGGCGCCTGATCGGGCGAACCGCGAGGATCGTCCTGGAGAGCCGGCGCTGTTCTGCTTCTGCGACAATGAAGAGAGGGCGATCGAGCTGGCGGACCTCTTGCTGGCATTTGGAGCCGACCCCGGCTTCCGCAACCCGCTTGGCCAGACTCCGGCCGATGCAGCGCGTTTGCGCGGATTTGACGATCTGGCGGAGCTGCTGGACGAGGCTGCGGAAGCCCGCCGCCGCGCCTGATTGCCCAGCGCACGGCTGCGCCTTATTCCGCGAGGATGGCGGACGGGCTGCTGATTCTGCATTTCATGGGGCTGATGCTGGCTGCAGCGGGCGTGCTCGGCAGCGTCGTGGCGCTGGCCAGCGTCAAACCCGAAGCGCGGCAGAAGAAGGGACGCGCGCGCCGGCCCGGCCGAGCCTATGCCCAGCTGGCGGCCGTGGGGATCGCCCTTCTCTGGGCGAGCGGCCTTGCGATGATGACGATGGAGTCCGGCGTCCGCGTGCCGGATTCGATGTTCTGGATGAAGTTGGTCTTCGCGGTGATCCTGACCCTGGCTGTCGCCGGGATCGAGACGATCCATGCGCGCAAGTCGAAACAGGCCGGCGGCCTGCTGGCCAGCCTGGGACCGCTGGCCGGCCTGTCACTTGTCGCGGCGGTGATCTTCGCGGTTCTGGCCTACCACTAAAGCAGATTCCGCTCAAGTTGCACCATAGCCGGCGTGGCGGAAGTAAGCGCGGGCCTCGTTTGTGCTGACAGTTGGGACGAAGCGGGCGATGGCGCGGCGGAGGCCGTTGACGTTTCGCTGCGCCAGCTTTCGCAAT